>NZ_JAUYZI010000060.1 GCF_030700245.1 Methylobacterium amylolyticum
TGGTAAGGTCGGATCTGCGGCGGCGGGCAGGACCCCGGCTCATCCTGGGGCATTGAAGCCCGCACCTCAGCTTGGGAGCCTGCCCGCCCATTCCACGACCCCGGACAGTCGCTCGGGCCGCAAGAGCCCGGTTGCGCAAGGGTGGGGCGGAATGGCGCTGGTGTGTGTCGGCATCGACGTGTGCAAGGCGCGGCTGGACGTGCATGTCCTGCCGCAGGGTCAGGCCTTCGCGGTTGCCCGCGACGGCACGGGCCTGAACGATCTGGTGACGCGCCTGCAGGCGCTGGGGCCGGATCTGGTGGCGATCGAGGCGACCGGCGGCTTCGAGCAGGTGGCGGCGGCAGCCCTGGCGGGCGCGGGTCTGCCGCTGGTGGTGGTCAATCCGGCCCAGGTCCGGCACTTCGCCAAGGCGTTGGGCCAGCGGGCCAAGTCGGATCCGATCGACGCGGCCGTGATCGCCCGGTTCGCGGCCGCCACGCAGCCGGCGGTGCGGCCGCTGCCGGATGCGGCCACGCGGATGCTGGCGGATCTGGTCGCCCGGCGCCGTCAGATCGTCGAGATGCTGGCGTCCGAGAAGAACCGGGCCCCGCGCACCGAGGCGGCGCGGATCGCCAGGAGCATCGCCCGGCTGATCAAGGCGCTGGAGAAGGAACTCGCCGCGATCGACGCCGAGATCGACACGGGCGTGCGCGGCTCGCCGGCCTGGCGCGCCACCGAGGACCTGCTCGCCTCGGTGCCGGGGGTCGGGCCGGTCACGGCGCGCACGCTCCTGGCCGAGCTGCCCGAACTCGGCCGGCTCAAGACCAAGCAGATCGCCGCGCTGGCCGGCCTCGCCCCGTTCGTGCGCGAGTCCGGCAAGGGGAAGGGCCGCGCCATGGTGTCGGGCGGGCGCAAGAGCGTGCGCACGGCCCTGTTCCTGGCAGCCCTCACCGCCTGCCGGCACAACCCCGTGCTCAAGCGGTTCCGCGACCGGCTCGTGGCCGCCGGCAAGCCCAAGATCGTCGCCGTCGTCGCCGTCGCCCACAAGCTCCTCTCCATCCTCAACGCCATGATCCGGGACCAGAAACCATGGCAACCCGCTTGACAGCCAACACAGTCGCTGAGGTGCCGGAGCGAAGCGGAGGCCTCGAAGGAGCCCTCCAGCCGGCCGCGCGATCCCTGGAGCCCTCCTTCGAGGCCCGCTGACGCGGGCACCTCACAGCCCTCGCTAAGTGAGACTCACGGGTAGCATCGGCGGCTGAGGGGTAATTCTGTCTTCGGGTTTGGAGCCTGAGGAGGATGAGATGGCCGCTCCTGTGCCGTTGCGGTCGGACTTTGACGCCGAGGCGTTACGCGCCCTTGCGAAGGGTTCGCGCGATCCCGCCCAGACGCGGCGCCTGCTGGCCCTGTCGGCGATCTATGCGGGCGGCTCAGGCATGGAGGCTGCCCTGCTGGGAGGGGTCGGGCTTCAGACGGTGCGGGACTTTCGTCCTGGTGTTCAACGCGCACGGTCCGGACGGGCTGATCGGCGGCAAGGCGCCCGGGGCCCGCCCACGTCTGAGCGCCGAGCAGCGGGAGGTGCTGCGTGCCTTGGTCGAGCAGGGTCCGGTGCCGGCCGCCCACGGGGTGGTGCGCTGGCGGCTGGTCGATCTCGCCCAGATCCTGTTCGAGGATCACGGCGTCTCGGTGTCCGAGCAGACGCTGAGCCGGGTCCTGCGGACCATGGGCTATCGGAAGCTCTCGGCCCGCCCGCGCCATCACGCCCAGGATCCGGACGCCATCCCGGTTCTAAAAAAAGCTTCCCCGCCCGCCTGGCGGAGATCGCGCGGGCCGTCGGCGGCAAGCCAATAGAGACCTGGTTTGCCGACGACCTTCGAGAGCCTCAGGATGAGGGCCCGCGTCGGCCAGAAGAATACGATCACCCGGCGCTGGGCCAAGCGCGGCACGCGCCCCGCGGCACCCAAGGACCAGCGCACCGCCTCGGCCTACATCCTACGACTTCCCCGCCGAGCACTGGGACCACCTTCGGACCACCAACCCGATCGAGAGCGTGTTCGCGACCGTCCGGCACCGCACGGTGCGGACCAAGGGCGCGCTCTCGCCCACGACCGCCAAACTGATGGTGTTCAAGCTCGTAATGGCGGCGTCGAAAACCTGGCGGCGGCTGACAAGGCGAAAATCAGGTGCCCAAGGTCGTCGCTGGCGTCATCTTCCGCGATGGGACCGAGGTCTTCGCGCGCCCCAATAACCGCGCCGCCTGACGCCCCCCGTCACCCAAAATCCCCATAGCTCCCGCCAATCCATACGCTTAGTGATTTGATTGAGCTGTTCTTTTCGGACAGCTAACCCGTGCGTCCCAACTTGGGCCCTGACATAAAGTGCTGGAACTGAGGACGAGGGCATCGCGGCCCTGCGCACGCGCGTTCCCACGGATCGGCCGCCGCGCGCGACCGGGCACGGCGACCTCGACCGATGGGACTACGACGGTACGCTGGCGCGGATCCACCACACGCCGTTCATGACCTGCCGGGAGCGGCCGGGCGGGAACTCAGTCCGACGGCCGCCATCCTCGACAGCCGGGGCGTCAAGGGCGCGGAAAACGGAGGGGCAGCGATCGACCCGTCGGGCTACGACGCGGGCAAGACGATCCGGGGCAAGACGCGTCACGTCCTCGTCGACGCGCACGGTCCCGTGATGCACGCCCTGGTGCACCCGGCCAGCGTGCAGGACCGAACCGGCGGCGCGTTAAGTGATGGCGACCCTGTTCGGCCGCGATCCGCTCCCTATGCTGCCTCTCTAACCCTTCTTTTTTGCTCGGTGATGGCCGATGACGCAACCTGCTGCGGCACCAGCCTTGCCGTGGCCAGCCAGCTTGCCGGCAACGCCACCAACCACGGCTCCCTTCAGGCAGCCCTTCGCCTCAGCGGCAGAGCCGCTCAAGCTCGTCGCGAGCGCGAACACAGCCAAGCCAGCCATAACGGTAAACTTCATCGTGAAAACTCCTTAGCCGTCAAGCCGAACGCCTCCATACAAGTATTGTTCCGGCATCTTCGCCACAGTAAGCAGATTATTTTGCGCCAAATAATCGAAAAATTCAACCTGTATTTGTTGTCGGTCGCCTATTCTATCCCAGGAAAGCGCTGAAATATGCCTGCCGCCAGCGCAATCGGATCTCAAATTTTGAGCCGGACTGTGAGAAGAATCGGGCTTTTCCGCCGATCGCATCATGCCTCGACGAGGATGGACGATGCCGTCCTGTTTCCTCGCGGCATGCCGGTGCCTACGCCGCTCGGGCTCTCCGGCAGGTGATGAGAAGATGGCAATCGTGGAGCTCGCAAACCGCAAGCGGTTCAAGAGTCCGATCTGCGTTCGAACCGAAACGACCGTGGATCGGGGTCAAACCCTGTCCCCAGTACGATGACGTCTTTCGTGCGAGGACTGCCAAATCCTTGACGTGACGGGAAAAGCTCGACTCCCGACGGGGCATGATCGGCGCCGATCGCGACCGCGCCGCGAAGCGGATTACGGGCAAGCCACACTCACGGAAGCGAAAACGTGGGAAGGGTTATCCTTCAATGCCGATCCACAGACATGGCGGAGAGGGTACTCCGCCAGACGACGACAGCACGCTCAGCCGACCGAATCGAGAGAAAGGCCGCGTGTTTCCTTCGCGAAAAGGTAGGTGATGCCGCCCAGCACGAGGAGTGCTGCGAAGACGCTGAACGCCAGCGGAATGACGTCGAGGGACACCACGGTCCCAAACAGTGCCCCGAGCAGTGCGGGCCCGAACACTTTCGCGCTGGCCCCCAAGCCGTAGCCGAGGCCCAGCCCGGTCGGCCGCACATGGTTGGGGAATTGCTCGGCACCGAAGGCGTTGAGAATGCCGAATGCCCCGTCGCCGAACGTCATGGCGATCAGGATGCCGCCGAAGAAGAGCCACCCGCCGGCCGTCAGGTCGAGTTGGCCGGTTCCGGCCATCCCGGACGAGACCGCGGCGAGGAGAAGTCCGCCGGCTCCGAGGAGGCTGAAGCCGAACAGGGTCCAGCGCCGACCGATGACGTCCGCCAGCCAGGCCGAAGCCAGCCGGCCCAGGAGATCGCCGAGCGAGACCAGGATGAACAGCCATCCCACCATGCTCGGCGAGAACGCGAAGCCGGACCCCAGGATCGACTGCCCCCACCCCTGGACGACGGAGGAGCCGAGGATGAAGCAGAACGATCCCACGGTGATGATCGCGAGCGGCTTCCGGTACTGCCCGAAGATCAACCCGTAGGACGCGGTCTTCCGGGTCTCGACCGCGGGCAGGCGGCCCACTTGGTCCACCGGCATCTCGAGGGCCCAGGCCAGGGCGGCCCGCGCCTCGTCCGTGCGACCCTGGGACTGGAGGAAGCGGGGCGATTCGGGAACCCTGCGCAGCCAGAGCAGGAGCACGATCGGCAGCGCGCCGAGCGCGATCAGCAGACGCCAGTTCGCCCCCACGGCCAGTTGGGCCAGCGAGCCGAGCAGGAGGCCGAGCGGAATGAAGACCGAGGCCAGCCCCGAGAGGAAGCCGCGCTGCTTGGCGGGGACGAATTCCTGAATGTAGGGGATCGAGGTGATGTTCAGGCCGCCGACGCCGATGCCGACGACGACCCTGAGCGCCGCCAGCATCACCCAGCCGTCGTCCGGCGTGAAGACCGCGGCCAGCGTGAACAGGGTGAATAGCAGGACGCACCAGAAGAAGGACGCCCGCCTCCCGATCTTGTCCGCCAGCCGGCCCCATAGGACCGCGCCGATCACGGTGCCCAGGCCGGACATCGCGATGATCAGGCCCGCTTCGTAGCCCTGCAAATGCCAGGACGGATCCTTCAGCAGGCTGGAAACTGCGAAGCCGATGATGAAGATATCGAAGAACTCCGAGATATTCCCGGCAATAACGAGCAGGATCAGGCTTTTCTGGCGCTTCGTGAGCGGCCGCGAATCGATCTGCTCGAGCGCTGTCATTCCGGCTGAGGCGGTCATGGGATCGGCGTTCTCCCGTCTCGTTCGTCGGGCGCGGCATGGGCGGCCGTGCGGGAATTGAAATCCGCTTCTGTTATCGATATCATCGCGAGCGTGCGTTGGCCAGGGCGCCGCGGCGCTCCGGTCGGGCCACGATCGATCGGACTCCTTCCGCGACGTCCCCGGAGGCACCGGAACCGTCAGGGACCGCCGGTCGCAGCGAGAAGAGGGTGGCGCGCACCGCCCTTCGCCCCCGGAGGAGACGCGAACATGCCCTGGGACATGGTGCGGGATTGGCTATCGACCCCGCTCTCCGGTCAGGCGGAGCACCTCGTCGCACCGACCGTGGCGTGGCATGGCCGGTTGATGGTGCTGAGCTGGAGCATCCTCCTGCCCCTGGGCATCCTGGTCGCGCGGTTCTTCAAGGTCACGCCGCGGCAGAAGTGGCCCGACCAGCTCGACAACACGTTCTGGTGGCGTTGCCATCTCTACCTTCAGCAGGCGGGCGTCGCGCTGGCGCTGCTCGCCGCCGGCCTCGTGCTGCTCGACGGGCCCGGCATGCCGGACGGGCCGGTGGCGACGGCCCATCGCCTGCTCGGCTGGCTGCTGCTCGGCCTCGGCGGCGTGCAGCTCGTCGGCGGCTGGCTGCGCGGCACTAAGGGCGGTCCGACGGTGGCCGTGTTCGCCGGCGATCATTTCGACATGACGCGCCGCCGGATCCTGTTCGAGCGCGCCCACAAGGGGCTGGGCTGGCTGTGCATGCCCCTCGCGCTGATCGCCACCGCGCTCGGTCTGGTGCTGGCCGACGCGCCGCGGTGGATGCCTCTGGTCATCGGGGCCTGGTGGATCGCGCTGATCGCGGCCTTCCTCGCCATGCAGAGGCGCGGCATGTGCCTCGACACCTATCAGGCCATCTGGGGGCCCGACCCCTCCTTGCCCGGCAACCGGATCGCGCCCATCGGCTGGAGGGTCACGCGGCGCGGGCCGGGCCGGGAGGGATGAGCGGGCGGACCGGCCGCCCTCAGGCGAAGGCGATCTGGACCTTCATCGCCCGGCCGCGGTCGTTCGCCAGGAGGAAGCCGCGCTCCGCCTCCTCCAGGGGGACCTGATGCGTGATCAGGGGCGTCACGTCCACGAGCCCGGCGCGCATGAGGTCGACCGCGACGGGGAACTCCGCGTGGAAGCGGAACGAGCCGCGCAGATCCAGTTCCTTGGCCGTGATCGCCATCATCGGCAGGGCCATGTCGCCGCCCAGACCCAGTTGCAGGATCACGCCGCGCGGCCGCAGCGCCCCGATGCCGGCGGCGAGGGCGCTGGCCGCTCCGGAGCACTCGTACAGGATGTCGAACGTGCCCTTGTCCGCTGAGAAGGCGGCCAGCGCGTCCGGCGCATCCTTGAGGTCCAGCACCCTGTCGGCCCCGACCCTGCGCGCGATGTCGAGGGCGAAGCGGGTGAGGTCGACGGCCACGATCTCGCGCGCTCCGGCCCGCCGCGCCGCGAGGATCGACAAGAGCCCGATCGGCCCGCACCCGGTCACCAGCACGGTCTTGCCCAGGAGGTCGCCGGCCCGCTTCGTGGCATGCAGCGCCACCGAGAGCGGCTCGGCCATGGCGGCCTCGCCCGCCGAGAGGCCGTCGGCCGGCGTGCACTGGACGGCCTCGGCCACCAGCACCTCGCGGAACGCCCCCTGGATATGGGGGAACGGCATCGCCGAGCCGTAATAGCGCATGTTCAGGCACTGGTTCGGCAGCCCTTCGAGGCAGTAGCGGCAGTGCCGGCACGGCCGCGAGGGGGAGACGGCCACGAGCTGGCCGACCGTGAGCCCGGTCACCTCCGACCCGAGTTCCTCGACGCGCGCGGATACCTCGTGGCCGAGGATCATCGGTTCCCTCAGGCGCACCGTGCCGAAGCCGCCGTGGTTGAAGTAGTGCAGGTCCGAGCCGCAGATGCCGCCGGATGCGAGCCTCAGGCGCACTTGGCTCGGCGACAGCGCCTCGACCTCGCGTTCCTCGATGCGCAGGTCCCGCGCCGCGTGGATGACGATCGATCTCATCGGTGGATTCCTCTCAGATGACGGGTGTCGGCAGGGACGCGCCGGCGAAATGTGCCGCGACGGCGGCCGGCACCGCCTCCCGGTCGGGGGACGCGTGGAGCCGGGGCACGGTGAAGGCCGCTACGAGCGGCCCTCGATCCCGGTCGGGATAAGGGCCCCATTGCAGGATGTCGGGCTCGGTCATGCGGCAGATCCCCCCTTCGCCTCGCGCCCGGTCGACGGCGCCGCCCGCCCGGCGCCCGCGGCCCGTCCTTGACATTGTTGTTATCGATAACATAGAGGTCTCTCACAAGCTGTCGACTCACATCTGGCGGGCAGGCGCGTGACCCTATCGCTGTTCGATCTCTCGGGGCGCCGCGCGCTCGTCACCGGCTCCTCGCAGGGGATCGGGCTGGCGCTGGCGCGCGGTCTGGCCGGGGCGGGTGCCGGGGTCGTCCTGAATGGCCGCGACCGATCCAAGCTCGAGATCGCGGCCGCGGAGATTCCCGGCGCACACCGCCTCGCGTTCGATGCGGCCGACCACGCCGCCGCGCGCGCCGCGATCGACGGCTTCGAGGCGCGGATCGGGCCGATCGACATCCTCGTGAACAATGCCGGCATGCAGTTCCGCGGGCCGCTCGAGGACTTCCCGGAAGACGCCTTCCAGCGCCTGTTGCAGACGAATATCGCTTCGGTCTTCAACGTCGGACAGGCCTGCGCACGCCACATGATCGCGCGCAAGTCGGGCAAGATCATCAATATCGCCAGCGTGCAGACCGCCCTCGCACGCCCCGGCATCGCGCCCTATACGGCGACCAAGGGGGCCGTCGGCAACCTGACGAAGGGCATGGCGACCGATTGGGCGCAGCACGGGTTGCAGGTCAACGCGATCGCGCCCGGATACTTCGAGACCCCGCTCAACGCCGCCCTCGTCGCCGATGCCGCCTTCTCCGCCTGGCTGGAGAAGCGCACGCCGGCGGGCCGCTGGGGGAAGGTCGAGGAACTCGTCGGCGCCTGCGTCTTCCTCGCCTCGAACGCCTCCAGTTTCGTGAACGGCCACGTGCTCTACGTCGATGGCGGCATCACGGCCTCGCTCTGAGACGCGCGTCGAGCCTCGCTCCGCGCGGCGCGGACGGGCCTCGTTGGCGCCGGCGCGCGGGCCGGTCAGCCGCCGGAGGCCCGTGCCCGTTCCAGCGCCTCGTCCTGGATATCGGATCTAGGACGAGGCTCTAGCCCCTTGTGTTTGCATCATCTTTTCCGAAAGCCGGTGACCACCTTTCGGGACGATGCTCTGGACACGGACGAGCCCGTGATGCGGCGAGAGCGGCCGGAGCGACTGGCGTGCCGCCACCGTCGTTGCTCCCGGGCGGCCGGGACGCTCCGCGCCTCTCAGGTCGGACCGCGAGCGTTGACGAAGATCGCGTAGAGCGAGGTCTGCGCCGTGATGTAGAGCCGGTTGCGCTTCGGTCCGCCGAAGGTCAGGTTGGAGACGATCTCGGGGACCGGAATCCGCCCGATGAGCGTGCCGTCGGGGGCGAAGACGGCCACGGCATCCGCCGTGGAAGCCCAGATGTTGCCGCTGCGATCGACCCGGAAGCCATCGAACAGCCCGGCCGGCGACGTCGCGAACACGCGCCCGTCGGCGGCGGTCGCGCCGGTCCGCGCCACGGCGTAGGCGCGAATCACGGCCGGCAGTCCCGGCACGTGCGTCGCGCCGGTCTCCGCGACGTAGAGGATGCGCTCGTCGGGCGAGAAGGCGAGCCCGTTGGGGCGCACCATGTCGGTGACCACGGCCGCCACGGATCCCGAGTCCGGATCGAAGCGATAGACGTGGCTCGCGCCGATCTCGCTCGGCGCGGCGTGCCCCTCGTAGTCGCTGTCGATGCCGTAGGTCGGGTCCGAGAACCAGATCGTCCCGTCCGATTTCACCACGACATCGTTGGGCGAGTTGAAGCGCCGGCCGTCGACGCGGTCGACGAGGCCGATCCAGCGCCCGTCGTGTTCGAGCCGCGAGATCCGCCGACCGCCGTGCTCGCAGGCGATCACGCGGCCCTGCGCGTCGAGCGTGTGGCCGTTCTGGTAGCCGCAGGGGTGCTCGAACACCGAGACGGAGCCGTCCGTCTCGTCACAGCGCAGCAGCCGGTCGTTCGGGATGTCCGACCACACCAGCGCCTTCGCCGCAGGCACGTAGACCGGGCCCTCGGCCCAGCGGCTGCCGGTCCAGAGCCGCTCCAGCTTGGCGTGGCCGATGACGAGGGCGCCGAAACGCGGATCGATGATGTCGTAGGTGCTCATGCCCGCTCGGTCCGAGGTTCAGCCGGTCGGCAACGCGACGTCGTCGGCCCGGACGAGCGTATGCGGTACGGCCCCGCGGAAACAGCGAGGCGCCCCGTCACCGACTCGGGCGCCATGTCGCGCGTCCATGCCGCGAAGCACGCCCCCGGCACGCTTCTCTGTTATCGATAACATCGCGGCCCTCCCACGACGTGTCAAGTCACCTCGACGCGGTCATGTGCTGTCGCGCTCGATGACCTGGAACGGCACGACGATCCTCTCCGACCCGCTCGACCGCGCACCGCGTGCGCTCTCGATCGCGCGCAGCACCACGCGGCCGGCCTCGGCTCCGATCGCGCGGCAATCGACCGCGACCGTCGTGATCCGGGGCCAGGAGCAGTGCGAGATCTCGAAATCCCCGAAGCCGGCGATCGCGATGCGCCCCGGCACCGCCCAGCCGCGCCGGTGACATTCCATGATCGCGCCGAAAGCCGAGAGGTCGGAGACGCAGACCGCGGCGTCGACATCGGGCCACCGCTCGACGAGATGGACGATCGCCTGCGCCCCCTGTTCCATCGAGATCGGCGGCTTTCCGAACGAGATCGTACGACCGGCGGGCAATCCCAACTCCTCGACGGCACGCTGATAGCCGCATCCGCGATCGGCGCCGCGGGTGTCGCGGTTGGTCGTGCCTCCGACGAAGGCGATACGGCGGTATCCCTTCTCGTAGAGCCTGTGGACGAGTGCGCGGGCGGCCTCGGCATTGGAGAAGCCCACCACGTTGTCGATCGGCTCCGAGGGCAGATCCCAGGTTTCCACGACCGGGATCCCGGCCGAAGCCAGCATCCGGCGCGCCTTCTCGGTATGCCGTCCGCCGGTGACGATCATCCCGTCCGGCCGCCGCGACAGCATCGCGCGGACGAGCCGCTCCTCCTTCTCGATGTCGTAATCGGTGTATCCGAGCAAGACCTGCAGGCCGTGGACCTCGACGGATTCGGTGATGCCGCGCACCGTGTCGGAGAAGTTGGAGTTGTTGATGGAGGGCACGAGCGCCGCGACGAACCCGGTCCGCTTCGACGACAGCGCCCCCGCCGAGAGGTCGAGCACGTAGCCGAGCTCATCGACGACATCGAGAATGCGCTGACGCGTCTCCTGGGAGACCAAGCCGTCGCTCTTGAGCGCCCGCGAGACGGTCATGGTCGAGACCCCGGCACGCGCAGCGACCTCGGCCATCCTCATCTGTCGCTTGCGTGGACGTTCCATCTGAGACCTTGGCGCTCGCTGCCGTTCCGCTGATACCGTGTTCAACCGCTTCCGCCGTCTGTCCATCCGCTCCGAGCGCCGCGCCGACATCTCCGAGGCCTTTGCCGGCCTCGCAGCCGGCCTCATCACCCTCAACCAAACCAGACGGTTCTGTCAGGCGCTCGCGATACATCTTCGAGCCCGGAATGGCCCGTTTCGGCGGCGCTCTCACCGCAACGTCGTGAACCTGGTCCGCGCCGTATCGGGCCGCGTGCTCACGAACGCCGTTTCCTGAAGCGTCCTCGACGGATTGGTCGAGGCGAAGGAGGCGACGAAGCCGGCCATCGTGCGCACATCACCGGGCTGCCGCGGGTCGTTCGCGATGGCGGCCGCCTCTCGTTCAAGCCGGAGATTGCAGGCCTTCGTCGGCAGGTCGTTGTCGGGTGTGCAGTCATCGTGGCGGGCGCACGCTGCATCGAGGGCGTCGATCGGCAGCAGCGGGGCGTTGTTCCCGAGCCCGCAATAGTTGCCATGAACGAGCATCTTCGGCCGAGCGGTCGCGGGTTCCGCAAGTGCTGGCATGGCCCAGCAGGCGGCAAGAAGGATCGGGGTGGCGATCCGAACGGTCGTCGGGCGCTGAGCCATGATGAGTTCTCCCGTATCGCTGGCATGAGGGGCCGGGTCCGCCTGTGCGGCGCGGGAGGGCGACGTGCCGACCTTCTGCGTTGTAGACACTTGTGCCCGTCGTGCAGGGGACGGTGTATGAACTTGGCTTTGCGAGAATATTTCGCCGTATATTGCATTGGTGCGGTCGAGGGCTCCGGTGAGCATTCGAGATCGCAGTCCGGGCATCGTGCCGCTCAGCGCGGCGGCCGGCCCGCCGCGCGACCGCACGATCCGGACCGCCGGCTCTGCGCGAGACGCGCTTGCGGCCCCACTGCGACGTTGGCTCGCGCTGCACGGGCGGATCGACGCCCTGCTGCCCGGCATCCCCAGGCCTGGGCACCGCCGACAGGTGCGGGCGATCTTGACCACGTCGGATCAGACCACCGCCACCATCGATCGCGTGCGCTGCTCGTCTTGATTGTACAAAAATACAATACAACCATGAAATCTGTCGCTCGAACAGCACAGTCGCGAACAAACAGTATTCTCGTCTTGCATTGAACTGTCCGCTGACGATCAAGTCGCGACACCCGCCCTCGACTCGCCGCGGCGCACAGACGACGGTCCCATTGAAGCGTCAGGGCAGCCGGTCGTCGGCCTGCGGGCGGTGGGGGCAGCGGGCACGGGGCGGACCATGAACCCGATCGACGAATAAATTCAGCGGCAGACTTATAGAAATTGGGGGCGTGCTGTGACGCTTGTCAACTTCGACGATCGCGCCAGCGATACGAGAAATCCGATTTCAAACGGGTATCAAGGACTCAATTGGAATAATTTCTACGCATATAACGGCGTCATCGGGAGCGACAGTTATCCCAACGGCGTCGTCAGTCCCAACAACATTGCTTACAACGGATTTGGGACATCGGCGAGTTTTTCTTCGGCTGCTCCCTTCACGTTGAACAGCTTTTTCCTGACATCGGCGATCCAGCCAACTCAAAGCTATACCGTTACCGGCTCGCTCAATGGAGCGCAAATTTACAGCTCTACCATTACGGTTAACAATCGAACTCCGACCCTTGAAACGTTCAATTGGTCCGGCATCGACAACGTCACGATCACGCCGACCATTCAAGCGAATGGGCGCCAATTCGCGCTCGACAACTTGCGCGTGAATGAGCCGATACCCGCCCCCTGCTACGTGACCGGCACGCACATCCGCACCTTGCGCGGTCGGACCGTCACAGACGTGCCCGTCGAGCGATTGCGCGTGGGCGACCTTGCCTTGACCGCGTCCGGCAGGCCCTGCCCCATCCGCTGGATCGGCAGCCGCAGCTATCCCGGCCTCTCCGCCCCCCAGGCCGACCATCCCGTGCGCGTCCGGGCCGGCGCGCTGGCCGACGGCGTGCCCGCCCGCGACCTGCTGGTCTCGCCCGACCACTGCCTGTGGCTCGATGGCCTGCTGGTGGCCGCGGGGCACCTCGTCAACGGCACGAGCATCACCCGCGGCGAGGCGGTGGCCGACCTCACCTACTGGCACGTCGAACTCGACAGCCACGACATGCTGCTCGCCGAGAACGCCCCCGCCGAGAGCTTCCTGGCCGCACCGGGCGTGCGCGCGGGCTTCGAGGGCACCCACCGCCCCGACCCGATCACCGCGCCTGCGCCCTACGCCCCGCGGACCGAGCACGGCCCCGAACTGAACGCCCTGCGCGAGCGCCTGATCCTGCGCGCCGGCCTGTCGATCGAGCCGCCGCGCTTCGGCACCGTGCGGGCGTGGATGGACCGGTGCGACGGCCGCCGCGTGGCCGGCTGGGCGCAGGACGCCGCGCACCCGGACGGACCGGTCTGCCTCGACATCGTGGTGGACGGTGCGGTCGTGGCGATGACGCTGGCCGAGGAGTACCGCGCCGACATCGCGGCGGCGGGCATCGGTGACGGCTGCCACGGCTTCGACGTGAATCTCGACGAGCCCCTGACGCTCGGCGAGCCCCTGACGCTCGGCGAGGCACACACCGTCGAGGTGCGCCGCTCGGTCGACGGCCTGCGGGTCTGCGCGATGGCGCTGGACGCAACGGGGGTCTGGACGCCGCTGCTGGCCGCCTGACCGTCGGATGGCGCTGCGCGGCAGCATCGACCTGCTCAGCCACCGGCGGATCGTCGGATGGGCGTGGGAGAGCGACGCGCCGGACCAGCCGGTGCCGCTGCTCGTGGCGATCGAGCGGCGGGTGCTGGGGCGGTGCCGGGCGGACCTGTTCCGCGAGGATCTGGCGATCGAGGGCTTCGGGCTGGGGCGCTGCGGCTTCGCGCTGGATCTTCCGGCGGGGCTGCTGTCGCCGCGGCGCGGCTACGCGATCAGCGTGCGGCGCGAGGGCGACGGCGCGCACCTGCCCGGCTCGCCCTACGTGCTGGAACCGGCGGTGCGGATCGTGCGGTAGCCGTTCAAGGTCGGCGGCAGCGCGGTTCCAGACGCGCGTGTGCGACCGGAGCGGGGGACGGGGCTTTCCGAGCCAGAGCCCTTGCACGACGATCGATCTTGCTGGCGACCCCGGCAGGGCTCGAACCTGCGACCTGCCGCTTAGAAGCCGTGGATTCCAGTTGTAGCGGCGCTCGAAAAGATTTTAAACGGCTGCACAAGAATGCACGTCGTTCGAAGCGAAGAAATCCATAACGTCGGAGAGTCGGTTCGCGCACTCCGATCGAATCCTCGCGAAACTCATCGAACGACGTGCCGCCGCGTGACTGGAACCCCCGCTGCAACCACGGAAGAGCGATCGCAACGGCGGTTCGATCCTTCCACCCCTCGCGCGTCTAATTGTGTCGACCGCAACGGAAACCCGCCGTGGACGGTCGCTCAGCGCCGATGTTATCGAAAAACTCGAAGTACGTTTGTTCGGACTTATTTGGCTATCGCTTTAGCAGAATCTTTCCCGCACACGGCAGCCGCTCGAAGCAAAACGAGGCGTACTTGCTAGTGCAGTGACTCAGACGGATGATTCAGGGGATCGGCTGACGGCTGCGATGATGTCGGTGGCGGGTTTGGTCCAGACGAAAGGTCTGGCGCGTCGGTTGTGCTCGGCGATGTAGGGGTTGATCGCCGCCTGCAGGTCGACGACGTCGGTGAAGGAGCCTCGCCGCAGCCGACGACGGGTCAGCGTTGAGAAGAAGCCCCCGACGGCGTTGAGCCACGAGGTCGAGGTCGGGGTGAAGTGGAAGGTCCAGCGCGGGTGGCGAGCCAGCCAAGCGCGCACCTTCGGATGTTTGTGGGTGGCGACGTTGTCGAGGATCGCGTGGATCGCCTTGCCGGACGGGACTGCAGCCTCGACGGCGTTCAGGAACCGGATGAACTCACTGTTGCGGTGGCGCTGCATGCAGCGGCCGAGCACGGTGCCCGCCAGGACGTCGAGGGCGGCAAACAGCGTCGTGGTGCCGTGCCGGGTATAGTCGTGGGTCTGGGCGGCGGGCTGGCCGGGGGCGAGTGGACGGTCGGGGCGGGTCCGCTCCAGCGCCTGGATCTGGCTCTTCTCGTCGATGGACAGCACCACCGCGTGGGCGGGTGGGGCCATGTAGAGGCCGACCACGTCCTCGACCTTGGCGGCGAAGGCAGTATCGCGCGAGCGCTTGAACGTGCGCACCCGGTGCGGCTGGAGGCGGTGCGCGTCCCAGATCCGCTGCACGGCGCGCAACGAGATCCCGACCGCGCGGGCCACGGCCCGGCCGGTCCAGTGAGTGACCTCGCCCGACGGCTCCGAGCGGGTCAGCGCCAGCACCTCGGCCACCGTCTCGGCCGAATGGGGCGGCGTGCCGGGTGGAAGTGTCTTGTCGCGCAGCAGACCTTCAACGCCAGCCTCGGCGTAGCGCCGCTGCCAGCGCCACACGGCCGGGCGGCTGACGCCCGTCCGCCGGGCGACGTCCGGGACACTCAAGCGCTCGGCTGAGAGCAGGACGATGCGAGCGCGCTGGATGTGCTTGAGCGGACGGGAGAGGTCGCTGGCGATCGCAGCCAACCGTGCCGCGTCGGTTGGATCGAGGAGCACGCATACCGTCTGAGCCATCGCCCAGACTCGCACGTCTCATCGTACGCGTGAATTCTCCGTCCGCGTCACTGCACCAGGTCACGGCTTCCGATCCCGCATCCACCGCGCGAAGCCGCCGGGTGGGCTGATTCCGAGAAATGTCGGCTGCGCCAACGGCCGGAAGGTAACCGTTCGCGCAGCCATCGAGCACGTGTTCGCCTGTCAGAAGGAGCCGACAACCTGGTCGTGCGCACTATTGGGCTGGTACGAGCCAGCGTAAAGATCGGGCTACAACATGAACCGAGCGGTCTGCTTCGACGGCCCATAATTGACGCCGGCTTGAGAGTCAGGGCTGGATCCCACCCGAACCCGGCCGCGCCAGTGAAACTGTCTGCTGCCCGTTGCCGGAGCATCAAACCGACGGTCCCCTGTCGCCACCACCGCTGCAGCAGGGCTATTTGGAGGTGTCCAGTTCTTTGTCTTGAAAGCATATCACGCGAGCACCTGATTGACGACTCCGTTCAAAGGCATCATGTCAATGTACCTATGGGCCGAATCACGATATGTGGCAGCCACCTGAGGTGCGCCCGCCCTTAAGATTGACTTCCTTGCAGCGCGAGAGCAGGTCAAGATCCAACAACAAACAATAGTGCGGAGCAGTGCAAAAATTCGCAAAGTGGGAGTGCTAAGGATCTTTGTAGACGACACATACAATCGTCGGCCTGTCTAACGTCTCCATCGGAAATTATTCAGTCGAGTGGGCGAATCGATGTTCCCGAGCGCTTGGTCGGAACAACGTCGAATTATCAACGGATAGCCAGAGGATGATCCATGAACGGTCGGGATTGTCGTGAACCACGCCGGGATCCTGGCGCGTGTACACGTCGTCTCGGCATCTCCGCGCTTGTGGGCTTCCTTCTCGTCCTCGGCATCGAGGCGAGCCCCGTTTCGGCCCAGGATGCATCGGCAACTGGCAATGCGGATCTTCTGAAAGCGACCGTCGAACTAGTCTATCAATGCAAGCTCGTCGCGGATGAGTCGTTCATCCGCCAGACCGCCATTCCGCGCAGCGACGCTGGCAACCCGATCGACGGCTGCGGCGGGACGACCCCGTTCTTCCAAGCCGCGGCCGCGCCGAATGATATCGACTGCGACGGCGTCGCCGCGCGGCTGACGGATCTGCCGGACAAGCGGGTTCCCGCCAACCTCGCCCAGGCCTTCGAGCGACGTTGCCGCCGCGTGCGGCTCGTCGCGTCGAGGCGCGACGAAGGGTTCCGCAGGACCGTCTTCGCACTCTACGCCAACGCCTATGTCACGCTGCTGGAGGCTGGGGACCAGGATCCCGAAGGCCCGGCGCGCCAGCGGATCGCCCTCTTGGCCAAGGACATCGAGTTCAGGACAGAGTTGCTGTCGATCGGCGAAGACTTCTGGGGCGGGACGATCACGGGCGTCCCCTCCATCCCGCCCATCCACCTCGCAGCGATGTCGAGCCTCCTCAGCCAACTCGAAAGTCTGGCCAAGGAGATCCGGGACATCGAAGCGCGCCTCGAAGACAAGTCGATCAAGACGCTGGAGCTGAGCGCCCAGGCGGCCGGGGCGGAAGGCGAGGTCAGGGCGTCGCTTCCGAGTTCGGACAAGCTCGACCTGCTCAAGCGTCAGGCGGAACAGCGCGTCGCGACGGCGACGGCGCAGGTCACCCTGCTGCAAGCACGCCAGAAGCAGATCGAGGGCGAGCAGGCCAAGCTGTCGGCGCAGATCGACGCCCTGAGCGCGAGCATCAACAAGGCGCTCGTCAGCGCCATCGGGAACTATCTTGGCGTTCCTCCGGAACTGCAGAAGGTCGCCGAGGGGGGATCCGTGGAGGAGGCGTTCAAGAGCTACGTCGGCGCGAAGGCCGGTGAGCTTCTCGCCGACCCCGATCTCATCTCGTCCTTCGGCGCCATCGGCGAATCCGCCGCGATCTACGTCCAGCGCGTGCAGGAGGCCAAGCGAGAGGTCGAGGGTTACGTGAAGAAGGCCGGCGAGATCCGTGAGATCGTGGTGACGGCCCCGGAATACGTCGACGCCTTCAAGGCCGTCCTGCGTCAGCCCACGGTCGAGAACCTGACGCGCATCGGGACGAAGGTTTTGGACAAGGTCGCTCCGGCCCAGGCCGCCGAGCTGCGCCGGGGGTTCTGCCGGGTGGTCGAGCAGCAGAAGCCGATCGCGGCACTCTTGGAACAGGCGCGCGAACCCGGAATCCTGAGCGACAAGATCCGCGGCGGGATCCTGGAGGGACTGCGCAAGCTGCCGGATTACGATGCGCGGCTGCCCGGCTACCTGAAGTCCGTCGTCGCCGAGGTGTCGCCGCTCCGGCAGGTGGCATGGCTGAAAGACCTCCTCAGGCGCGGCGGCGAGATCCCGCTGCCGCCGGACGCGTCCGACCGGCTTCGCACGGAACTCGTCCGCGTAGTGGCGACTCTCTGGCCGCGCTCGCTCATCGCGCGGATGCCGAGCCAGCATCGCCAGGAACTGCTCGCCGAACTGCGCAGGCGCTTCGGCATCGGCTCGCAGGAGGAACTCGTCGACCGGATCGAGGAGATCGGCGCTCCGCGCCTCGTGGTCCGCACCGACCGCATCGTGATCACGGTCGGCGACAGCGTGTTCCCGGTCGCCGAATGGTCGGAGTTCAACCAAGCCCTCGACCAGCTCACGCGCTTCGAGGTCGAGGCCGCGAAGGTCCAGGACCGCATCCAGTCCGCCGTCGACAGGCTCGCCCGCACAGGCGCACTTCAGGACACCATCGCCCGCGAGATCTTCGGCCAGATCCCGTTCGGCACCCTGGAGCGCGAGGTCGAGAACCTTAGGGGCCAGGCCGCGAACGCCAAGAAGGTCTGGGACGGGGCCCTCGCCACGGTCGGCGAGAAGCTGGGCGCGCCCTGCGAGGCCGGGGCCAGGAAGGGCACGGTTGTTGGCAACCTCGTCGAGATGCAGGCGGGTGCCCGCATGGCCCTGGAGATCGGCACCGCCCGGGAAGCGGCGGTCAGGTTCGACAAGGCGCCCGATCCGGGTGCGGCGCCCCTCTCGCCGCCCGCCGGCGACGGGATCGACGGCGCGCGGGGCGAGGAGGGCGCGATGGAGCGCGAGATCGCCCTGCGGGCGCTCGATGCCGCGTTCCCGCCGGCGGGGGCCGTGACGGGCCTGGCGATCAAGGTGTTCCAGGGCATGCAGGAGACCCGCGAGCTCGGCCGCAAGATGCGCGAGCTGACCGAGGAATCCGTCCGGCTGACCCGCACCGAAATCCAGCTGCTCGCGACGATCGACGCGACGCGCGTGGCCGTCGAGGTCAACCGCCTGGACGGCGAGCTGTCGGAGATCAAGCGAGCCGCCGCCGTGGCGCAGTACGACACCCTGACCCGGGCGGGCCAGAAGGCGGGGGCGCAGACGCTGGTCGGGCTGGCCCAGATCCAGCGCCGCCAGCCGCTCGTCTTCTACCTCGCCGAGCGCCTGCGCCAGGAATATGACCTGCTCGACCGTTCGATCTCGCTGTGGGGTCCGCAGGGCGGCACGACCCGCGACGCCATCCGCCGGTTGGTCGAGGAGGATCCCCAGAACGTCAGGCTGGCGCTCGACACCGACATCCACCTCTTCCAATGGCTGGACCGCTCCGAGGACCGGGTGCGGACGGACATCGACCGCGTCGTGACCCACTGGCGCCAGCTCCATCGGCTCGTGTCGGACGTCTGCGACCGGATCGGCTGCACCCCGGGTCAGAGCCGGCTCGGCCAGGTGCAGCAGACGGCGATGATCGACGTGTGCACCCTCATGGCGCAGTCGGATTGCCGACGGTTCCGCGACTGGCTCGCGCGGGATCCGCGCATCGAGCAGCGGGGAGCCGACACCTTCTCCGCGGAGATCGGCCTGAATCCCGACGAGGGCCACATCCCGGCCCACCTCCTGAACGTCCGCGTCGTCGACGTCCGGCTGGGCGCGTTCGCCCGCCCGACCGCGAACGGGAACGGCGCGCGCGAGCCGTTGAGGCTCAACGCCATCCAGCTCCTGCATCCCGGAGTGGCCTTCGTCCACCAGCCGGCCGGCTTCGTGCGCGAGGCCATGGCACCGAGCGAGACCACCTCGTTCGACTGGCCCGGAATCTTCGACCTCGAGGCGCTCGGCAGCCGCTGGAACGCCGGCGCCCGCCCGTCCCGTCGTCATTTCGAGGGCTACGGTCTGGTCACGGCCTGGCGTCTCGTCGCGACCCGCTCGCCGACCACGGCGCGGATCGACCGCGACGCGGACGGGCCGGAGGCCGATCCCCCGGCCCGCGACCTCCGGTCGGGCGTGTTCGTCCGGTTCGCCTACGCGTACCATCTCCCGCCGCCCGGCTCGGGCCCGGTCCCCGCCTTCGCGGGCCAGGACGGCAACCCGCAGATCGAGAACCAGCTCAAGCGTCCCGTCGTCCAGGTCGCCGGCAGGGCGCGGGCCGACCTCCGGACGATCGAGATACCCCAGGGGATCTTGAGACTGATCGGCGACGCGCCGGCCTACGCCGCCGCACAGGCGACGTGGCTCGATCCGGGCAGGAGGGAGGATGCGCCAGCCTCGCTCGACTGCAAGGCGGAGCCCCCGACCGAGGCGGCCGCCGGATTCGCCTCCCGCGTGTGCCTCGCATCCCTCGACGCCCATGCGACGGAGGCCCTCGTGCGCGAGCAGGCGACCGCACTCATGCGCAGCTGCCTGGGCGCCGCGACCCTCGTCTCGCGGACGACCGCCACGGCCCGGCGCCGCGAGGTCGAGCACCTCGTGGCCTCGCGCTACGGACCCGCCTACGAGGCCGCCAAGACACTCGCGCGCAACACGCTCGGGCCCGGCCAGGGGGTGGACGTCCGGGTCGGCGAGAAGACCATCCGGAGCACCTACGAGTTCTGTCCCGCGCTGTGCGGGAAAGCGCGCGACGGCTGCCGACCTTGAGCCGGAGCCGTCCGATGCCGCCCCGCCGAGACGCCGCAGGATCCCGGGAACCCCGCATGGCCGTACCGCACGCCCACCGCCTCCGGGCGACGTCCCCGCGCCGGCTCCGGTCCGCCGCGCTCGCCGGCCTCCTGACCGTCCTGTCGGCGGCCGCGAAGGCCCAGGAGATCCGGTGCGACGAGCCGCCGGCCCCCGACTGGCAGGTGCACACCGCGTCCGTAAACGTGACCTGGGGCGAACCGCAGCCGCTCGTGCCCATCCCCAACCTGTATGCGTGGGAGAAGGCGACGCTCACCGTGTCCGACGCGGCCAACGTCAACAGGGAAATCTACGAGGAGCGCAAGTGCAACTGGTTCGGGATCAATTGCTGGTACGAGAAGCGCGTCAGGAACAACCCGGTCACGGCCGCGCAGCTGAAGTTCACCTACTCCGTCGCGCGATCCGACCAGCCGTTCGAGCCCAGGCATCCGCAGGACAGCAAGCCCGTCGGCACCGTCGACGACGATCCGGTCGTGGGCGACGATGCCAAGGACGGGGACAAGGATGACGGGCTCTGGCGCGACACCGGCATCACCGGCAGTCGCACGCCGCGCGGCGTCATCGGGCTCAACGACAGCAGCATCAACCGCACGTCGTGCGACGGCGAGCCGCGAGTCTGCAGCGTCGGCGCCTACACGGTCAAGTTCAAGATCGACAGCGGGCCGCGGGCGTACCGTCTGGTGTCCGAACTCTCGGCGCGGCCCTACGCCTACGACGACCTGATGAGCCCCGACGTCCTAAACCTCAACCTCCGCCAGTCGGGGCCGAACGTCCGGGCGTGCGCCGCGAAGGCGCTGTACGGCCAAGCCACCACCTACCACGGGCCGGGATCCGGATCGACGCCGGCCGAACGCCAGAAGATCCTCCAGGAGGCGCTGAAGCTCAATCCGACGGACACGTCCATCCGGACCGCGCTCGGGAACACCTACCTGGAGACCGGGCAGTTCGACGACGCCCGCAAGGCAACGACCGGCGTCATCAGCGACATCGAGAAGAAGCGGCGGGTGGGCGCCGCCGACGCGGTCGACTACGACAACCTCGCGGCGAGCTACGCAAGCCTCGCGGAGACGAGCTGGAGCGAGACGGCCGGAAACTCCACGGGCTCGGCCACCGAGGCGGCCGGGGCGCTCCGGCTGTCCATCGAGCGCCTCGACGAGCGCCTGAAGCGGTTTCCCCTGACGGGCGCAGTCGCGGCGCGCGGGCACCTGGTCGATAACTCGATCCGGCTCGCTCAGATCCTCGCGCGGCTGGGCACGGCGCAGGACATGGTGGAGGCCGTGTCGGTGATCGCGACGGCGCGGGACCGGCTGCCCAGGCGCCTCCCCGGCGTCCCTCTGGAGAGCGACGCGACCGGTGGCGTGGCCGCCTTCTCCCGCCCCGACGTTCCGCTCTTCTCCAATCGGGCCTGGAAGCTCGACGTGTCGACCCTCGCGGTCGGCGACGACTGGGTGCTGACGCCTTTCGGCACCGATCCGTCCGGGATGACCTCGGGCACGGGCGCGGCACAGGTGGCGGTCTACCGCCGGGGCGGCGCCCGGCCGGACGTCCGGGCCCTGCAGACCATGCTGGCCTCCGGACGCGCCATGAACCTCGCCGAGGCGAGCGACGCCTGTCCGCTGCAGGCCGCGGTGCTCACCGAGGCGTCGGGCCTGGCCGCCGTGCGGGACGGGGACGGGACGGACCGCCTCGCGTTACTGCCGGGCCTCGGCAAGACGGTCGAGGGCCGCCTCGGCGCCCTCGCCGTCGCGCGAGGCGGGGGCGACCGCGTCGCCACCCTGGCGTGGCGCGAGGACGAAGACGCGGAGGGGGGCCCGGGATGGTACCTCGTCGACTACAGGGCGGATCTCACCGACCGGCGCGCGTTGGGCGTCGTCAAGGACGTCAAGGAGAAGGTGCCCACGTTGCGCGCGGCCCCGGGCGGCCAGCTCTATGCCGTGGGGCTTCGATCGCCGGGCGACGGTTCCACAAGCTGGAGGATCCTGGGCGCGACGAAGGGGGCTGAGGGGCGCAGCATCAGGTGCGTGGTGGGCGACAAGGGCGCGGTGCGGATCGACGACGTCGCCTTCATGGGATCGGCGGTCGCTCCGGAGGGCATCACGGTCGTCGGCCTAGGCCCCGAATGCGTCGCGCATTCCGGGAATGTCGTCCTCAAGGATGCCGGCGAGAAGGATGCCGGCGAGATCGTCCTCAAGGCCCCCGAGGGCGACACCGGCCGCCTCGAGGCTGCGAAGGTGCTGGCCGGGCGGACGAGCGCCTTCGCCTGGGTCACGAAGCCCGGAGAGCCGGTCGCGATCACGAGTTGGGAACCCAACTCGAGGGGGAGCCCGGTCTCCAGCACGTACAAGCTTCACGTCATGCGTTGGACCTTCGGCGCCTCCGAGCAGTCCCCGACCCGCAGTCCCCTGTACCAGGCGGACGTCGCGGCCTGGGCGACGCCGGGCGACGCGCCGTCGTGCGCAGGAGACGTACCCGGAAGCATCGTCCCGGCGGAACGCTTCCGCATCACGGGCCTCTCGATCGCGTCGGCTCCGTCCGCGAACGGTCAGATCGTGGATCGGCCGGTGATCAGCGCGGTGGCGGCCGGCATCTACGGTGCCATCGCCTTGCGGGCCAACGACCGGACCGCCGGACCGCTTGCGGCGGCACCCGACGCCGGAGCGGCCGCGGCGGCCCGCCCGGGGCGCGCCAGCCAGTCCGGACGCCTCGCCGTCTCGGCGCGGTGCAACGCGGGCAGCCTGCGTGACTTCCAGATCGGGGAGGAGACCCGCGTGTATGCCATCCGCCGATCCGATTCGGCGGTGGTCCGGCTCCGTAGGGAAACGCGGGACCGGTGCGAAGGCCCATCGCTGCCGATGACGCAGGCGGGCGCCGGCCGCCGCGTTTACGCCGCCCCGACCGGCGCCACGGACGACGCGCTCCTTCAGGTCGTCGACCTGAAGTCCGACGGCGAGGTCGTCGGTCTGACGCTGGCTAAGCTTCCACCGGATGCTGAGCACAGGGACGAGCCGCAGCCGAAGGTCGACATCCCCGTCACCTGCAACTTGACGGCCGGGGTCAGGTCGGGGACCTGCGACGCGGCGGCGCTCGTCGCGGCGCTGAACGGGGGGGCGGACGCGCGCGTCACGGCCTTGTTGCGCGACACGACGACCGATCCCGGGCTGGCCATCAAAGAGCCAGCGCCGAGCGTGACGAACGAGTCCGTCCAGCGGGCGACGCACCTGATTTTCACGGGGAAGACCGAGGACGGGGTCGACCGCGTCGCCGCCGTCCCGTTCCCGCTCTCGAAGGATCCGACGATCCACGCCTTCAAGATTCCGCTCGGGGCGGAGCCGGCGGCCGTGCTTGAGGACGAGGCCGGCCCGCTCCTGGTGACGCATCGTTCCGGCGCGACGACCTTGACGGCGTTCGACAAATCCGGCTCGGAACGGGGCAAGGTCGATCTCGAAGAAGGCTTCCTCGATCCGGACCGGTCGAAGCGGCTCGTCACGCGCGACCGCATCGTGCTCGTGGCACAGGGCACCGGTGGTCAGGCCGCGCGCCTCAAAGTTCTGATCGTGAAGGGCGGCCGGTTGGCGGCCGCGGATTGCGCCGACTGCACCCTCCAGTCCGACGCGGCTATCCTGGCGCTCCATCGGCCGCTACAGATCGGTCCTTGGCTGAATCCGGAGGGGCGCCTTGAGCGCTTCTTGGCCGATGCGCAGCTGCGCCGGATCGTCGTGGCGAAGCTAGGGGACGACCTCGGCTGGAAAGGCTGGACGAGCCTGTCCCTCGACGGCGTCGGCGGTCTGGATCTCGCCTCCGCCGGGGCGGGCGCGCCGATCCTCATCGACGGCGGGTCCGCCCTGATCGTCCCGCAGATCGGGACGGTCGAACAATGGATGACCAAGCCGTGAGGGGGCTCGTTCCGATGGCCGCCACCCTCGTCCTCACAGGCCTACTCGGCGGTCCAGCCTGCACGCAGAGCGGTCCGGAGCCGCCGAAGCACCGCCTGTTCCTCGTCTTCTTCACGGGCGGCGGCGGCGCGGTGCCGGCCCGTTTTGATCCCGATCTGCGGGAGGCGGCCTGCTACATGGCGCCCGGAGCGGCCGTGCGGATCAGAGGCTACGCCGACCGTACCGGCGCACCGGACGACAATTTACGCCTGTCGGAATTGAGGGCGACGAACGTCGCGAACGCGATCGGCCGCTACGGGGTCTCATGTGACAGATTGGAGGATCGGAAGGGGTTGGGCGAGGAGAACGGGCCGAACCAGTCCGGGAACGGCCCGTATTCCCGGCGCGTGGAGGTCTACGTCGCGGGAACGTTGCCGACCGGCGCCGCGCTCGCGGCCTGCATGGCGCGGCCCGCCCCTACTCCGGTCCCATCCCCGTGCATCCCGCCGCGATGAGACGGGTGCCGGTGCGCGAACCATCGTCGCCGACCGGACGCACCGCATACCGGACGTTGGATTTGGAGGACACACACCCATGCTGAAACGCCGCTTCGCCCTCATGACCGCTGCGTCGTTCCTGCTTTCCGCCGGAGTGGCTCTCGCTCGTAGCTGCACAGGCGTGGAGGAGATCGGCCGGTACAAGAACCGCTTCGCCTGCCCAGTCAACGGCGGGGCGACAGTCAGGCCCCCCGACGCCTGTGCGCCCAAAGGCGGGGGTTCGTTCCAAGCCGGGCGGGCCGGCAACCACTTTCATAACGCTCTGGACATGAACGCCCCGGAGAAGACCGCCGTCCTCGCGACGAAACCGGGCAAAGTCGCGATCGCCCGAGCCAATTGGCAACCGACCGGCATGGGCTCCGCCGTCATCATCGACCACGAGGACGGGGACTATTCCATCTATGGTCATCTCGATCAGGTGAAGGTCACGGAGGGCGCCTGCGTGAAGCCGGGAGACGTCGTCGGCACCGTGGGCTTCACGGGCAACGCATCGTGCCTCGTGGAGAAGGGTCTCGGCGCCCACCTGCACTTCGCGATCATTCGGGCCGCCGCGATCGGACTCGCTGATCCGGACAAGCTGGTTCGCGGGGAGGCGCCCATCGCCAAAGCCGTTAAGAACGGGAATGATTGGCTCGAGTTGGGAAAAGAAGTTTTTCCGGGAGACATTCTTGATCTCGGCATCAAGGACCCCGAGCCCATCCTCAAGAATGTTGCGGGCTGTTTGAGATAAATGGCTTTTTCTAATTCTTTTGCTACTCAGACTCGAACGGATTGTTTTCGGCTAATCCAGATCGAAGCATGAACGCTACGTTCTGGTGCTGAATAGGATAATCATAGTTTCGAGAACGACACGGGCTGGTGCCGAAATTTAAATGCCAGCCTTCAAATGGGGCTTCACGATGATCTGGAAGATAACGACGCTCCTTTCAGTCGGTGTGTGGGCCACGGTCCTCGCAGCCACGTCCACCATCGCCGCAGATTTTGCGCCCAGGGACGAGGCCGTCGCGATGGTGAAGAGGGCGGTCGTCTTCATCCAAGAGCAGGGTGAGGCCAAGGCCTACGCCGAGTTCAGCCGCAAGGGCGGCCAGTTCCACGACCGCGATCTATATATCACCGTGCTCGGCCTCGACGGAAAGGTCCTAGCCCACGGGCAACGGGCCGACTTCGTCGGCCAAAACCTGATCGATGCGAAGGATCCGGACGGAAAGCTGTTCATCAAGGAACGCAGCGATCTGGCGCTGCATCATGCATCGTTCTGGCAGCGCTATAAATTCTCGAATCCCACGACCCAGAGGGTAGAGGCGAAGGACATGTACTGCGAGCGTCTCGGTGAGACGAACGTGTGCGGTGGCGTGTACGGGTCATGACAGAACAGCAGCATTGTCGGGGGAGGTGGGTCTGATCGGCGTGCGCTTGAGCGCGCAAATATGCCTTCCGTGCAGCCCTCGATATTCTGCACGAGCGACGGACGGAATCGCGCAGACCCCATACGTTGGGGGGAATGAACCCGCTAATATGGCATCCACGGCGCTGTACGCGACATACCCAGGGCCCCGCCTTAACTATTCACGCGGCTTGAAGCCCATCTGGGCAGCATATCTGATAGTGTTCAGCCCACGACGCGAATGAACGAGAAACTCAGCCTATTCGGCGTCGTGTCAAGTGCGGTGTCTGCCATGAGCCAAGTTAAGAAGTCGCGCAAGCCGATGATCGACGTTGATGGGTTGCCGAAGGAGATCCCTGGCTACATGCGGGCCGACGCCGGCAAAGGTACTGAGACAATCTCAACCCGCGATTGCGCCTGGATCGGGAGAGATGGCGAGCTTTATGACGTTCCTCTGAGCACCTTCAACCTGGAGGCCACACCGCTTGACCGAGCCGTCGCGATCGCCAGGGTTCATGGGGCGGCGCGAAGCAAGCACGTGGCGGTGAGCGGAATAGTGCCGAAGTTGCGGATGGATTGGGACGCCCACAAGCGCGGTCCGAAGCAACACATCGATGATTATTTGGTCTGCAGGATCGCCATGGCGTACCACGAGGCGTTCTTTAGCGATGCGTCGAAGTACCCCGAGTTGGATCCGATCATCACCGCGGTCGTCGCCGCGCACGCGCCGAAATCCGGCCCCGAGCGCTATAGCGATGACGCGCTGCTGGTACGGCTGAGGCGCAAGTTCAACAGGCGGAAGGACGACCTGCTCAGTGCGGTGGGTGCCGAGGACCAGCCGGAGCGCGGGCCGGCCCTGGCCCGCGCCCGCCGGGAACTCGACGAACTGGAGCAGCGGGAAATCGAGATTGACCGGTCGCGCCTCGACCCCGCGCTCGGTCGGCGGCGGCAGCTAGCGTGAACTGATACGACTTGGAACGGGCTCGAATTACGTCAATTCCAGTCCTTGCCTCGACCTGAAAGGGTTAGGGATGCCGGAACGGAGGCATCCGATGAAGACCAACGTGAAGAGAAGTCAGACCGCCGTAGCTGAAGATCCGCGGTTCTGTACCGTGCCGCAGGCGGCGCGCGCTACCGGGGTTCCCGAATACAAGATCAGGCGCGCAGTCAAGCACGGAACGATCCCGAGCTACGGAATGCTAGACCGACGACGCTACGTGCTCGTCGCCGACATCCGCGCGGCGATGACGGCCGCGAACGCCTCGGGCTGAAACTCCCACCACGCGACCGCCCCGCGTCGCGCGTCAACGCGTCCGCGCTGCGGCTCCCCGCCCAACCGCTCCCATTCAGCTCGCGGCCTCAGGCCGCTGGAAGGTACTGCCATGTCTGGTAAGCATAAGATCGCGCAGGCTGTCGCCCCGCGCAAGCCCACGGCCCTGTTCAACGTCGGCCCGGTCGAGTTCCTTCGGGCCGTCCATGGCGACGAGTTCACCGGCGTCCAGGCGCTCTTCATCCTGCCCGCGAAGCGGACCGTGTTCTTCGCCTCCGCCCAGTGGAACGCGCTCGGCGCGGAGGTCGAGCATCTCAAGCGCGAGAACGACCTCTACGGCGTGATCGGCACTCAGCAGAAGCGGCTCCCGTCCCGGTCTCGGGGCGGCATCGCAACGGTCCGGCAGGTGTCCGGGCTCATCGTTGACGTCGACTTCGCCTCGATGAAGGACACGAAGAAGCGGTACATCGCGGATGCGGCGGCCGCAGCCGCGATCCGCCAGGCCCTGCCGCTGCCCCCGTCGGCGGTCGTCGCGACCGGCAATGGCGAGCACTGGCACTGGTTCCTCGACCAGCCCATGGTGATCGAGAATCAGGACGAGTTGGACGCGGCCAAGCGGACCACGGCCGAGTTCAGTCGCCGCATGCAGGCGGTCTTCCGCGAGCACGGTGCCGAGATCGACGCTGTCGGCGACATCACCCGGGCGTTCCGACTCCCGGGGACATTCAACCGCAAGGGGGGCGAGACGAAACCGGTCGTGCTTCTCGCGTTCGACCCGGCTCAGCGTTACCGCCGCGCCCAGGTCGAGCAGTTCATCGCGACGGCGGCCCCCGCGCCGCATCCGGCCGCCAAAAAGCGGCCCAGCGACGGCTTTGGGCGGGCCGATCACGGGGTGATCCGGCGCGGGTGCGCCTGGTACGAGACCATGACCGGCGATGGGGCGGCCACCGCGTCCGAGCCCGAGTGGTTCGCCGCGGCCAGCATCACGGCGTGTTGCCGCGACGGCGAGGAGGTCTTCCACGCCTACAGCGCCGCCCACCCCGGATACGACCGGGGCGAGGCGCAGAAAAAGTTCGAGATCGCCCGCCGTAACGACGCGCCGCGCACCTGCCACTCGATCGAGGCCGACCTCGGCCACGGGGGGTGCCTCGCGTGCCCGTACCACGGCAGGGTCAAGTCACCCGTCCAGATCGGCTCCGGCCGTCGGAGATACGATCCCGGCGACGAGGGACCCATCCCGCTCGGCTATACCCGGGACGGCTACTTCGCGCTGCGCGACCCCGTCCGCAACATCATCCTCTCGGCCAGCGCCCAGCAGTTCCTCTCGGGCCAGTGGCTTCAGGGCGTCGCTCCATCCGAGTTCTGGGGGCGGCAGTTCAGGAGTGAGGGCAGGCCCCAGCCCTTTCAAGGTGTTTGCGCTGGCCCCAAGTCCTTGCGATGACGGGCACATCGGACGGATTGGGGCCACTCTGGGGCGCTGTTCTGGAGCGGTTCGAGCAGCAGGCGCCGGCCAGCGTGATGGCGCGCACGCTGCTGGAACAGGCGTTTCCGGCGCCCTGGCTCGACGCGGTGTTCGCGCAGCATCGCGGCCGCCAGTACGAGCGCACCTTGCTGTTCTCGACGGTGGTCGAGCTGATGATGCGTGTGGCGGTGGGGTTGCAGCCTTCGCTGCACGCGGCAGCCCGGCAGGCGGAGCCTCTGCCGGTGTCGCTGACGGCGCTGTACGACAAGCTCAAGCGCACCGATCCGGACCTGCTGGGGGCGCTGGTGCGCGCGAGCGCCGAGCGGCTCGGCCCGGTGCTGCCGGCGCTGGGTCCGAGCCCGGTGCGGCTGCCGGGCTACGCGATCCGGATCCTCGACGGCAACCACCTGCCGGCCAGCCAGAAGCGCCTGAAGGCCCTGCGCGGC
>NZ_JAUYZI010000061.1 GCF_030700245.1 Methylobacterium amylolyticum
CATCAGGCTGCGGCCAGAGCACCGCGACCACGTCTGGTCGTACGACTTCGTCGAGGCGCGCACCCACGATGGACGCAAGTTCCGGATGCTCAACGTCGTGGACGAGTTCACGCGCGAGTGTCTGACGGTTCTCCGTCGTTTTGTGTGGCGGGTCAGGCGGCGTTGAGGACGCGCTGGCGCAGCAGCTCGAAGCCGGCCCGACCATACATCTGACGTTTGATCGTCTTCAGGCGGCTGATCTGGCCCTCCGCCGGACCCGTCGACCACGGCAGCGCGATGGCGTTGGCGAGCGCGGCGGCGTCGCGCCGGAGGCCGGAGGCGAACCGCTTCAGCGCGCTTGATCGCGCCGCCCTCAGCCAATCGTCGACAGCCTCCGCGGACTGCCCGCGCAGCATGGCTGCGAACCGGACCGCGAGTTCTGCCGCATCAGCCAAGCTCGGTGCCTGACGCCGAAGGTGTTCGATGAACACGCCATCCTCGCCGTCGCTCGCGCCGGTCCCGCCCTGCAGGAGCTGAGCGATCCGGCGCGTCCCGGGCGGTTTCCACGCAGGCGGCGCACCGGCGATCCCGTGATCGAGCCGATCGGCTCCGACTCGACGACGCGCTGTCGCCCACGCGCGAACGACGCGCGGCTTGATCCGGGCGCCAAGCTGGTCGAGTTCGCGAGCCAACGCGGCCCCGTTGCGGCAGCCCTCGGACCAGCGCCGGTCGAGATAGGCGCGGTAGGGATCGATGACGCTCGGGCGCGGCGGCTTTGCCCAGGTCGGCGGCTCATCCCGGCGCAGCCAGCGCCGCACGGTCTTGCGATCGAGATCGAGGTGACGCGCGAGGCCGGCCACGGAGGCGCCGGCCGCATGCAGACGCAGAAGCTCGGCGTGACGCGCGCGACGGGGGGCATGCCGTTCCAGTTTGCGCCGGTCGGCAACCGTGACCGGGCGAGCCTGGCTCTTCTCGTCCCGAAGCATCGCGGCCCGTTCGTCGCCGAGCGTGCGAGCCACCGACCGGATCACGGCGTGTTGGCCGGTGATCGCCTCCTGCAGGGCCTCGCCGAGGTTCCGCAGAAGGTGCCATCGATCGAGGACATGCACCGCCTCGGGCGCGCCGTGCCGGACGCCCTCGGCATAGACCTCGGCCCGATCGCGGGCGACGATCTCGACCCCAGGATGGCGCCGCAGCCAGTCGGCGACCGCCTCGGCGTCGCGATCGGGCAGGAGGTCCGCGATGGCTCTTCGTTCCAAGTCGACGATCACCGTGCCGTAGCGGCGCCCGCGTCGCCACGCCCACTCGTCGATGGCGATCACGCGCGGCGGCAGCGCAACCGGTGTCGGTCCGGCCCGGACGATGCGCAACAGGGTGGATGAGCTGGCCGGGATGGCCAAGCGGTGGGCGAGCCGCGCGGCCGGGGCTCCGCCGAGGGCGAGGCCGAGATGGCGCTGCAGGTCATGGGGGCGCCGCGAGCGCCGGGCGTGCGGCGCGGCGACGTCCGGCGGGGTCTCGCTGAAGGTACGGCGGGGGCAGGCGGGATTGCGGCATCGCAGGCGGCGCAGGCGCACGCGCAGGCCGACGGAGCAGCCCTGCCAGGGCAGGTCGGCGAGGTGACGCTCGTAGGAGCCGTGGACGCGGTCCGATCGAATACGGCAGGCCGGACAGCACGGTGCTGTCGACCGCGGCACGGCCAGCACCGTCACGTGCTGGGGCTCGGTCGTGACGGCGACAACGCGCAGCGACGGGGGGATGAACGGGAGCAGGCGCTTGGGCATGGGGCGGCCTCGGGCGAGCATCACCCTCGTCCGAATCCGCTGCGGCCGCGGCGGGTCCCGCTCCGCCACACGAAGTGACGGAGAACCCGTGCTTGGTCCCATCATGTCGCCCCAGCTCACCCCATCTCGCCGGATCAGGCGGGCTCTTCGATGACCTCCCGCCTCAGTTCTGGCACCCGCGCCCACGGCTCGATCTCGCGCGCAATGGCTGCCAACCCGGACCCGGCCGACCCACGCACCATCCGGATCGCGTCCCACGCCATGACGAAGGCGTCGACGCAGGCCGGATCGAAGTGCCCGCCGCGCTCCGCCTCGACGCAGGCGCGCGCTTCCGAGAGGTCCATCGCGGCCTTGTACGGGCGCGTGGTCGTCAGCGCGTCGAACACGTCCGCCACCGCGACGATCCGAGCCGAGAGCGGTATGGCCTCCCCCGCGAGTCCGTGCGGGTAACCGCCACCGTCCCAGCGCTCGTGATGACCCTCGGCGATCTCGGCGGCCAGGCGGATCAGCTCGGAGGCGCTGTCGCCCAGGATCCGCTTGCCGATCACCGGGTGCATGCGGACGACCGCGAACTCCGCCTCGTCGAGGCGCCCCTTCTTCAAGAGGATACCGTCGGGCACCGCGACCTTGCCCACGTCGTGCAGCGGTGCGGCGAGGTACAGGCTGCGGCACAACGCCGGCTCCAGGCCCAGCGCCTCTGCTATGAGCTGGCTGTAGCGCGCCACCCGCCACGTGTGCTCGCCGGTATCGTTGTCGCGGTACTCGACCGCCAACGCGAGTCGGAAGATCACCTCGGCCTCGCGCTCGCGCAGGTGACGCATCGCGCGCTCGATCTCGCCGGCCATGCTCGACGCCTGATCGTCCAGGCGTCGCACAGCGCTGGCCAGGCGCACGAGGTTGCGCAGCCGCACGCTCAGTTCCACCCCCTTGGCGCGCTTGTCGATGAAGTCCGTGGCGCCCGCTTCCAGCGCGCTGAGCCGGACGGCGTCGCCAGCGTCGCCGGTGATCATCGCGACCGGCACCTGCGCGTAGTGTGGCACGGCGCGCAGTTCGCGGATGAAGGTGATGCCGTCCATCCCGGGCATATGCTGGTCGACGAGCACCAGATCGAAGGCGCGGGTACGCCCCTCGATCAGGGCTGAGAGCGGGTCGTGATGAGGCGTGACGATGACGCCGCGTCTCTGTTCCAGCATCCGTTGCAGCCGAAGCCGCATGGTCGAACTGTCATCGACCAGCAAAACGTCCACGACGTTGCCCTCCAGGGCTTGAAGGCTTCGCGGACAGTCCAACCGGTGCCGCGCGAAGCCGGGGGGTCAGGTGGGGAAAGTCCGCGCGGCGGCGACGAGGCGGGAGACTTCGTGAGCGACGTCCTCCAGCCGCTCCCGAAGGCAGCTCCGATCAAGATCCTCAGCACCGGCCGCGGCGAGAACCGCAATCTCGCGGCGCAACTCGTGGGTCAGATGATCCAGGGAGGTGGCGAGACCGCGGATCTGCGATCCGCGTGGACCGAGCTTCACACCCGCAGCGAAGGCCTGGGCGAGCTCGGCGGCGAGCCGGGCGGCGCCGTCGGCGTCGATCCGGCATGGTATTGAGCGGATCTCGGGCATCGCCACTTCACGCGGCGCGCACGGTGGCGAGGAAGCGGGCGACCTCCGCTGTCAGGTGCTCGGATTGCCGCGATAGCTCGGACGCCGCGCCCAGCACCTGGGTCGCCGCAGCACCCGTCTCCTCCGCCGCCCCCGCCACACCGGCGATGTTGCCCGTCACCTCGCCCGTGCCCGCCGCTGCCTGCGCCACGTTGCGCACGATCTCCTGTGTCGCCGCCCCCTGCTCCTCGACCGCCGCCGCGATCGACGTCGCCACGCCGCTGATCTCACGGATCCGCTCGGTGATGCCCCCGATAGAGGCTGCCGCTTGGCCCGTCGAAGCTTGGATCCGCGCAATCTGGCCAGTGATGTCGTTCGTGGCCTTGGCCGTCTGCTCGGCCAGCGCCTTCACCTCCGCGGCGACCACCGCGAACCCGCGGCCGGCTTGGCCCGCCCGCGCTGCCTCGATCGTCGCGTTCAGCGCCAGCAGGTTGGTCTGGCTCGCGATGCCTGAGATCATCCCGACCATGTCCCCGATCCGTGCCACCGCACCGCTGAGCTCCTGCACCAAGCCGCCGGTTTGGTCGGCTTCCGCCACCGCCACCCGGGCGAGATCGGCCGATCCCGCTACCTGCCGACCGATCTCCTGCACCGAGGCACCAAGCTGCTCGGCTGCCGCCGCCACCGTGCCGACATTGCTCGCTGCCTCCTCAGCCGCCGCCGCCACCGCGCTCGACTGCGCTGCCGTCTCGGCCGCCGTGCCGCTCATTGCGCCCGCGGTCGCCTGCAACTCTGTGGCGGCCGACGACACGCTGCCGATGATCCCGCCCACCGCTTGCTCGAAGCCGTCGGCCATGGCACGCATGCCGGCCTTACGCTGTTCCTCCGCAGCGAGCCTGGCCTGGGCGGTCTCTCCCTCCAGCGCTCGCGTCCGCAGCAGGTTGTCCTTGAACACCTGCACGGCTGCGGCCATCGCACCGATCTCGTCGTGGCGTGCGCCATAGGGCACCGCGGCTTCCGCGTCGCCGCCGGCCAGGACCTGCATGGCCTCCGTCATCCGGGTGATCGGCCGCGACACGCGCAGCAGGCCGAAGGCAGCGGCCGCGAGCGCCGTGAGCAGGGCTAGCGTCACGGCGCCGTAGGCTTCCCCCGTCGCCGCACTGACCTCGGCCATGGCCGCGTCCGCGTCCCGGCGCGCGCCGCCCTCGTTCAGCGTTACGCCGCGTTGCAGAGTGGCGCGGGCCTCGTCGTAGAGGCGCGCCGCATCGGGACCGGTCATCAGCGCGAGCGCGGCGGCCTGCTGCCCGGCCTTCATCAGGCGGCGCGCCTCGGCGTCTGCACGTTCGAACCGGGTCCAAGCCGAGGTGAAGCTTTCATAGAGCGCGCGCTCCTCCGACGTGACGATCATCGGCTCGTAGGCCCGACGAGCGACTGAGAGCCTGTCGTGGGTGGCGGCGAGTTGTGCCTCGTTCTCGACCAGCCGAGCGGAGGTATCGGACAGTGCGAGCAGGCGGAGTTGCTTGATGCGCACCTCGGAGGCGGCGGCGCGGATCTCGTTCACGGCGACGACGGAGGGCAGCCAGTTGGTGGCGACCTCAGTAATGGAACGCCGGATACCGCCGAGCTTGAGCAGCGAGAGACCCCCCTGAGTTGCACAGATCAGGGCGAGCAGAGCGAAGGCCGCGGCGAGCGCGGCCCGAAGGGAAATATGCAGGCGCATAATTTGCTCGTCTGTAGATCAGCCTCAAGCACCGATCTCGTGCGCCATTGGCGGCGAGCGAACGGTCGTGAGCAGATGTCAACGCGATCAAAGCTGGGACGGGACCACGTTTCACACGCATCCGTAGTCCCTGCCCTCGAAAATTACGATCATTTATATAATAATTCGTTAAATATCGGAAATTTTCTGATCGTTGCTTGAAGAGAAAGTGCTAGTTCCTGCGTTTCAGCCTAGCATTCGATCGGATCGGCTCAAAAAGCATGCATCTCTGCATGGAATGAGATAGACGGTGCGCGGAATGAGAGTCGGATGCAGCCCTCCGCCGACATCTTCTCGTCCGTGGACGCGCGATGTTCAGACGGTCTTCGCCAGGATGAACGACCCCGGTCGCAGTTGCGCACGCCTATGCGAGTTGACGGTGTCCCGAAGTCGCGCCCGTTCACGCTCTGGCTCTCCGCTCGCCGGGCGTGGCGCCGTAGGCGGACCGGTAGCAGCGGAAGAAGGTGGACAGGCTCTCGAAACCGGCGGCGAAGGCGGCTTGTGTCACCGACATCTGTGGGTCCTTCTGTAGCAGTCGATCCGCGCGCTCCAGCCGCCGGGCCAGGATGTATCGGCTGAAGCTCTCGCCACTCGGTTCGAACGCGAGGTGTAGCGTGCGCACCGAAACGCCAAGCCACGCTGCTACTTGAGCGGGACCCAGATCCGGGCGGAGCAAGTTCTGCTCGATCAGCCGCTGCGCCCGTACCAGCAAGGCCTCGCGGATCGCGGTCGCGGCCGCATCCTCGCGGATGTCGGTCATACCGCGTGCCCCGACGGCCAATTGTGCCAGTGTCCGAACCGCCAGATCGGCGGACGCGCCCGTGAGACGGGGCGCCTGCTCGATGAACGCGGCGAGATAGCTGCGCAGCAGGGCATTGAGCCCGGAAGCCGACCAGTGCTGATGCGAAGCGAGTCTCATCGAAGCCAGTGAGAGCTCGGGCACGGCGGCGAGCGGTATCTTGACCGCCCGGTAGACGCAGAGCGTCCCCGGCGCGGGCATATCCGGATCAGGGGCGTTGCCGTAGGGGACATCGCTCATGCCCGTGAAAAGCGCACCGTCGCCGACGAGTTCCGCCCGGTCACCGACGATCGTCAGGCCGCGACCGCGGACGAGATGGCGAACGTAGAAGCTGTCGTCCGGCGCGCGATCGATCGCCCGCTCGGTTCGGCGCATCGTGTAGGAGGTGACCGCCACGTCGATCAGCTTCGCGGGCCCCACCGCTCTGGCGGTCATGCGGCCCGTGAAGTGGGGTCGCCATTCGGGCAAGATCTCGGCCTCGACACCGAACATACGCCGGGCCCGTTCCTCGCGCCAAAGCTCGAACCGGTCGCGCGGTGGAACGTGGTCGGTCGAGAAGGTCTGCATCATTCTCACGCACCGTGGATGCCGACGCGACCACCATAGAAGGAGTCTGAATAGGCGCGCAATTCGTAATGCCGGTGAGCACGCGGAAAGCAATTGCGCGGCGGACACAGGGACGCCATCGTCGTCGCCGTGAAACATGCAGAAATACGCACGGCACGCATCCTCGGCTGCGTCACGAGAGCGAACTTCTAGCAGCCCGTTCTGAAAAGAATTTTGACCTCCTCATAATTGCACCCCCTCGTGACCACGAGCGACTTGGCGGCGGTGCCGCGCGCTGCGGTCCGGGATCGATGATGGGCTTATCGAGGTCGGCCGGTCCGGCCTGTCAGGCGACACGGCAAACTGGTTCTTCCGCAGGTTCGGTGCTGAGGGGCTGGGTTGGTGTTTTGGCTGGAGGAGAGCAGGCGCCTCAGGCGGCATGCAGGACGCACTGCCGAAGCAGATCGAAGTTGGCGCGGCCGTACATGGAGCGCTTGATCAGCTTGAGGCGGTTGACCTGTCCCTCGACCGGCCCGTTGATCCAAGGCTCCGCGATGGCCGTCTGCACGGCGGCTTCGTCCTGTCGCAGCCCGGCGACCAAGCCGCCGAGTCCGCTCGCGGCGGCCGCGTCCAGCCACAGCTTCAAAGCGGCGGGATCACCCGCGCGCAGGATCGTGCCGAAGCCACGCACCTGCTCGGCCGCGGCCTGCAATCTGGGTGCGAGACCGCAGAGCACTTCGACGAAGCGGAGGTCATCGACAGAGAGCTTGGCCGTATCGCACGTCAGCCACCGCGCGATACGGCGCGTTGTGGATCGGCGCGAACTATGACCCCGTGACAAATGCTGCTGAACAGCTCGCAAGACGAGGAAATTTCAATTCCCGGCGGGGGCACGATCGGCGCCGATCATGCCCCCGCCTCTCCGGGCATTTCAGCCAACGTCTCAGCGACTTGAGTTGATTCTCGAGGGAGGCATGGTTCGACGCCGATCCACAGGCCATGCCGCCTTTCCGCGCGGACTTGGTGCCGATCGGCAGGCGTTGCACTCTGCACGAACGCTCCGCGCGCCGGGGCACCGCGCTGTGAGGACGGGGCGATTGGCCGAGGCGATCTCATCGACTCTCTTCCATGGCCGACCCGTGACCGACCTTCTGGTCGGGGCGGCCATCGGGTTGGGGATGACCGCGCGGGCGGCGGCCCAGGGCGGAGCCGACTTCCTGCTCGCCCTCAATGCCGGACGCCTGCGGGTCATGGGCGCGCCGTCCGTCGCGGCGCTGTTCCCGATCCGCGAGGCCAACGGCTTCACGGACGCCTTCGCCCGCAGCGAGATCCTGGATCGGGTGTCGGTGCCGGTCTTCTTCGGAGCCGCCGCGTTCGATCCGCGCCTCGATGTCGAGGCGCTCGCCGCGCGCCTAGCCCGGGCCGGCTATGCCGGCGTCGCCAACTTTCCCACGGCGATCCATTTCGAGGGCCGCTTCCGCAAGGCGCTCGAAGAGGCTGGACTGGGATTCGCAAGGGAGATCGCGCTGCTGCGCGCCGCGCGGGCCGCCGGGCTCGCGACCTTCGGTTACGCCAAGACCCGCGAGGAGATCGAGGGGCTGCTTTCGGCCGAGGTCGACATCCTGTGCCTCAACTTCGGCTGGAATGCGGGCGGTTCGCTCGGCATCGACGGGGTCCCGCTCGACGAGGCGGCCGACCGGGCGCGCCGGGTGTTCCAGTGGGTCCGTCAGGCCCGGCCGGACACGATCTGCGTCGTGGAGGGCGGGCCGATCGTCGATTCCGCCGGCATGATCCGTGTCTGCGACGAGGCGAAGGCGGATGGCTACGTCGGCGGCTCGACCCTCGACCGGCTTCCGCTCGAAATGTCGGTGATGCAGACGACATCCTCGTTCAAGACGGCGAGCCTGCTGCGCCCGGTCCGGGACGAGGCCCAGCGCGAGCACGCCCGGATCACGGCGCTCGCCGGACTGGTCGGGCAATCCGAGGCGGTCACCCGTATGGTCGAGCGGATCGCCCGCCTCGTCGCGACCGACCTCGCGATGCTGGTGCTGGGAGAGCCCGGCTCCGGCCGGACAACGGTCGCCCGCGCCGTCCACGTCGCGAGCCGGCGGGCGGGCTCCTTCTTTGTTCTGGATGCGGCCGATCCCGGCATCGCCGAAGCGCTCTTCGGCGATGCGGTGCGACGCCCGGGCGCGCTCGATGCGGAGGATGCGACCGTGGTGGTGGAAAACATCGGGGAGCTCTCCGCCGCGTTGCAGGATCGTCTCGCGCGAACCCTGGAGCAGGCGATCGTCGGCCGGTTCGGGCGCGGGGACCGCCGGCGCGCCCGCCTCGTGGTCACCGCCACCAATTGCAACGGCCTTACCCCGGCGCTGCTGGCCCGCGTCGAGGCCGGGCGGATCGACGTCCCGCCCCTGCGCGATCGCCCGGAGGACATCCCGCTGCTGGCGCGGGCGATGCTGCGGGGCCTCGTGCGACGCGAGCCGGGGCAGGGATCTCCCGGTATCGAGCCCGCCGTCTACCGCCTGCTCATGACCCGTGATTGGCCGGGCAACCTGCGCGAACTGCGCTCGCTCCTCGCCCGTGCCGCCAGCGAGAGCCCGGACGGAACGATCCACAGCGCCTGCATCGCCCGGCTCTGCCAGGCGCAGGGCGAGGCCCGCCCGGAACCTTTGGCCGACGAGCGGGCCTGGATCGTGGACGCCCTGCGCCGCAACCGCTTCCGCCGCGCCGAGACCGCCGCCTTCCTCGGCCTCTCGCGCAAGACCCTCTACAACAAGATGCGGCTCTACGGCCTCACCGAGGGAGGGGCGCGAAGGTCGTGACCCCCGAGCCGAGGGCCGGGACGGCGAGGATGGGCGCGATTCCCGCCGCGTCGAGCCGCGCCGCGAAGGCGGCCGAGGCGGCGCAGCCGAGGGGCTCGAGCCCCGCTTCGCGCAGGCGGACGAGGGTGGCGATCTCCTCGTCGGGACCGTAGCCGACCGCCGCGATGGTCCGTCCCGGCTCCCCGTCGATGGCCTGGACGCTCGGATAGTTCGCGACCCGGCGCAGACCGGCGGCCCGCAACGTCTCCGCCATGTCGGAGACCCGCAGGAACGGGTCGGTGCAGAACACCGCGGCGACCGGCGCGGGTCCGCTTCCGATCCCTTTGCCCGCGAGGCAGGCCGTCAGGGCACCGTTGACGTCGCACACCGGCAGCAGCGCCAGCAGATCGAGGATCGCGTCGGGCGTCCCCGCGAGGGCCGGCAGGAACAGCGTACCCGCCCGCTCGGGCCCAGCGAGGCCGTCGAGCGTCGTCCGCAGGGTCAGCCCGGTCCCCATCCCCATGCTTGCCCTCTCGACACCTGCGAGGCGCGCCGATGCCTTCCGGTCGGCACTTGCCCAATCTTACCCACCCGGCCGGTCCCGCGCACTGGACCCGATCGCTGCCGCAGGGGACAGTTCACTCAACGGCCACACCAAGGGCTCGATCGAGAGCCGAGACGGCCAAGTCCGGACGGCCGAGAACCGGCCGGCGGACCGCGGACCCGGGCGCCCGCGGCGACCCGCGGATCAGGGAGGAAACCGATGGCGCTAGCCGCCACCGTGGTGCTGAACGGGCTGACGCTGGCCGCGCTCTACTTCGTGGTGGCGTCGGGCTTCTCGCTGATCTTCGGCCTGATGCGCACCGTGAACATGGCCCACGGCTCGCTCTACCTCGTCGGCGCCTACATCGCCTACGCCGTGTTCGAACCGCTCTACGACCGGGAGGCGTGGTACGCGTGGTATCTCGCCGTGCCGGTCGGCATGGCGGCCGCGGCGCTCGCGGGCGTCGCCATGCAGAAGCTGCTGCTCGGCTGGATGCAGGGCCAGGAACTGCGGCAGGCGCTGGTCACCATCGGCGTCTCGATCGTCGTGGCCGATCAGTTGCTCGCCCATTTCGGCGGGACGCCCCGGCAATTCCTCGCCCCGGACGCGCTGTTCGGCACGACCGAGCTTCCCCTCGTCGGCCGCTACCCGACCTTCCGGCTGGTCCAGATCGCTGTTGCGGTCGCGGTGGGTCTCGGTCTGTGGCTGCTGCTCGCCCGGACGAAGCTCGGCCTGATGGTGCGGGCCGGCGTCGACGACCAGACGATGCTCTCGGCCTGCGGGGTGAACGTGCCGCGCGTGGCGCTCGCGGTGTTCGCCCTCGGCGCCGCGCTCGCCGGCCTCGGCGGGGTGATCGGCGCCACCGCCCAGCCGCTGGCGCAGGGAATGGACGGGCGCTTCCTCCTCACCTCCCTCGTGGTGGTAATCGTCGGCGGCATGGGCTCGGTGCCCGGCACCGCGGTCGGATCGGTGCTGGTCGGCCTCGCCGAGCAGATCGGGCAGGCGCTGTTTCCCACCTACGCCGTCATCTTGACCTTCGGGCTGATGGTCGCGGTGCTCGCGGTGCGCCCGCAGGGGCTGATGGGGCGGTCCGCATGAGCGCCCGGCTCTCGCTCCTGGCGTTCGCCGTTCTCCTGGCCGCTCCGTTCCTGCTCGGGCTCGCGATGCCACAGGCCCAGGCGCAGTTCTGGACCGTCAACATCCTCGGCCGCGCCCTGGTCTACGGCATCGTGGCGCTGTCGCTCACCTTCCTGGCCACCTACGGCGGCTTCGTCTCCCTCGCGCAGATGACGGTTGCCGGCATCGCCGGCTACGGGGTCGCGATCCTGGTCGAGGGGGCGGTGCCGGGCATCGTCGGGGGGCTGCCCTACGCCCTCGCGGTCCCGGCGGGCATCCTCGCCGCCACCTTGGCAGGCCTGCTCATCGGGGCGATCGCGGTGCGCACCCGCGACATCTACCTCCTGATGATCACCCTGGCGCTGGCGATGGCGGTCTCGCGCTTCGCCGAATCGAACATCGACTGGTTCAACGGCTACGAAGGCATCCGCAACGTCGTCGGGCCGACCCTGTTCGGGGTGCCGTTCCGCCAGCCGCACCTGTTCTACTACGCGTCGCTCGCCGCGGCCGCCGCCCTCTACGCCGGCGTGCTCTACCTCGTGCGCACCCCGTTCGGGCTCGTACTCCAGGCGATCCGCGACAATCCCCGCCGCGCCGCGGCCCTGGGCTACGACGTGGCGCTCCACCGCATCGCCGCCTTCGGGGTCGCGGGCTTCATCGCCGGCTGCGGCGGCGTGCTGACGACGATCTACAACATCGGCATCTCGCCCGGTTCGATCGGGCTCGGCGCCAGCGTCAACATCCTGATCATCAGCGTCATCGGCGGGCTCGGCCACCCGGTCGGCGCCTTCGTCGGATCGCTGATCTTCGCGGTCTTCGACACCTTCGCGGCCTCTCTGTACGACCGCGACCGCTTCAACACTCTGATCGGCCTCGTCTTCCTCGGCATCGTGCTGGTCTCGCCGGACGGGATCGTGGGCCTCGCCCGCCGCATCCCGAGCCTGCTCCGGCTCCCGCGCCGGGCGCAGGCCGCCCGGGCGGCCGAGACGGGTTGAGGCGTGGCAGGACATCGACCTGAGCCCGGCGCGGACGGTCCCGCGCGCCGGTCGCCAGAGAACGGGGCCGACGGAGGACGCACAATGACGACGCTGACCCGCCGACAGGCGCTCGCGGGATTGAGCACCGCCACGCTCGCCGGGGCCTTCCCGGCCCCGGCCATCGCCCAGAACGCGCCGATCAAGCTCGGCGGGCTCACCACCCTGGAGGGACCCTTCGCCACCGGCGGCCAGGACGCGTTCCGCTGCGTCCAGATGGAGCTGGAGCGGATCAACAACATGGCCGGCGGCCGGCGCATCGAGTTCATCCGCGAGAGTTCGAACGCCCGCGCCGACGTGGCGCTGGCCCGCGCCCGCAAGCTCGTCGAGCAGGACGGCGTCGACATCGTGCTCGGGCCGCTCTCGGGCGCCGAGGGCATCGCGCTCAAGGATTATTCCGCGACGCTCACCGGCAAGACCATCGTCAACGGCTCCTCGGCCGCGGCCGACACCACACTGCGCAACCCGTCCAAGAACTTCTTCCGGTTCTCCACCGACGGCACCCAGTGGATGGCCGGCGTCGGCAACCACGTCCGCAAGACGATGGGCATCGGGGAGGTCTGCGTGGTCGCGGGCGACTACGCTTTCCCCTACGCCCAGGTATTCGGCTTCAGCCTCGAATATTGCCGCGCCGGCGGCCGGGCGACCTATCTGTGGTCGCCGCTCGGCACCACCGACTTCGCCTCGCAGATCGCCCAGATCCCCAAGAGCGCGGGCGCGCTGGTGGTGGTCCACGGCGGCACCGACGGCCTCGCCTTCATGACGCAGTACGCGCAGGCGGGCGGCAGCCTGCCGATCATCGGCGGCTCGATCATGGCCGACCAGACCATGATGTCGGCCCGCGGCCCGCACCGGAAGCTGATGGTCGGCATGGTCAGCGGCGGCCCGATCGCCGACATCAACGACGACCCAATCTGGAACGACTTCGTCGCCCGCTACCGCAAGCGCTGGGCGAACGAGGGCGGCTTCCAGTCGCCGTCGATCCACGGGGTGAACTACACCACCAACCTCCAGGGCATCCTCGGCGCCCTGGAGGAGGTGCGCGGCGACCTCTCGGGCGACCAGCAGGCGTTCCAGGCGGCGCTGGCCAAGCGCCGGTTCAAGAACCCGATGGGGGCCGAGGTCTTCCTCGACCACAACCGGCAGGCCGTGTCGGACATCTTCCTGACCAAGATCGAGGAGCGGGAGGGCAAGCCGGTGACGGTGGCCTTCGCCCGGGCGCCGGCGATCAACCAGACCCTCGGGGTGCCGGAGGACCGCTTCCTCGCCCTCGGGGCGCCCTCGCGCAACAACACCGGCTGCATCGCCGCCACCTGAGCGCGGCGGCCCTCGCGGACGATCCCCGCGCACGATCCCCGCCCGCGCCGCGTCCCGGCGCGGGCCTCCAAGTCCGGTCGAGCCGCCATGCCCCCCGAACCCGCCCTCGAACTCACCGGGATCGGCCGCCGCTTCGGCGCGCTGCACGCGGTCCGCGGCGTCACCCTGCGCGTTGCACCCGGCGAGCGCCGGGCCGTCCTCGGCCCCAACGGCGCGGGCAAGACCACGCTGTTCAACCTCGTCTGCGGCGATTTCCCACCGACCGAGGGGCGCATCGCCTTCTTCGGCCGGGACATCACCGGCCTGCCGGCCCACCGGCGCACGCGGCTCGGGATCGGGCGGACCTACCAGACCTCGCTGCTCTTCAACGGGCTCGGCGTCCTCGACAACCTCTACCTCGCGGTGCGCGGCGGCCGGCCGGGCCGGTTCTCGTTCCGCCGGCCCGGGCGCGGCGACCCGCACCTCGCCCGCGCCCGGGGGCTCGCAGAGCGGATGCGCCTGACGCACCTGGAGGAGCGGCCGGTCTCGGACCTCTCGCACGGCCAGCGCCGCCAACTGGAGGTCGGGATGGCGCTCGCCTGCGACCCGAAGGTGCTGATGCTCGACGAGCCCGCCGCCGGCCTCTCACCCGGCGACCGGCCGGAGCTTCTGGCGCTGCTCCGGGGCCTGCCGCGCAGCCTCACCCTCGTGCTGGTCGAGCACGACATGGACGTGGCCCTGCCCGCCTCGGACATCGTGACGGTGATGAAGGACGGCGCGGTCGCGGTCGAGGCGACGCCGGACCGGATCGGATCCGACCCGACCGTGCAGGCGATCTATCTCGGGAAGGGGCACTGAATGCTCGTGGTGCGCGACCTCCACGTCCGCTTCGGGCAGGCGCACATCCTCCAGGGGGTCGACCTCGCGGTCGGCCCCGAACCCCTCGCGATCGTCGGGCGCAACGGCATGGGCAAGACCACCCTCTGCCAGGCGATCATGGGCATGGTCGCCGGCCGGGGTCAGATCAGCCTCGACGACACCGACCTCGCCGGGCGGGCCCCGAACCGCGTCGCCCGGGCCGGCATCGCGCTGGTGCCGCAGGGCCGGCGCACCTTCCCGTCGCTGACCGTCGACGAGCACCTGCGTCTCGTCGACCAGGGACCGCGCGCGCGCTGGACCCGGGCGCGCGCCTACGAGACCTTTCCGCGGCTGGCCGAGCGGCGGCGCAACGGCGGCACGCAGCTCTCAGGCGGCGAGCAGCAGATGCTCGCCATCGCCCGCGCCCTGCTGATGAACCCGCGGCTCGTCATCATGGACGAGCCCTCCGAAGGGCTCGCCCCGGTGATCGTCGACCACCTCGCAGGGGTGCTGCGCGGTCTCACCGCCGAGGGCATCGGGCTCCTGCTGGTCGAGCAGAACCTGCGCATGGCGACGGCGGTGTGCGACCACGTCGCCGTGATGGTGACCGGCCGCATCGCCGCGACGCTGCAGGCGACCGAACTCGCCGGGAACGAGGACCTGCAGCGGCGCTATCTCGGCGTCGCGGCCGGACATCATTGATCGCGGGAATCGACAGGGCGGAAACGACTGTGGGAGGAGCGGGATGAGCGTCGTCTACGTCGTTGGCACCTGCGACACCAAGGAGGCCGAGCTGGTCTATGCCCGTGACCTCGTGCGGGGGACGGGTACGCGGGCGATGCTGATCGATGTCGGCACCCTCGGCGCCTCGGCCCTGGCGGACGTGCCGGCGGCCGAGGTTGCGGCCCACCACCCGGGTGGCGCCGATGCCGTGCTCGGCGGCGGCGACCGCGGCGCCGCGGTCGCCGCGATGGCCGAGGCGCTCACCCGCTTCCTCGCGACGCGCGACGACATCGGCGCGGTGCTGGGCCTCGGCGGCTCGGGCAACACCGCACTCGTTACCCAGGCGATGCGCGCCCTGCCGGTCGGGGTGCCGAAGCTCGTCGTGTCCACGGTCGCCTCGGGTCACACCGCCGACTATGTCGGTCCCAGCGACATCGCCCTGATGTACGCGGTCGTCGACATCGCCGGCCTCAACGCGATCTCCCGGCGGGTGATCGGCAACGCCGCCCACGCGGCGGCCGGCATGGCGTCGCGCGCACCGCCGCAGGCGCCGGCCGACAAGCCGGGCCTCGGCCTCACGATGTTCGGCGTGACCACCGCCTGCGTCACCCAGGTCCGCGATGCGCTCGCGGACACGTACGAGACCTACGTCTTCCACGCCACCGGCACCGGCGGCCAGTCGATGGAGAAGCTCGCCGATTCGGGGCTGCTGGCCGGCCTGCTCGACATCACCACGACCGAGGTCGCCGACCACCTGTTCGGCGGCGTGTTTCCCTGCACGGCCGACCGCTTCGGCGCCGCGATCCGCGCCCGGCTGCCCTATGTCGGCTCCGTCGGGGCGGTGGACATGGTGAATTTCGGGCCCCGGGAGACCGTGCCGGAGCGCTGCCGCGACCGGACCCTCTACGTCCACAACCCGCAGGTCACGCTGATGCGCACGACCCCGGAGGAGAACCGGGCGATCGGCGCGTTCATCGTCGAGCGACTCAACCGCATGGAGGGCCCGGTCCGCTTCCTGCTGCCGCTCGGCGGCGTCTCGGCGATCGACGTGCCGGGGATGCCCTTCCACGACCCGGAGGCCGACGCCGCGCTGTTCGCGGCGATCCGCGACGGCTGGCGCCCGGCGCCGAACCGCAGCCTCGTCGAGGTCGATGCCGCCGTGAACGACCCCGCCTTCGCGCGGGCGCTCGTCGCCGCGTTCCGCGACATCGCGCACGAAAGGACCTGAGCCCATGCCCCGCCACGCCCGCCGCGACCTGCTGGCGAAATTCCACGCCATGATCGCCCGGCGCCAGCCCATCATCGGGGGGGGCGCCGGCACCGGACTCTCTGCCAAGTGCGAGGAGGCGGGCGGCATCGACCTCATCGTGATCTACAATTCCGGCCGCTACCGCATGGCAGGGCGCGGCTCGCTGGCCGGGCTGCTCGCCTACGGCAACGCCAATGCGATCGTGAAGGAGATGGCCCGCGAGGTGCTGCCGGTCGTCCGCCACACGCCGGTCATCGCCGGGGTCAACGGAACCGACCCGTTCGTCATCATGGACCAGTACCTCGACGAGCTGATCGCGCTGGGCTTCTCGGGCGTCCAGAACTTCCCCACCGTCGGGCTCATCGACGGCACCTTCCGGGCGAACCTGGAGGAGACCGGCATGGGGTTCGGGCTGGAGATCGACATGATCCGGCTCGCCCACGCCAAGGACCTGCTCACCACGCCCTACGTGTTCAGCGCCGAGGAGGCGGTCGAGATGGCGCGGGCGGGGGCCGACATCATCGTCCCGCATATGGGGCTGACCACCGGCGGGGCGATCGGCGCCGGGACGGCGCTGAGGCTCGCCGACTGTCCCGCCCTGGTCGACGGCTGGGCCGAGGCGGCGCGGTGCGTGCGGCCCGACATCATCGTGCTCTGCCACGGCGGCCCGATCGCGACGCCGGAGGATGCCGCCTACGTGCTCGCCAACACCCGTCTGTGCCACGGCTTCTACGGCGCCTCCTCGATGGAGCGTCTGCCGGCCGAGACAGCCCTGACCGGCCAGACCCGCTCGTTCAAGTCCATCGCCTTCCCGGAGACCCGCTGATGGCCCGCGCCTACGCCTCCACGATCATCGATGCCCCGGTCGAGACGGTCTGGTCGCTGATCCGCGACTTCAACGGCCTGCCGTCCTGGGTGCCGGGCATCACCGGCAGCGCGATCGAGGACGGGCTCGACGCCGACGTGGTCGGCTGCGTGCGCGCCTTCCACCTCGCCGACGGCACCCTGGTGCGCGAGCGGCTGCTCTCCCTCGACGACCACCGCTACAGCTTCAGCTACAATTTCGAGACGCCGGCCTTCCCGGTGGCGGATTATTGCGCCCGCGTCGCGCTGATCCCGGTCACCAACGGCGACGCGACCTTCGCCGAGTGGGAGGCCACCTTCGACGAGCGCCCCGAGGATGCCGGCAGATTTGCCGGGATCATCGCCGACGGGGTCTTCAAGGCGGGCTGGGACGCCCTGAAGGCGAGGATCGCCCGCGAGGTTCCGCAGAAGCCCGGGGGCACCGTGCGCTGGCAGGGCCTGCCGCCCCACAAGGTCTTCTGCTCGTCAGTGATCGATGCACCCGTGGAGACGGTCTGGGCGGTGATCCGCGACTTCGCCGGCATGGCGGACTGGCACCCCGACATCACCCGCATGCACATGCTGGGCGGCGCGCGCCCGGACAAGGTGTCGGGCGTGCGCGACTTCCTGTTCGGCGAGGGGCACCTCAACGAGGAGCTGATCCAGCTCTGCGACCGGACGCGCTCCTACACCTACCGCATCACCAAGAGCCCGATGCCCTGGCTGCACTACGTCTCCGGGCCGCGCCTGCGGCCGGTCACGGACGGCAACCGCACCTTCGGAACGTGGTTCGGTGACTGGACGGCCTCGCCCGCCGACGATGTCGTGCTGATCCCCCAGGTCCATCACGGCGTCTATCAGGCGGCGTTCGACACGGTCGCCACCCGCCTGAATGTGAATAGGCGCTGAAGTGTGCCCCCTTGCGCAGGTCTGTCCGGGGCGCCGAGGCCTGATCCGAAGGGACTCTCGACACAGGAGCGGAGTCCCACATGGCCGACCTGAGTGCGGCGTGAAGTCAAGCCGCCGGACCAGATACCGCCCGGACGTGAGGGCTCGTCGCTCATGTCAAAACGCCAGTGTCCAGCGTGGGGTGGAGGGACATCTTCGACCTTCGGATCACAGCGCATTCTGCACCTCGATCCAAAAGCGCTCGCCATCCCAGCCCGTCTCAACCGGTTCGCCAGCAATATCCAAACCGGGGCAATCCCATTCTTCAGCATGAGCCTACCACCAGCCGGCGCGTCCCTCGGGAGAGAGGTCGCGGCGGGGCTTCGCCGGGCGCAGGGAGCGATCGAGGGCGGCCATCACCCGGCGCACCGCCTCTTCAAAGCGCGCCGAGACGGGGTCGCGCGGCCGGGCTAGCCCGATCGCCACGGTCTCGTCGAGGCGGCCCGGCCTTGGGCGCATCACCACCACCCGGTCGGCCAGCGTCACGGCCTCGCCCACGTCGTGCGTGACGATCAGGATCGTCGGCTTCGACTCCGCCCACAGGTCGAGGAGCTGGTCGTGCAGGCCCCGGCGCGTGAAGGCGTCGAGCGCCGAGAAGGGCTCGTCGAGGAGCAGCACCCGTGGCTGCGGAACGAAGGCCCGGGCGATGGCGACCCGTTGCTGCTGACCCCCCGACAGCTCCCGCGGCCAGCGTCGGCCGTACTCGGACAGGCCGATCCGCTCCAGGGCCCGGACGACGCGGGCGCGGCGCTCCGCGCGGCCGACATCCGCCAGGCCGAAGCCGACGTTGTCCGCGACGGTGAGCCAGGGCAGCAGCCGCGGCTCCTGGAAGACGACGCCGACGCTCGGGTGAGGCTCGCGGATCGTCTCGCCGTCGACCTGTACGCGCCCCGCGCTGGCCCGGTCGAGCCCCGCGATCAGCCGCAGCAGCGTCGTCTTCCCGCAGCCGGACCCGCCGATCAGCGCGACGATCTCGCCGGGCGCCACCGACAGCCCGATGCCGGACAGGGCCTGCGTGCCGTCCGCGTAGGTCTTCGAGAGGGCGTCGACGGTCAGCACGGCGGTCTCTTGCGCAGGCGGGGCACGACGGCGCGCGACACCGGCCCGCGATGCCGCGCGCGACGGGCCGGGAACGGGCCCGGCCGTCACAGGCTCTCCCGCACCGTATCCTGCCAGCGCGTCAAGGGCCGCGTCAGCGCGACGAGCACGGTGTCGGCGAGCTTGCCGACGAGGGCAAAGGCGATGATCGCGGCCAGGATCTGGTCCGGCTTGCCGAATTGCTGGCCGTCGACCAGCAGGTAGCCGAGGCCCTCGGAGGCCCCCATCAGCTCCGCCGCGACGACGAACAGGAAGCCGAGGCCCAGCCCGGTGCGCAGCCCGACCAGCGTCGCCGGCAGCACCGCGGGCAGAAGGATGCGGCGGGCGAGCGCGAGGCGCGATAGGCGGTAGACGCGCCCGACCTCGACGAGCTTGCGGTCCACCGAAGCGATCGCCCCGGACACGCCGACATAGACGGGGAAGAACACACCGACGGCGATCAGCAGGATCTTCGGGGTCTCCAAGATCCCGAACCAGAGGATGAACAGCGGCACCCAGGCGAGCGAGGGCACCGCGCGCAGGGCCTGCAGGCTCGGGTCGATGAGCCGGCGCACGGCGGGCAGCATGGCGACCGCGGCGCCCGCCAGAATCCCGGCGGCGGCGCCGCAGAGGAAGCCGAGGCCGACTCGGACCAGAGTCGCCGCGACGTGGGTGAGAAGGTCCCCCGACGCGGCGAGGTCCGCCAGCGTCGCGCCGATCCGACTCGGCGGCGGCAGCAGGCGGCCGGACGCCGCACCCGTATCGACCGCGACCTCCCAGCCGAGCGCCAGGGTCACCGGCAGGACGAGCGCGAGGACGACGGCAAGGCCGCCCCGCCGCAGCGGCGGCATCCCGATCCTCAACGCGCGGCGACGGGGTTGAACTGCGCGTCGAGCAGGCCGTCGACGGCGGCGGCGACGTCCGTGCCGGCCGGGATCACCCCCGCCTGCTGGAGGGCGAGGCCCGCCGCCTTGATCGACGCGGCCTGGGCCGGCCCGATCGCCGGCTGCGACAGGTCGGTGCGCTCGAGTTGGCGGGCGATCACCGGCTCGGGCAGCTTCGTGGCGGCGACCAGGGCGGCGGCGAGGGCCTGCGGGTTGGCGAGCGCGTAGGCGCGCACCCGCTCGTAGGCGGCGATCACCGTCCGGACGAGGTCGGGATGCGCCTTGGCGAAGTCCTCGCGTACGTCGAGCAGGCCCCAGGTGTTGGCCGCCGCGTCGCGGTAGAACAGCACGTCGCCGTTCTCGATCTCGGCCGCGGCCATCATCGGGTCGAGGCCCGCCCAGGCATCGACGTCGCCGCGGTCGAGGGCGGTGCGTCCGTCCGGGTGCTGGAGCAGGACGAGCTTGGCGTCCTTCTCGGTCAGGCCCGCACCCTGGAGCGCGCGGATGAGGAAGATGTGCGGGTCGGTGCCCCGGGTGACGGCGACGCGCCGGCCCTTGAGGTCGGCGGGCTTGGCGATGCCGGTGTCCTTGCGGGTGACCAGCGCCGTCCACTCGGGCCGCGAGAAGGCGTAGATCGCCTTGATCGGGTTGCCGTTGATCCGCGCGACGAGGGCCGCCGCGCCCGCCGCCGAGCCGAAATCGATCGCCCCCGCGTTCAGGAACTCCAGCGCCTTGTTGGAGCCGAGCGACTGGACCCAGCGGACCTTGATGCCCTTCGGCGCCAGCGCCTCCTCAAGGAAGCCCTTCTCCTTCAGGAGCAGGCCCACCGGGTTGTAGGTCGCCCAGTCCAGGCGGACCTCCTTGGGGTCCTCGGCGAGGGCGACCCGCCCGAAGGGCCCGACCTGGGCCGCCAGGGCGAGGCCGGCGGCCAGGAGGACTCTGCGGGTCGCGGACATGGAGAGAGGACCTTGCGTGCGTGGGCTGGGCCTGGGCCAGCGTGCGGGAGGAGCGGGTTCGGGTCTCGGCACCGGGCGGGGTCGCCCAGTCAGGTCGGCTGGCCGAGGATGCCCAGGATCTCGCGGCGCAGCCGCACGAGGTTGGGATCGTCGCGGTGGCGCGGGTAGGGCCGGTCGACCGGGATGTCGGCGCGGATCGCCGCCGGACGGTCGGAGAGCACGATCACCCGCTCGGCCAGCACCAGCGCCTCCTCCACGTCATGCGTCACCAGCAGGGCGGTGAACCGCTTCTCCTGCCAGAGGCGGAGGATCTCGGCCTGCATAGCGAGCCGGGTGAGCGCGTCAAGCTTGCCCAGGGGCTCGTCGAGCAGCAGCAGTCGCGGCTCGTTGACGAGGGCGCGGGCGAGGGCGGCGCGCTGGGCCATGCCGCCCGAGAGCTGGTGCGGGTAGACCTCGGCGAACCCGTCGAGCCCGACGAGCCGCAGGGCCGCGTCGGCCCGCGCCGCCCGCTCGCGGCCGACGCCTCGGGCTTCGAGGCCGAGCGCCACGTTCCCGCGCACGGTGCGCCAGGGGTAGAGCGTCGGGTCCTGGAAGACGAGGAGCCGGGCCGGATCGGGCCCCGCGACGCGGGCGCCGTCGACGGCGATGCGGCCGGCATCCGGCGGTTCCAGCCCCGCCACGAGCCGCAGCATCGTGGACTTGCCGCAGCCCGAGGGGCCAAGCAGGGCGACGAAGCCGCCGGGCTCGACCGCGAGGCCGATCCGGTCCAGCACCGGCAGGGCCGCGCCGCGGATGGCGAAGGCGTGGCTGACACCCTCCACCGACAACCGGGCGCCGGCCTCCCGGTCCGCCGCCCGGGGGAGGGGACGTTCGAGGGTCGCGGCTACCATTGCACCAGTCCCTTCTGCCAGGAGAGCACCCGGTCGCGCAGGCGGAACAGCAGGGTGATCAGCCCGGAGCACATCAGCGCCATCACGATCAGCGCGGCGTACATGTTGGCGTAGGCCGCCCAGCCCTGCGCCCATTGCAGATACCAGCCGAGACCGGACTTCACGCCGAGCATCTCGGCCACCACCAGCACCGCGAACGAGCCGCCGAGCCCCATGAACAGGCCGACGAACACGTGCGGCAGCGCCGCGGGGATCGCCACGCGGAGCACGAGGAAGCGGGGCGAGGCGCCGAGCGTCCGGGCCACGTCGAAGTACGCCTTGTTGACCCCCGCCACCCCCGACCACGTCAGCACGGTGACGGGGAAGCCCGTGGCCAGGGCCACGAGGAAGGTGCTTGCCGACCAGGAGGACGGGAACACGAAGAAGGCGAGCGGCAGCCACGCGGTGGCCGGCAGCGGCCCGACGAAGCGCAGCACCGGGTGCGCCCAGTAGCCCACCGCCTTGGACCAGCCGACGGCGACGCCGAGCGTGAAGCCCGCGGCCGCCCCGAACAGGTAGCCGCCGGCCAGGAGCTTCAGCGAGGCGAGGATGCTGCCGCCGAGCTTCGGCCAGTCGTCCAGGAACACCTCCAGGATCGCTTGGGGCGGCGGGAAGAACGGCATCGGCAGCAGCGCGAACTTCGCGGTGACGAGTTCCCAGGCCAGGAGGGCGAGGGCGAGCACCGCGAGCCAGGGAGTCCCGTGCGCGAGCCGGGCGCCGGCCCGTTGCAGGCGGCCCGAAAGCCGGGCGGAGGAGAGCAGGGCGGCGAGCGGCAGCGCCAGCCCGATGCCGAGGGCGCCCGCCGCGAACGTCGCCGTGTAGGGGAAGTCCCCTTCCTCCGGCAGGGCGTAGGTGGCGCCGGCGAGCGCGAGCCACGCGGCGCCGGCCGCGAGCGCGCGGGCAGGCGGGGCCGGGAGGCGCCGGGCGGGACGGTCCGGGACGGCGCCCGCGGTGCCGGTCAGGCTGGCCATGGCGCGCCCCTCAGCTCAGCACGTCGGCGTAGACCCGCTCGGCGAACTTCGCCGTGTCGGTCGTGCGCTTGAGGACGTTCACCCGCTTCAGCTCCTCCCCGTAGAGGACGAGCTGCTGCTTGAGGTCCGCCCCGACCGGGCGGTCGTCGTGGTGCTGGCTGCGCAGCATGGCGGCCAGATCCTCCACCGAGCCCTTGCCGCCGTAGCCCGCGAAGATCCGGGCGGCGTCCTCCGGATCGGCGTGGACGCGGTGGCCGGCCTCCAGCACCGCCCGGGTCAGCGAGGACGCCGCGGCGCGGTCGTTGCGGATCAAGCTGCCGCGCACCGCCACGACGCAGCAGGTGCGGTCGGCGTAGGCGCCGGTGAGGTTCGTGGCGACCTCGGCGAAGCGCGGATCCTTCAGCCAGATCCACGTGCGCGGGTCGGAATCGGCTAGCGCCTGCGCCTCGCCCTTCTCCACGGCGAGGTTGAGGAGGTCGGCCGGGTATTGCCGCCACTCCACGCCGTTCTCCGGGTCGATCCCGGCCTCGGCGAGCATCAACCCGAAGAAGTTCTTGGCCGGGCTTGCCTGATCGCTGATGGCGATGGTCTTGCCCCTGAGCGCCGCGATCTCGGTGATGCCCGCGGCCTTCGATCCCAGGAGGCGCAAGCAGCCCCCGTGCAGGCCGGCGGTGATCTTCACGTCGAAGCCCTGCTCCAGGGGCTTGAGCCAGCGCAGGGCCATGCCGATGCCCGCATCCGCCTTGCCGGTGGCGATGGCCTCCAGCAGCGCCTCCGTCGAGCCGCCGAAATTGACGAAGTCCACGTCGAGCCCGTGGCGCGCGAAGATGCCCCGCTCCTTGGCGAGCGGCGCGGCCGCGGTGCAGATCGCGGTGGCGTTCCAGGCGAGCTTGATCGGCTTCAGCGCGCCCGCGGGCTCTTCCGCCGCGGCGGGGCGGCAGAGCGGGCCGGGATCGAACGGCGCAGCGGGCCCAGGCCCCCAGGCCCGGCCGCTGCTGGCGCCGAAGCCGAGGGGCAGGGCCGCCGCGGCCGCCGCGGCCCGCAGCAGGAAGCGGCGCGACGGCAGGGGGCCGGGGCGCAGTGACTCGTCCATCGCAGAAGTCTCCGATGCCGCGCGGCGGCAGGTTTGTGTGCCCGCGCGGCGGCGGGCTTGAGAACGGTCGACGCGCAGGCGAGGCCGCCCGAACGATCGGGCGGCTTCCTGGCGTGATGTGTTGTCGGGTGAGGTTTTGGGAGCGGTGCGCGGAGCGACCGTGACCAGTAGTCTTCAATCGCAAGACTGTGATGTCAACGAAATCGTCTTCTCAATTTCGGCCGCGTTCGATGACGACCCGCTCGCGAGGCGCCCGTTTGCGAGAACGTTCGCACGGATCCGGAGGCGCGGTGGTCCGGAGATGGCCGGTCCGTTCGCGAAGACCTTCCGCGGCGCGGCTCTGTATTCCGGCGCCGCGCGGGCCCGGTGGCGAGGACGAAGCATCGTGCTCGAGAACGAACGGGAACGACAGTTTCGTCCTCGACTGCCCGATCCGGCGGTAAGAACTTTCTTCCGGCGACCGGATCTTTGAAAATCCGCTTCGTTGACGGCCCGCCCGTCCGGTTCGACCCTAGGGGCGGGCTCCCGGATCCGCCGCGGCGGCCCGCGTGCCCAAAAAATTCCGATGACCGTCGCCGTCCCGCCGCCCGACCCCGTCCGCACGCTCGCCGAGGACTTCACCGCCCGCGCCGCCGAGCACGACCGGGCCGGCACAGTCCCGCACAGCAACCTCGCCGCCCTGCACGCGGCCGGCCTCGTCGGGCTGACCGTACCCCGGCGGCTCGGCGGCGGCGGCGCGGGGCTGGTGCGCGCCAGCGCCGTCGTCGGCGCGATCGGTGCCGCCGACCCGGCGACCGCCCTCGTGCTGGCGATGACCCTCATCCAGCACGGCCTCATACACCGGGACGGTTCGTCCTGGCCGCGCCCTCTCGCCGACGCGGTCGGACGGGAGACGGCGACCCGCGGCGCCCTGATCAACGCCCTGCGGGTCGAGCCGGAACTTGGCACCCCGTCCCGGGGCGGCCTGCCGGCCACGCGCGCCCGGCGCGACGGCGACGGCTGGCGGATCACCGGCCGCAAGATCTACTCCACCGGCGCGCCGACGCTCGCCTACGGCGTCGTCTTCGTCCGCACCGATGAGGACGCGCCGCGGGTCGGCAACGTCCTCGTGCCGTTCGACGCGCCCGGGATCCGGATCGAGGAGACCTGGGACCACATGGGTCTGCGCGCCTCGGGCAGCCACGACACGGTGTTCGAGGACGTGTTCGTGCCGGGCGACCACGCCGTCGACCTGCGCCCCCCGGAGGCGTGGAAGCGCCCGGACGCCCAACAGCAGGCATGGAGCTGCACGCTGCTCGCCGCCCTCTACGACGGGGTGGCCCGGGCAGCGCAGGGCTGGTTCCTCCGCTACCTGCGCGAGCGGGCGCCCGGCAGCCTCGGCGCCCCGCTCGCGAGTCTGCCGCGCTTCCAGGAGGCGGCCGGCGAGAACAAGCGGCTTATCGCCGTGAACGCCCGCCTCGTCGCCGGACTCGCGGCCGAGACCGACGCCGACACGCCGCCGGCTCCGCAGGAATCCGGCTTCGTGAAGCTCACCGTCACCGAGAACGCCATCGCGATCGTGCAGCGGGCGGTTGAGCTGTCCGGCAATGCCGGCCTGTCGCGGAAGAATCCGCTGGAGCGGCACCTGCGCGACGTCCTCTGTGCCCGGATCCACTGGCCGCAGGCCGACGCCGTGCACGCGGGCGCCGGCCGCGCCGCCCTCGGCCTCTGACAGCATCGTAGGAGACCTCCATGAGCCTGCTTCCGCCCGAGACGATCGAGTTCATCGGCTACGTCGCCCCGCGGCACACCTCTGAGATCCACCCGGCGGAGGGACCGCCGATCGACCGCGACTACCTGAAGCTCCTCGCGCAGGCGCACGAATGGGGCGGCTTCGACCGCGTGCTCGTGGCCTTCCACTCGACCACGCCGGACGCCCTGCTGCTCGCCGCGCAGATCGGCGCGGTCACCGAGCGCCTCGGGCTGATGATCGCCCACCGCACCGGCTTCACCGCGCCGACCGTGGCCGCGCGCCAGTTCGCGACGCTGGACCAGCTCACCGGCGGGCGCGTGGCGATCCACGTGATCAGCGGCGGCGACGACCGCGAGCTGGCGCAGGACGGCGACCACCTCACCAAGGATGAGCGCTACGCCCGCACCCGCGAGTTCCTCGACATCGCCCGCCTGAGCTGGGGGGCGGCCGAGCCGTTCGACTACGCGGGCACGTTCCACCGGGTCGCGCGCGGCTTCTCCGAGGTGAAGCCCATCTCCGGCATCCCGGTCTATTTCGGCGGCGCCTCGCCCGCCGCCCTGGAGGTGGCCGGGCGCCACGCCGACACCTACGCCCTGTGGGGCGAGAGCCAAGCCCAGGTCCGCGACCTGATCGGCCGGGTCCGCGCCGCCGCGGCCCCGCACGGGCGCGAGCTCCGCTTCAGTCTGTCCTTCCGGCCGATCCTCGCCGACACGGAGGCGGGAGCGTGGGCGCGCGCCGAGGCGATCCTGGCCCGGACCCGGGCGGTCCGCGCCGCCCGGGGCCTCGGCCCGGCGGCGGCGCCGCAGAACGAGGGCTCGCGCCGGCTGCTCGCAGCGGCGGCGCAGGGCTCCCGCCTCGACACGCGGCTCTACACGGCGATCGCCGCCGAGACCGGGGCGGCGGGCAATTCCACCGCCCTCGTCGGCACGCCGGAGCAGGTCGCCGAGGCGCTGCTCGCCTACCACGACCTCGGGGTGCGCACCTTCCTGATCCGCGGCTTCGATCCGCTGGAGGACGCGGTCCAGTACGGGCGCGAACTGCTGCCGGCCTTCAAGGCGCTGCTCGCCCAGCACGGCCGCGCGGCGGAGGCCGCCTGATGCGCCGCCTGCTCACGCTGGTCGCGCTCGCCCTCCTCGCCGTAGCCCCCGCTTGCGCCGAAGACGTGCTGCGCGTCGGCGACCAGCGTGGCAATGCTCGCGCCTTGATGGAGGCGGCGGGCGTCCTCGACGGCCTGCCCTACCGGCTCGAATGGAGCGAGTTTTCCGCGGCCGCGCCGCTGCTGGAGGCGCTCAACGCGGGGGCGATCGACGCGGGCGGGGTCGGTGACGCCCCCTTCACCTTCGCGGCCGCCGCGGGGGTGCCGGTGAAGGCGTTCCTCGCCTTCCGCAACCGCCAGGACGGGCTGGCGATCCTGGTGGCGAAGAACTCGCCAGTCCGGACGGTGGCGGATCTGAAGGGCAAGCGCATCGCCACCAACCGCGGCTCGATCGGCCACCAGCTCGTGCTCGCCGCCCTCGAGGAGGCGGGTCTGCCGTCCGACAGCGTGACCCTCAGCTTCCTGCCGCCGGCCGACGCCAAGATCGCGCTGGCCTCAGAGGCGGTCGACGCGTGGTCGACCTGGGAGCCCTACACCTCGACCGCCGAGCTCGCCGGGCTGGCGCGGGTCGTGCGCGACGGCAACGGCATCACCCCGGGCCTCGGCTTCGCGGTAGCGAGCCACGCAGCGCTGAAGGACAAACGCCCGCTGCTCGCCGACTACGCCGCCCGTCTCGCGCGAGCCCGCGCCTGGGCCCTGCGCGACCCTGCGCCCTACGCCGCGGTCTGGTCCCGGCTGATCGGCCTGCCCGATGCGGTGCCGCTGCGCTGGTTCGGTCGGGCGCAGTACCGCACCGTGCCGATCGACGCGGATGTGATCGCTGACGAGCAGCGCAACATCGATCTCTACGTTCGCGCCGGGCTGATCCCGAAGGCCCGTGCCCCGCACGCTGCGGCGATCTTCGACACTGAATTAAGTGAGGTAGAAGCTGTACGATGAGATGCTTAGAATGCTTGTCGTGTATTTACTTGCTGGTGATTAGAAAAATATGTCAAAATTTTTTCCAGAAAAATAATGCTCGGTATGGCGATGCTGCCTCGCTTCCTGTCGAGGCCATTCCCCGGGGGCGCCATATTCGCATATCTCGCTCGAGTTGCACATTGGTGTTGTCCATCTCCCCAGGGCGATTCAGAGAAGGTGATTGAGGGGGTGACGGTCCGCGGCGACGGGTTCATTCAGGCTCTGGAAGATGATCCTGAAGGGCGGCGTGGCCGAAGCACTGGACGTCGTGGGCGCTGGCAGCCTGTGGGATCACTTCGCGGCCATCCCGGATCGGCGCGGCCGCAAAGGGCGCCAGTACGGACTGCCCGCCGTCCTGACCCTGTCTCTGGCCGCCATGCTGTCGGGGCCCAACGATCCGCGCGCCGTGTTCCGGTGGGGCCGACGGCTGCCGCCAGCGGCGCTGTTCCGCCTCGGCCTGGAGCGGGTGCCCTGCCACGCCACGTACCACGACGTCTTCAAGGCCCTTGACGCGGCGGCGACTGGGATTGCCCCGGTTTGGTGGACACCGAGAACGCTTTTGCGTGAGGTGTTTCCCCGATGCCCAAGACCCGCCCCGCATACCCGGCCGAGTTCCGCCGGCAGATGGTCGATCTGGTCCGCGCCGGCCGCGATCCCACCGACTTGGCCCGCGAGTTCGAGCCCTCGCGCCAGACCATCCAGAACTGGGTCACGGAGGCTGACCGCGGCGAGGGGCGGCGCGAGGCGAAGCCGCCGACGGCCGATTCCAGCCTGACGACGACCGAGCGCGACGAACTCATCCGGTTGCGGCGTGAGAACCGGCAGTTGAAGCTGGAGCGTGACATCCTCTCTCGCGCGACGGCCTGGTTTGCGCGGGAGACCGGGGTCCTGCCGTCGGGGTCTTCCGGTTCATGAGCGCCAACCAGGCCGACTTCCCGATCGCGGTGATGGCCCGTGTGCTCGGTGTGTCGAAGGCGGGGTACTACGCCTGGGCGGGGCGAGAGCCCTCGGCGCGGGTGGTAGCGGAC
>NZ_JAUYZI010000062.1 GCF_030700245.1 Methylobacterium amylolyticum
TGCCCCTTGGGGTCACGCCGACGCCGATCTGATGCCTCCGGTCGGGCTCCGCCCTCCCTCCATCATCAGATCGGCGTTCCTCTCACCTTGATTGACGCGCTGGCCTCATCCTGATTGTCGCGCTGCAGAGCGGGCGCGGCCACAGGGCGGATATGAGCATATCTGCCAGCGACTTACCACCGTGACAGACCCGTCGCGCCGGTCTTTTTGCTCAGCCCGCCACGGCCGGAGCGGCGACCGCGTGCGTCGTGTGCACGCGCTTCCAGTCCAGCCCCTCCAGCAGGGCCGCGAGCTGCGCCGCGCTCAGCCGGACCACGCCGTCCTCGACCCTCGGCCAGCGGAACTCACCGCTCTCCAATCGCTTGGCCGCCAGCACCACCCCACTCCCGTCCCAGAACAGGAGCTTCACCCGGTCGGTACGCTTCGAGCGGAACACGTAGACCGTGCCGGAGAACGGGTCCGCGCCCATCGCCTCGCGCACCAGCGCAGCCAGCCCATCCATGCCCTTGCGGAAGTCCACCGGCCGCGTCGCCAGCATCACGCGCACCGTCCCGGACGGCCCGATCATCGCACCGCCTTCAGCGCCCGGATCACCGCCGCGATCTGGGCCGTGCTCGCGCCTGCGCCGATGCGTACCGCCACACCGGCCGCCTCCAGCTCGATCACCGCGGCAGGACCACGCCGAGCCCGGCCTCGTCCCTGCGCCGGGCGCGCGGCTGGGCCGGGCTCGGCCTCCTCGACGAGGGCCGGCACGAAGCTCGGTGCCGGTTGCGCCGCGTCGGGCGAGGCCGCCCGCCGTGCCTCACGCAGCCACGTGAACAGGTGCTGCGGGCTCATCCCGTGCCGGCGCGCGACCGCCGACACCACCGCACCCGGGGCCGTCGCCTCGACCAGGATCCGCGACCGCTCGGCCTCGGACCAGCGCCGCCGACCGCCCGCACCGGTGATCACCTCCAGGCGCCGCACCAGCCGCGGCGGTTCGACCATATCCTCAAGCATAGACCCAAAACGATCCGACCCCGGGACCGTCAATGTCGCCAGCTACCCTCGTATCCAGAAGGTGGGCGCCAAACACCGCTTACGGACGGCCTCCGTGTCGCGGAAGAGATACGCGCCCGTCGGCTGGCGGTCGATCAGGAGGCGGCCGGTCCGGATCTGGCCGTAGAGCCATTTCGTGGGGATGTTCAGCCGGCGTGCGATGGCCTGGACGCCGAGCAGGTCCGAGGCATGGCGCCAGCGTGACCGAGGTGTCCTCGGCCCCGGCCCGGCCTGCTGGCGGATCCGTCGGACCGTCACCGGCAGCACGCGCTCGGCGCAGCTCGGCGAGCGATGCCCCTCGTCGGTCAGCCGAGCGGCGATCTCCTCGTCGGGGATGTCGGTGCGGGCCAGGGCGATGACCCGTTCCCGCATCTCGGCACCGCGGGTCAGGGCCTCCAGGCGGCCGACCGCCCGCTGGATCGTGAGTTGGCTGACGGCGCCGCCGCGCCAGATGACGCGCGCCGTCGCCACGTCGTGCATCCCCCGGTCCAAAACGACCTTGTCGACGAGGCAGCGCAGGAGCGCCTTGCGCTGGGCATCGCGGGTGGTCGGGGCGTGCCAGAGCTGCGACAGCCGTCCGGACAACGCCACGATGTTGCCGTCGAGCCTCCCGCCGATGGGCATGGCCGACGCCTGGTCCCGTTGGCGCGCCAAAGCCTCCTCCGCCGTCCTGAGCGCGATCAGGGCAGCCTCCCAGCGTCGCTCCAGCTCGCTCGCGACCAGACGGTTGTCGGGATCGACCTTGTCGTACTGCCGCTGGGCCAGCGCGGCCTGGTAGCGCTTGCGCTCGACCTGCTGCTCGGCTGCGGTCCGCAGCGCCCGCTCCGTCTGTTGCCGGGCCCGGTGGGCCTGTGACAGCGCCTCGATCTCGGCCGGCGCCAGGGCTGCCAGGAAGGCCTGCGCGACGCCTCGGTCGACCGCGGCGGCGCGGAGATGCTGACAGACCGGGGCCCCTTGCTGCGTGCGCAGGTGATTGCAGACGTACTCGCCCCCGCCCTTGTAGCGCACGAACATCTTGTGCCCGCATCGCGCGCACCAGACGATGCCGTGCAGCAACAGCTCGCCGTCGCGCGGGGTCCCTCTGGTCTTGTTTCGCATGTATTCGGCTCGGTTGTCGCTGATGACGCTCCGGATCTTCTCGTAGGTAGCCCAGTCGATGTAGGCAGGATAGCGATCCTTCACGACGAAGCGCCACTCCTGCATTGGCCGCAGTCGCTTCATCGCCGTGCCGTTCCGGCTGGTGACCGCGTCGGCGCGGCGACGGCCGTAGACGAACGCGCCGGCATAGGCGGGGTTTGTCAGGATCGTGACGACGGCCGCCACGGTCGCCCGCGCCCAGCGCAGATCGCCGTGGTGATCGCGCCGCGGCAGGTCGAGCCCGCGCGCATTGAGCATCCGCATGACCTTGGCGGCGGTTCGCAGCCGCAGGAAGCTCTGGAAGACGAGGCGGAGCCGATCCTGGACCTCGACGTCGGCGTCCTTCACGACGAGGTCGCCCGAGACGCGGGTGAGCCCGACCGGCAGGGTGAGGGCGAGGTCGCCGCGTGCCGCCTTCGCGAGGAGGCCCGCGGTGAGGCGACTGCGCAGGGTGTGCAGTTCGAGTTCCGAGATCGTGCCCTTGAGCCCCAGCAGCAGACGGCCGTTGGCCGAGCCCGGATCGTAGACGCCGTCGCGGTCGGCGATGAGGCAGTTCCTCAGACCGCAGATATCGAGAAGCGGGTACCAGTCCGTGCAGTTGCGGGCGAGCCGCGTCACGTCGACCGAGAGGATCAGGCCGACCTCGCTCAGGCTGACGCGCGCGGTCAGGTCCTTGAAGCCGTGGCGGTGGACGGCCGAGGCGCCGCTCAGGCCGAGATCGGCGTCGATGACGTCAACGTCGGCCTCGCGCCAGCCGAGCTCCCGGGCGCGTTGCGTCAGGGCGTACTGGAGACGCAGGCTCTCCTGGTTGCTGACGACCTGGGCTGGCGTCGACTGCCGGATGTAGACGACCGCCTTGCGCGCCAAGTGCGTCGGCTGGATCAGCTCGGATCTCATGGCGCGTCTCCGCCAGCACCGCGGCGATGTCGTCGAGGATCTGCCGCCGGAGCGCCGCGGGAAGCACCGACCACAGGGTCTTCGGCTCGATCACCATGCGCGTCGAGGAGTTCGATCAGCGAGATCAGGTCTCGTAGAGCTTCAACGCTCAACTTGGTCCGCTTCGCCCTCTTTCAGGGCGTCGTGGATGTGCGCCGAGCCACCGCGCGTGTTCGGGTCGCGCAGCACGCCCAGTCGATACCGATCCCTCTCGCCTGGACCGTTGCAGAGCGAATACTGCCGCACCAACCCACCGCTCAGATGAACGTCGATGTGAGACCCGGCCGAGAACGGCGGAAGGCTCTCGCCGTCGGGATCGGCCAATTCCAGGGTGCAGATATCGACAGCCTCCTGCACTTTCCTGACGACCCTGACAGTCAGCAGCCCGTGTTTCATAGCGTCACCGTTCGAGGAGTAGATCGTGAATCCCGCGCGCCGGTTCGACGACGGGAAAGAGGGCGGGCGCGCCGCCCCGGGTTCAAAGCTGAGACAGGAGGGATCGCGAGATCGCCTGAACGCGGGATAAGAGCTCGGCGACGAAGGTGCCGGACTCCGACTCGTTGAACCGGTATTTAGGGATGCTCACGCTCACGCAGCCGATAGGCGTTCCATCACGGTCGAGAATGGCGGCGCCGAAGCAGCGGATCTCGAGTTCGTTCTCCTCGCGGTCGGTCGAATAGCTCCGCCGTTGGGTCTCCAGGATTTCCGCCCTGAGATCCTGCGATCGTGTGATGGTATACGGTGTTCGGGCCACGAGCTCGATCGAGCCGAGCAAGCGTTCGCGCTCGGCGGGCTTAAGGGCCGCGAGATAGGCCTTGCCCACGGATGTTGAATGCAGGCTGACCCGCGTTCCTATCCGCGATGTCATTCGCACAGAACGGGGGCTCTCTAGCTTGTCGATATAGACCATCTCCTGCCCGCTCGGGACAGCGAGGTGAACTGTTTCCCCGGTGGCGTCCCGCAAGGCTGCGATATGGTCATGGGCCACCGTCCTCAGGTCGAAAGCTTCCCAGCTTTTCGACGCCAGGCTCATGAGCCTGTGGCCGAGCTGGTAAGTCCCGGTAAGGCTATTCTCCCGGATCATGTCCTCACTGATGAGCGCACCAACGATGCGGTAAAGCGTGCCGCGCGGGTAGGGCAGGAGCTTTGCGAGCCGAGCGATATCCAGTTCGCCGGGCGCGTCAGCGACAGTCTGCAAAACGAGCATGAATTTCGAGAAGGCGGCGGTCCCCTGGACCTGCTGCCCGACCTCGGCGGGTGCCCCGGATGCCGGCGGAGCGGCCTTCGTTCGCGACATGAAAATCCTTCTTGCGTCTTGACAGACGGCCACCTCGGCTGGTGTATTTGAAATGTGGGCGATTGTCCACAATGTGGCAAGATAAAAATCTGAGCGACCAAACGGGCGCTCATCGGCTCTCTCCGGGCTCGCGCAGATAGATCCTCGACAACCGCCTGCGGCATGCCGCGGGGACTGTTCTGTGTCTGACGCACCGAGAAGGGGCCGGTTGGTCCGTGTAGGGATGGAGACGAGAATGGCGGCCTTGCCGACCGAGGTAATCGATTGCGACGTGCATCCGGCCGCACCGGACATGAAGCAGATTCTTCCCTACCTCGACGATTATTGGCGAGACATGGTCGTCACGCGAGGGACAGATGGCCTCGATCTTAACTGCTATCCGCCGAACGTCCCCCTGAGCGCCCGGGACGATTGGCGCCTATCAAAGGGCAAACCCGGCAGCGATCTGGGCCGGATGCGCACCGACCTGCTAGACCGGTTCAACACTCGTTTCGCCATCTGCAACTGCCTGCACGGGGCGGCGGGGCTGTTCAATGCCGATCACGGGGCCGCGCTGGCTCGGGCGGTCAGCCTGGGCGAAGGACGGGATCCGTGTCAACGCCATCGCGCCCGGCTGGATCGCCACCGAGCTGACCCGGCCCCTAGTTGATGACGAGGGCAAATCCGGCGCCATTCTCGGCCGCACGCCGCTCGGGCGCTGGGGTGAGCCGGATGACCTCGGGGGGGCTGTAGAGTTCCTGGTTTCCGAGCAGGCCCGCTTCGTGACTGGCGTGATCCTGCCGGTGGACGGCGGCTACGCAGCTAACTGATCGAGGTATGTGATGAACATCAACGTCGCCCCCACCAACCTGCCACCGAGCGAAAAATGGGTTCCATACCGGCACCCACAGCCAAAGGAATCCCCGCCGGAGCTGGTGGTCCCGAATGCGATCCCGAGTGACGAGCGCATCTGGGTTCCGGTCGAAGAAAATGTTTGGTTCCGCCCCCTGCTCATGTGCACCTCGCGCGGATACTGGATGAACCTGCTCAAAGTCCGCAAGTCTGGTGTGCTGTCCCGGCATCGCCATCCCTTGCCGGTCCATGGTTTCGTCCTGAAAGGGGAGTGGCGCTACCTTGAGCATGACTGGGTCGCCACTGAGGGCGGATATGTTTATGAGGCACCAGGCGAGACCCACACCCTCGTGGTGGACCCGCATGTCGAAGAGATGATTACGCTCTTCCAGGTGAACGGGGCGATGATCTACGTCGATCCCGACGGCAAAACGACGGGTTTCGACGACGTGTTCACGCGCATTGACAAGTGTCGCGCCCATTACAGTGTGAATGGCCTCGGGGTGGATTACATCGACCAGTTTATCCGCTAGGCGCGGGTTGATCGTCTCGGCGGCCGGGCTCCCGCTCCAGGGTTGCCGGACCTCGTGCCCCGAAGGCAACGCCGGGAGTGCGTCGGCCAATACTGTCCCGCCCTGATCGGCATCGCCGAACTACTTCGTACCGGCTGGGCTGAAGTTTCCCTCGGAGTCGGCCGAACCCCTGTTGACACCCAGGTCAGGATCCAACAAATTGCCCACAACATAGAAAATTGCCCACAAGGTGGGCGAATGGAGGAAACGTGACGAGCCGAGTAGCACTCGCGGCATTGCTGGTCGTTGCATGGGAGCAGGCAACCCCCTCTGGCATAGCCAGTCCGAGCCGCACACCAGACGGCTCGCAGCGATGACCCGCGCGCAATATGATTTCTCGGGCAAGGTCGCCGTCGTGACGGGCGGTGCTCGAGGAATTGGCAGGGCGGTTGCAGAACGCCTGCACGCGGCCGGGGCGACACTCAGCGTCTGGGATCTGGCTGCGACGGCGCGAGGCTTAGAGGACGCAACCAGCTACCAGGTAGACGTCTTTGATCTGAGCGCCGTCGAGGCGGCAAGCACCCGAACGCTCGCCATGCTTGGCAAGATCGATATCCTTGTCCATTGCGCAGGGTTCGCGGGCGAGACCGTGCGCCTCGAGGAGACCGACCCGTCTGCCTGGCGGCGTATCGTCGAGGTCAACTTGGTCGGCACATACAACGTGTGCAGAGCCGTAGTTCCTGCCATGCGCGCTGCCGGAACTGGCCGCATCATCCCGGTGGCTTCCCTGGCGGGCAAGGAGGGAACACCGAACGCCTCCGCCTACAGTGCCGCGAAGGCGGGGGTCATCGCACTTACCAAGTCCTTGGGTAAGGAACTTGCTGGGAGCGGGGTTGTGGTGAATGCGATCGCGCCGGCAGCCGTCTCGACCGCAATCCTCGATCAGATGTCACCTGCTCATGTGCAGACCATGATCGAAAAGAGTCCCCTCGGCCGGTTGGGATCAACAGACGAGGTGGCCGAGATGGTTCTCTGGCTCGCCTCGGAATCCTGCAGCTTCAACATTGGGGCCGTCTTCGACCTGTCCGGCGGGCGCGCAACCTATTAGCGGCGTCCGCTCAGGCGGCAGAGCGCAGAAGCGGTGAAATCGGCGCAACAAGCCAACAGAAGGGGAGAGAAACAATGGCTTCAAACAGGACAGTCATGTCAGCCGCGTGTGCCGCCGCTCTGCTCGTGGGGTCTTTTACACTGGCCGCGCCTGCGGTCGCGCAGGAGACCATCAAGGTCGGAGTCATCCTAAGCCTCAGCGGGCCAGCGGCGCCGTTCGGCATCCCAGAGCGAGATACGATTCAAGTTCTGACGGACAAGTACAACGCCGATGTCGGCCCGAATGGGAAGCGGATCGAGCTCGTCTTCCACGACGATCAGACCAATCCCACGGAAGGCGCTCGCGGCGCCACGAAGTTGATCCAGCAGGAGAAAGTGCAGGCGATCCTTGGCGCGACGACGGGGTCGGCGACGCTCGCACTGATGCCGATCGCGGCGGCGAGCTCGGTTCCGGTGCTCTGTCCGTGCGGCACGATCTCGCTGACCTCGAAAGATCACTCCTTCTTCCCGTGGTTCTTCCGCACATCAATCAATGACGAGCTCGCGGTGGCCGGCGCTCTCGAAAAGGGCCTCTCCAGGGAGGGCCGCAAGAACCTGGCGGTGATGTACCAGGAGGACGCGTACGGGAAGGCCACCAAGGACTACATTGTCGCATCCGCCAAGGAGCGGAAGATCAACGTCGTGGCGGAGGTGAGCGCCCCGCTCAACGCTAAGGACTTGACCTCGGCGGCGACGAAGGCGCGCAACGCCAATCCGGATACCGTGTTCGTTCAGACCTCGGCGCCGGCTCTGGGGGCCGCCTTCATCCGCGGGGCGAAGCAAGTCGGGCTCGAAGTTCCCGCTATGGGCGCCATGGCCCTCAATCAGCGCTCCTTTGTCGATGCGGCCGGCTCGGCAGCGGACGGGATGATCATCGTCTCGCTCGGCAACTGGGACGATCCCTCGCCAAAGCAGAAGGCCCTCGGCGATCTCCTCACGAAGGCTGGTAAAACTCCTGCCGGTTTCGGTGAGGTGATCGCGTCCACCGGGTTCGTCGCCCTCGCCGAAGCAATCAAACGCAGCCCCAGCCCTGTCACGGGCAAGTCGATCCGGGACGCGCTGGAGACGATCTGCCAGTTCCGCGACACCTATCTCGACGGCGAGCTTTGCTACACTTCGGACAATCATGAGGGGATCGGCGTCGATAGCCTCGCGAAGATGGAAGTTCGCGGCGGCAAGATGAAGACCATCCAATAAATATCTGGTTGCCGGATCGGATCTGCGCTGCGTGCCGGCGGAAGAATTCCGCCGGCGACCCCCACGATCTCCCACACACGGTCAAAAATCTAGGATCGAGCTCAGATGTACGATCAGGATACCTATGATGAATTCAGGGCGTCTGTTCGTCGATTTGCCGAGGAGAAAGTGGCCCCTTTCGCCGCACGGGTCGACGAAGAGGCCCGACCGCCCACGGAGGCCGTGACGGCGAGCCTCGCCATCGGTTTGCCTGGTCTGCCATTTCCCGAGCGTTTCGGCGGTCAGGACGCGGATCTGTTCTTTCAGATTATCGCAAGCGAAGAGCTGTCGCGCGTTTGCGCGTCGACGTCGATCTGCACCTCGACCAATTGGCTGATGATGCTGATCGTGAACCACGGAAATGAGGAACAGCGGCAGGCGATCATTCCGCAGATCGTCAAGGGCGAGGTTCAATGTGCCTGGGCGCTGACCGAGCCGAGGGGCGGCTCAGACCTGATGGGAGCCACCACGAAGGCCGTCCGCAGCGCGAACGGCTGGACGATCACCGGGACCAAGCGCTTCATCACCAATGGCGGCTGGGCCGACTGGTACGTCGTTTTCGCCCGCACCAGTGAGAAGGGGTTCAGCCTCTTTCTCGTCAACAAGACGGATCCCGGCGTCTCCTTTGGCGCTCAGGAACGCAAAATGGGCCTTCGCGGTAGCCCGACCTGCGATGTGATCATGGACGGGGTCGCGCTCCCAGCCGAGCGCCTGCTCGGCACCGCCGATTCAGCCGGCACCTACATCACTGATGCACTCCTGGAATCGCGGCTAACCATTGGTGCGCATGCCCTCGGCATCGCTCAGGGGGCGTTCGAGGAGGCGGTCCGCTACGCCCAGACTCGCCAGCAATTCGGCCAGCCAATCGCCCGTCATCAACTCGTGCGCGGGATGATCGCCACGATGGCGGCGACCCTCGAATCCGCCAGGGCGGTGCTCTACCGCGCGGTGCAGCTCCAGATGTGCGGGCATCCTGATGCCAAGCTTCTGGCCTCGATCGCCAAGGTCCAGTGCAGCAACGCCGCCGTTTCGGTCTCAACCGAGGCCGTCCAGGTTCATGGGGGCTACGGCTATCTCAAGGATTACCCGGTCGAGCGCATGATGCGTGATTCAAAGGTCACGCAAATCTGGGAGGGCACGAATCAGATCCAGCAACTGATGATCTCAAAAGAAGTCTACGCGAAATATTGAGGGCAGGTTGATGTCGATCCTGGATGGCATTTTGGTCGTCGAAATGTGTGAGGTCTGGCAGGGCCCGCTGGCCGGCCAAACCCTTGCTGATTACGGCGCGCGGGTGATCAAGGTTGAGCGTCCCCCGTCCGGCGATCTGATGCGGTCCAACGACTTCATCGCGAGCCGGCAGGGTCGGACCAGCTGCTACTTCGCCGCAACGAACAGCAATAAGGAATCCATCTGCCTCGATATCAAGTCCGAGGACGGCAGGGCGGCGCTGAACGCGCTGATCAGGTCGGCGGACGTGCTCATCAGCAATTATCGGCCCGGCGCCATGGACCGCCTGGGCTACAGCTATGACGCGGTCTCGACCCTCAATCCGCGGCTGATCTACGCCGTCGCCAGCGGCTACGGCGAGACGGGGCCGCTCGCCCGCATGGCCGGGCAGGATCTGCTCGCCCAGGCAGTGTCTGGCATTGCGACGAAGCATACGGCATCGGGGGCTGGCCCGGTCCTGCTCAACACGCCCGTCGCTGATTTCGCCTCAGGCATGATCATGGTCCAGGGTATCCTTCTCGCGCTGCTGGAGCGGCAAAAATCAGGTCTCGGCCAGAAGGTCTCAATCTCGCTGTTCGATTCAGCTGTCGCCATGCAGGCGCTTGAGATCGCCTCGATACTGAATCACGACTCGGAAACTAATTGGTTCGAGTCTGGCCCAAATTTCCTAGCCCAGACCTCGGACGGCTGGCTCGTGGTGCTCGGTTTCTACCGTGAAAACCCGCTGCAGCTGATGTGCCGAGCGCTCGAGCTTGACGACTTGAGCGCACGCCCAGAGTTCGGCACCCTAGAGCAGCAGATCGCGCGGCGCGAGGAGATCGCTGATCTGCTCCGGCCGGCGGTGCTGAAGCTGTCCTCGTCCGAGGCCACCGCGCGATTCCAAGCAGCCGGTATCCTGGCTGCGCCAATCGCCACGTTGCGCGACCTGCTGAACTCCCCGCAGCTCGCCAACAACCAGCTGCTGCGCTCCGTTCCGATTGAGGGCGAGCCGGACATGACGGTTGTGTGCCATCCGCTGCGTCTGTCGCGCACGCCACAGCAGCTCAGGATGGGGCCGCCGAAGCTGGGCCAGCATACGCAGCAAATCCTTGCAGGGTTGGGATCATACGTCAGTGCCAATCCCGAGCGGGGGCCGGGCAGGACGAGTTCGAAAACCAGCAGCCCGCCGCGGTGACGGCGTGACTCGCGCTTTTTGCTCATGCGCGCCAGACCCGGCACCCAAACAGCTCATCATAGAAGGTGAGACATGATCCTCGAAATTGCAGAATTTCTCGTCCAAGGGATGCTGCTGGGCGTCATCTATGGGCTGATCGCATTCCCGATCAGCTTGCTGTTCCTCACGACCGATTCTGTTGACTTTGCGGTAGGTGGTTACGCGGTTCTGGCCGGATGCGCGGCAGCGGCGATGGGGGGCAGTGGTGGCATCGCCGCAGGCATTGTCCTTGCTGTCCTCGCGTCGATAATCGTAGGCGCAATCTCCATCCGGCTCAACCGTCCGAGCCACCATGACCCGCTCACGGTCGTTCTCGCGACCTTCGGCGTAGCCGTCTTCATCGAGTCCGCGGTGCTCACATTCATCGGTAAGGACCCGATGATCCAGCAGCCCTTCGAAGTCTTTTGGAACGTCGCCGGTATCCGCATCAGTCCGCAGGCGGGCATCAACATCGCAGTGGGACTTGCGCTACTGAGCGGCCTCTACGGTCTCCTTTACGGAACATCCTTCGGCCGCGACATGCGGGCGAGCGCCGCCAATGCCGTAGGCGCATCACTCGCCGGCATTCGGGTCCGCGCAATCTGGTTTGGAACGTATATCGTGGGGGGCTTCCTTGCCGGAGTGGCGGGCATCCTGGTCCTCTATACGGTGGGAACGGATTACAGCTCCGGTGCCGGGCTCACGATGTCTGGCTTCGGCGCCGCCGTGGTGCTGGGCCTCAGTTCTCCCTTGCGAGGCTTCCTCGGCGGCTTGGCAATTGGGATGGTTCAGGCGGTGTCATCCGGCTACCTGCCGGGCGGCTGGGCGACCGCTACGCCTCTTCTCTTTATATTTATCATTCTCGCCAGCGGGCGCATGAACATCACGGCGGTTTCAGGAGGCAGAGCGTGAACAGCTATTCCCTGTTTACCTGGCGTCATCCCGCATTATCCCTGCTGATGATTGTCTCTGTTGGGACCGCGGCCAGCTATGGCCACCCGTTCCTGCTCGACAATTCGATTATGATTGGGATATTTTCGCTGATGGCGCTATCGGTTGGAATATCCTATGGTCAGGCGGGTATTCTGTCCCTCGCTACGGCGACGTTTGCGGCGATCGGCGCTTTCGCGACCGCGATTCTGACCGTCAACTATCGGCTGTCTCCCTATCTGGGGCTCCTGGCGGCGATCCTCCTACCGACAGTGTGCGCTTATCTTCTCGCGCGCTGCATCCTACGGCTGTCTCCGTTGCCGCTGTCGATTGCCACCTTCGTACTCGGAGGGCTCGTGGAGGTTCTCATCAAGCAGGGCGGCGACTTCACTGGCGGCTACATCGGGCTGTCCGGCATTCCCCGGCTGAGCATCGCGCCGAGTGCCCAGGCGATGCACTTCCTGACATGGGCCGTCGTCCTTCTCGTCGTCGTGCTGTGCGTCAGCCTGATGAACTCGTCTACGGGTCGGGCCATCAATACCGCCCGCCACGACCCGCTGCGCGCCGTCGCCGATGGGGTAGACGTTCCTCATCTCCTCTCCAACACCTTTGCTTTCTCGGGTGCGATTGCGGGTGTCGCCGGTTGGCTCTACGCGCATCACATCACCTACATCGGCCCAGATTCACTCACGACTCAGGTGTCGATCACTGTCCTGCTGATGGCCGTCGTCGGCGGCGTCAAAGTGATTCTCGGCCCGATCTTCGGCGCCGCCATCCTGATGGTCGTCGTGCTCTATCTTCCGGCGGCCGAGAGCCAGGGCATGTTCTTCGGCTCCATCCTTGTCTTCATGCTGCTGGTTGCGCCGAACGGCCTTCTCGGCTCGCGGTGGAGATTGCCGACTTTGCGCGGTGGCCTCGAACGGCCGACCTCGCCCATGTTGCTCATGCCCGCCAAGGAAGAGAACTGAGTTATGGGCATCGAGGTGAGTAACGTCACTGTCCGTTTTGGCGGCATCACGGCCTTGTCCGAAGTATCGGTCTCGCTTTCACCCGGCCAGATCGTTGCGGTCATCGGCGCGAACGGCTCTGGCAAGAGCACGCTCTTCAACAGTATCACCGGTCTTGTGTCGGTGGCGTCGGGCAGCATCAGGATCGACGATGACGAGGTCATTCGAATTCCGCCGCATCGCCGGATAGCTGGCGGGTTGGCCCGCACCTTCCAGACCCCGCGGTTCGACCCGCGTATCACGGTCGAGAAGGCGGTCCTGTGCGGCTTCTACCCCGTGGCGCGCTCGGGTTTTGTCCGGTCCCTGCTGCACACTCCGGGCTCGGCCCGGGAGGAGCGGACGATCCGCCGCGAATGCGACGGCATCCTGGCTCTTTTTAAACTCGACAAGCTTCGCTCGGTACCGATGGGCGAACTGCCGATGGGACAAGTTCGTCTGGTTGAGGTGGCGCGTTCCGTTGCGAACAAGCCCAAATACCTTCTGCTGGACGAGCCCGCGGCCGGCCTCACGCGCGTCGAGCAGGAGCTGCTGAGCGCCGAGATCCGCAATCTTGTCGCGAGGGGCGTGGGCGTCCTTCTGGTCGAGCACAATTTCAACCTCGTCCAGCAGCTCTCGGAGCACGTCGTGGTCCTGGACCGTGGCTCGATCCTGTTTACCGGCGCTCCGGCCGAGCTCGCAGGCAACCGAGCCTTCGTTGATGCCTATCTCGGCACCAGCGGCCATTAGGGGAATTGTCGCCATGCCCGCTTCAGCCAACCCCTCTCCGTTCCTCACGGCGCGGAAGTTCTCGGCCCGGCACGGACGTATTCGGGTCGTCTTCAACCTCGACTTCGAGGTTTATCCGGGCGAGATGCTGGCCATCCTCGGCGCCAACGGGGCCGGCAAGAGCAGCCTTCTCGGAGCCGTCGCCGGTCTCGTCAGTGGCGACGGCCAACTAGTTGCTGGAGGCCACGAGGTGGCTGGCGAGCCCGCTCATCGGCGCGCTGCTCGCGGCATTTCCTTCGTCCCCGAACAGCGCGGCAACATCTTCGGCACGATGAGCGTGGGCGAGAACCTGGATGTTGGGCTGCGTATGACGAAACCCGGCCGGCGCGAACAGGTGCGGGCCGACATTCTGGCGATGTTCCCCATTCTTGAAAAGCGCATGAGCACGGCTTCCGCAATGCTGAGCGGCGGCGAACAGCAGATGCTGGCGATGGGAATGGCATTGGGACGCGAGCCGTCGCTGCTCATAATGGATGAGCCCTCTCAGGGGCTCGCGCCCGCCGTCTTTGACATTCTACAATCCGCCTTCGACACGCTAAAACGGCGCGGCATGGCGATCCTGCTGGCTGAGCAGAATCTGCCCTTCGCCTCCCGCATCGCCGACCGATACCTCGTGCTCTCGCAGGGCGAGCTGGTTGCAACCGGCAGCAAGGACGAGCTCGGCCGTTACGACGAGATCATGGCAATGTTCATGGGTCGTCGCGGTCCGGTCGCTGCCTGAAGTTGGCGGGCAGGCACATTCACGTCGCAAAACAAGCAGGGGGGAAAACCGTGGCGCACGATCAGTCCATAAACGTGATCTCGCAGGAACTCGAGAACGAGATCTTCGGGGGGAACGGTCGGCGGGCGCGTCGCGCTCGGCCCGCGCTTACTTACAAAGAGGCGGCCCGTGAGATTCCCGTCTTCGCGGAAACCGACGTCCTGGTAATCGGTGGCGGCCCTGCGGGCACGTCTGCCGCGATCGCTGCCGGGCGGGTTGGCGCCGACGTGATGCTGGTCGAGCGCTACAATCATCTTGGCGGCCTTTCCACGGGCGGTCTTGTGATCTGGATCGACCGCATGACAGATTGGAACGGCAAGCAGGTGATCGCCGGCTTCGCTGCCGACGTCTTCGAGCGGCTGCCCAAGGACGCGATCATGGGACCACCGCGGTCTGCCTGGGGTACCAGGGACGCGGCCACCGCCGCATATTGGTCCCATCGTGCCTCAGCCTTCCAGGGAGTCGTGACCTGGTCCCCAACGATCGATCCCGAGGCACTCAAGACCGTCTCGATGCAGATGATCCTTGAGCAGAAGGTGCGGCTCACGCTCCATTCCTGGGCTGTGCAGCCTATCGTGGAGGACGGCGTGATCCGGGGAGCGATCTTCGAGAGCAAGGAGGGGCGCCAAGCGATCCTCGCCAAAGTTGTGGTCGATACGACCGGCGACGCCGATCTCCTTTCCCGGGCTGGCGTCGTCTCGGAAGCCGATATCGACAAAACGGACATCCACCACTGCATGAACACGGCTTTCCTGCTGGGGGGCGTGGACATGGAGCGCTGGGCTGCTTTGCGGGCCGACAAGGATGCCTATTCGGAATTCGGCGCCCGCGGTCGCGCGCGCATCCAGTCCTTTGAGCGGCCGCAATTCGGTTGGCGTAACGACGTCGCCCTGTTCATGGGGCCGCGCCTGTCCGGCTACAGCGCCATTGACGTGGAGGACCTGACCGAGGTCGAGATCCGCTCGCGGCAGCTTACGGTCCAACATCTTGAATTCTATCGGGCGCATGCGCCGGGGTTCGAGAATGCCTTCCTGATGCTCGGGGCGCCCCAGGTGGGCGTGCGCCACAGCCGGCGCTTCGCAGCGGCCAACAAGGTCACCCGGGCGCAGTGGGACGAGGGCAAGGTCTGGGACGACGAGATTGGGGTCTCCACATCGCTTGCGCCAAAGTGGAAAAACATCTCGGTTCCCTACAGTTCACTTGTGCCGCTTGGGATCGACGGCGCTCTCGGGGCTGGACGCCATGTGGCGTGCGATGCCAGTTCCCACACGTTCCTGCGCGAAATTCCGCAATGCTGGATGACGGGTCAGGCGGCAGGGGTCGCGGCTGCTATCGCGGCTGGGACTCGGACCCGGCCTCGCCATGTCGAGCCCCGCCTCGTGCAACGCGAACTGCTGAAACAGGGTGCCTATCTTTCGTCCGGGATCGAGCGGTCCGTCAGCACGGCCGCATCCGCCGCCGAGTAGCCCTTTGACACCGCTAGCCTTGGGGTGAGCCCGCACGTAGAGGCCTGCCGGCATAGTCACGGTAATCTCGCGGGCTCTGGCCAGGGCGGAGTAGGGTAGGGGATCCAGGCCATCTCCTACGCGCGTCACCGCTTCCCGCCTGAGCTCATCCGCCATGCCGTCTGGCTGTACCTGGGTTTCACGCTCAGCGATCGCGATGTCGAGGAACTCCTGGCGGAGCCCGGGATCGACATTTCCTATGAAACGGTCAGGCGGTGGGTGCTGAAGTTCGGGCCGGCCTACGCCCGCAATCTCCCTCGCCTGCGACCCGGGCCGAGCAGTCAGTGGCACTTGGACGAGATGGTGGTCTCGATCCGGGGCCGGCGCATGTACCTCTGGCGAGCGGTGGACAACAAGGGCGAGGTGCTCGACATCCTGATCCAACCACGGCGGGACAAAACGGCTGCCCTGCGGTGCAGCTCGGTGTAGCTCGCGTCCCCGAAGGTCATGCGGGTCAGGCTTCGCCCAGCCCGTGCAGCCACCAGCGCGCGCCCTCGGCTGCCGGCGCGTCGCGGAACAGCCAGAAGCGGTCGCCGGCCGCCGTCTCGACCCGGTAGTAGTCGCGCGCAAGGCCGGACTCGGCGTCCGAGACCCACCACTCGCCGTGCACCCGCTCGGGGCCATCGGCGCGGGCCACCCGCAGGCGGGTGCCGCGCCACACGACCAGGGCCGGCGGATGATCGGGGGCGAGCGCGGTCACCGCCACGGGCTCGGGCGGGTGCCCAGGGCAAGGGCGACGGTAGCTTCTAGAAGGCCGTCACCGCCGCCTTCGAGCACGTCTTCGAACATCTCGGCCGCTTGAACGACCACGTTTCGCCGGGCGGTCCCGACGGAGGCGACCGCCATTTGCAGCCGGGCGAGTCCCCGACGCTCCGGTAGTCCGGGACGCGGACGGACGTCCTCCTGGACGGGTCCGACCGGTCCCGCCTCGTTCTTCGGTATGTAGGGGCCGAAGAAGTCGATCCGGCGGCCGCTGCCTCGCGATGCGGATCAGCGAACCTGGTCGGCGCGAAACCGGCTGCCGTCAGCCGGTGCATCCTGGCACCGGCGAGCTATGCGGGAGATTGGGTGACGTAGGGGGCGTGAAGGCGGCGTATCGAGGCGGGTGTCGAGCCTGCCAGAACCTCTCATCGAGAGCGATACGCCATGGACAGCCCTACCAACATCGTCCGGCTTCGTCAGCTGGATGCGATCGACGATCCCCTGACCGAGGTGCTGCGCTCAGGTGCGCGCCGCCTGCTCGCCCAGGCCGTGGAACTGGAAGCCGACGCCTTTCTGACGGCGATGCAGGACCTCCGGCTGCCGGACGGACGCGCCCGGCTCGTGCGCCACGGGCACGGGCCGGAGCGTGCGATCCAGACCGGGATCGGGCCGGTACCGGTGGCGCGGGTGCGCGTCCGGGATCGGGGTGCGACGGGGCCTGCGGACCGGGTCCGGTTCACCTCGACGTTCCTGCCGAAGTGGGCCCGGCGCACGCGCAGCCTGGATGCGCTGCTGCCGGCCTTGTACCTGCGCGGCGTCTCCACCGGCGACTTCCAGGAGGCGCTCTCGGCCCTGCTCGGTAAGGACGCCCCGAACCTCTCACCCGCGGTCGTGACGCGGCTCACGGCGACATGGGCAGACGAGTACGCCCGCTGGCAGGCTCGTGACCTCTCGGCGCGCAGATACGTCTACGTCTGGGCGGACGGGGTCTACCTGCAGGCCCGGATGGAGGATCAGGCCGAGTGCATGCTCGTGCTGATCGGCGCCACGCCGGAAGGGAAGAAGGAGTTGGTCGGCTTCCAGGTCGGGGTTCGCGAGAGCGCCCAGAGCTGGCGCGAGTTGCTCGTCGACGTGAAGCGGCGCGGCCTGGCCTTCGCGCCCGAGATCGCGGTCGGTGACGGGGCGCTCGGCTTCTGGAAGGCGCTCGACGAGGTCTGGCCCGGCACGCGCCACCAGCGCTGCTGGGTCCACAAGACCGCCAACGTCCTCAACAAGGTGCCCAGATCCGTCCAGACGGCGATGAAGGCGGACCTGCGCGAGATACACGGCGCACCGACCCGCGCGGCCGCCGAGAGGGCTCTGGCGGTCTTCGTCGAGAAGTACGGGGCTAAGTATGCCCGCGCCGCCGACTGCCTGAACAAGGACCGCGACGCCCTGCTGGCCTTCTTCGACTTCCCCGCCGAGCATTGGGATCACCTCCGGACGACCAATCCCATCGAGAGCGTGTTCGCCACGGTCCGACACCGGACCGTGCGGACCAAGGGCGCGCTCTCGCCGACCACCGCCAAGCTGATGGTGTTCAAGGTCGTCATGGCGGCGTCGAAGACGTGGCGGCGGCTGAAGGGCGAAAACCAGTTGCCGAAGGTCGTGGCGGGCGTCATCTTCCGCGACGGGACCGAGGTCATCGCGCGCCCAGATCACCGCGCCGCCTGATCGTCCTCGTCACCTAAAATCCCGCATAGCTCGGCACCGGCATGGCGGCGGCAGATCCCAGCCACCTTTGCGAAGGTGCATCTCACCGCTCGGCAGGCGGACCAGCAGATGCTCCAGCGGCTCGGCCTGATAGGGCTTCTGCAAGACCGGACATCCTGATATTTGCCCTCCAGTCCCTGCCGGCTGTGCGCCATAAGCGACCTTTCGAACAGAGCCCTCGGAATGGCCGCTTAGCCTCCGAAAGCTGCCATTGGCATGGAGTGGCAAGTCCCGGCGGCCACAACATCATCACGATGCGCCCTCGACCGCTCGTCGTCCTCGGCAACGGCGTGGAACGCTGCCTTGGCCTCCCTGAAAGAGAACTCGTAATTCTTGCGACGGTCCCGTCGCCGAGAAGGATGGGCCATGTCCGAGTTCCCCAGTCATCGTGGCGGGTGCTGACATGGCGCCCGAGACAATGGTGGCTCCGTGGGGGCGGTGACCCTGTCCTGGACGGGGCCGTTCGGGCAAGTGTCGCGTGCCGGTATCCTCACCGATGCGGAGGCGCATCGTCCATCCACTATGGCCAGGCGTGACAATGCCCCGGCCCAGTCTATCCTCCGCACAGACGCGTGCCGCCCACGAGTGATGCGAGCCCGCCATCGGAGGAGGGGCGAATGCCGAACGGCTACTGGATCGCGCGCATCGCCGTGACCGACCCCGAGCGATACGGCGCCTACGTTCGAGCGCTTCCGGCAGTGGTCGAGCGCTTCGGCGGGCGGTTCCTCGTCTTTGGCGGCAGCCAGTACGCGGTCGAGGGCGACGTGAAGCCGCGCAACGTGGTGGTCGCGTTCGACGACTACGAGACGGCTCGCGCCTGCTGGCAATCGCAGGAGTACGCCGAGGTGGCGAAGTTGCGCGCCGGCGCGGCGGAGGTCGATGTCGTCATCGTCGAGGGCGCCGGCTCGTAGCGGGCGCTCGCCCTCGGCGCGCCGGCCAGCCGGCGGTCACGGATCGCGCGGCGGAAGCGGCATCGGCTCGGGGCTGTCCGGAAGTGCAAGGGTTGGGCGCGGCGTCGCCCTGTGGCCGAGGAACACCGGGCGGTTCGCCTCGCTGAAAGCCAGCGGGAGGATCTCGCTGGCTCGGAGGCGACCGATCCACCCTGAGGCGGCGTCCGCCTCCCCGAACGCCTCCACGGGGTCCGGGCGCGTGCCGGGCCCGCAGATCACGAACGGCGTCGGATCGGACGTGTGCAGAACGCCGGACCTCGATGGTGTCGCATGGTCCCCGGTCACGATGACGACGGCCCGTCGGCTGAGCTCCGCGAGTCCTTCCAGGCCCGCATCGAGCGCCTCCAGCACTTCGAGCTTCGCGCGAGGGTCCTTGGTGTGCCCGGCCTCGTCGGTGGCCTTGGTGTGCACGTGGACGAAACGGGCTCCCCCCGCGATGAGGGCGTCGGCCGCGGCTAGCCGAGCACGCATGTCCTCGGTGTGGTCCTTGAGCGGGGCCTGGTGGACCTCGGCCAGGCCGAACAGCGCGCAGCAGCCCCGGTAGAGCCGGCTGTTGGTCACCGCGGCACCCGCCACGCCGGAGACGGCCTCGAAGCAGGGGATCTCGGAGCGATGGCCGCCCCACTTCGTGGTCAGCACGTCGAGCGGTGGCCTGTCCTCGGCCGCGCGGCGGAGATTGATCGGGCTGGCTTCAAGCGCCCGCCGGGTGGTCAGGAGCATCGCGTTGAGATGCGCCGCGAGGCCCGCGGACCCGTCGTGGACGGGACGGACCCTGAGCCACGGGTGGTAATCCTCGAAGAACGGGTCGGAATCGGTGACCTCGCCGTTCGCGAAGGCCGGGAAGAACACGACGGCCTCCCCGCGGCCGAGCCGGTGAACCTGCGCCCCGTAGGTCGAGAAGACCGGTCCCAGTTCCTCGTAGAGGGCGTCCGCATCGGCCAGGTCTTGCCGGTCGCGGCGGGCGCGCCCCGTCACGACGACCTGCCCGTCGGCGACGCGCGAGGTGCGCAGGCACGCGAACGTCGCCGCCGTGACGAGCGGCACGGGGATGCCCCCGCCCAGGGCCTCCAGGACCGCCCGGCCCGGGAACGGAACGCCCGAGTAGCCGAAGATCGACCAGTGCGCGACTTCCGAGGACGGGGCGGCGCCCCACCCGAACGGCAGGTGCCACCCGGACGCGCCGCGCCGGGCGAAGGCGTCGAGATGGGGCGTACGGGCCGCTTCCGATGGCGTCCGTCCTCCGAGTTCGGGAAGCGCGCGGTCGCCGAGCCCGTCAAGCAGGACCAGCACAACGGGAAGCCTGTCGTCGTCGTAGCGCGGTTGATCCTCTCCGTAGCCGGGAGCCTTCATGGTGCCGGCACCTCCGTACGGGCCGCGAGCATGTCGCGCAGGGGCGGGACCGTCGCGGCGGGAACGAGTTCGGTCCAGTCGCCGCCGCGGGCCATCGCATCGCGGATGTCGGTCGCGTGGAGCTTGGTCGCGGGATCGCCGGTCACCTCCCAGACCCGGTAGCCGGCCTCCCGCAACTGCCGGGCCTTCTCGCGCTCCCACTCGCTGAAGACGCGAACCACCTGGAGCGCGTCGAGGGGCACGTATTCGGGCCAGCAGGCGGGGCGGGTCAGGTCGAACGGCACGATTATGACCCGGTCCTCCCAGCCCTCGGCCCGGAGAGCCGCGCGCAGCAGCGTGAGCCGCTCGAAGTAGCTGAAGGGGTTCGCCTCTGAGGTGTGCCGGTGCCGGGACGTCGCCTCCGCGCGCCGCCCGCCGATGTCCGGGTTCGTGACCCCCACCACCGCTAGCTCGGCACGGGTCAGCGCCATCCCGATCAGTTCGAGGTGCTGGTCGTGCACGGGCTGGAACCGCCCAGTGACGCAGGCGTACGCGGTCATGCGATCCCACCCCCTCCTTGCCGATCGGCTCCCATACGAACCTCGAAACTTTTTGACAAAAATTCAAACACCGTTAAACAGTCTAACGGTGTTCGATAATTCTAGCAAGTGGGAGGAGAGCCATGGCTGATGGACCGGCAATGACGACACAGCAGGCGCTTGAGCCGAGCGCACGCGTCCGCGCCTATACGGACCGGTTCGCGCAGTTCCTGGCGGAGGACGTCGCGCCCATCGAGCAGGAGCTCGCAAAGCAAGGTGCCGGCACTCCGGACAACCCCGCGCTCAACGCCCAGGGGCGCATGCATCCGGCAGTGTGGGAGGCCCGCCGCCAGGTACAGCGTCGGGCCGGCAAGCTCGGCCTGCATTGTCCGCACATCCAGGAGCGGTTCGGCGGCGGCGGGTTCGGCCGGGTCGAGATGCACCACGTGGAGGAGTTCATCTACCGCCACTCCGGCCTCGGGCTCGGCCTTGCGGCGCTGGCCTGGACGGAAGGGGCCAGCCCGCCGTTCGAGCACGTCTCGGAGGCGGCGCGGGAGAAGTACCTCCTGCCGCTGGTGCGCGGCGAGATCACGACCGCCTTCGCGAACACGGAGCCGAACGTGGGGTCCGACGTGCTCGGCATGGAGACCTACGCGACGCGCGACGGCAGCGACTGGATCCTCAACGGCCGCAAGGCGTGGATCACCAACGCGCACTTCGCCGACGTCTACCAGGTGGTCGCCGTCACCGACCCCGGGAAGGGCACCCGCTCCCTGTCCATGTTCCTCGTCGATGCCAAGATGCCGGGCTTCAGCCGGATCGGGGACCAGCCGACGCTGATCAACGACGGCCTCACAGGCCGGCTCCAGTTCGAGAACGTCCGCATCCCGGCTGAGAACATCGTCGGCCAGATCGGCGACGGCTTCGCCCTGGCGATGTCGTGGATAAACTGGCGCCGCCTCTGCCGCGGGGGCATGTGCGCTGGCTGGGGCGAGTGGCTGGTCGAGCGCGCGATCACCTACGCCCACGAGCGCAAGTCGGGCGGCAAGCCGCTGGCGCAACTGCAGGCCGTGCAGCACCTGATCGCCAGGATGGATGCCGACGTCTACCAGGCCCGGGCCGCCTCCCTCGTCGGCCAGGCACGGCTCGACCAGATCGGCGCCTTCTGCATCCCCCTCGACCGCGAGGCGCCGCGGCTCGTCTCTCTCGTCAAGATGACGAGCGACGAGGCGTTCTACCGCGTCTGCGACAACGCCGTGCAGGTGCACGGGGCGAACGGCATGCTGCGGGGTACGCCCGAGGAGAAGCTCTTCCGCGTCGCCCGGAACCTGCGCATCCCGGCGGGCGCCACCGAGATCCAGCTCAACGCGGTCTCGCGGACGCTGCTCAAGGAAGGCAAGGCCGCATGAACGGGCTGCCCCAGCCGCTGATGTCGTACTCCCCGGCCGGTGGATGCGCCTGCAAGGTGCCGCAGTCCGTCATCGAGCAGGTGACCGCGTTCGTCGGCGGCGGGGGCGGCGACGGAAGATTGTTGGTCGGCCTGGACGCCCCCGACGACGCCGCGGTGTACGCCCTCGACGACCACCGGGCGCTCGTTGTCACGCTCGACTTCCTCACCCCGGTCGTCAACGACGTCTACGATTGGGGAAGGATCGCGGCGGCCAACGCGCTGTCGGACGTTTACGCGATGGGCGGCCGGCCGCTGCTGGCCCTCAACATCCTGGGCTGCCCGCGGGAGTTCCCGCAGGAGATGCTGCAGCGCCTGCTCGCCGGCGGCATGGAATCGGTGACGCGGGCCGGCGCGGTGCTGGCCGGCGGACACAGCATCGTCGACGCCAGCCCGAAGTATGGGTTGGCCGTCGTCGGCGAGGTCGAGCGCGACCGAATCATCACGAAGGGCGGCGGCCGCGTCGGCGACGTCCTGGTGCTCACGAAGGCGCTCGGGGTGGGCATGGTCAGCACCGCCATCAAGAGAGGCGTCGCCTCCGAGGCCGACATCGGGCGCGCCACCCGGAGCATGGTGCGGCTCAACGCTGAGGCTGCGAGGGTGGCGCGGGATTTCTGCGTCCGGGGCGGAACCGACGTGACCGGCTACGGCCTCGTCGGCCACCTGCACGAGATGGCCGTCGGCGCGGGGGTCGGCGCCAGGATCCATCGGGACCGTGTGCCCGTGTTCGAAGGAGTGCGGGATCTGCTTCGCCAGGGGTGCGCCCCCGATGGAAGCGTCCGCACATTGGACAACGCGCTGGCGGCCGGCTGGCTCGATCCCGGCGACGCCGACCGGGATAGCCGAATTCTGTTCGCGGACGCTCAGACCTCGGGCGGCTTGTTGCTCGCGGTTGCACGGGAGGACGCTGACGCGCTTGTCGCCGCCCTTCATGCGGCCGGCGAGCGGGACGTCACCATCGTCGGCGAGTTCGTCCCGGGAGCAGCAGGGGCCATCGCAATCTGATGGCCCTACCGAGGCTTGGCACCCGGGGCGAGGTTCGCCCAGGGTGGACGCGGTTGTTCAATCTTCAATGCCTGCGCGGCCCTCGACGGCCATCATGGTCGCCGTGAAGTACTCGATCAACCGCTCATGCCCATCGGCCTCCGCGAAGACCTCCGCCTGGGCGAAAGTCAGCGTTCGCCCGGCCTTCATCACCGTGCCAAGCGCACGGATGCGGTCGCCATCGGCGGGCTCAAGGAAGTTGATCTTGAACTCCGTCGTCAGCACGCCCTGGTCCGGAGGCATCAGGCTGAGGGCCGCGTGCCCGCAGCGCTGTCGGCGATGGCGCTCAGGGCCCCGGCATGGACGAACCCGTGCTGCTGCGAAATCGCCGAAGTCGGCTTGAAGGCGATCTCGATGCGTCCGGGAGCGAGGTCGACGAGTGTCGCCCCCAACGTGGCCATGAGGCCTCGCTTGGCGAAGCTCGCGCGCACGCGCTCCTCGACCTGCCTTTCGTCCTGCCCTGCCACGAGAACCCTCCCTGCACCGAGGAATGACACCTATCGGGCAGGTCCCCGATGGGTAGAGAGCCGCTGCTCGGCTCTTGGTGTCGTGTCACTGAAAGCGGACCTCGCCGCCTTCGCTTACGACCCGGAATACTGCCCCTCGGTCACCTGCTCCATCCAGGTCACAGCCTAGCCGTCGAGACGCTCCTGGATCGCGATGTGCGTCATCGCCGCAGTCGCGGTGACACCGTGCCAATGCTTCTCGTTCGGCCCGAACCAGACGACGTCGCCCGGTACGATCTCCTCGATGGAGCCGCCCTCGCGCTGAACCCAACCGCGTCCGAACGTGACGATCAGCGTCTGGCCAAGGGGGGGTGTGCCAAGCCGTCCGCGCACTGGGCTCGAAGGTTACGCTCGCCATCGCGACGCGGGCAGGGTCGGGTGCGCTGTGGAGGGGATCGATCCGCACGGTGCCGGTGAACCAGTCGGTCGGACCTGCGCCCGAAGGCGACTTCCGCTACGTTTGATGTCCATGGGTCATCCTTCGTCAGTTGCAGTAACGCGTGTCGGGGGGCAGCACCGCCGAGCGAAATCCACGCGTTGGTCGCAATGGCGCCAAGCTTCGAAGAGACGATGCTCGGGCCATCAAAGTTCGCTGCCTGATCCCTGGCTGGCAGGCCGGACTACGAGCCGGCCGAAGGCCGCTTCACTTGATCAGCGCCACGGCTTGCCGGAACCGTGGATGCTCGCAGGTGGAAAGCCACTCGAACACCACCATCTCGGTGGTGACGACCTCAGCGCCATGCCGCTCCATGCGGCGCAGCGCCGTCTCCTTGCTCTCCGCCCGGCGCGCCCCGAGCGCGTCGCGGACTGCGAACACCTTCCGGTTCCGCGACAGCAACCCGAGCACGGTTTGAAGGACGCAGACGTGGGCCTCGCAGCCGGCGACGACCACGGCATGGCCTGGGGCGATACAGTCCAGGAACCCGGGGGCCCGGCAGGCGTCGAAGGTCATCTTGTGCGCCAGGACGGCGGGGGGCGGCTCCAGCTCCGCCACGGTCGGGCCGAGGCCCTTGGCGTTCTGCTCGGTGAAGAGGCTCGGGACGCCGAGCAGCGCGGCCGCATCGATCAGACGCCTCGCGTTCGCCACGGCGGTCTCGCCCTGGTCGATGGATGGCATGAGCCGGGCCTGGAAGTCGACCACGAGCAAGGTCGACGCGTGCGCCTCGATGGTCAGCATGTCAGCCCCCGATCCTGGCCATCCGATAGCGGAGGTAGTCCTCCATCAGCCCCGAGGCCGAGGCGGAGAACATGCGGATGCGGCCCGTATGGAGGAGGAGCAGCAGCCCGGTCGCGTGGGCGAACACGTCGACCATGACGAGGTTCGCGTCGGCCTCGGAGGCGCCGAGGTCCACGGCCGCGGCCGCGATGGGGTGCAGGGCCGCCTCCAGTGCCGCGTTCAGCTGCTCGTCGCGTTCCTTGCCGAGGCCGGCCGGCTTCATCCCGCCGCGCAGCAGGTAGAAGCCCAGGTCGAGGTCGCGCGGGTTCTCGGCGTAGAAGCGGAAGAACCCGAGCGCCGCCGCCCGCAGGCGGTCCCCAGGCTCCTTGGACTTCGCGACGGCGGCCTGAACGGCGTCGCCGAGGGCGGAGAGCGAGGCGCGCAGGACCTCGGCGTAGATCGCCTCCTTCGAGTCGAAGTGGAAGTAGAGAGCCGCCGGCGTGTAACCGGCGCGCGCCGCGATGGCGCGCAGGCTCGCCCCTTCGAGCCCTTCGGCCTCGAACACCTCGCGGGCGGCGGCGAGGATGAGCCCCCGTTTGTGCTCGCTCACCGCCTCGCGCCGGCCGATCCGCTGCCGTTCCATGCCACCGCCTCCAGGCCTGCCAAGCCTACATAGCATCCTGATCAGTGAAATAAACAGTTGACAGATAAATCTAACGACGTTTAATTGACTCAACCCTGAGATCGGAAGCCCGCGTCGTGCTCGCGGGAGCCGTGGCGGCCGAGCCTGGCGCCGCCGGCGGGTGACGACGGCCACGTCAGGACCGTCCCACCGCTTCGCGGCGGTGGCCGCAGTGCCAGGCCATCAAGAACGACGCCCGAAGCGGCGTACGAACCGACGCCCGCAGTGGCGCCTGGAGGGAACGCATGGGCTATCGCGACACCTACGACTGCTGGCGCCGGGATCCGACCGGCTTCTGGATGGACGCCGCGGGCGTCGTCGATTGGTTCGAGCCGCCGAGCGTCGCCTTCGATCCGAAGGCCGGGGTCTACGGGCGCTGGTTTCCGGACGCGGTCTGCAACACCTGCCACAACGCCCTTGACCGCCACGTCGCCGAGGGCCGCGCCGACCAGCCGGCCTTGGTCTACGACAGCCCCGTCACGGCGATCGTCCGGTCCTTCACCTACGCCGAGCTGCTGCGGGAAGTGCAGGCCTTCGCGCTCGCGCTGCGGGACCTCGGGGTCGAGGCCGGCGACCGTGTCGTGATCTACATGCCGATGGTGCCCGAGGCCGTGGTCGGCATGCTGGCCTGCGCCCGCATCGGCGCGGTGCACTCGGTGGTGTTCGGTGGGTTTGCCGCCCGCGAGCTCGCCACCCGCATCGACGATGCCGCGCCGAAGGTGGTCCTGTCGGCCTCCTGCGGCATCGAGCTGAGCCGGGTGGTCGCCTACAAGCCGCTGCTCGACGAGGCGCTGACCCTGGCGCGGCACCGTCCGCATGCCTGCGTGATCCTCGGACGCGAGCGGCTCAAGGCCGAGCTGGTGCCTGGCCGCGACCACGACTGGGGGGCACTTCGGGAGAAGGCCCTGGCGGCACTCGCCGGCGGCCGCGAGAGCCCCTGCGCGCGGCTGGCGGCAACCGACCCGCTCTACATACTCTACACCTCGGGCACGACGGGTAAGCCGAAGGGCATCGTGCGTGACAACGGCGGCCACATGGTCGCCCTGCGCTGGACCATGGAAGCCATTTACGGGATGGCCCCCGGCGAGGTCTTCTGGGCCGCCTCCGACGTCGGCTGGGTGGTCGGCCACTCCTACATCGTCTACGGGCCGCTGCTGCACGGCTGCACCAGCGTCCTCTACGAGGGCAAGCCGGTGGGCACGCCCGACGCCGGCGCCTTCTGGAGCGTCATCGCCGACCACGACGTCAAGGTGCTGTTCACGGCCCCGACCGCGATCCGGGCGATCCGCAAGGAGGATTCCGAGGGCCGGCAGCTCCCGGGATACGACCTGTCCGGCCTGCGCGCCCTGTTCCTGGCCGGCGAGCGCGCCGACCCTGAGACGGTGCGTTGGGCGGAGCGCCTGCTGGAGGTGCCCGTCATCGACCACTGGTGGCAGACGGAGACCGGCTGCGCGGTCGCGGCCAACCCGCTCGGCCTCGAACGCCTTCCCGTGAAGCACGGCTCCCCGGCGGTGCCGATGCCGGGCTACGCCATCCGCATCCTCGACGGCGACGGACAGCCGTGCGGTCACGGCGAGATGGGCAGCATCGTCCTTGAGATGCCGCTGCCCCCGGGGGCGGCGGTGACGCTGTGGAACGCCGACGACCGCTTCCGGGAGAGCTACCTCGCTTCCCGCCCGGGCTACTACGACACCGCCGACGCCGGCTCGCTCGACGAGGACGGCTACGTCTGGGTGATGGGCCGGACGGACGACGTGATCAACGTCGCCGGGCATCGCCTCTCGACTGGCCTGATGGAGGAGGTCGTCTCGGCCCACCCGGCGGTCGCCGAGTGCGCCGTCATCGGCTGCCGCGACACCCTGAAGGGCGAGGTGCCCTGCGGCCTGATCGTCCTCAAGGCCGGGGTGAGCACCGATCCAGGGCTGGTCGCCGACGAGGTGGTCGCCCTGGTTCGGGAGCGGATCGGGCCGGTGGCGGCCCTCCGGCGCGTCGTCCCGGTCGACCGGCTGCCGAAGACGCGCTCGGGCAAGATCCTGCGCGCGACCATCAAGCGGATCGCGGATGGCGAGGCCTACGCGGCGCCGGCCACCATCGAGGACCCCACCGTCCTGGTCGAGATCGAGGGCGCGCTCGCGTCGAAATAGCGACAGCCCGGGTGGTCGCGACGCAACTGGGCTAGGGTGTGTGGACTGTTGGGGTTCACGTTCAGCGGGAGGCGTGATTCAAGGCTGTCTTTTGGAGGACAGCCTTGAGCGTTCAGGATCGCTTGGTTCTCAGCGACGCGCAGTGGGAGCGGATGGCACCGCTGATCATCGGACGTCCCGATCAGCGCGGCTCGACCGGGCGCGACAACCGGATGTTCGTCGAAGGCGTGCTGTGGATCGTGCGCACCGGCGCGCCCTGGCGTGATCTGCCCGCTGCGTTCGGTGAGTGGAACAGCGTGTTCCGCCGCTTCAGCCGCTGGAGCCAGAAGGGCGTGTGGTGGCGCATCTTCGCGGCGCTGTCGGATGATCCCGATTTCGAGTACCTGATCGTGGATTCCACCATCGTGCGCGCCCACCAACATGCGGCGGGCGCGAAAAAAGGGGGTCTGGCGATCAGCCCGCGTCCGAGCCGGCCCCCGATCAGGCGCTCGGCCGCT
>NZ_JAUYZI010000063.1 GCF_030700245.1 Methylobacterium amylolyticum
CCGGCCTGGGCGTACATCTTCTCCGGGCTGTCCTGGTCCTGGTACAGGTCCGGCAGCGTCAGCGTCCGCACCCGCACACGCCCCGCGTCCAGCGCGCCCCGCTCGGCCAGGAGGTGCAGAACCTGCGCCCCGAACCCGCCCCGCGAGCCCTCCTCCACCGTGATCAGCACCTCGTGGCGCCCCGCCAGATCCAGGATCAGCGCCTCGTCCAGGGGCTTGGCGAACCGCGCGTCCGCCACCGTCACCGGCACGCCCCGCTCCGCCAGGCTGTCGGCCGCCTTCAGCGCCTCCGCCAGCCGCGTGCCGAGCGACAGCAGCGCCACCCGCGGGTTCGCGTCCGCGCGCACGATCCGCCCCTTGCCGATCGGCAGAACCTCGCCCCGCTCCGGAAGCTCGACCCCCACCCCCTCGCCGCGCGGGTAGCGCAGCGCGCTCGGGCCCGCGTCGTGCGCGTGCTGGGTCGCCACCATGTGCACCAGCTCGGCCTCGTCGGCGGCCGCCATCACCGTCATGTTCGGCAGGCAGCACAGGTAGGCCAGGTCGAACGCGCCCGCGTGCGTCGCCCCGTCCGCGCCCACCAGTCCCGCCCGGTCCAGGCAGAACCGTACAGCTAAGTTCTGCAACGCCACGTCGTGCACGACCTGGTCGTAGGCCCGCTGCAGGAACGTCGAGTAGATCGCCACGAACGGCTTGTACCCCTCGGTCGCGAGCCCCCCCGCGAACGTCACCGCGTGCTGCTCGGCGATGCCCACATCGAAGGTCCTGTCCGGGTGCGCCTTGCCGAACAGGTCGATGCCGGTGCCCCCGGGCATCGCCGCGGTGATCGCCACCACCTTCTCGTCGGCGTCCGCGGCCTTGATCAGGCTCTCGCCGAACACCCGGGTGTAGGCCGGCGCGTTCGGCTTGGCCTTGGCCTGCACGCCTGAGACCACGTCGAACTTCACCACCCCGTGGTAGCGGTCGGCCGAGGCTTCCGCGGGGGCGTAGCCCTTGCCCTTGCGGGTGACCACGTGCAGCAGGATCGGGCCCTGCTCGGTGTCGCGCACGTTCTTGAGCACCGGCAGCAGGTGGTCGAGGTTGTGCCCGTCGACGGGGCCGACGTAGTGGAAGCCCATCTCCTCGAACATCGTGCCCCCGCCCACCACCAGCGAGCGGGCGTACTCCTCGGCGGCGGCCGCGCGCTGGTAGAGCGCCCGCGGCAGCAGCTTGCCGAGCTGCTTGGCGGTCTCGCGCAAGCTCCGGTAGGTGTCGCCGGAGGCGAGCCGGGCGAGGTAGGCCGACATGGCGCCCACAGGGGGGGCAATCGACATGTCGTTGTCGTTGAGGATGACGATCAGGCGCGAGTGCAGGGCGCCGGCGTTGTTCATGGCCTCGTAGGCCATGCCCGCCGACATCGAGCCGTCGCCGATCACCGCGATGCTGTTGCGGCGCTTGCGCGCCGGCAGGCCGTTCTGCCTGGCGGCGGCGGCGTCGAGGTCGCGGCCCACCGCCATGCCCAGCGCGGCGGAGATGGAGGTGGAGGAGTGTGCGGCGCCGAACGGGTCGTAGACGCTCTCGGAGCGCTTGGTGAAGCCGGACAGGCCGCCGCCCTGGCGGAGCGTGCGGATGCGGTCGCGGCGTCCGGTGAGGATCTTGTGGGGGTAGCACTGGTGGCCGACGTCCCAGACGATCCGGTCGTCGGGGGTGTCGAACACGTGGTGCAGCGCCACCGTCAGCTCGACCACGCCGAGCCCCGAGCCGAGATGGCCGCCGGTGATCGAGACCGCGTCGATCATCTCGGCGCGCACCGCGTCCGCCACCGCCTGGAGCTCGCTCTCCGGCAGACGCCGCAGATCCGCAGGCTCCGGGATCCGGTCGAGAAGCGCCGACTGATCAGGAGATATCGCCAAGGCTCGTATCCGCTTCGTTCCGTGTGCCGACAGCACGGCCGGCGCGCCATCCGAGCACGGCACGGGCCCCGGGCGGCGCGCGTTCGTGCTAGAACGCAGCCCGCCGCCGCTGTCACGATAGTGCCAGTTACGGACGATCGCCGGCCCAATCAATGTCGGGCGCGCGATTTTTTGATCCTCGTGCCTTTGCCGCCACATGAGGTCGCGCCGTTGAGACCCCCTCGTCTGTGCACAATCCTGCTGATCTGGACGTTCCTCGGATACGGCCAAGCCAATGCCGGTCCGCGGGAGCCGGATGGGAATCTCGACTTCCCGTGCAACTTCCTCGGCGCATGTCCGCCGCGGACGGTTCCCGGCGGTCCCGACCGGGACGTGCGGCCGTTCACCGGCAGCCTGGGGCGCCCCTGCGGGCGGCGGGAGCGGCCGACCCCCGAGGGGCCGCGGCGGGTGCGCGCGTGCTGGTGATCCGCCGCGCTCGCCTGCTCCTCGTCGGGCTCCCGCTCGCCCTCGCCGGGCCGGCGCGGGCGGCCGAGACCTGCCCCGCGCTGTTCCCGGACGGGCAGAGTCCGGCGCTGACCAACCCGAAGCTCGCGGCGCGGACCGTGCCGCTCTGCTTCGAGGCCTTCGCGGTGCTGCATTCCGGCGTGACCCGCACGCCGCTCTACGCGGCCGAGCACCTGACCCGGGACAGCGTGGCGGCGGCCCGCACGGTGGCCCGGGACGATTCCTTCCACGAGGAGGACCGCCTGCCCCCGGACGACCGCGCCTCGCTCGAGGATTACGTCCGCAGCGGCTACGACCGCGGCCACCTCGCCCCGGCGGGCGACATGCCGACGGAATCGGCGCAGGCACAATCCTTCAGCCTCGCCAACATCGTCCCGCAGGACCGCAGCCTCAACCGCGGGCTCTGGGCCGACATCGAGGAGAGCGTGCGCCGGCTCGCGACCCGGCAGGGCTCGGTCTACGTCGTCACCGGCGTGATCTTCTCCGGCGACGACGTCCAGGAGATCCGCGGCGGGGTGCTGGTGCCGACCCAGCTCTTCAAGGCGCTCTACGACCCGGCCACCGGCGAGGCCGGCGCCTACCTCGCCCGCAACGGGCCCGACAAGGACTGGCGGGCGGTGTCGATCCGGGAACTCCAGGCGCTGTCCGGCATCGACCCGTTCCCGGGATTGCCGCCCGCGGCGCGGGCGACCGCCATGACCCTGCCCGAGCCGCACGCCTTCGTCCGCGGCGAGGCCGGGCGGGCGGGCAAGGAGACTGGCAAGGAACCGGAGAGCTGGAGCGACTGGCTCGGCCGCGAACTCGCCCGCGCGGTGCGCAAGGCGCTGCGCGACCTCCTGCGCTCGATCTTCTGAAGGCACGATCTTCGTAAGGGACGCGATGGCCAAGGATCAGGATCCCGACCGGGACGGCTTCACCCCGTTCGCCGACGACGCGGCGGTGCGCAGCGTCGGCGCGCTGTCCTTCGAGAACGGGACGGAGCGGATCGCCGTGCACGGCAGCCTCGACATCACCCGCGACCGGAGCGGCCTCGCCCAGGCGCGCCTGCTCAAGCGGACGCTGGACGCGGTGGTGACGGCGCTGGAGGCCGCCGACCTGCCGGAGGCCGTGGCGGACGCGCCGGACGCGCCGCCGCGCACGGTCAGGAACCCGTTCGCCTGAGACGAGGCCCGGAGCCGTCGCCAGAAGCTGTCGCCTCGCGCCGTCGCCTTGCCGCGCTCCGGCCGGCCTGATACTCGGGCGGCACGCTTCCTGACATGCGGTTCGCGCGCAGTGCCGGCCCGACGCCGCCGGGGCACGCCGCGCGTCCCGACACGGCCGGCCTGCGGCGCGGATCCCGGTCCGCGGCGGCCCGGCAGGACGAGAGACCCCGAGCCGCCCGCCCAGACCGGAGCGGGCGCGGCTCCGACGAACAGCCGAGGACGCTCCGATGGCGCGCGAATTCATCTACCACATGCGGGGCCTGACCAAGGCCTATACCGGCGGCAAGAAGGTCCTGGATAGCGTCAACCTGTCCTTCTACCCGGACGCCAAGATCGGCGTGCTCGGCATCAACGGCTCCGGCAAGTCGACGCTGTTGAAGATCATGGCCGGGATCGACAAGGACTACACCGGCGACGGCTGGGTCGCGCAGGGCGCGCGCGTCGGCTACCTGCCGCAGGAGCCGCAGCTCGATCCGGACAAGACGGTCCGCGAGAACGTGATGGAGGGCGTGGCCGAGAAGCAGGCCATGCTCGACCGCTACAACGAGCTCGCCATGAACTACTCGGACGAGACCGCCGACGAGATGACCGAGCTCCAGGACCGGATCGAGGCGCTCGGCCTGTGGGAGCTCGACTCGAAGGTCGATCAGGCCATGGAGGCGCTGGGCTGCCCGAGCGACGAGCAGCCGGTCGCCACCCTGTCGGGCGGCGAGCGCCGCCGCATCGCGCTCTGCCGCCTGCTCCTGTGGGAGCCGGAGCTGCTGCTGCTCGACGAGCCGACCAACCACCTCGACGCCGAGACGGTGAACTGGCTCGAAGGCCACCTGCGCCAGTACCCGGGCGCGATCCTGATCGTGACCCACGACCGCTACTTCCTCGACAACGTCACCGGCTGGATCCTGGAGCTCGACCGCGCCAAGGGCATCCCCTACGAGGGCAACTACTCCTCCTGGCTGGTGCAGAAGCAGAAGCGCCTGGAGCAGGAGGGCCGCGAGGACATGGCCCGCCAGCGCTCCATCGCCCGCGAGCAGGAGTGGATCTCGGCCTCGCCCAAGGCCCGCCAGACCAAGTCGAAGGCCCGCATCACCCGCTACGAGGAGCTGGTCGCCAAGCAGCAGCAGAAGATCGACGCCACCGCGCAGATCGTCATCCCGATCTCGGAGCGGCTCGGCCAGAACGTGATCGAGTTCAAGGGCCTGTCGAAGGCCTACGGCGACCGCCTGCTGATCGAGGACCTGTCGTTCAAGCTGCCGCCGGGCGGCATCGTCGGCGTCATCGGCCCGAACGGGGCCGGCAAGACCACCCTGTTCAAGATGATCACCGGCGTCGAGACCCCCGACAGCGGCGCGATCGATGTCGGCGAGAGCGTGAAGCTCGGCTACGTCGACCAGTCGCGCGACGCCCTCGACCCGAACGCGACCGTCTGGCAGGAGATCTCCGGCGGCAACGACATCCTGTACTTCAACAAGCGCGAGATCAATTCGCGGGCCTACTGCGCGGCGTTCGCCTTCAAGGGCGGCGACCAGCAGAAGAAGGTCGGCACCCTGTCGGGCGGCGAGCGCAACCGCGTCCACCTCGCCCGCACCCTGAAGGGCGGCGGCAACGTGCTGCTGCTCGACGAGCCGACCAACGACCTCGACATGGAGACCCTGCGGGCGCTGGAGGAGGGCCTGGAGGATTACGCCGGCTGCGCCGTGATCATCAGCCACGACCGCTGGTTCCTGAATCGCATCGCCACGCACATCCTCGCCTTCGAGGGCGACAGCCACGTGGAGTGGTTCGAGGGCAACTTCTCCGACTACGAGGCCGACAAGATGCGCCGGCTCGGGGCCGACTCGATCATCCCGAAGAAGCTGAAGTACAAGCGCTTCTCCCGCTGAGGCGCGTCGGGCGCGGGCCGGCTCAGACCGCGACCCGCCCCCGCGCGTCGTCGAGGATCGCGGCGAGGCTGCGGGCCAGGGGCACCTCCGGGCGCCAGCCGGTCGCCGCCGCGAAGGCGGAGGCGTCGCAGCAGACGCTGCGCACCTCGGACGGCCGCAACCGGTCCGGCGACACCCGCACGTCGAAGGGCGCGCGGGCGAGCCCCCGCAGGGTGTCGAGCACCGCGCCGATCGGCGTCGCGACCCCCGAGCTGACGTTGTAGACGCCCCCGTCCGGCAGGTCGGCGGCGATCGCCGCGCGGCAGGCGGCGGTGACGTCGTCCGCGTCGATGAAGTCGCGGCACACGCCGAGATCCCCGACCTCGATCACCGGCGGGAAGGCGCTGCCCGCCACCGCCGACGGGACCAGCCCGGCCTCGACGCGGGCGATCTGCATCGCCAGCGAGGGCGCGGCGAAGGCGGTGCTCTGGCCGGGGCCGATGTAGTTCGACGGCCGCAGCACCGTGTGGCGGACGCGGGCGGTCGACAGGACGTCGCGCAGGATCGCCTCGCAGGCGTGCTTGGTGCGGCCGAAGATGTTGCAGGGCCGCGGCGGCACCGCCTCGTCGAGGCAGGCGCCCGCCCGCGCCGCCCCGTAGACCTCGGTCGAGCTGACGAACACGAACCGCGCCCCGCGGCAGGCGCGCCCCACCGCCTCGGCGAGGTTGAGCGAGCCGAGCAGGTCGGCCCGCCACGCGTGGGCCGGCGTGCGGCTCGATTCGGCCACCGAGGCCAGGGCGGCGAGGTGGACCACGACCGTGGGATCGAAGTCCGCCACCGTCGCCGTCAGGGCGGCCGGATCGAGCGGGTCGACGGTCCGGTGGGCGACGCCGGGCAGGGCCGGATCGCCCGCCGAGGCCGGATCGCCCGCCCCCATCGGCTCGCCCGCGATGCCGAGGATCCGCCCGCCCGCGGGCAGGCCGTCGGCCAGCCGCGCGATCAGCCGCCGCCCGAGATAGTCGCCCGCTCCGGTGACGAGGACGCGCATCGCTTCTGACCTCCGCCGACGGCCGGCACGGGCGGCCGGGATCGACCCGGCAGTCTCTATAGCGCGGCCGTGCCCAGCACGATCAACCCCGCATCGGTGCGGTGAACGCGGAACCGATCGCGGGCAAGGCGCTTGCATCTGCGGGTTGCGCCCGGAGGACGCGCCGCCGGAGGGGATGACCATGCCCGATCGTCGCTCGATCCTCCTGTCGCTCGCCGCTGCGGCGACCTTCAGCGCCCCGGCCCAGGCGCTGGGCGCGCCGGTGCGCCTGCCGCTCTGGCCGGACTGGCCCCCCGGCGGCGGCGGCCCGCACGGGCCCTTCGCCCGGGACGACAGCGGCGCGGTCAGCAACGTCGCCACGCCCGTCATCGAAGTCTTCTCCCCCTCAAAGCCCAACGGCGTGGCGATGCTGGTGCTGGGCGGGGGCGGCTACACCCGGATCGGCATCGTCAAGGAGGCGTTCCCCGCCGCCTTCTGGCTGGCGAGCGAGGGGATCACCGCCTTCGTCCTCACCTACCGCCTGCCGATGGAGGGCTGGGACGACGGCCCGATCGTGTCCCTCCAGGACGGGCAGCGCGCCGTGCGGGTGATCCGCGCCAACGCGGAGCGCTTCCGGATCGACCCGAACCGCCTCGGCGTGATGGGCTTCTCGGCGGGCGGCCACCTCGCCGGCATGATCGCCGCGCGCTCCGCCTTCCGGTCCTACCCGCGGGTCGACGCCGTGGACGAACTCTCGGCGCGGCCGGATTTTGCCAACCTGATCTACCCGGTGGTCAGCCTGCAACCGCCGTTCGACCGGACCCAGACCCGCCGCTCGCTGGTCGGCGAGAACCCGACCCCGGCCGCGAGCGAGGAATGGTCGCTCCAGACCTATATCCGCGCCGGCATGCCGAAGCTGTTCCTCGTGCAGGCGGACGACGACCGGGTGATCAGCCCGGAGAACAGCCGCGTCCTCGACGAGGCGTGCCGCGGCGCCGGAGTGCCGGTGGAGTACCACCGCTTCGCCGTGGGCGGCCACGGCTTCGGCATCGGCCGCTCGGAGGCCCCCGTGGCCCTGTGGCCGCGGCTGTGCCGCCTGTGGCTGACCAGCGTCTCGGTCCTGACCTGAGTGGGGGAGATCGAAGCCCCCGCGCGGGAGACCGTCCCGCGCGGGCCCTCGCCTGCCCCGGACGCACCCGCCCCGCCGCCCGCCGCGGGGGACGCGTCGCGCCGTCGCGACGCGCGGGTCGACGTGATCCGCGGGCTCGCCCTGCTCACGATCTTCGTGGACCACATTCCGCGCAACGCGCCGGCGCTGTTCACGCTGCACAATTTCGGCTTCTCCGACGCGGCCGAGATCTTCGTGCTCCTGGCCGGCTTCTCGTCGATGGTCGCCTACGGCGGCCTGTTCCGGCGGTCCGGGGTCGCGACCACGCTGGTCCGCATCGCCAAGCGCTGCGTGCGCATCTACCTGTTCCAGGCCTGCCTGCTGCTCGCCACACTCGTCATCGTGCGGATCTGGATGGACATCACCGGGCTGGTGCCGCGCTTCGGCGTGCGCCCGCTGCTGGAGATGGGCCTGCTGCCGGGGCTGCTGCGCGGCCTCGCGCTCAACGCCCTGCCGAACTACCTCGACATCCTGCCGCTCTACATCGTGCTGCTCGCCCTGTTTCCGCTGATCTACTACGGGATGCGGCGCGGGGTGTGGGGCGTGCTCGCCCTGTCCGGCACGATCTGGCTCGCCGCCAACGTCGACCACACGCTCAACCTGCCCAACGCCGCGGCGGTGGACGACGGCTGGTACTTCAACCCGTTCGCGTGGCAGTTCCTGTTCGTGATCGGCGCCGCCCTGGCCCTGGCGCTTCGGGCGCGCGGCGGGCTGCTGCCGCGCCACCCGCTCGTCACGGCCGCCGCCTGGGCCTACCTCGCCTTCGCGCTGGTGCAGGGCGGCTCGTGGACGGAGTGGGGCCTGCCGGACCTGCGGCCGCTGGCGATGGCCCAGCCGGAGAAGGGCCACGTCGTGCCGCTGCGCCTGCTGCACATCCTGGCGCTGACCTACCTCGTCCTCGGCTCGCCCGCCGTGATGCGCCTGTCGCAGCGTGCGTGGCTGCGGCCGCTGGACGCCTGCGGCCGGCACTCGCTGGAGATCTTCGCCGCCGGCTGCCTCGCCGCTTTGTTCGGGCGGATCCTGTACCGGACCTTCGAGCCGTTCTGGCAGCTCCAGGTCGCGGTCAATCTCGGCGGGATCGCGCTGATGCTGGGGCTGGCGCTCGCCCTCGACGCCCGGGCGCGCCGGGTCAGCCGTGGAGCGCGGTGACGGCGCAAGGCCGCCGGCGCGATCGTCGGAGCGGTGGGCGTCGCCGATCAAGCGCCGTCGGCGTCGGTGATGCAGGCGCGGTCCCGGGCGACCGGGGGCAACGAGACTGGGGGCAACGAGGAGGGGCCGGAATGCCGCCGATGCGCCGCAAGGGCGACCTGCCGGAGAAGACCTGCGCGCAGTGCGGGCGCCCGTTCGCGTGGCGGAAGAAGTGGGCCCGGGTCTGGGACGAGGTGCGCTACTGCTCCGATCGCTGCCGGGCGGAGGCGAAGCGGGGCCGCGCTGCGCCGGAGGTCGCGCGCGACCCGGGCTGAACCGGCCGCGGGCTTCAGCGCCCGGCGTGGGCGGCGAGCGCCTGCGCGGTATCGATGTCGAGGGCGGTGCCGACGTCGCCGGGGATCTCCAGCACGTCGGTCCGCCCCGCCAGAAGGGGGCCGGCGCCCCGGTCGCCCGCGAGCGCGGCGATCTCCGCCCGCAGCAGCCGCAGGTTCAGCAGCACCGGGTTGCCGCGGCGCCCGTCCTGCACCGGCACCACCGCCGCCGGCCGGGCCCCCGCCCCGGCGAACGCCTCCGCGAGACGGTCGACGTGGGCGCCCGTCACCCGGGGCATGTCGCCGAGCAGGACGATCGCGGCCGCGCAGGTCGCGGGCAGCGCGGCGACGCCCGCCCGCAGCGAGGTCGCGAGGCCGGCCGTGAAATCCGGGTTCTCGACGCAGGCGAGGTCGAGGCCGGCGAGCACCGCCCGCACCGCGCCCGCGTGGGCGCCGAGCACCGCCACCACCGGGCGCGGGCGCGCGGCGAGCGCGGCGTCCGCCGCCCAGCGCACCAGCGGGCGGCCATCGAGGCGGGCCAGCAGCTTCGGCCCGGGGCCGAACCGGGTCCCCCGCCCCGCCGCCAGGATCAGGCTCGCGACCTCAGGGCTTCCCGCCATCGCCCTCCCCGTCTTCGCCCGCGCTGGCGCCGCCGTCCCGCGGCTGCGGCCGGGAGACGATCTCCATCAGCAGGCCGCCGACCCCGAGGGCGACGATGTCGGCCCGGGCGACGGGCAGGTCGGCGAGCAGGCGGTGGAGGATCCAGTCGAAGCCGTTCTCCTTCGGCGAGCGGGCGCAGCCGGGCGCACCGATCACCGGCACCCCGCCGCGGGCGCCGAGCAGTAGCAGGTTCCCCGGATCGACCGGCATGCCGAGATGGTCGACCCGGCCCCCTGCCGCCATGAGTCCCGCGGGGATCACGTCGCGCCGGTCGGCGATGGCCGAGGCGCCGAACACCACCGCGAGGTCGGCCCCGGCCCCGTCGATCGCCCCGGCCAGCGCCTCCGCCACGGCCCCGGCCGCGTGCGGCACCCGGGTCTCGGCGACGATGGCCGCCCCGGTCGGGGCGAGCCGGTCGGCCAGCGCCCGCAAGGTCTTGTCGATCGTCGCCTCCTTGAGGCTCGGCAGCCGGGTCGAGACCACCGCCACCCGGGCCCGCCGGTACGGCGCGACCCGCAGCGCGGCGGCGGCCCCGGCGGCGCAGGCCCGGTCGAGCACCGCGCCGGGCACGGCGTAGGGGATGATCTTGACGGTCGCGACCATCTCGCCGGCCACCACCGGCTTGAACGGCGGCAGGGTCGCGAGCGTCACCGCCTCGTCGACCGCGTTGACGGTGTCGACCGCCTCCCGCGCGATCACCAGCACGCCGGCTCGCGCGGCGAACAGGTTGCAGCGGCCGGTGAACGGCGCCTCCGCCCGCAGGTTCGGACCGGCGACCCGCGCCGCGAGGCGGGCGGCGGCCGCGTCCTCGCCGACATCCCCCGGCTCCAGGGCCGCCGCGACGATGGCATCGACGCCCGCGGCCGCGAGCCGCGCGGCGACCTCGGCGGGGATCGTCGCGCCCTTGCGCAGCGTCTCGCCGCCGCTGCGGACGGTGTGGGCACTGATCAGGCCGGCGGCCTCGCCGACCGGAACCGGGCCGAACCTCACGCGGCCTCCGGGCAGGGCGCGCGGCGCAGGGCCGCGACGATCTCCCCGAGGACGGAGAGCGCGATCTCGGCGGGGCTCACCGCCCCGATCGCCAGCCCGATCGGCGCCCGGATGCGGGCGGTCTCGGAGTCGGAGAAGCCCGCCTCGGCCAGCCGCGCGAGGCGGGCGGCGTGGGTCTTCCGCGAGCCGAGGGCGCCGACGTAGAAGCACCCGGCCCTGAGCGCCGACCGAAGGGCCGGGTCGTCGATCTTCGGGTCGTGCGTGAGCGCAGCGAGCGCGCAGTAGCGGTCGAGGGCCGGCACCGCGCCGCCCAGAGCCGCGTCCGGCCATTCCGGCACCAGCGCGACGCCGGGGAAGCGCTCCGGGGTCGCGAAGGCGGTGCGCGGGTCGATCACGGTCAGCGCGAGGTCGAGGGCGGCGGCCATCGGCGCCATCGCCTGCGAGATGTGGACCGCGCCGATCACCACGAGCCGCACCGGCGGCACCTGCACCGTCAGGAATTTCTTGTGACCGTCCACCTCGATCAGGCCGCTCCTGCCCGAGGCGAGGTGCCGCGACAGGATCTCGGCCAGCGGATCGGCCGCGACCGCGTCCTCCGTCACGAGGCGCTGGCCGCCGTCCGCGATGTCGGTGACGAGGATCGCCGCCCGGCGCGCGGCGCGCTCGGCGTTGAGCCGGGCCAGGGTCTCGGCGCGCATTACTCCACCCGCTCGACGAACACGCGGATGCGGCCGCCGCAGGAGAGGCCGGCCCGCCACGCGGTCTCGTCGGCCACGCCGAATTCCAGCACCCGGGGGGCGCCGGCCTCGATCACCTCGATCGCCTCGGTGATCACCGCCCCCTCGACGCAGCCGCCGGAGACCGAGCCCAGGAAGTTGCCCTCCCCGTCGACGACGAGGTGGCTGCCCACCGGGCGGGGCGCCGAGCCCCAGGTCTCGATCACGGTGGCGAGCGCCACGGCCCGCCCGTTCCGCCGCCACGATTCGGCGGCGGCGAGGATGTCGCTGTCGGTGCTGAGCATGGTCCGGGAAGACCTTCACATCGCGGGCGCCCCCCGCTCCGGGTGAGGTATGGCTCCCGCGCCGCGGCGCAAGGCGGCGCACTCAGCGGGGCAGCCGGACCAGCCGCGGCCGCCAGATGCCGAGCACGACGTTGGCGGTGGCGATCGCGAGCAGCACCCACAGGGTGCCCCGCTCGGCCCCCAGCGAACGCGCGAGGGTCCCGGGGTCGAGGCTGCCGGCGAGCGCCCGGGCGCTGCGCTCCGCCTCCTGCTGCATCGGCCCGAGCACGTTCACGAACCCGGCCTCGAACACCAGCACGCCGGTGGCGGCCTTGAGCCACGCCCAGCCGGCGTTGAGGTAGGCGCGGGTGAGGGCGATCGACAGCAGGCCGGCGATCAGCGTCAGCGCCAGCGACGGGAAGAAGATCCACGTGGCGATCGTCCCCATCGCGCCGCGCACCAGCGCGTAGCCGGCGAGCGAGGCCGTCGGCGCGGGCGCGGCGGCCAGCAGCACGAGCAGGCACGCCATCGCGCCCATCAGCCCGATCGCGCCCATCGTGTGCAGAAATTTGAGGAGGCGCCGCACCCCGTCAGCCCGCCCGTCCCACCCGGTCCGGGCCGAGGCTAGCGCAAGCCCGGGGGGCGGGATAGCCGGACGCGTCGGTGCGGAACGCCGCGCCGGTCACCGCCTCGATCGATCGTCTTGGCCCGTCGGGCCGTGGGTGCGATAAGGGGCGGACCCCGCAACCCACCATAGCCCATGCGCCCCGCGAACCGTGGACAGTGGCCGGCGGCGCCCGGCACGCCGGAGGCCGCGCGGTGAACGCCGAGGATCCGGCGCTGGCCCGCGCGCTCCGGCCGGCCCGCGCGCTCTCGGCGCCGCGACGGGCGTGGAAGCGCCTCGCCCGGGCGATCGGCGACGCCCTGCCCAAGGGCCTCTACGCCCGCTCGCTGATCATCATCATCGCCCCCGTGGTGCTGCTCCAGTCGGTGATCGCCTACACCTTCATGGAGCGGCACTGGCAGCTCGTGACCAAGCGCCTGTCGGCGGCGGTCACCGCCGACGTCGCCGCGCTCATCGACATCTACGAGAGCTACCCGCAGGACCGGGACGCCGAGACCCTGTCGCGCATCGCCGGGGAGCGGCTGAACCTCGACCTCGACATCCTGAAGGGGGCGTCGATCCCGCCCGCGGGCCCGCGGCCGTTCTTCTCGATCCTCGACGAGGCGCTCTCCGACGAATTGAAGCGCCAGATCGGCCGGCCGTTCTGGATCGATACGGTCGGGCGCTCGAACCTGATCGAGATCCGCGTGGCGATCCCCGACGGGGTGATGCGCATCACGGCCCGGCGCAACCAGGCCTACGCGTCGAACTCGCACATCTTCCTCGTGTGGATGATCGGCTCGTCGCTGGTGCTGCTCGGGGTCGCGATCCTGTTCCTGCGCAACCAGATCAAGCCGATCCTGCGGCTCGCCGCGGTGGCCGAGGGGTTCGGCAAGGGCCGCGAGATCGAGTTCCGCCCCCGCGGCGCCCGGGAGGTGCGGCAGGCCGGCCACGCCTTCATCGAGATGAAGCGGCGCATCGAGCGGGCGATGGAGCAGCGCACGACGATGCTGAACGGCGTCAGCCACGACCTGCGCACCATCCTCACCCGCTTCCGCCTGTCGCTCGCCCTGGTCGAGCCGTCGAGCGAGATCGACGACCTCGCCCGCGACGTGGACGAGATGAGCCGGATGCTGGAGGGCTACCTAGCCTTCGCCCGCGGCGATTCGGCCGAGCCCGCGGTCGCCACCGACATGCGCGCGCTCCTGGAGGACCTGCGCACCGACGTCGAGCGGCTCGGCGCGCACGTGAGCGCGGTGGAGCTGACCGGCAACCCCGAGGCGACGGTGCGGCCGGACGCGTTCCGGCGCTGCCTGTTCAACCTCGCCGCCAACGCCGCCCGCTACGGCCGGACGGTGGCGATCTCCGGCCGGCTGGAGGCGCGGGCCTTCCTCGTCTCGGTGGACGACGACGGCCCCGGGATCCCGCCCGAGAGCCGGGAGGAGGTGTTCAAGCCGTTCGTGCGGCTCGACGACGCGCGGCAGGATGCGGGCGGCTCCGGCCTCGGGCTCGCCATCGCCCGGGACATCGCCCGGGCGCACGGCGGCGACATCACCCTGCACGACAGCCCGCTCGGGGGCCTGCGCGCCACGGTGCGCGTCCCGGCCTGACCCGGCCGGCGCGGCGCCCGAAAAATCCCGGGCCGGCGGGGGGTCCCAACCTGGGCCGGGCGATGCTATGCACGCGCGTCGTTTCACTGGCGCGGACGCAGCGCGCCCGATCCGAGTGCCCCGCATGAACCCGCTCGTTCCCCTGTTCATCCTGATCAGCCTGCCGCTCGCGGCCATCGGCCTCGTGCTGGCGACCGACCAGGGCATCGAGCCGGCGCTGTTCTACGCCTCGGTGAAGACCTTCGTGATCCTCGCGGTCGTCGCGGTCGGCATGTCGTTCGCCGCGCTCAAGCTCGCCGAGCGCTCCAAGCCGTAAGCCCGGTCGGGCGAAGCCCAAGCTCGCGGAGGCCGTGATGCTCCACGTCGTTCCGGCCTTCTCGCGCATCGGCGAGGAGAACGCCTTCGCGGTGCTGGCCCGCGCGCAGGCTCTGGCCGCGCAGGGGCGCGACATCATCAACCTCGGCATCGGCCAGCCCGACATGCCGACCCCGCCGCACGTGGTCGAGGCCGGGATCAAGGCCCTGCGCGACGGCCACCACGGCTACACGCCGGCCACCGGCATCCCGCCGCTGCGCGAGGCGGTGGCCCGCGACATCCGGCGCCGCCACGGCGTGGAGGTCTCGCCCGAATCGGTGATGATCGTGCCCGGCGGCAAGGTCACCATGTTCATGGCGATCCTGATGTTCGGCGAGCCGGGCGCCGAGATCCTCTATCCCGACCCCGGCTTCCCGATCTACCGCTCGATGATCGAGTATACCGGCGCCACCCCCGTGCCGGTGCCGATCCGCGAGGAGAACGGCTTCGCCTTCTCGGCCGCCGAGACCCTGGCGCTGATCACGCCGCGGACCCGCCTGCTGATCGTCAACTCGCCCGCCAACCCGACCGGTGGCGTGACGCCGAAGGCCGAGATCGACGCGCTGGTCGCGGGGCTCGCCGCGCACCCGGACGTGGCGGTGCTGTCGGACGAGATCTACGGCACCATGACCTACGACGGCGAGACCCACCACTCGCTGCTGAGCTACGAGGCGATCCGCGACCGGCTGATCTACCTCGACGGCGCGTCGAAGACCTACGCGATGACCGGCTGGCGGCTGGGCTGGTCGGTCTGGCCGAAGCCGCTCTACGACAACGCCCGCAAGCTCGCGGTCAACGCCCATTCCTGCGTCAACGCGGCGACCCAGTGGGCCGGGATCGCGGCGCTCGACGGCCCGCAGGATTGCGTGGCCGAGATGGTCGCCGAGTTCGACCGCCGGCGCGCGATCGTGGTCGCGGGCCTGAACGCCCTGCCGGGCGTGTCCTGCATCGCCCCGAAGGGCGCGTTCTACGCCTTCCCGAACGTCTCCCGGACCGGCTGGAAGGCCAAGGCGCTCGCCTCGACGCTCCTGGAGGAGGCCGGCGTCGCGACGATCGGCGGCCCGGATTTCGGGGTGCACGGCGAGGGTTTTCTGCGATTGTCCTACGCCAACTCGGCCGAGAACATCCGGCGCGCGCTGGAGCGGATGCAGGGCTTCCTGAGCGAGCGGAAGCCGGGCTGAGCCCCCGGCTCCGTCGGGGCCGGTCCGGGTCAGCCTACAGGATCCAGCGGAAGGCCCGCCGCAACTCGTCGGTCCCGTTCGCCTCGTAGCAGCGCCCGTGGGCCAGGACGATCCGCTCCGGCGCCCAGGCGAGCATGCGCTGCACCGCCGCGCGGACGGCGCGCCGGTGCCCGATGAAGCTCAGTTGCATGTCGATCGGCGCCTTCCCGTCCGGATCGGCCGCACCCGCGAGGCGCATCAGCCAGCGCAGCACCGGGCTGCGCACGCGCCGCGGCTCGAAGTTCTCGATGAGGTCGGTGAGGATGAGGGTCCTGCTGGCGCGGTGGAGGAAATCGACCTCCGTCAGCAGGCGGCCCGGCACGACGCACTGGTCGAAGGCACCCTCCCAGGCCGCCGGCGGCGCGTCGCCGAGGCTCTCGTCGAGGACCAGGGGGCGCTTGGCCCGGCGGGCGAGGCCGGGCGCGCCGTAGCTGCGCGCGTCCGGAAAGCGTTCCTGCCATTCGGGCAGGAACCAGTAGTGCAGGGTGTTGGGGGCGACGAGGTGCCGGACCGGTCCGAGCCCGGACAGGGCGGCGGCGAGCCCATCGCTCCACGCGATCGGCGAGTGGATCCAGAGCGCGCCGCTCGGCAGGCGCACGACGGTCATCCGCGTCGGGAACGGCAGCGTGAGCCCGAGATAGTCCATGCCGATCTCGGGCCCGTCGACGATCCAGACCGCCTCCGCGAAGGCCTTGGGCGCGTGGAGCGGTTCGTAGGGTCGATAGGCGTTCGTCGTCATGGCCGGGCGCGGCCTCTTTAAGCGTATCGTCCTAAATATCGGATCCAGGACGATACGCTAGCCCTCTGTCTTCGCATCGTCCTTTCCGAAAGCCGGTGACCACCTTTCGGGACGATGCTCTCGCGGTGGAGCCGGGACGAGCGGGCGGCCTGCGACCGCCGTCAGGAGCGCGCCGGCACCCGCTTGTCGAGCCAGCCCGCCAGCCACTCGGCGATGTCGAGGCTGTTCTTGTCCTGCATCAGCATGTGCGAGTTGCCGTGGATGCCGATCTCCGGCAGCAGGATCAGCTCGGCCTTGCCACCGGCCGCGTTGGCCGCCGCCACGAAGGCGCGGCAGAGCGCGAGCCGCGGCGCCCAGCGCGGCGACTGGTCGACGTAGTCGCCGAACAGCACGAGGATCGGCAGGCCCTTGTAGGGCGCGAGGTCGTCCTTGGCCGGATCCGGACAGGCGGCCGGCTCGACCGCCACGATGGCGCGCACGCCGCTCCGGTCGAGGGCGGCGGTCTGGAACGGGTAGATGCCCGACTGCGAGTGCGAGACCAGCACCGCGCCCTTCAGCCGCTTGGCGAGTTCGGACAGGGCCGGCACGGTCGGGTTCGGGGTCGGCAGGGTGGCGGACCAGTCGGCCACCATCTGCTTCCAGAACTCGCCCTGCGCCTCCAGCGGGAACTGCATGCCGGGAAAGACCTTCGGGTATTCCGGGCCGAACCGGAAGATCGCCCAGGCCGGTTCCTGGCCGGCGGAGAAGACCGGCGGCAGGGTGTCGGCGCCCGCCCTGCCGAGCTTGACCGCGTTGATCGGGCTCGGGTTCACCGCCGAGCGGCCGCGCCCCGCCTGATCGATCACGTAGGTCGGGAAGCCCCGGCGGACGAAGAACTCGTCCCAGCCCATCCGCCCGTCCGGCGTCGTCTCCCAGGTCTTGCCGGTGAGGCAGCAGCCGTGGACCAGCACCAGCGGCGCGCGGACCGGCGCCACCGGGATCTGGTAGCGGACGTAGACCTGATCGACGGTGATCGTGCCGGACGGCGCGTAGGCCGGCAGGGTCGACAGGGTCTCGGAGGCGACGTTGCGTCCCCCGACGAAGAAGCTGCCCTGCGATGCGACCGTGAGCGGCCCGGGCCCGGCGTCGGCGGCAGCGGCGGCGCCCGAGGCGAGCCCGCCGCCCGCGGCCAGGAGCCCGGCGGCCAGCGCGCGGGCCACCGTCCGCGGTCGTGACGTGTCGGACATCGCCTTCCCCCTGAACCGCCCCGGCGCGGCGCGCCCCAAGCCGTAGCGCATTTCGACGCCGGTCGGCGAGGGGTTCGCGGCGGTGTCACGGGTTCAGGCCGACAGGGCGCGCTCCACGCGGTCGGCGGCCTCGGGGGGCACGTCCAGCGCCTCGGCGAGCATGCGCAGGAACTGGCGCTCCTGCAGGGTGTCGATGTCGATAGCCAGCCGGGCGGCCGCGTAGATCCGGGCCGCCGCGTCCGGGTCGTCCACCGCGTCGGCGATCTCGTCGATCTCGGCGGGGCTCGCCAGCTCCCGCTCCAGCCACGCCCGCCCGTCGCGGTCGAGGCCCGCCTCCGTCACCGCCGCGTCGAGGCGCGCCCGCTCGGCCGCGTCCACCACCCCGTCGGCGACGGTGGCGGCCACCATCGCCCGCAGCATCAGCCGCGCCTCGTCCTCGTTCACCGCCGCGAAGTCGGGGCCGCCGCGCTCGGGCGGCTCCGTGCCGCGCAGGGCGCGGTAGGCGAGGCCGCCGATCAGCGCGAGTCCGCCGAGCGCCGCGCCCGCCGCGAGCCCGCCCCGCCGCGCGCGCACCAGCGCGTCGACCATCCCTCTCGTATCGGCCATCCGTCCCTCGCGTCCCGTCCGAGACGGGAACACGCGGAAGGGGCGGCGGTTTCAGGCCGCTCCGATTTCGGGCCTGCCCGTCCTCAGGCGTCCTCGGCGTCGCCCTCGTCGATGTCGACCAGGAAGACGATGTCGGCCTCCTCCTCGTCGCTCGCGTCGGCGTCGGCGTAGCGGGGGTCGTCGGTGAAGTCGCCCTCGCCGTCGTCCTCGGCGAGTGCGTCCTCGAAGATCTCGCTCTCGTCCTCGCTGGCGGCGCGCACCACGAGATCGGAGCTGCCGTTCCACAGCGGCTTGCCCGCACTGGTCATGGTGCGGATGTCGTCCTTGAAGCCGTCGCAGGTGAACAGGTCCCGGGCGGTCGCCTCGTCGCTGTTGATGACCGCGATGGCCGTGCCGTCGATCTCGAGGGTGAACATGGCGGTCTCCGGGGTCGCGCCGCGGCAGGGGCGGCGCCGGGCGGAGCTGTAGTCGCTCGGCCCCCGGCCGCCAAGCGGCGCCGGGGCGCGCCGGATCAGACCCCGGCGCCCCGGGAGATCGCCCGCTTGACCACCGCCTGGACCTCCGGGTTCGACAGGAACAGGTCGTGGTTGATCAGGCCGCCGCCGTAGTCGGAAGCGTCGGCCACCCGCACCCCCAGCGCTTCGAGCCGCGCACGGTCGGCCGCGCCCGCCCGGGTGCCCCCGGCGATGGCCGCCGAGAGTTCCAGGGCCCGGTCGTTGGTGGAGGAGATGACGGTGATCTTGGCCACGTCCGGCCCGAGCCGGGCGACGCCGTTGGAGAACAGGTCGAAATCGATGTCGGGGGCGGCCAGCACCACCGCGCCGATGCGCGACATCGCCGCCTCGCCGGCTTCCGCCCGCAGCATGCGCAGGGTCTCCAGGGTCAGCAGCGTGCCCATCGAGTGGGCGACGAGGTTGATGCGGCCGCCGCTGGGGCTCGCCGCCAGCGCCTTCAGCAGGTCCTCGAAGGCGTCGCGCGACCACAGCGCGCTCTCGCGGTCGTAGCCGTAATCGAGGGTGGCCGCCGCCGAGGGCCACGTGAACAGGCCCGACACGCCGCGGAAGCGGATGCCGTCCGAGAGCCGCGCGGCGCTCACCGCAGCCGATTCGAACGATTCGCGGTAGCCGTGGACGTAGATCAGCACGTCGCGCCCGAACGCCGCCTGGGTGAAGGCCTCCGCCGCGCCCGGCCCGGATTCGACCTGCGGGACGGCGCCGATCCTCCAGTCGCCGGTGATGACGGCGGACACCTTGCCGAGCAGCGACCGGTCGGGGGGCGAGAGCCGCACCTCGGCGAAGCTCAGGCCCCGCCCGCGCTCCGCGTTGAAGTACGGCGGCCGCGGCGGGTTGCCCACCGGCCTGCGCGTGGTGGCCACCAGCAGCACCGGCATCACGTCGAGGGCGGACTGCCTCTCGGGCAGCGCCGAGCCGCCGATCTCGTCGGTGACGCAGGCCGAGAGCGCGGGCGCGAGGCTGGCCGCGGCGGCGGCGCCGAGAAGGGAGCGGCGGGTGACGGTCTGACGCGGCATGATCCGGATACGCGCGGCGGACCCCGTGCCGCCCCCGGTCGCGACTGGTGGCGCAGGATCGTGACCATCGCGGGGCGTCGAGCCGCCGGCCGCGCCTGTGGACAGCGGGGTCTCGGCGGCCTGTACCCCGGCGGCAACAGCCAGGGGGCGGGGAATTGTCTCGGGACGGGGCCCCGCCCCGATTGCCCTGGCGCGCGGCGCGGTCAGATAACGTCTTGCAAGAACGAGGGGAGTTCGAGCGATGGGCGAGAGCGCGGACCGCGTGAAGCGCGTGATCAAGGCCGTCGAGGCGTCGGTGCCCCCGGCCGCGGGCCGGCAGGTGGCGCCGTCGTGGTGCTCGGCCAACATGCAGCCGATCCGCAACCTGATGCTCGGGGTCGGCGCCCAGCTCGCGAGCGCCAAGTCGCCGGCGAGCGTGACGGTGGTCGAGTTCCACGAGCACATGGGCAGCCGCGAGGAGACCTACCGCCTGCACAACGCCGCGGGCGAGCACGCCACGGTGCTGTTCCGCTTCATGCTCGGCCCCGCCGCGACCCCGCTCGCGCATTTCGAGGGGCTCGACGAGGAGGCGCAGGACGCGCTCGCCGCCCTCAAGAACCCGGACGGCGCGATGGAGGGCTACCTGCGGCCCCGGGCCATCGACGTGCTGGAGGGCTACCTCGTGCGGTTCCTGTCGAAGGGCACGGCGCGGTAGCGGCGGCCTCCGATCCGGTTCGATCCGGTGTGCGACGCGACGGCCGGCACGATCGGCCGGAAATCTCAGGAGACCAGGGCGCGGCGGACGACATCCGGCTCCCGGTCGATGACGGTCAGGAGAATCTGCATCGCCCGGTCCGGCCGGCGGCGACCCTGCTCGTAGGCCTCCATGGTCCGCGCCGAGATGCGAAACTGCCGCTCGAACTCCTTCGTGGAGGTCGCGACCTTGCGCCGGATCGTTCTCACCCGCTCCGGCGTCATGGCGCCACCCGGCGCCGCGTAGCTCTCGGCCTCTGTCTCGCCGCGGAGATGGGCGGCGAGTTCCGTGAACGCCTCCTCCAGGTCCTTGCCGAGCCGGGTTCGGCCGTCGTTCTCGAGGCTCATCGCGGATCTCCAACGGTCGGCAGCAGATCGATGGCGGCCAGGATCGCCTTGCGGTCCGCGGCCGTGAGGTCGGCCTTCTCAGTCTTGGCATAGGCTGCCAGCATCGCGAGCAACCCGTCCCCGAGCGTCACGTAGTAGATGACCCGGCCGCCACCGCTCTTGCCGCGCCCGGGACGTGCGAACCGTGCCTTCCGCGCCCCGCGCAGGCCGCGGATCATCGGATGCGCCCTTGGGTCCGCGAGGATTGCCGCCTCGATCTCCGCGAGCCCGGCGGCATCGATGCCGAGATCGCGCATCGTCCGAAGATAGGGCTTCAGCCGAACGACGCGCATGGTGGGGTTCGCGATTCTTCCCAGCCCCAAGCTCGCATGTTCGGGTCCCCGCCTGTCTAACGCGCGCACCGGAGACCGCGTGGTCGGCCTCTGTCCCCGAAGCCCCTCGACGGCGCCCGCGCCCCCGGTCATGAAGGGCGCATGACGCCCGCCCTCGACCTCGACGCCCTGAAGGACCGCCTGCTGGCGGGCGACCGGGCGGCGCTCGCCCGCGCCATCACGCTGGCCGAATCGAAGCGCGCCGACCACCGCGCGCTCGCCGCCGCGCTGATCGACGCGGTGCTGCCGAGGACCGGCGACGCGGTGCGGGTCGGCATCACCGGCGTGCCGGGGGTGGGCAAGTCGACCACGATCGACGCGCTCGGCTCGAACCTCACCGCCGCCGGCCACCGGGTCGCGGTGCTGGCGGTCGATCCGTCCTCCTCGCGCACCGGCGGCTCGATCCTCGGCGACAAGACCCGGATGGCCCGGCTGTCGCACGACCCGAACGCCTTCATCCGCCCCTCCCCCTCCTCCGGGACGCTCGGCGGCGTCGCGGCCAAGACGCGCGAGACCATGCTGCTGTGCGAGGCGGCGGGGTTCGACGTGATCCTCGTCGAGACGGTCGGCGTCGGCCAGTCCGAGACGGCGGTGGCCGACCTCACCGACTTCTTCCTCGTGCTGATGCTGCCCGGAGCGGGCGACGAGCTTCAGGGGATCAAGAAGGGCATCCTCGAACTCGCCGACATGATCGCGGTGAACAAGGCCGACGCGGGCGAGGCCGAGGCGCGGGCGAATGCCGCCGCCTCCGAGTACCGCGCGGCCCTGCACATCCTCACGCCGGCCTCCGCCACGTGGACCCCGCCGGTGGTGACGATCTCCGGCATGCACAACCTGCGCCTCGACGCCCTGTGGGCGCGGGTGGTCGAGCACCGCGAGAAGCTGACCGCGACCGGGGAGATCGCGCGCAAGCGCCGCGCCCAGGACGTGAAGTGGATGTGGGCGCTGGTGCACGAGCGCCTGCACCAGCGCCTCGTCGGCACCGCCGACGTGCGCGCGCGGACCGCAGAGGCCGAGGCCGGCGTCGCCCGGGGCGAGGCGTCCCCGGCCGCCGGCGCGGCGGCGATCGCCGAGCTGATCGGCCTCTGATCGGTCGGGCGATGCGGCCGCGGTCCCGGCCGCGGAAATTCCGCCGGTGCGGTGGTACGCAAATCCGATCTCGCGCGTTCGAAGGACGGCGGGCGTTGCGTGTCCGCGGGAGCGGCGCGGGCCGCCGCGCGAGGAGGTTGTCATGGTGGATACGGATCGGATCGTCGGGGGCGCCAAGGAGGCGCTCGGCAAGGCGCAGGGCGCGGCCGGAGACTTCGCCGACTCGAACCGCGACTCGGTCGAGGGCCGCTTCCGCGAGGCGCAGGGCCAGGCGCAGAACGCCTACGGCCAGGCCAAGGACGCGGCCCGCGATATCGCCGACCGGGCGGGCTCATACGCCAACGAGGCCTACAGCCGGGCGGGCGACGTGGCGAGCGACGCCTACGAGCGGGGCGGCTCCTACCTGCGCGACGGCCGGGCCGCGGTCGGCGCCCGGGTCGAGGAGAACCCGCTGATCGCTCTCCTCGTCGCGGGCGCGGTGGGCTACGGGCTCGCCCTGCTCGTGCACGGGCGGCGCTGAGCCCGAGCCTGACGACGAACGGCCCCGCCGTCGCGGCGGGGCCGCGCGCTCACTGCGCGGTCCAGCCGCCGTCCATCGACAGGTTGGCGCCGGTGATCTGGCTCGCCGCGTCCGTGCACAGGAACACGGCGAGCGCCGCCACCTGATCGACGGTGACGAACTCCTTCGTCGGCTGTGCCTTCAGCATCACGTCCTGGATCACCTGCTCCTGGGTGAGGCCGCGCGCCTTCATCGTATCGGGGATCTGAGCCTCGACCAGGGGCGTCCAGACGTAGCCCGGCGAGATGCAGTTCACCGTGACCTTGTGCGGTGCGAGTTCGAGGGCGGTCGCCTTCGACAGGCCGGCGATGCCGTGCTTGGCCGCCACGTAGGCCGACTTGAACGGCGAGGCGACGATGGAGTGGGCCGAGGCGGTGTTGATGATCCGCCCCCAGCCGCGCGCCTTCATGCCGGGGATCGCCGCGCGCATCGTGTAGAAGGCCGAGGACAGGTTGATGGCGATGATCTGCTCCCACTTCTCGGGCGGGAACTCGTCGACCGGCGACACGAACTGGATGCCGGCGTTGTTGACGAGCACGTCGACCGAGCCGAAGGCCCCCTCCACCTCCCGGACCATCGCGGCGATCTCGTCGGGCTTGGTCATGTCGGCGCCCTCGTAGAGCGCCTTCACCCCGAACTCGGATTCGATGCCGGCGCGCGCGCTCTCGATCGCCGCCGCGTCGCCGAAGCCGTTGAGCACCACGTTCGCGCCCTGCGCCGCCAGCGCGCGGGCGATCGCCAGCCCGATGCCGCTGGTCGAGCCGGTGACGAGGGCGGTCTTGGAACTGAGGGTCTTCGAACTGACGGTCATGGGGCCTCCGGGTGACGGGGTACGGGCGGGATCGCGATCGGCCGGGCGCCGCGCGGGCCCGATCCCGGCAGGACTGCCCCAGAGGCGCTTGTCTGTCGATGCCGAAGGCTGTCTACGCTCCGGCGCCGGGTGACAGGCGCGCACCGGCGCCCGGATCCCGCGCAGGATGGAGACGCCGCTGAACCCGCTCCGGGGCTACGCCCTCCTGTCGGCGACCGCCGTGGGCTGGGCGCTCAACTGGCCGCTGATCAAGGTGATCCTGCGCGACTGGCCGCCGCTGTTCGCGCGCGGCCTCGCGGGCCTCGTCGCGGCCCTGCTGCTGGCGGGCGTCGCCCGGGCGGCGGGCGAGGATCTGCGCGTGCCGGTCCGGGCGCTGCCGCGCCTGTGCTTTGCCGCCTACACCAACGTGTTCGCCTGGATGGGCTTCGCCACCCTGGCGATGACGTGGCTGCGGGCGGGGGAGACCGTGCTGCTGGTCTACTCGATGCCGCTCTGGGCGACGCTGTTCGCCTGGCCGATCCTCGGCGTGCGGCCGACGCGCACCGCGCTGACCGCCCTCGGCCTCGGGCTCGCGGGCCTCGTGCTGCTCGTCGCGGGGCCGGGCTTCTCGGCCGGGCCCGGGACGGGGTTCGGGATCCTGTTCGCGCTCGCCTCGGCCGCGTCGTTCGCGCTGGGCACCGTCCTGAACCGGACGGCGCCGCCGCTGCGCCCGCTCGCGGCCGTCGCGTGGCAGGTCGGGCTCGGCAGCGCGCCGATGCTGGCGCTCGGGCTCGCCTTCGAGGCGCCGCACCCGGGCGCCCTCGCCCCCGCCGGCTGGGCCGCCTTCGCCTACATGGTGCTGGTGCCGATGTCGGCCTGCTACGTCACGTGGTTCGCCACGCTCCGCGCGCTGCCGGCGCCTACCGCCGCCACGGGCATGCTGCTGGTGCCGGTGCTCGGCACCCTGTCGGCCGCCCTCGCCCTCGGCGAGCCGCTCGGCTGGCGCGAGCTGGCGGCGATGGGGCTCACCCTCGGCGGCGTCGCCATCGCCCTGCGCCGGGCCTGACCGGGATCAGGCCGCGCCCGGCTGCGTGCGTGCGGTGACCTGCGGCGCCGCGGCCTCGGCGGCGAGGCGGGGAAAGCGGATCTCGACGCGCAGGCCCGGGGCGTTGTCGGCGAGCCGCAGCGTCCCCCCGTGCAGCCGCACCACCGCGTTGACGAGGCTCAGGCCGAGCCCGAACCCCGGCCGCGTGCGCGCCGCCTCCAGCCGGACGAACCGGTCGAGCACGTGTCCGCGCTCCGCCTCCGGGATGCCGGGGCCGCGATCGGACACCGCGAGCCGCGCGCCGTCGCCGTCGCGCCACGCCTCGACCGTGATGGCCCCTGCCGCACCCTCGGCCCCGTATTTCAGGGCGTTGTCGATCAGGTTGGCCAGCGCCTGCCCGATCAACTCGCGGTTGCCGGCGATCACGAGCCCGTCCTCGACCGCGAGGGCGAGGCTCATCCCCTGGTCCTCGGCCAGCGCCTCGTAGAGGTCCCCGACGCTCCGGGCGACCGCCCCGAGATCGAGGGGCGCGGTGATCTCGCGGGCGCTGCCGGCCTCCAGCCGCGCGATCATCAGGAGTGCGTTGAACACCCGGATCAGGCCGTCGCCCTCCTCGATCACCCCCTCCAGCGCGGCGCGGAGGGCCTCCGGCGGGGCGTCGCCGCGCAGGGCCTCGTCGGCGCGGTTGCGCAGCCGGGTCAGCGGCGTCTTGAGGTCGTGGGCGATGTTGTCGGACACCTCGCGCATCCCGCGCATCAGCTCGCCGATCCGCTCCAGCATCTGGTTGAGGCCGAGCGCCAGCCGGTCGAGCTCGTCGCCGTTGCCGGCCACCGTCAGCCGCCCGTCGAGGTCGCCCTCCATGATCGCCCGCGTCGTCCGGGTCATCGCGTCGACGCGGGCGAGCACCCGGCTCGCCGCCAGCCAGCCGCCGATCACCCCGAGCAGGATCACCGCCGCGAGCGAGGTCGTGAACGCCCGCCCGATCACCGCGCGCAGCCGGTCGCGCTCCTCGGTGTCGCGCCCGACCAGCAGCCGGAACCCGCCCGGCAGGGTGAACACCCGCACGATCGCCCGGTGCGCCTCCGCGTCCGTGTCGCTGCGGGCGTAGAGCGTCTCGGTCTGGCCGGGGGTCGCGAGCACCGAGGCCGGCACCGAGGCGACGTTGCCGACCACGTGCTCCCCGGCGGCGGTGGTGACGAGGTAGAGCGAGGCGCCGGGCTCGCGCGAGCGCCGCTCGACCACGCTGATCAGCCGGCGCAGGCCGCCGGCATTGTACTGCTCGGACAGGCCGTTGATCTCGGCGTCGATCGTCGACACGATCTGATCGTCGAGCACCTGGCGCGCGTTCCAGGCGACGTAGCCCAGCGCCAGGACCGCGCAGAGGGCGAACACGCTGAGATAGGCGATCGAGAGCTTGAACGCCGTCGTGCGGAACAGCTTCTGGACTCGGGAGAACGGCGTCTCGCGCCCGACCGGTTCGAGGGCGAGGCCCGTCACAAGGTCCGGCTCTCGTCCGGCCGCAGCACGTAGCCCGCCCCGCGCACCGTGTGGATCATCGGCCCGGGGAACCCCTTGTCGAGCTTGCTCCGCAGGCGCGACACGTGGACGTCGATGACGTTGGTCTGCGGGTCGAAATGGTAGTCCCAGACGTGCTCCAGCAGCATCGTCCGCGTGACGACCTGCCCCGCGTGGCGCATCAGGTATTCCAGCAGCCGGAACTCCCGCGGTTGCAGGACGATCTCGCGCCCCGCCCGCGTCACCCGGTGCGACAGCCGGTCGAGTTCGAGGTCGCCGACCCGGTATCGGGTCTCCTCCACCGCCCCCGTGCCGCCCGGCCGGCGGGCCAGAGCCTCGACGCGGGCCAGCAGTTCCGAGAAGGCGTAGGGCTTGGGCAGGTAGTCGTCGCCGCCGGCGCGCAGGCCCTTCACCCGGTCGTCCACCTGCCCCAGCGCCGAGAGGATGAGCACCGGTGTCGCGACCTTCTGCTCGCGCAGCGACCGGATCAGCGACAGCCCGTCGAGCTTGGGCAGCATGCGGTCGACGACCAGCACGTCGTAGGCGCCCTCGCGCGCCAGGGCGTAGCCGTCGAGGCCGTCGTCGGCGTCGTCCGCCACGTGGCCGGCCTCGCGGAACGCCTTGACGAGGTAGGCGGAGGCGTCGCGGTCGTCCTCGATGATCAGCAGGCGCATGGACGCGCCTCTTACCGCGGTCTGCGCCCCGGGGATATGCGTTTCCCTCCACATGGTTCGCCCCCTCCCCTCTCGCTGACCCGGCCCGTTGCCGATGCGCGAAGACTAGGTGGGGGTGGATTACGGGACGGTCGCGGGCGTGTGACGTCTCGGTAAGGTGGGGTCGGAACGCACAGAAGGGCCGCCCCCGTCGGGAGCGGCCCTTCTGTGCTGTATTCGTGAGAGGGGATGTGTTGTTGCGTTGTGCGGGTCTGGCGGCGACCGACTCTCCCGTGCCTTGAGGCACAGTACCATGGGCGCTGGCGTGTTTAACGGCCGAGTTCGAGATGGGATCGGGTTCTGGGCACGCCGCTCAGGCCACCAGACCGGCGCAACGCAACG
>NZ_JAUYZI010000064.1 GCF_030700245.1 Methylobacterium amylolyticum
GCCCTGGGTCGTACGTCATCTCCATCGGTTTGCCGGTTGACCGGTCGGACCGATGATGGAGGGCGGCCGGCGAGATCGCTCCTGGGTGGACCGCGAGGTCGCAAGCAATCTGGATCCGCCGGCCGTCCCTCCGCGGTCTTGAGCACGAACGGTAGAGCGGGAGCAGCCCGAGCCTACGATCCGGTGCCAGAGGACCTCGCCTCTCTCGCGAAAGGTCTCGCCATGGTAGCCTCCGTCCAGCCCAGCGCAACGTCCCGCGCCGGAACGTCCCCCGCCACGCCCTTCCCCACGCCCTTCCCCACGCCGCCTGCTCCGTCCCCCGCTCCCTCGCCTGCGGCCCGCTTCGTCGGCGCCGACGTGTCCAAGGCCTGGGTCGATCTCGCCGACACCACCGGCCGCAGCCTGCGCACCGCCAACACCCCCGAGGCCCTGGCGGCGGCGTTCGCCGGCCCCTGGGCGCCCGCCGCCTGCGCCGCCCTCGCCTACGAGCCCACCGGCGGCTACGAGCGCCCGCTGCTGGCCGCCGCCCAGAGCCTCGGTCTGCCGATCCGCCGCCTCCACCCCAACCGCGCCCGCGCGTTCGCCCGCGCCACGGGCCGGCTGGCCAAGACCGACCGGATCGACGCCGCCGTCCTGGCGGGGCTGGCCGCCTTCACCGCAGACGAGGCCGCCGTGCCCCCGCCCAGCCCGGCCCAGCGCGCCCTGGCCGAGCTGATGGCCCGCCTCACCCAGCTCAAGGACCAGCGCCACGCCGAGCGCTGCCGGGCCGAGCGCGCCGAGAGCCCGGCCGTGCGCGCCTCGATCGCGGCCTGCCTCGCCGTGATCGAGGCGCAGATCGCCGCGATGACCCAAGCCCTCGACGCCGCCATCGCCGCCGACGCCGACCTCGCCCGCAAGGCCGCCCTGCTGCGCTCGTGCAAGGGCGTCGGCCCGCGCGCCTGTCAGGCCGTCCTCGCCTGGCTGCCCGAGATCGGCACCCTCAACCGCCGCACCGTCGCCGCCCTCGTGGGCGTCGCCCCCATCACCCGCCACAGCGGCTCGGCCCTGCGCGCCGCCGCCATCGCCGGCGGCCGCAAGCCCCTGCGCGACGTGCTGTTCATGGCAGCGCTGACCGCAAGCCGCCACAACCCCACCTTCACGGCCGTCTACGACCGCCTGCGCGCCGACGGCAAACCCCACAAGCTCGCCCTCATCGCCGTCCTGCGGAAGCTCGTCACCGTCCTCAACGCGATGATCCGAGCCGGAAAGCCCTTCAAACCCGCTTGACCCGAGACACGGTAGATCGCTTCGCCTGCGGCTCGCGATGACGGCGCGGGGCCGGATCACCGAACGGTTCAGACGGAACCAGTATCAGAGCGCCGCGCGAAGGGAAAAACCGCCGTCGCTCGCCATTTCGAGCGCTCGAATGCCCGGGCTTCCAAAGAAAGGATGGGAGGCTGTTCCGCGCACGTTCCTCGCCGCCTCATGCTTCAGTTTGACGGGTTTGCCGCCAGGGCCGCACTTCGAAGCAGCGGCATGTCGGCAGGTGTCGCGGGCGGTCAAACGGAAGCCGGGTCAGCCCAGTGAAAGCGCAGCGCGGGGAATGCCCCTCCTCCGGGCGGCTCGTGCATCACCCTCTCGACAACGACGCCGCCCATCCGCGCGTAGAACCGTCTTGCGGGTAGGTTTTCCTCAAAGCACCACAGATACAGGCCTGCACCCGGGTATCGTTTCAGCGACCAACGTGCGGCTGATTTGAGCAGCAACGCGCCGAGACCCCGTCCCTTACATTCGGGGAGCACGTGCAAGTTATCGACCAACGTTCCCCATCGCTCTTCCTCATCTCCAACAGCACACACGAAGCCCACGGGATCGCCGTCGAATACTACTATGATAATAAGCTCTCCTGAGCTCTTCCTTCGCAAGCGCTCGGCCCAAAAGGTAATTCGATCTTCTTCGATTTGATCAGATAGATAGTCTGGATGAAGAATGTCGCGATAGGCGCTTCTCCAACTCGTGGTCTGGATTTGGGCAATCAGCGCTTCGTCTGCTGCTGTGGCCATACGCGAGAGCATGACTGGAACTCGACTTCCTATGGGCTGACCGTAAACAGCCTCGACCGCCATCGCTCACGAATCCGGGGCAGCCATGGGTCCAGCATGGCGCCCGGAACTCAACCCCGCCGCCAGCTCCCGCCCCTCGACCACATCGCGGAGATGCTCCGGCGCATGGCGTCCGTCGACGTCCTCGACGATGCGCTCTGTGGTGCCGAGCGCCCGGGCCATCTTGCCGAACGGCACCCCGTCCATCCCGGCCCGCGTCGCGACGGTGTCTCGCAGGATATGCGGCGTGTCGGCCAAGTCGGCTTGGAACGCCTCGGCCCCACACCACATCGTATAGACCGACCTCTTGGAGGCCGACCATGTACGCGTGGATCCACACCATCCGGCTCTGGCTCTGGCGCCGGCAGGTACGGATGATGGAGCGGGATTGCCGTCCCTCCGGCACGAGCGACGGCGACTGGATCGGCGCGAACGTCGCGGCCTCCGCCGCCAGCTCCGGTGCCGGGGCGGGGAGCCAAGCCGGCATGCATCATGGCTTCACGGCCTGCGAGAGTGGTGGGATTTCCTACACCGACACCGGATCGTGCGGCTCGGCTGGCGGCGATGCCGGCGGGAGCTACTGACCCGCTCCATCCCCGTCCTTCTCGGGCTTCGGCTTGCCGCGCAGCCGACGCCACCCCCGGGCGATCAGGTCGCCGAGATCGCTGAAGAACGACAGGAATTCGGCCGCCCGCCCGACGAAGAGCAGGATCCGGAGCAGGACGCGGCCGAGAAAGACGATCCCCTCCAGCAGATCGCTCACGGCACCGCTCGACGGCTGGGCAACGGCGAATCCCTGCGGATGAAGGCCGTCACCATGGCTACCACAGTACGATCGTGTCGAGCCCGACCTCTTCGTCATCAGAATGGTACAGCTTTGATCAGCCCGCCCCGTTCGCCGCGGCGGGCTCTGTCCATGGCCGGTCGCCCGCCATTGACGGCGGACGACTGCCGATCAGCAGCTCAACTTCCGACCTTCCGCCATCCCGACCTTCCGGTAATGCTCCAACCCGGACTTGATCGCCCGACCGATGACCGCCCGGCGCACGTCAGGATTGCAGCGCAGATACTCCTGCTCGTTGAACGCGTAGTCGCCGCGCCCGCCCCTCGGACCGCGATCGTAGTCGCGTCCGTAGTCGCCGCGATCCCGATACCCGTAATCCCGGTCCCGTCCATAATCGCCCCGGTCGTAGCCGTAGTCGCGGCCGCCGTAGGGCTGTGCGAAGGCCGGAACCGCGCTGCTCAGCAGCGTCAGGCCCAGGACGGTCGCAGAAATCACCTTCATCTGGCACTCCTCACCTTGGAGAGTCGAGAACGTTCGGGGCCGACGGTGGTTCGATGAAGCGACCGTCCCGGCGATCGATCACCGCCACCGTTGCCCTTGCCACCGATCGCCAAGTCGCCGGCCACCGGATCGTCGAGGTAGGCCCAACTGCCGCGTCCACCGGGCCGCCGACGGGCACCGCCTTGCTGCGGAGGTCGCCCACGGCGGGCATCTCGACAGCCATGCCGCGGCCCAGAAAACCGGGAGTCTCAGAGAACAATGGGAGAGCCGAGAGCCGCTGCGGCCACGGTACACGACAGATTGGAGTTTACGTCGGCCGATCCTACCAATCCCCTCATCCTGACGTGCCCCTTGCCTCGGCAAGAGGCCTCGAAGGAGCCCTCCAGCCAACCGCGCGATCCCTGGGGGTCTCCTTCGAGGCCCGCTCGCGCGGGCACCTCAGGATGAGGGACAGGGTCGGAAACGCCCCTCGGTTCGCCGCGTCGTGTGCCGTGCGCTGCGGCGTCAAGTTCAGGCCATGTCATCGATATCGTTGGTGGGCGGTGAGGGACTCGAACCCCCGACCCTCTCCGTGTAAAGGAGACGCTCTACCAACTGAGCTAACCGCCCGGGCGGCGCAGCGATACGGCATCGAGCGGCCCCGGTGCAAGGGCCCGGCTTGACCCCGCGCCGGGATCCCGGCGGCCGTCAAAAAGAAACCCCCGGAGCGGGCTCCGGGGGTCTCGCGCATCGAAACAGGGCCGTCAGTGGGCGACGAAGGCGGCGCCGTCCTCGTCGGGCCGGGCGGGCTTGACCGCCGGCAGCGGCTCGTCCCACTCGATCGGCTCGGGCTGGCGGACGAGGGCGCGCTCGAGCACCTGATCCATCCGCGACACCGGAACGATCTCCAGGCCGTTCTTCACGCTGTCGGGCACCTCGGCGATGTCCTTGGCGTTCTCCTCGGGGATCAGCACCGTCTTGATGCCGCCGCGCAGCGCCGCGAGCAGCTTCTCCTTGAGGCCGCCGATCGGCAGCACCCGGCCGCGCAGGGTGACCTCGCCGGTCATCGCCACCTCGCGGCGCACCGGGATGCCGGTGAGCGTCGAGATGATGGCGGTGGCCATCGCGATGCCCGCGGACGGGCCGTCCTTCGGGGTCGCCCCCTCCGGCACGTGGACGTGGATGTCGCGCCGCTCGAACAGCGGCGGCTCGATGCCGAAATCGAGGGCCCGGGAGCGCACGTAGCTCGCCGCCGCCGAGATCGACTCCTTCATCACGTCCTTCAGGTTGCCCGTGACGGTCATCTTGCCCTTGCCGGGCATCATGACGCCCTCGATCGTCAGCAGCTCGCCGCCGACCTCGGTCCAGGCCAGACCGGTGACCACGCCGACCTGATCGTCCGGATCGATCTCGCCGTAGCGGAACTTCGGCGGGCCGAGGAAGGTCGGCAGGTTGTCGGGGTTGGCCGCGACCGACTTGGTCTTGGTGATCAGGATCTCCTTCACCGCCTTGCGGGCGAGGTTGGAGATCTCCCGCTCCAGGTTGCGCACGCCGGCCTCCCGCGTGTAGCGGCGGACCAGCATCATCAGCCCCTCGTCGGTGATCGACCACTCCTTGGCGTCGAGCCCGTGCTTCTTCATCGCGTTCGGGATCAGGTGCTTGCGCGCGATCTCGACCTTTTCTTCCTCGGTGTAGCCCGCGATCCGGATGATCTCCATCCGGTCCATGAGCGGGCCGGGGATGTTGAGCGTGTTGGCGGTGGTGACGAACATCACGTTCGACAGGTCGTAATCGACCTCGAGGTAGTGGTCGTTGAACGTCGCGTTCTGCTCCGGATCCAGCACCTCCAGAAGCGCCGCGGACGGGTCGCCGCGGAAGTCCATGCCCATCTTGTCGATCTCGTCGAGCAGGATGAGCGGGTTGGAGGTCTTGGCCTTGCGCATCGACTGGACGATCTTGCCGGGCATCGAGCCGATATAGGTCCGGCGGTGACCGCGGATCTCGGCCTCGTCGCGCACGCCGCCGAGCGACATGCGCACGAACTCGCGGCCGGTGGCCTTGGCGATCGACTTGCCGAGCGAGGTCTTGCCGACGCCGGGCGGGCCGACGAGGCAGAGGATCGGGCCGGTGAGCTTGTTCGCCCGCTGCTGCACGGCGAGGTACTCGACGATCCGCTCCTTGACCTTGTCGAGGCCGAAATGGTCCTCGTCGAGGAGCACCTGGGCGCCGAGCAGATCCTTCTTGATCTTCGAGCGCTTGCCCCACGGGATGCCGAGCATCCAGTCGAGGTAGTTGCGCACGACCGTGGCCTCGGCCGACATCGGCGACATCTGGCGCAGCTTCTTCAGCTCGGCGGTGGCCTTCTCGCGGGCTTCCTTCGAGAGCTTGGTCTTCTCGATCTTCTCTTCAAGCTCGGCCAGCTCGTCGCGGCCGTCCTCGCTGTCGCCCAGCTCCTTCTGGATCGCCTTCATCTGCTCGTTGAGGTAGTACTCGCGCTGGGTCTTCTCCATCTGCCGCTTGACGCGGGTGCGGATGCGCTTCTCGACCTGCAACACCGAGATCTCGCTCTCCATCAGCGACAGCACCTTCTCCAGGCGCTGGGCGACGGTCGACATCTCCAGGATGCCCTGCTTGTCGGCGATCTTGACGAGCAGGTGCGAGCCAATCGTGTCGGCGAGCTTGGACGGCTCGTCGATCTGGGTCACGGCGGAGACGACCTCGGGGGAGATCTTCTTGTTGAGCTTGACGTAGTTCTCGAACTCCGAGAGCACCGACCGGGCCAGCGCCTCGGCCTCGACGCGGTCGCCGAGCTCGTCGTGCAGCACCTGCGCGGTGGCCTCGTAATACTCGTCCGAGCGGGTGAACGCGCCGATGCTGGCGCGGCCGACGCCCTCGACCAGCACCTTCACGGTGCCGTCGGGCAGCTTCAGGAGCTGGAGCACGCTGGCGAGCGTGCCGATCTTGTAGATCGCGTCGGTGGCCGGGTCGTCGTCGCCGGCGTTGATCTGGGTGGCGAGCAGGATGTGGCGGTCGGAGCGGACCGCCTCCTCCAGCGCGCGGATCGACTTCTCGCGCCCGACGAACAGCGGCACGATCATGTGCGGGAACACGACGATGTCGCGCAGCGGCAGGACGGCGTAGGAGCCCGTCGAGCCCGGGACGGCCGGCTGGCGCGATTTCGACTGGGTCATGTCTGATTCCTCATCAGGGACGCCCGGCAGCGTGCTCCTCCGGAACCGGAGCAAGCCTCCTGCCAGGGCCGACCGGGCCGCGAGGGTCGGGAGACGTAAACTGTGCGGCTGGCGACGCGGCACCGCGCCTCGAAGGAGCGTGCGGCCACCGCGCTAGGCCTGAAATGGCGGTCGGGAGGGTCGTTTTCAAGACGCCTCCCGACACCCGCCCGGCCCGCGGCCGGACGGAGAACAACAGATGCGCCAGGGACTTAGGCGCTGACGCTGGCCGGCGCGTCCTTGTTGCGGTCGCCGTGGATGTAGAGCGGGCGCGACTTGCCCTCGACCACCTCCGGACCGATCACGACCTGCTCCACGGATTCCAGGCCCGGCAGGTCGTACATCGTGTCGAGCAGGATGGTCTCCAGGATCGAGCGCAGGCCGCGGGCGCCGGTCTTGCGCTCGATCGCCTTGCGGGCGACGAGCGACAGGGCCTCGTCCTGGAACGTCAGGTCGACGTTCTCCATCTCGAACAGGCGCTGGTACTGCTTGACCAGCGCGTTCTTCGGCTCCTGCAGGATCTTCTTGAGCGCGGCCTCGTCGAGGTCCTCCAGCGTCGCCAGCACCGGCAAACGGCCGACGAACTCGGGGATCAGGCCGAACTTCAGCAGGTCCTCGGGCTCGACCGAGCGGAAGATCTCGCCGGTGCGGCGGTCGTCGGGGGCCTGCACGGTCGCGCCGAAGCCGATCGAGGTGCCCTTGCCGCGCTGGGAGATGATCCGTTCGAGCCCGGCGAAGGCGCCGCCGCAGATGAACAGGATGTTGGTGGTGTCGACCTGGAGGAACTCCTGCTGCGGGTGCTTGCGGCCGCCCTGCGGAGGAACGCTGGCGACGGTGCCCTCCATGATCTTCAGGAGCGCCTGCTGCACGCCCTCGCCCGACACGTCGCGGGTGATCGACGGGTTGTCGGACTTGCGGGAGATCTTGTCGATCTCGTCGATGTAGACGATGCCGCGCTGCGCCCGCTCGACATTGTAGTCCGACGCCTGGAGCAGCTTGAGGATGATGTTCTCGACGTCCTCGCCGACGTAGCCGGCCTCGGTGAGCGTGGTGGCGTCGGCCATCGTGAACGGCACGTCGAGGATGCGGGCGAGCGTCTGCGCGAGCAGCGTCTTGCCCGAGCCGGTCGGCCCGATCAGCATGATGTTGGACTTGGCCAGCTCGACGTCGTTGTGCTTCGTCGCGTGGGCGAGCCGCTTGTAGTGGTTGTGCACCGCGACCGACAGCACCTTCTTGGCGAAGTCCTGGCCGATGACGTAGTCGTCGAGGACGCGGCGGATCTCCTTCGGGGTCGGCACCCCGTCGCGGCTCTTCACCAGCGAGGATTTCGACTCCTCGCGGATGATGTCCATGCACAGCTCGACGCACTCGTCGCAGATGAACACCGTCGGGCCGGCGATGAGCTTGCGGACCTCATGCTGGCTCTTGCCGCAGAACGAGCAATACAGCGTGCTCTTGGAGTCGTTGCCGCCAGTCTTGCTCATCATCGGTCTCCGATTCCCCGCGCGCGCAGCCGGCTAAGGGCGCGCGCGCATCGCATGAACGTAAGGGGGGCCGCTTAAAGAAACAGTGTGCTGTGCGCCTTTGACCGGGGGGCCATGTGCCCGATGCAAACACGCTGCCGCGGCGGGATCAAGGCCGCGGCAGGGCCGGGCCGCGGCCTCGATCCGCGCGGTCAGGCAGCGGCGGGCTCGGGCCGCTTCTGGATGACCTCGTCGATCAGGCCGAACTCCTTGGCCGCGTCGGCGGTCATGAAGTTGTCGCGCTCCAGCGCCTGATGGATCGCCTCGTACTCCCGGCCGGTGTGCTTCACGTAGATCTCGTTGAGGCGGCGCTTCAGCGCCTCGATCTCGCGGGCGTGGATCAGGATGTCGGTGGCCTGCCCCTGGAAGCCGCCGGACGGCTGGTGGACCATGATCCGGGCGTTCGGCAGGGCGAAGCGGTGGCCCGGCTCGCCGGCGGTGAGCAGCAGCGAGCCCATCGAGGCGGCCTGCCCGACGCAGAGCGTCGTGACCGGGCAGCGGATGAACTGCATCGTGTCGTAGATCGACAGGCCCGAGGTGACCACGCCGCCGGGCGAGTTGATGTAGAAGGAGATCTCCTTCTTGGGGTTCTCGGCCTCGAGGAACAGGAGCTGGGCGACGATCAGCGATGCGCCGTAATCTTCCACGGGCCCCGTCAGAAAGATAATCCGCTCGCGCAGCAGCCGGGAGTAGATGTCGAACGCGCGCTCGCCGCGGCTCGACTGCTCGACCACCATCGGCACGAGGGCGTTGTTGTAGACGTCGATCGGGTCTCTCATCACATCCTGCCCCGGGGTGGGGCCCGACGCCCGCGCGAATCGCGCGGGGCCGGGCATGTCAGCGAACAACGGCGATGCTTAACCATCGCCTAACCCTGTGCCCGCCGCCCTGGGGAGGCGCGGGACTCAGGCGGTGGCGTCGGCCGGCTTGTCGCCGGTCGTCTCCGCGTCCTCGTCGTCGGCGAACAGCGCCTCCTTCGAGACCGGCTCCTCGACGAGTTTGACCTGCCCGAGGACGTGGTCAACCACCTTCTCCTCGAACAGCGGCGCCCGGAGTTCGGCGAGCGCCTGCGAGTTCTTCCGGTAGAAGTCCCAGACCTGCTGCTCCTGGCCCGGGAACTGCCGGACCCGGGCGATGAGGGCCTGGTTCACCTCCTCGTCGGAGACCTTGATATCGGCGCTCTCGCCGACCTGCGCAAGCACGAGACCGAGGCGCACGCGCCGCTCGGCGATCTTGCGGTACTCGGCCTGCGCCTTCTCCTCGGTGGTGTCCTCGTCCTCGAAGGTCTTGCCGCGGGTCTTCAGGTCCTGCTCGACCTGCGCCCACACGGCGGCGAATTCCTGCGCGACGAGGGAGGGCGGCAGCTCGAAGGCGTACTTGCCGTCCAGCGCGTCGAGCAGCTCCTTCTTGAGCCGGCGCCGCGAGGCGGCCTCGTAATCCGAGCCGATCGCCTTGCCGACCGCCTCCTTGAGCTTGTCGAGGGATTCGAGGCCCATGGTCTTGGCGAATTCGTCGTCGACCGTCGCCTCGCCGGGCTCCTGGATCTTGGTGACGGTCACGTCGAACTCGGCCGCCTTGCCGGCGAGGTGCTCGGCGCCGTAGGCCTCGGGGAAGGTCACCTTGACGACCCGCGCCTCGCCGACCTTGGCGCCGACGAGCTGCTCCTCGAAGCCGGGGATGAACGAGCCCGAGCCGAGTTCGAGGTCGACGCCCTCGCCCTTGCCGCCCTGGAACTCCTCGCCGTCGATGCGGCCGACGAAATCGATGGTCGCGCGGTCGCCGCTCTGCGCCTCGGCGCCCTCGGACCGCTCGGTGAACGGGCGGCTCTGGCCGGCCATCCGCTCCAGCGCCTCGTTGACCTCCGTGTCGGAGGGCGCGGCGACGAGCTTCTTCAGGCTCACGTCCGAGAGGTCGGCGAGCTCGAAGGTCGGCATGACCTCCAGCGCCACCTTGAAGGCGAGGTCGGCCTTGGCGTCGAGCGCCTTCTCGACCTCGGCCTGGTCGGTCGGGAACTCGACCTGCGGCTCCAGGGCGAGCTTGAGGCCGTTGTCGGTGACGATCTTGCGGTTGGCCTCGTTGACGGCGTTCTGGACCACCTCGGCCATCACCGAGCGGCCGTAGACCTTGCGCAGGTGGGCGACCGGCACCTTGCCCGGGCGGAAGCCCTTGAGCTGCACCTTGTCCTTGAGGCCGGTCAGCTCGGTGGTCAGGCGCTCCTCGAGTTCCTGGGCGGCCAGGTGGACCTGAAACTCGCGCTTCAGCCCCTCGGCGTTGATCTCGGTCACCTGCATCGTCGTCGTCGCTCTTCCAGAATTCCTGTGGTCGCCCGGCCCCGTCCATAGGCCGGGGGGCGGCGTGTCCCGGGACCGAGCGTCGGCAGGCGGGATCGCGGCCGGTGCCGGCTCGCGCCGTTCCCGGACGTCCTGGTGCGGGCGGAGGGGCTCGAACCCCCACGTCTTGCGACACTGGAACCTAAATCCAGCGCGTCTACCAGTTCCGCCACGCCCGCGCGCGCCGACACCCGGCCCGTCGCCGGCCGCCGGAAGCGGGCCCTATAGCATGGTGCGCGAGGCCCGCAGCAAAAAAACGTCGGCCCCGCCGGCCCGGGTCCGCGGTCCGCCGCCGGTGGCGCGGGGGGCGGGGTGCGGCTATCAAGCGGACCGCCGCCAGTTCCCGAGGTCCCATGCCGCCCACCCCTCCCCCGCCGCCGACCGGACCGGATGCGGGCACGCCCTCGCGGCGGGCGCTGCTCGGCGCCGTCGCGGCCCTCGGGCTCCTCCCCCGTCCGGCCGGGGCGCAGGGCACCACGCCGTCCCCCGCCGCGACGCCCCCCGCCGCGAATCCCGCCGCGGCCGCGGGCGACGCACCGTCCGCCGAGGCGCCGCCGCTCACCGCGGCGCCGGGACGGATGCGGCTCCGGCCCGAGCCCGCCGCCGAGACCGCGGTGTGGTGCTTCGACGGCAAGACCGCCCCGCCGACCGTGCGGGTGAAGCTCGGCCAGCCGGTGCGGCTGCGCCTCGTCAACCGGACCGACAAGCCGCTCTCGCTGCACTGGCACGGGGTGCGCAACGTCAACGCCATGGACGGGGTCGGCGGCGTCACCCAGGCGCCGGTCGCCCCCGGCGGCGAGTTCCTCTACGCCTTCACGCCGCCCGACGCCGGCACCTTCCTGATCCGCACGCTCGTGGTCGGCGGATCGAGCGAGCCGTCGGGCCGCGGGCTCGCCGGCCTGCTCGTCGTCGAGGAGACGAAGCCGCCGGCGGTCGACGCCGACGTGGGCGTGCTGATGCAGGACTGGCGGCTCCAGGACGACGGTGCCCTGATGCCCTTCGGCCAGACCGCCTTCGCCGCCGCGAACGGCCGCCTCGGCAACCTCGTGACGATCAACGGCCGGCCGTCACCGGACGCCTTCGAGGCCCGCCCCGGCGCCCGGGTGCGGCTGCGGCTGGCCAACGGCTGCAACGCCCGGGCGACGCGGCTGCGGTTCGAGGGCGTCAAGGTCTACGTGGCGGCGGTCGACGGGCAGCCGACCGACACGTTCGAGCCGCTGCGGGCCACCCTGCCCTTCCCGCCCGGCACCCGCTACGACCTCCTCGTCGACCTGCCCGAGGAGGAGGGCGCCAAGGCCTCGGTGATGGCGCTGGTCGGCCAGGGGCTGACGCTCGCCACCGTCACCACGAAGGGCGCGAAGCTGACGGAGAAGCGGCCGCCGATCGGCCCGATCGGCGAGAACAAGCTGCTGCCGGCCGAGGTCAAGCTTCAGAACGCGATGCGCCGCGACGTGGTGATCACCGGCGGCGCGATCGTGCCGAAGGAGTCCAAGGACGCGGCCAAGGACAAGCCGCCGCCCGAGCCGGTCTATACCGGCGACCCGCAGAAGATCTGGGCCGTCAACGGCACCAGCGCCGCGGTCGGCATCGCGCCGATCTTCACGGTGAAGCGCGGGCAGGTCGTGGTGCTGGCCCTGCGCAACGAGACCGCCTTCCCGCAGGCGCTGCACCTGCACGGCCACTGCTTCCGCCTGCTGCACCCCCTCGACGACGGCTGGGAGCCCTACTGGCTCGACACCTTCCAGCTCCTCGAAGGGCGCACGGCGCGGATCGCGTTCCTGGCCAACAACCCGGGCCGCTGGCTGATCAGCGCGACGGTGCTGGAGCGGTTCGACACCGGGTTGTGGACGCTGTTCGAGGTGACCTGAGCGCTCGGGATCGCGCGTCGCGCGCGAGCGGCGCTCGAGCGCCGGACCCGCTCCGGGATCACCGCCCGGAATCGGCGGGGAGCAGGCCCGCCAGGACCAGCGGCATCAGCTCCGGGATGTCCTCGGCGATCAGGCCGGGGCCGTGGCGCAGGCCGGCGTCGCCGTGCAGCCAGACCGCGGCGGCGGCGGCCTCGTAGGTCGGCATGCCCTGGGCGAGGAGACCCGCGATCAGGCCGCCGAGGACGTCGCCCGACCCCGCCGTGCCGAGATAGGGCGTGCCGTGGTCGTTGATCGCCGCGCGCCCGTCGGGGGCGGCGATCACCGTGTCGGCGCCTTTCAGCACCACCACCGCACCGGTCAGGGCCGCGGCGGCCCGGGTCCGGGCGAGCTTGTCCCCGGCATCCGCCGCCGCCGTGCCGTCGAACAGGCGCGCGAACTCGCCTGCGTGCGGCGTCAGCACGGCCTGCGCGCCGCCGTCGGCGATGTGGGCGGCGAGCAGCGGCGCCCGGCCGGCGAAGCTCGTGAGCGCGTCCGCGTCGAGGACGAGCCCCCGGCCGGCGGCGGCCGCCACCGCAACGCGCTCCCGCGTCGGCTCGCCGATCCCGAGGCCGGGCCCGAGCAGGACGCTGTTCAGGCGCTCGTCGACCAGCATGTCGTCGAGGTCGTCGGCGGTCTCGCAGGGGCGCAGCATGATCGCGGTGAGCTGCGCCGCGTTCTCGGCGAGCGCCGCCTCGGGCGAGGCCAGGGTGACGAGGCCGGCGCCGACCCGCAGGGCGCCGCGGGCGGCGAGCCGCGCGGCGCCGGTCCGGGTCGCCGGCCCCGACAGCACCAGGGCGTGGCCGCGGGTGTACTTGTGGCTCTCGCCGGTGAGGTGCGGGAAGACGGGCCCCCACAGGTCGGGGCCGTTGCGGTGGAGGGCCGGCCCGCAGGCCGCGAGCCCCGCCGCGAACGCCGCCGCACCGGCGCCGATATCGGCCACGTGCAGGCGGCCGCAGAGGCCGCGGCCCGGCCGCAGCAGGTGGCCGGGCTTGAGGGTGACGAAGGTGACGGTCTCGGTGGCCCGCATCGCGGCGCCGCGCACCGCGCCGGTGTCGCCGTCGAGCCCGCTCGGCACGTCGACGGCCAGGACCGGCCGGCCGGCGGCGTTCACGGACTCGACCAGCGCGCGCGCGGCGCCGTCGATGTCGCGCGACAGGCCGGCGCCGAACAGGGCGTCGACGACGAGGTCCGCTTCGGGCAGGACATCTGGCGCGCCCTCGCGGACGGGACCGTTCCAGGCCCGGGCGGCCAGGGCTGCGTCGCCCTGGAGCGCGCCCCGGGATCCGAGCAGCACCAGCTCGACCGCGTAGCCCCCCTCGGCGAGGAGGCGGGCCGCCACGAAGCCGTCGCCGCCGTTGTTGCCGGGGCCGCACAGCACCAGCGCGCGCCCACCCGCCGGCAACAGCGCCCGGGCCCGGGCCGCGACCGCCGCGCCCGCCGCTTCCATGAGCGCGAGCCCGGGGGTGCCGGACGCGATCGCGGCGGCATCGACCTGTCCCATCGCCGCAACCGTCAGCAGCCGCATCCGATCCAACCCCTGTCCGGCCGTGCCCGCGCCCCGACCAGCCACTGCCTAAGATCGCGCCACATGTCGCCCGTTTGCCGCAAGGAGATGCGCAACTTGCACAACCATGAGGCACGATTGCCGCCATCTCCGTGAAAACGGCGTGGCGGAGGCGAAGGTGGAATGATAGAAATCTCAGGCAGGCGCAGGGCAGGCCCGATCGGCATGAAGAAGATCGAAGCGATCATCAAGCCTTTCAAGCTCGATGAGGTGAAGGAGGCCCTCCAGGAGGTCGGCCTCCAGGGCATCACCGTGATCGAGGCGAAGGGCTTCGGCCGCCAGAAGGGGCACACTGAGCTCTACCGCGGTGCCGAGTACGTGGTCGACTTCCTGCCCAAGGTGAAGCTGGAGATCGTGCTCTCCGACGCCCTGGTCGAGGGGGCCGTGGACGCGATCCGCAAGGCCGCGCAGACCGGCCGCATCGGCGACGGCAAGATCTTCGTCTCGTCGATCGAGGAGGCGATCCGCATCCGGACCGGCGAGACCGGCTCCGACGCGATCTGACCGGCCGCACACGACCCGTGGATCCGGCCGCGCGCCGGGCGACTGCCCGAGAATCCTTCCTGTGCCCAAGAATCCATCCTGCACGAATGTCCGGCAAAGCGCCGCCGGACCGTGGAGTGCGCGCGAACGCCACCTTACATGGTCGGGACGGGCGGCCGGATCGGTCGCGCCGAGCCCGATCATGGAGTGCGTACGATGGCGCAGACGGATCCGCGCGACACGGCGAAGATCGTCGATCTGACCGCGTTCCGGCGCGCCCGCGCCGTCCGGGCCGGCGCGCTCCCGGCCAAGCCCGAGCGCCAGCCGGCCATGGGCGGCGGCGCGTGGTATCACGAGGCCGCCATCCGCGACGAGGACCGCAGCCGGACCTGACCGGCCTCCGACGCGGGAAAGCCGGGCGCTGGGCCCGGCTTCCGGAGTGTCTGTGCCGGGAGCGGGCCGCGACGCCCGCGCCCCGAGACCGCCTTCAGGCGGCGGCTGCGGAGGAGGACGCCGTCGGCACCGAGGCGATGGTCTTCAGCACCTGCGACGCGATCTGGTAGGGGTCGCCCTGGGAGTTCGGACGGCGGTCCTCAAGGTAGCCCTTGTAGCCGTTGTTCACGAACGAGTGCGGCACGCGGATCGAGGCGCCGCGGTCGGCCACGCCGTAGCTGAACTTGTTCCACGGCGCCGTCTCGTGCTTGCCGGTCAGGCGCAGGTGGTTGTCCGGGCCGTAGACGGCGATGTGGTCGTCGAGGTTGCGCTCGAAGGCGCCCATGAGCTTTTCGAAGTAATCCTTGCCACCGTGCTCGCGCAGGAACGCGGTCGAGAAGTTGCAGTGCATGCCCGATCCGTTCCAGTCGGTATCGCCGAGCGGCTTGCAGTGGAACTCGATGTCGATGCCGTAGCCCTCGCAGAGGCGCTGCAGGAGGTAGCGCGCCATCCACATCTCGTCGGCGGCCTTCTTGGAGCCCTTGCCGAAGATCTGGAACTCCCACTGGCCCTTCGCCACCTCGGCGTTGATGCCCTCGTGGTTGATGCCGGCGTCGAGACACAGGTCGAGGTGCTCCTCGACGATCTTGCGGGCGACGTTGCCGACGTTCGCGTAGCCGACGCCGGTGTAGTACGGGCCCTGCGGCGCCGGGTAGCCCGAGGTCGGGAAGCCGAGCGGGCGGCCGTCCTTGTAGAGGAAGTATTCCTGCTCGAAGCCGAACCACGCGCCCGGATCGTCGAGGATGGTCGCGCGCTTGTTCGACTCGTGCGGGGTCTTGCCGTCCGGCATCATCACCTCGCACAGCACCAGCACGCCGTTCTTGCGGGCCGGGTCGGGGAAGTGGCGCACGGGCTTGAGCATGCAGTCGGAGCTGCCGCCCTCGGCCTGCTTCGTCGACGAGCCGTCGAAGCCCCACATCGGAAGCTGATCGAGGGTCGGGAAGCTGTCGAATTCCTTGATCTGCGTCTTGCCGCGCAGGTTCGGCACCGGCGTGTAACCGTCGAGCCAAATGTACTCGAGCTTGTATTTCGTCATTCCAGATCTCTCTACCGCTGTCGGTGCGCGGCCCGCCTGAGGCCGCGCGAACGGCTCGCCGCCCGCAGGCGACTGTCGCTGCCCTGGCATAAACCGTGCCAACCCCATGCCAGCGATTCCGCCGGTACCGGGAGTAGTCATCACGGTTTCGCGAGGAGACGATCCGGCCCCGGAGCCGGCGATTTCCGCCCGGGTCGGCTGGCGAGGCGCCGGCCGCGCCTGTATCAAGCGCGGCGTCCGGACCGGGGCGGTTCCGCATGCCGGCCCCGGACGCCGAACTCGAACGACATCTCAGGGAGCATGCCACGATGACGACCGCGGACGAGGTGCTGAAGACGATCCGGGACAACGACGTCCGCTACGTCGATTTCCGCTTCACCGACCCGCGGGGCAAGTGGCAGCACGTCACCTTCGACGTGTCGATGGTCGACGAGGAGATCTTCTCCGAGGGGACGATGTTCGACGGCTCGTCGATCGCCGGCTGGAAGGCGATCAACGAGTCCGACATGCTGCTGATGCCGGACCCCTCGACCGCCTGCATGGACCCGTTCTTCTCCGCGGCCACCCTGTCGATCGTCTGCGACGTTCTGGAGCCCGAGAGCGGACAGCGCTACGACCGGGACCCGCGCGGCACCGCCCGGCGCGCCGAGGAGTACCTGCGCGAGACCGGCATCGCCGACACCGTCTATGTCGGGCCGGAGGCCGAGTTCTTCGTGTTCGACGACGTGAAGTTCTCCGCCGACCCCTACCGCACCGGCTTCGAGCTGGACGCGACCGAGCTGCCGACCAACGGCTTCACCGACTACGAGGGCGGCAACCTCGGCCACCGCGTGGCCACCAAGGGCGGCTACTTCCCGGTGCCGCCGCAGGATTCCGCCCAGGACATGCGCGGCGAGATGCTGGCCGCGATGGCCTCGATGGGCGTCAAGGTGGAGAAGCACCACCACGAGGTGGCCAGCGCCCAGCACGAGCTCGGCATGAAGTTCGACACGCTGACCACGATCGCCGACCACATGCAGGTCTACAAGTACTGCATCCACAACGTCGCGCAGAGCTACGGCAAGACCGCGACCTTCATGCCCAAGCCGGTCTACGGCGACAACGGCTCGGGGATGCACGTGCACCAGTCGCTGTGGAAGGACGGCAAGCCGGTCTTCGCGGGCGACCGCTACGCCGGCCTCAGCCAGGAGTGCCTGTGGTACATCGGCGGCGTCATCCGCCACGCCAAGGCGCTCAACGCCCTGACCAACCCCTCGACCAACTCGTACAAGCGGCTGGTGCCGGGCTACGAGGCGCCGGTGCTGCTCGCCTACTCGGCCCGCAACCGCTCGGCCTCCTGCCGGATCCCGTGGACCAAGAGCCCCAACGCCAAGCGCGTCGAGGTCCGCTTCCCCGATCCGATGGCCAACCCCTACCTCGCCTTCGCGGCGCTGCTGATGGCCGGCCTCGACGGCATCAAGAACCGGATCGATCCCGGCGCGGCGATGGACAAGGACCTCTACGAGCTGCCGCCGCGGGAGCTGAAGCAGATCCCGCACGTCGCCGGCTCGCTCCGCGAGGCTCTGACCAGCCTCGACAAGGACCGCGCCTTCCTGAAGGAGGGCGGCGTGTTCTCGGACGACCAGATCGACGCGTTCATCGAGCTGAAGATGACCGAGGTGATGCGCTACGAGATGACGCCGCACCCGATCGAGTTCGTGCAGTACTACTCGCTGTGAGGTGAGCGTGGGGCCGGGCGCGGCGCCCGGCCCTTCGCCCGGCCTCATCCGGCGGGGCACCCTCATTGCCAGCCCTGGCCCGGATCATGGTACACGCCACTTCGGAGTTTGCGTCGACGTTTGCGTCGGCCGATCCCACCAACTCCCCTCATCCTGAGGTGCCGGAGCGAAGCGGAGGCCTCGAAGGAGCCCTCCAGCCAGCCGCGCGATCCCTGGATGTCTCCTTCGAGGCCCGCTGCACGGGCACCTCAGGATGAGGGACAGGGTCGGAAACGCCCCTCGCTCTCCGCGTCGTGTGCCGTGGGCCCGGCTTGGGAACAAAAAGCGAACATGCTTGACAAGCAAGATAATTTGCCTATCATAGGCCAGCCTGGTCGGCGAGGTTGTCTATGTTCACGGATGAGATCGTCGTTCAGCGATGGCGGTGGCGCCTCGCGGTCCGTCGGGTCGCGCCGAAGCCGCTTCGCCTGGGAATGGCGTCGACGCCCTGCTCATACGTGATCCAACTCCGAGCCGTGGTTTTCGCGTTCGTACTGCCTGCTCTCCAACCGAAGGCTACTGAGATATCCTTCAATTTGAGTTCGATGAATTTACACTGTGGTTCAATCAAGATCTCATCAACACGTGAAAACGGAGCAAGAGATCGTGGTGTCCGTCCTGTCGCCGTTCGAGGACAGCATGAATCGCGCTCGCCTGCCGACCTACCGTGACTCGATCAGACGTGACGCCGTGACAAACGAGCAATTGCGTAAGCCGTAGTGGTCATCGTCAGCCGACTTCGCGTTCCACGATGGCGCTGAACGCAAACCCTGTCTGAAGTGCGTCCGCGACAGCCTGAGACGCGCGGTCCAGGGACCGAAGATCCGAAGAACGACCGAGACCGGGCTCGCCGGGTCGGTTCCCGGAAGAGGGGATTCCATGCTCGTCCTCGACCACCTCGCCGTCGTCGCCCCTACCCTCGCCGAGGGTGTGGCGCATGTCGGTGCCTGCCTCGGCCTCGCGATCCCCGAGGGCGGGCGGCACCGGGAGATGGGCACGCGCAACCACCTGCTGCGCCTCGGCGACGCGCTGTTCCTTGAGGTGATCGCCGTCGATCCCGAGGCGCCGCCGCCGGGTCGCCCGCGCTGGTTCGGCCTCGACGACGCGGCGGCGGTCCGGGCCGACTGGACGGCGGGCCTGCGACTGCGCGGCTTCGTCGCCCGCACCGACGACCTCGACGGGCTGCTTGCCGCGCACACGGACCTGCTCGGCGAGGCCGTCACGGTGACCCGCGGCGCCCTCGCGTGGCGCTTCGGCGTCCGCCCGGACGGGGCGTGGCCGGCCGGCGGGGCAGCGCCCTGCGCGATGGACTGGGGTCCGGCCGGCAATCCGGCCCGCGCCATGCCGGATCTCGGCGCCCGCCTCGTCGGGCTCACCGTCGAGCATCCCGATCCGGATGCCCTCGGCGCGCTCTATCGGGACTTCGGCCTCGCCGACCCGCCCGCGATCGTGGCCGGGCCGGCGCTGCGCTTCCGGGCGGCGATCGACACCCCTGCGGGGCGGCGCGTCCTGACGTGAGCGCGCCGATGCGCCGCGCGCCCTCCCCCCAGCCCAATCTCGACGACGTCGGGTTCGGGCCGCGCTTCTGGCTCGCGGTGCCCCGCGTCGGCGTCGGGGCCGGCCTCGCCGCCGGCCTGCTGATGAGGCAGGACGGGTGATCGGCCGCGTCGATGCGGACCGCGCCCTGGATCCGGGCGACGGCCCGCTGCTGACGGCGACGGCGGGCGACTTCGTGCGGCGCGTCCCGACTGAGCCGGGACGGACCATCCTCGCCGGCCCGATCGGGTGGAGGCCGGCGAGGAGGGTCTGGCCGGGACTCATCGCCCCGACGCCGAAACCTTAGCAGGAAGTGACGCCGCCGCCGTGGCCGGAAAGGCTCACCCGGCACGGAACCGGCCATTGCTCCCGTCCCCGCGTGGGCCGAATCCGGTCCGCCCGATCGCCCTCGCCAGCGGGAGCGTGGCGGTGGTCCGCAGCCTGCAACGGACGGCGCTACACTGTCGTCATGGCTTCAACAGGCCTTTCCGATGGCACGATCTTCGTTCCGATAGCCGAAGAATAAGAGAAGATATTTATTGCTTCGGTCTTGAGTTAACGCGATTAACCCTGTCCGAACGATTTGAAATTTGCGCTGCACATTAAGTATTTATTGGCCAATGCGCGCCTGGACAGCCTGGGCGGGTCGGTCAATTCTCGACCACGGGACGGCGACTGGGCCGGCCTGGTGGGAGAAGACGGTGATGAAAGCGCTCGACCTGAAGACCCTGAAGTCGGTGACCGGCGGCCAGAGCGGCGGCACGACGGCCGGCGTCGGCTTGGGCCTCGGCCTCAACCTCGGCGTGGGCGCCGGACTGTCGACCGGCAAGTCCGGCCGGTCCTGCTGATCCGATGCCGGACGGGGGCCGCTCACGCGTCGGCGCAGGGTGGGGGCGGCGCTGATGGCCGGCGCCCCCCGTCTCGGCCGCGCTTATCGGGCCGCGGCCGCCCTCCCCTTGCCGATCCGGCGGCGCGCCGTGCGGGCGCTGTTCCGCGTGCGGACGCTCGCGGATCCCGGGAGGCCCGTGCTCGCGGACTTGTTCGAGCGGGTCCTGCGACTGCCCGCCCGCGAGGCGACGCGGCGCGCGCGCGCGGCGGCGCTCCACGACATCGCCGCCGAGACGGAGTGGCTCGCTCTGCATCGCCGCAGCCTGCCCGGCATCCGGCGCGACATGGCCCGCACCCGCGTGGACGAGCCGGAGAGCCTGGAGCGGGCCGCGGCGAGCGGCCGTCCGGTGATCCTCGCGCCGCTGCACATGGGCGCCTACGTGGTCGGCCTCGCCCACACGATGCTGCGCTTCTTCCCCGGCCGGCCCCTGCTGATCCTGCGCCAGCGCGACGACCTCGCGATGGAGACCGCGGTAATGGAGCGGATCCGCGCCTTCGGCGTGGAGATGCGCTTCCTCAAGGTCACCGAGCGGGGCGACTTCCTGCCTGCCGTGCGCTTTGCCAGACAGGGGGCGGTCGTCGTGGTGTTCTGCGACCTGCCGCCGTCCTACGGCGCGCCCGAGCCGATGCCGATGTTCGGCCTGCCGCTGTCCTTCGCGTTCGGCCTCGCGACCCTGGCCCGGCTCACCGGCGCCACCGTGGTGCCCTGGGCGAGCACGATGCAGCCCGGCGGCGACCGCATCCGTCTCGGCCAACCCTTCGAGGTCTCGGAGAGCGGCCCCGGCGCGCGCGCCGCCGCCGCCGCCCTGGTGCGCGACCACATCCGCACCGCCCTGCTCGACCGGCCCGAGCAGTGGCACCTGTGGCCGACCCTGGACGAGTATTTACCTGCGGTTGAGAACAGCGTGCGCAATCTCGCTCAAGAGGAGAGTTTCGCGAACGCATCCGCCGCATGAGCCCCGTCCGCAGCGCCGATCATGAGCGAGCCTGAACCGCCGGCGGCGCCGATGCCCGGCGCGGCCGCATTCCACAGGCGCCGGGCCGGCGCCGCCGTCGACCTGCGGCGGGACCGCGGCGGCGCCTGGACGGCGTGGTTCTTCGGTCTGCTCATCGCCGGGATCGTCGCGGCCCTGTTCTTCGGTCGTTTCGCCCGCACGGAGTCGGTGCGGGGCTACGTCTCCGCCACCTCCGGCCTGACCCGGCTCGACGCGCAGGCCCCCGGCATCGTCGCCGCCATCGACGTCGCGCTCGGCCAGACGGTGATCCGCGGCCAGCGCCTGATCGAGATCCGCCTGCGCGAGCAGACCGCGGGCGGCGTCTCCACCGTCGCCGCCAACCGGCGCAGCCTGGAGGAGCGGCAGGCCAACCTCCGGCGCGAGCGGGCGCGGCTCTCCGCCTACCTCGATTCGACCCGCGGCGACCGTGCCGAGACCGAGGCCAACGTCGCGGGGGTCGTGCGCGCCTTCGACGAGCAGGAGCGGACCTTGCGGGAGGGGCAGGTCCAGCAGGACGCGATGGTCCGGCGGGTCGAGGCCTACATGAAGCAGGGCTACGCCACCCGGGAATCGCTGAACGGCCAGCGGCGCATCGCCCTCGACTACGCCCGCCAGCTCTCCGAGCTGCGCGCCCGCCGCGCCGAGCTGCGCCAGGAGACGTCCGAGCGCCTGCGCGGCCAGCGCGCCGCCCTCACCGAGAAGTCGGCGCAGGTCGCGGGGATCGACAACGAGCTGAGCACGGTCACGGCGCAACTCGCCGATCTCGGCGCCCAGGCGCGCCGCGACATCGTCGCCCCCGCCGACGGGCAGGTGGCGGGGCTGTTCGTCGAGCCCGGCGCCGCGGTGGCCGCCGATCAGGTGGTGGCCATCGTCGCCGATGCGGGCGCCGAGCCGATGATCGTGCTGGAGGTGCCGGCCCGCGCCATCGGCCTCGCCAAGGTCGGGCAGGAAGTGGTGCTGAAGTACGACGCCTTTCCGTTCAAGGCCTTCGGCATCGCCCGCGGCACGATCACCGCGATCTCGGCGAGCCCCCTGCGTGTCCCGGCCACCGCGGTGGCCGCGGCCGGAGACGCGGCCGTCGATCCGACGAGCCTCAACCGGCAATCCACCTACCGGGTCGAGGTCCGGCCGCACGCCCGCACCGTGCGCGCCTACGGGGTCGACGAGCCGATCCGGGTGGGCTCGACCCTCACCGCCGACATCGTCGTGGAGCGGCGCCGGCTGATCGACTGGGTGCTCGACCCGATCCGGGCGATGCGCGGACGGGGATGAGACCATGAGCGACTGGCTGAGACGCGCCCTCGACGGGCGGCGCCGGGTTCGCTCCCTCGTGCAAAGCGAGGCGAGCGAGTGCGGGCTCGCCTGCCTCGCGATGGTCGCCAACTACCACCGCCACGCCATCGACCTGAGCTACCTGCGGGCGCTGTTCCCGCTGTCGCGGGCCGGCATGTCGCTCGCCGACATCGTCGCGGTCGCGGACGCCCTCGACCTCGATGCGGGCGGCTACGCGCTCGGCAATGTCGGCGAGTTGGACGGCGTGGCGCTGCCGGCGATCCTGCACTGGAACGGCAACCACTTCGTGGTGCTGGAGGCGATCAAGCGCGGGCGCTACCGGGTCCACGACCCCGAATTCGGGCTGCGGATCTACGACCGCGCCGACATGGAGCGGATGTTCTCGGGCGTCGTGCTGGAATTCGCCCCCCGGGTCGATTTCCAGCGCCTCCGGGCCGAGCGGAAGCTCGGCTTCGTGGAGATCTTTCACACCACGCGCGGGCTCGCCGGCACGGTCTGGCAGATCGCCCTCGTCTCAATCGCCATCGCGCTCCTGTCGCTGGCGATGCCGGTGCTGCTCCAGCTCTCCCTCGACGTGGTCATCCCGCAGGTCGATCTCGACCTGCTGCACGTGCTGGCGCTCGGCCTGCTGCTGATGATGCTGTTCGAGGCGGTCGGGCGCTGGCTGCGCGACACCATCACCCTGCGCGCCTCGACCCTGCTCCAGCTCCAGTTCACCCGCAACGTCGTCGGCCACGCCTTCCGCCTGCCGTTGAGCTACTTCGAGCTGCGCCATCCCGGCGATTTCGTCGCGCGCACCGATTCGATCGACCACATCAAGGGGTTCCTGGTCGGCGGCCTCGTCACCGCGCTCGCCGACACCGCGACCTCGGTGCTGCTCGTCGGGCTGATGCTCTACTACTCGCCGCTCATGGCCGCCGTGACCCTGCTGACGCTCGTCGCCGTGCTGGCCCTGCGGGTGCTGACCTTCCCGCGGCTCAACCGCGCCACCGCCGGCTCGCTGGAGGCGCGCTCGGAGGAGCGGGCGCGCCTCCTCGACGGCCTGCGCCGGGTCGACAGCCTGAAGGCCCACAACGGCGCCGAGCTGTTCGCGCTGCGCTGGTTCGAGAGCTTCTCCCGCTTCGCCAATCTCGACTTCCGGGCGCGCAAGGCGGGCATCGACGCCGAGCTGTTCATGCACGCGGTGATTGCCGCGAGCACGGTCGCCACGCTCTACCTCGGCATCACCGGCGTGATCGGCAACGCGCTGACGATCGGCACGCTCTACGCCTTCTTCGCCCTGCGCGGCGACTTCTTCGAGCGCGTCAACGCGCTCACCACCAACCTGCTGCACCTCTCGGCGATGCGGGTGCATTTCCAGCGCCTCGACGACGTGGTCGGCCACGCGGAGGAGCCCGGCCTGCACGACGCCCGCATCCACCGCCCGATCCGCAAGAGCGTGCAGCTCGCCGACGTGACGATCCGATTCGGGCAGGGCGAGGCCCCGATCCTGACGGACGCGAACCTCGCGGTCGACGTGGCGGGGGCGGAGAGCGTCGCGATCGTCGGCGCCTCGGGCTCGGGCAAGTCCTCGCTCCTGAAGATCCTGGCGAGCCTGCACGAGCCGGCGGCCGGGGCGCTCGCCATCGACGGGATGCCGCTCGACCGGTTCGGCAAGCGCGAGTTCCGCGCCAACCTCGGCGTCGTCTTCGCCGACGACGGCCTGTTCGCCGGGACGGTGGCCGACAACCTCGCGCTGTTCGATCCCGGCGTGTCGCGGGCCGAGATGGAGGCGGCGCTCGCCCGCGTCGGCCTCGTCGAGGAGATCGAGCGGCTGCCGCAGGGCTACGCCACGCAGGTCTCCGAGGAATCCGGCCTGCTCTCCACCGGCCAGCGCCGCCGCCTGCTGATCGCCCGCGCCCTGTGCCGCCGCCCGCGGCTGCTCCTGCTGGACGAGGTGACCGCCAACCTCGACCCGGTCACGGAGGCCGCGCTGGTCGACAGCCTCCAGGGCGTCAAGGCGGCCAAGGTGTTCGTGACCCACAGCGAGCGGCTGCTCGACCGCGTCGACCGGGTGCTGCGGATCGCCGACGGGCGCCTCACCGAGGAGCGTCGGGCTCCGCCAGCGACACCCGCAGCGCGGGTTCCGGAATCCGCCTGACGATCCCGGCGGAGGGCGCATCCGTGCCGCGCAGGACGAGGCGCTCATCGCCCGCGCGCCGGTCGGCCGGGCGGGCGCGGACCGGCCGCGGGGCGTGGGCCTCCGCGGAGAGGCGCAGGGTCGCGGCCGGCACCGCGCCCGGCCCCGGCGGGATGGCCGCGAAGCGCGGGCCGCCCCGCCCGCCGGCATCCAGGAGATTGGCGGCGGCGGCGAGTTGCAGGCCCAGCGCGTCGCGCTCGGTCTCGACGATCGTTGCCTGAACCTGCGCGTCGGCCAGCTCGGCGCGGATGTTCAGCTCGTCGAGGATGGTGCGGAAGCCCGCGCCGCGCTCGATCACGAAGCCGCGCATCGTGGCCGCGAGTTCGGTCGCGCGCGCGGCGAGGCGGGCGGACTGGTCGGCGACCGCCCGGCGCCGGCTGAACGCGGTGCGCGCCGCGGTGAGCGTCGCCAGTTCCCCGTCCTGCACCTCGTAGCCGCGCTGGCGGGCGAGCGCCGAGGCTTCCTCGATCCGCGGAAAGGCGCCGGGCTGGTAGAGCGGGACCCGGGCGACGATCCGGGTCGTGGTGTCGGCGATCCGGTCCAGCGCTTGGCTGTAACCGTACTGGACGACGTGCGAGAATTGCAGGTTCACCTGCGGCAGCACTTCGGCGGTGGCGGCCTGGGCGAGGTCGCCGGCCGCGCGCGCGCCGAGGCGGGCGGCCGCGAGCCCCGGGTTGGCGGTGCGCACCAGCTCCGCGTAGGCCGCCTCGTCCCTCGGCAGCAGATCCGGCAGGCGCGGCGGCGTCATCCGCTCCGGCTCCATCCGTGCGAGCCGCTTGAACGCCAGCCGCGCGGCGGCGAGGTCGGCCACCGCCCGGTCGCGTGCGGCCTCGGCCTCGTGGACCCGCGAGCGGGTGAGCGCCACGTCGGTGCGGGTGGCGTCGTTCACCTCGAACTGGCGCTCGGTCACGTCGCGGATGCGGGCGATCGCGGCGACCTGCGAGACCCGATAGCCGAGGATGCGGACCTCGCGCAGCACGGCCAGATAGGCGATACCTGTGTCGAGCAGCACCTGCTGGCGGGCGGACAGGGTGGTGAAGCGGCCGGCCTCGGCCAGCGCCCGCGCCGATTGCAGGGTGTGCCAGCGCCGGAAACCGTCGAACAGCGGCAGGTCCGCCGTGACGCCGACCTGCGTCGGGTCGCGCCGCGGCACCGTGTCGAGGCCGATCTGCGTCGGCGCGAGCGCCGGGGAGTAGGTGATCCGGCTCCGGAGCGGCTTGTCGGCGACCAGGCCGACGGTCGGCAGGAAGCTGTCGAGGGCGCCGCGCAGCCGCGCCGCCTCCCCCTCCTGGCGGGCGCGATCGGCGCGCAGGGCGAAGCTGTTCTCCAGGGCGGAGGCCGACGCCTCGGACAGGCTCTGGCTCCGGGCCGGCGCGGCCGCCGCCGTGACGGAGAGCGCCGCCAGGATGGCGCGGGCGACGCGCAGGGTGCCGGATTGGGCGCCGGGCGCGCTCCCCCGGCGCTCCGGCTCAGCCGGCGCCCGACCGCCGCCACGAAGCCTCGCACGCATGCGGGCATCTATCAAAAGTTGTAGTTAACCGTTGCTTACTCGCCCGCAAAGGAGGGGCCGGTCGCGCGTGCCTCCGCGGGCCGGCCTCAGCCCAGGAGGGCCCGCGCCCCGTCCCAACAGCGACGGACCACCTCGCCCGCCGGCTCGGCGGCGGCGAGGCGGGCGGACTGGCCCGCCCAGGCCTGCATGCGCTGGACGTCGCCCGCCTGCTGCGCCGCCCCGCGCATCGGCGCGGTCAGCGCGCGCTGGACCGGGTAGGGCGCCGGGGCCGGCGCGTCCGGCGCGGCGGCGGCCCGCGCGTAGCCGTTGGCGAGGCTGCGTCCCGCCCGGCCGCTGAAGGCGCGGGTGACCAGGGTGTCTTCCGGGGCGGCGAGCGCCAGGGCGTCGGCCCAGGCCGGGTGGATCCCGGCCTCGGGGCAGCGCAGGAAGCCGGTGCCGATCTGCACGGCGCTGGCACCCAGCGTCAGGGCGGCGGCCACCCCGCGCGCGTCGGCGATCCCGCCGGTGGCGACCACCGGCACCGACACCGCGTCGGCCAGCGCCGGCACGAGCGCGAACAGGCCGACCGCGGCGCGCTCGGCGTCCCCGGGCTCGAAGCTGCCGCGGTGGCCGCCGGCCTCCGCGCCCTGCGCAACCACGGCGTCGGCGCCGGCCCGCTCGGCGGCGCGGGCCTCGGCGGCCGTCGTCACGGTGGCGAACCACGCGATGCCGCGCGCCTTCATCGCGGCGACGAAGGGGGCGGGGTAGAGGCCCATGATCGAGGACACGATCGGTTCTGCGTCACTTTGTGTGGTGGCACGGAGTGAGCGGGAGCGGTCGCGCTTGGCTGGGATTCGGATGGGGAGAATGCTGTCCCCGAGCTACCCATGCCCAAGCGCTTGCTCCCCTTCATCCCCTCCTCGCTGCGCGTCGTCGCTGTCACGGCCGAGCCCGAGCACGTGACGGTGCTGGCGGTGCCGCGCTCGGCGGCGGCGTGTTGTCCGGTCTGCCGGAGG
>NZ_JAUYZI010000065.1 GCF_030700245.1 Methylobacterium amylolyticum
CGCAGCGCCGTCGGGTAGGCGTCGTTGGTCGACTGCGCCATGTTGACGTCGTCGTTGGGGTGGAGGCTCGCGTAGTCGCCGGGCTTCTTGCCCATCAGCCCGAGCGCGACGTTGGCGATCACCTCGTTGGCGTTCATGTTGGTGGAGGTGCCGGCCCCGCCCTGGATCGCGTCGACCACGAAGCTCCGGGCGTACTCGCCCTCTGTGGCGACCAGGGTGCAGGCGGCGTCGATCGCGTCGGCCTTCTCCGGTTCGAGGTAGCCGAGCCGCCGGTTGGCGCGGGCGGCGGCCTGCTTCACGAGCGCCAGCGCGCGGACGAATTCGGGGAAGTGGCCCACGGGCACGCCGGTGATCGGGAAGTTCGTCACCGCCCGCTTGGTGTGGATGCCCCACAGCGCGTCGGCCGGCACGTCACCGTCCCCCAGCAGGTCGTGCACGGAGCGGGTCTTGGCAGTTTCCAGGTCCACGGTACGGGCGGTGACGACCGCAAGTTCGGCGGGCCACTGCCTCTGAACAGGCACGTCTGTAGCAGCGAGCGGATCGCTCTGGCCCCGAGCCTCTGCGGCCGTCACGGGTTACTTCCTACCGCCATCGAGATGTTTCTCGGCCACGTGACAATCCCATCCTCCGAGATGGTCGATGTTGCGGGCGCAGCGATCGCTTGGATTTGGCCACGCCCGCGATGGATCGATGGTAGGCTCCCAACGGCTATGCGGGAGACAGCACCGGTCGGGCATCCTGCTCTTCGCCGACTGCGTCGAGATGCACATTACCGGTTTCCGGCGCCCAGATCTGGCAGACGACACCGCCGATGAGCATGACGACCACACAGGCTCCCAGCGCACTGCTCACGCCATAGTGCTGGACGATCAGAGGCAGCAGGAAGGTGCTCACGGCAGAACCGAATCGGCTCACAGCGGTCGCGAACCCGACTCCCGTGGCGCGCAGGTGCGTCGGAAACAGCTCCGGCGGGTACATGAACTCCAGATTGGCCGCCGCCGACAGCGTGAGCGCGAAGAGGGCGAAGACGATGACCACGCCGGTCGAGCCGAAGAGGTTTGCCGCCAGCAGGGCCAGCAGTCCCGCCCCGATGAAGAAGGTCGTGATCAGGAACACGCGGCGCGGTATCTTGTCGATGAGCAGCATGCCGATGACAGCGCCAGCCATGAGCATGGCGTTGTAGATCAAGCTCCCGGTAAACTTGTCGCCGACGCCCAGCGACTCCATGATCTTTGGCAGGAATGTTCCCAAAGCGAAGTAGGGGACGACTTGGCAGACGTAGAAGATGCCGCCTACGGCAGCGCGCTTGCGCCACTTCGTGGAGAAGAGTTCGGCCCACTGGCCACCCTTCTGCTGCGTTGCCGTAACAGTCGGCAGGGCGACATCCGGACCCAGCTTTTGCAGGATGATCTTCCGGGCTTCCTCGTTTCGCCCCTTCTTGACCAGCCACAGCGGCGACTCGGGGATAGCCAGCCGCAGTACGAAGATGCACAGCGCCGGCACCGCACCGACGGCCAGCATGTAGCGCCAAGCGTCGGGCCCGGTGTCGCGCATCGCGAACCCGGCGAGATACGCCGCCGTGTAGCCTCCGGCCCACGCGATCGCCATCAGGCTGAGCAGGCGGCCGCGATACTTCATCGGCGACAGTTCCGTGACCAGGGATTTACTGGCGACGTAGTCAGCACCCAGTATGAACCCTAGCATCAGACGCAGCACAAGCAAATGCCAGGCTTCGGTTGCGAAGAATTGCAACCCGGAGATCAGGGCCGCAAACAGCATGTCATAGCCGAAGATCATGCGGCGACCGATTCGGTCGGCGATCGTTCCGGTGACGATGGCGCCGACGAACAGACCCACCAGGGCTGCCGCACCCAGCATGCCCATCTGTAGCGCGGATAACTGCAGTGGTCCGGCGGCAATCGCTACAGCGATCCCGATGATCCCGAGTTCGAAGCCGTCGGCGAACTGGCCGCCGCAGCCCGCCGCCCCCAGGCGGTAGTGGAACGGTCGAAAGCCGACTTCCTCGAATGGTATTTGTTTTGATGCTGCAATAGTAGACATCATCTCCTCCCAAAATATCAGGCTGCTGCGCCATGGGTGGCGCGATAGAGAATTGGCTGGATTTCGTCTTCTCTAAGCAGGCCGCGTTCCATCGCGACTTCTATGAAGGGTCGTTGTTCTGCGACCGCGGCCCGGACGACGCCGGACACCTGCGCGTAGCCGAGTGCCGGCACCAGCGCCGTCGCCAGGGCGCTGGAATTGAGCAGGTGCTGGCGTGAGGCTTCCGCGTTGCCGACCAGGCCGCTGACACATCGGTCGGTGAACACCGTCGCCGTGCGGGTGAGCAGACGGATGCTCTCAAGGAGCCGGTCGCAAACGATCAGCTCGTAATGGTTGATCTCCAGGAGGCCCTGCTGGCAGGCGAGCGTGACTGCCGTGTCGTTGCCCGTCACTGCGAGTGCGACCTGGCAAACCGCCATCGGAATGACCGGGTTGACCTTCCCGGGCATGATCGAGGAACCCGCCTGCACGGACGGCAGGGTGATTTCCTCAAGCCCGCCCATCGGGCCGGACGAGAGGATGATCAGGTCGTTGGCAATCTTCCAAAGGGTGTTGGCGGTGTTGCGCAACTCGGCGGACAGGCGCGCGCAGTTGTCCATGTTCTGCATCGCGTCGAAGGCGTTGGACGCCGGCTTCACCGCGGCGCCGGTCAGCACGGCGAGATGGCGGCAGACGGCGGCGGTGTAGCCCGGCTGTGCCCCGAATCCGGTGCCGATGGCGGTGCCCCCGAGCGGCACGGTCAGGAACTGATCCTGCAATGCCTCCAGCTCGTCGGCGTGACGTGCGATGACGGCGGCATAGCCGCCGAATGCCTGTCCCAGCGTCATCGGCTGGGCATCCTGCAAACAGGTCCGGCCGAGCCGCAGCAGATCCGCGTACTCCGCCGCCTTATCGGAGAATGCCTGGGCCAACCGACGGAGCGCTGTCGGCGTCTCAGCCAACGCACCGTAGACCGCGAGCTTCAGCGCGGTCGGGATCACGTCGTTGGTCGACTGCCCGAGGTTCACGTGGTCGTTCGGGTGGACCACGGCGTACTCGCCCAGGGCCTGGCCGGCGTTCCTGGCCGCCACGTTGGCGATGACCTCGTTGACGTTCATGTTGGTCGAGGTGCCACCCGAGCCCTCGAACATGTCGACGACGAAGTGTGCGTCGTGCCGACCAGCCCGGACTTCCTCGCACGCCGCGGTGATCGCCGCGGCCTGCTCTGGCGTCAGCCCCCCGAGTTCCAGGTTTGCCTGCGCAGCGGCCTGCTTGACCGTGGCGATGGCCCGGATGAACTCGCCGTACGTCGCGATGGGACGTCCGGAGATCGGAAAGTTCGCGAGTGACCGAAAGGTGTTGATGCCGTAGAGGACGTCGGCCGGCAGCTCGACTTGGCCAAGGCTATCCTTCTCAAGACGTGTCGATGACATGCTATGCTGTCTCCACCCTGTCGCATGTTTCTGCTGACCGGCGTGCATAGATAGTATCTCGCCGCATGACACAATATAGTTCTCGTCTTATTACTGCCTCTTAAGACGATGATAAGCCGAGCTTAAGGTAGCCGGCCGGGGGCCGCTTCAGCGGCGGCACCGAATGGCGCGGCGGCACCCTGGCTTGCTGGCGCCCGCACGAGGTCGGCGGGGGCGGCCGTTGGCGGCGGTCGACCCATCCTGATCCCGGTCGAACCTGGTCGCGAACCGCGAAACGTCTATGGGAAGCGGCTGATCGCGAAGGCCGTCGTATCGATGTGGCTGCGTCCCTCGGTCAGCAATTCCGCGGCGACACTGCCGATGCCGGCGGAGTGCTTGAACCCGTGCCCAGAACAGGCCGACACCACCAGGACGCGGTCCTGGTCGGGATGCCGGTCGATGATGAACCCCCGATCGGGGGTGACGGTGTAGAGGCAGACGGCGGCTTGCGCGACGCGTGGCGTCACGCCCGCGAGGCGTCCCGCGACATGGCGCTGATACATCTCGACCGACTCCTGCGGATCGACCGTGCGGTTGAGCGCGTCGGCAGTCGTGTCGCTCTCGTACTGCTCGGTCGCCACCTTGATGCGGCGGTCGCCCGGCAGCGGCGGGAAGCCGTAGAGGTAGTCAACCTCGCGGGCGCCATGCATCCAGATGAACACCGGAGCGTCGGCGCGGTAGGCGCTGGTGTCGTCCAGTTCGTACCAATGCAACACTTGGCGGTTTACGGTGAGCAGGCGGTCGAACGGCGCACCGAGGAGTGGTGCGTTCCAACCACCCGCGGACACGACCACCTGACCGGCCGTGAACAGACCGGCCGAGGTCTCGACGCGGACGCCGGCACCATCCTGAGCGATCGCGTGAACCTCGACACCCGTGCGGATCTCGGCGCCGAGCTGTTCGGCGCGGGTGAGTTGGGCGCTGATGCACCGCTCGGGATGAACGTAACCGCCGCCGGGCTCGTAGTAGACCTTCTCGTTCCCTGCCAGGTTCAGGAACTGCGGGAAGCGCCGGGACACCTCTCGTCCGTCCAGCATCTCGTGCGGGATGTCGAACGCGCCCGCCGATTCGGCCGACCGGATGACGAAATCCGGCTTGCCGTGATGCGAGCTCTCTCCGACCCCGGGAGCCATCACCAGCACACCGCAGGCGTTCAGCAAATGGGCGCCGGTCTCGGCTTCCAGTTCGCGCCAGATCCGGTGTGTGGCCGTAACCAGGGGCACGTAATCGCGGCCCTCGCCCACGGCCTGCCGCGTGATGCGGGTCTCGCCGTGACTCGATCCGTTCGCGTGGGGTGGTGCGAAACGATCGATTCCAATGACCTTCGCGCCGCGCTTGGCCAGTTGGTAGAGTGCGGCGCTGCCCATCGCACCGAGACCGATCACCAGGAAATCCGCCTGCCCACTCATGAGACCAGCTCGCTGCCTAATTTTTGAACATGGCGGGATGGTGCCTTAAATAGTGGCCGATCGGCAAGAAACTTCAGGGCTATGAAGAAACACTAATTTCTGTTGTGAATGGCGCTTCATCGGGTGGAGTGATGCGGGCATTTCCAGACCTCAAGACCCTGCAGATCGTTGCTGCTGTGGCGCAGAGCGGCAGTATGCATGAGGCGGCCCAACAGTTTCAGATCACCCAATCCGCCGTGTCCCAGGCCGTCCGCCGGGCTGAAGAGCTGGCAGGCGTCAAGCTGCTGGATCGGAGCCGACGACCGCTCGTTCCCACGCGTGCGGGCCGTATTCTGGCCAACCGAGTCCTCGACCTGAACCGCGATTACGCGGCGCTTTTGGACTCACTGCGTGCGGCCGCGGCGTTGCCCGAGCGCATCGATCTGCGGCTCGGCCTCGTCGACTCCTACGCTGGCACCGTCGGCGCTTATCTCGTCAAGGAACTCATGACCGGGGCGACGGCGCTGAGCCTGTCCGCTTGGTCCGGCCTCGCGGCGGCTCATGCCGAGGCGCTCCTGCGCCGGGTGATCGATGCCGCCATCACCTGCGATCAGATGCCGGACCTCGATGACATCGACCGGTTCCCGTTCTACCGTGAGCCCTACATGCTGGTCGTGCCGCGCGGGCTCAAGGCTGATCTTGAAGGGCGGGAGTTGACCGCGATCTTCGAGAAACACCGCCTGGTCCGGCACAGCGAGCGGTCCTACGTGGGCGGGCAGGTCGAGCGGCACCTCAGCCGCTCGGGGCTCCGGCCGCCGCGGGCCTTCGAGTTCGACACGTCGGACAGCCTCATCGCCATGGTGGCGACCGGGATGGGTGTGGCTATCACCACCCCTCTGTGCTTGTTGCAGGGCATTGCGCACGCCAGTCAGGTCGATGTTCTGCCGTTGCCCGGTCCCGGCTTTTCGCGGGAATTGCTGCTGGTCACGCGCCGGGGTGACTTGGCTTCGCTGGCTCCCCGGATCGCTGAACTCGCGCGCGCGACGATCATTCAGCAGGCGCTGCCTCGCATCCAAGCACTCGTGCCATGGTTCACACTCCCGCCAGCGCCTTCATTGCCTTCGTCTGCAACATGAGCTGTAGATCAAATTTATAATCATCACACATATTTTTATATATTATGAAAAATTAACAAAATAAGTCGATATTCGCGGATCAATTTTGTCGATAAAAACGGTCATTTTTGGAAATTGTAGCGAATTGAGCACCTCGTCTGACAATTTAAAAAACAAGAATCTGTGCTGCTACCGCGATGCCGGCGGTGCTGAAGTTATACGCCTAATTTTGCCACCGTCCGCTTATGGGCATTTACGTTTAACCTTTGAACGACTGGGACGGGCGGAAGGCCGGACGGCCGGTTTTGCGCTCTGGCGGTTCGGCATGTCGCGGGTCGGCCGACGGTGGTTCGGCCGCGCCCATGCGAGAAAGCGCCGGAACCAACGGCGTCCTGCGGGCTCGTCGATGCCCGAGAAGCGGCGACCTGATCGACAGTCGCGTCGACGGTCCGCGGGACAACGACACGGTCAAGCCCGTCCCGCCCGCATCGCGCCGTTCAGCTGCCCAGCATACCCCTTGTAGTCGACTTCCAGCGCGTAGCGCGCCGAGCCGACGTACGTCCGCGCCAAAGCCTGATGGTGCGCGATGAGCTCCGTCTCCATCGCCGCCGCGCCCGCCGGCGCCAGACGCCCGGCCAGCACCCCAGCCAGCCAGCGCGCCTGTACCTCGACCAGCGGGATCGTCGGGCCCACCGGCTGCACCAGCCCGACGGAGTACAGCCCCGGCCGGTCCAGCGCGGCGATGCGCCGGTACAGCCGCACGGGGGCGCCATCCTGCACCGCGAACACTTCGGGCGCGAGGAACGGGAAACTCGCGCGGTAGCCCGGCATTATCGCCGCCTTCGATGCTTGGCTGGCCGACGCCCGAGCCTGCGGGTGGTCGAGAGCTTCGCCGTCAGCCTCGATCAGGACGGGGCTGCCGTTCGCGCCGGCCTTCGCTTACCCTGGACCAGCGGGCAGGACGAGGGGCAGGTCAACCGCCTCAAGCTTGCTCAAGCGCTCCATGTACGGCCGGGCCAAGCTCGACCTGCTGCGTCGCCGCTTCCTCCTCGCAGCATGATCCACCAAACCTGATGAAGAGCCACTCACAGGGGGGCGGATCAGAACGAGGCCGAGCAAAAGGTACGAGCTGTGATAGGCGGCAACACCAACCCGGCGATCTGAGGTGTGCCGATGCCTATGCCGACGTCGAAGGTGCCGGAGACGCCCATCAGCCACGTCGCTACGTCCGAGGTGCAGACCAGCCCAATCGATTTCGCTCACGTGGCCGAGGAGTCAGTTCGGTTCAGGATCGGCACCTTTGCGTGCAATGATGAACAACCGCGGGCGGTCGAGCAACCGTCGTCCATCGGCTCGGGCGGGGTAGGACCGGTCGATTGCGGCCTCGTAAGCGGCGAGGAAGTCAGGGCGCAAGTTGTTTGGAAGTGAGTCGATGAATGGTTTGAGGCCAGTAGAGCTGACCCAGGCAACAATGTCTGCCGCTCCTTCCATCGAGAAGCAGTAGACAGTACGCCATACATCAACCTCAACAGCTAACGGCGCTAGAAGATCGTAGTAGGCCGTTGCTCTCAGCACGTCATACGAACTGGGCAGCGACCGAGTCATCAGCTCCGCCCAGGGCCCGCGCGCTGCTACCGCACGCATCACTTGGTGTGAAGGCTCATTGGCGTTGTCGGGCATTTGCACCGCGAGCACGCCGCCAGGGGCGAGCGCGCGGAACAGACGTGGTATCAGCGAGCCATGGTCAGGTAGCCAATGCAGCAGGGCGTTGGCGTAGATCAGGTCCGGTGCGCGCTCAGGCACCCACGTTGTAGCGTCAGCAAGCGCAAACGTGGTGCCGGACGACCGGACACGTGCGCTCTCCAGCATGGCCGGCGAGCTGTCGAGACCAATTACCTCCGCCTTAGGAAAGCGCGTAGCAATCAGCTCGGTCGAATTGCCGGGGCCGCAGCCGAGGTCGTAGACAAGCCGCGGCTCAGTGAGGGGGACGCGGGCAAGCAGATCGGAAGCCACCCGTGTGCGTTCGATCTCGAAGCGTGTGTAAAGGTAAGGGTCCCAATCTGTCATGATATCGGCTCTTAATATTGCAATGACAACGAACCAACTCAATTCATGCGTCACGTCGGCACCGTGGGTGTGACCTGCCGAATAGCATGGCTGGGGTGCAATAGACGGTCCAGCTGGAAGAGCGCTCCATCGAACATCCTGACGTGTCAACAGGAGCCCGCCGTTCACAGGTCGCTAAATCGGTCTTGCCCGTTCCCTGACGCCTTCATATTTGATGTTCATCATGCGAGGTGGACTCACACTGACTTGGCTCAAGAACGAGTGGGATTGCCGCACATTACAAATGACAGATCTCTTCGGAGAAGATTGTAAGGAAGGTGTATGACGCTGTTGGTAGAATTTTAGGGCTGAAGGGGGATCGAAAAATATATCAACCATCCGGAATTGATGCTGAATCGCGGTCTAAAATTTACAATCTGCAGGACAGATCGGTTTCTTATGTCTTCACCTTCTCTTGGTGGCGGCAAGCTGGAGATGTAAATTCTCTATTCTATTTCAAGCGCCAAAATCACAATTATTCACCGCTAGATGTGCCGCATTCTGCTAAAAACTGCACTTGGCTCTGAAGGAAAAAAGCTCATATTCTACTCTGAAGCAACGGACGTTGAGTCAAAATGTCGTCTCAGAGCATCTAGTTCATGCTGATATGAATCTTTTGGGCCGCGCTTGAGTTTCGCCAGTTCCCGAAAAAATTCCTCATGGCCGAGGCCCGGGCAGAAAAATATTAGCAGCTTAGCTGGAATGTCGTCAGAGTTATCGTATGCATGGACTGTGTTGTGGGGAACTACAACGATCGACCCCGCGTTGTATCGATCTTTCAATTGACCACACAGAATGTCGACCGTTCCCGAGACTACATAGAATGTTTCTATGGTTGTTGCGTGCAGATGAGGGTCTGCGCCTATCGTGCGAGGTGGCAATTCACGCTCGTATACTTCAACGACCTTGTCGACATCTTTTGAGAAGACCTTGAATCGCACGAGACTTCCCGGTTCCAGCTCGAATACTTCGCCTTCTCCCTGATGCGAAATGACCGGTTCCATATGCATTCTATCCAATCAATTTAATGAGACGGTTTCGACATTCGCTCGTGAAGTTTTGCTACAAAATCTTCAAAACTCCGTTTCAAATTTATTTTATTCTGAATCATCGCGCGCTCAAACTGATGGATTTGTATAACGCGTTGCTATCGCAAAGTGAGTGGCGTGCCGCTTCGGTCCTTCATTCCCAACACGGCGGTCAGAGATACGAGCGAGAGGAGTGCGACGTACCGGCCGGGGCCGGAGGGAAGGTGCAGGCCGTGCACGATCCAGGTCGCAGCTAGCGGCGCGGTGCCGCCGACGAGCGCCATCGAGCAATTGAAGCTGATCGCCAGCGCGGTGCAGCGCGAGCGGGCCTTGAACATCTCGACGAGCGCGACCGGGATCGCCGTGCAGTAGCCGGCGATGAGGACCGCAAAAGCGATCTGCCCGGTCAAGATCGAGACGGCGTCTGCGCGGGCGAACAGCAGGAACAGCGGCCACGACAGCAGCACCAGCCCGGCGGAGGTCGCGATCAGCACGGGTTTGCGACCGACGTGGTCGGACAGGGCACCCATCGCCGGGACGCAGACCATGTACACTGCCATGGCAGTCGAGTTGATGAACAGGGCCGTACCCTGCGCCAGGCCGAGCACGCCGTGCATGTATGTCGGCAGGTAGACGAACACGACGTAGAAGGACCCGCCCACCGCAACGCTCATCGCGAAGGCCCGCACCATCGCCGGCCCGTCGTCGCTGAAGGCCGTGCGCAGGGGCGAAGGCTGAGGCGATCGGCCGAGGGGCCGGGTGGGCGCACCGTCGAGGGGCCGCTCGTCCATGTACCGACGCAACATGAAGATGGCGGCGCCCAGGATGACGCTTACGAGAAACGGGAGGCGCCAACCCCAGGCGCGCACGTCGTCGAACGGGAGCAGGCTGGTCACGATCGCCCCGAGCAGCGAACCGGCCAGGATCCCGCCGATCGCGCCGACGCAGGCAAGGCTGCTGGTGAGCCCACGCCGTCCGTGTGCCGCGGTCTCGGTCAGATAGATGGCCGAGGACGTGTTCTCGCCGCCGACGGACAAACCCTGTCCCAACCGCAGCAGCACGAGTAGCGCGGGGGCGAGGAGACCTGCCGTCTCGTAGGTCGGAAGGCAGCCCATCGCGAAGGTCGAAACGGTCATCAGACCGGTCGAGAGCACCAGGGCGGCCTTGCGGCCGTAGCAGTCGCCGACGTAGCCGAAGACGGCGCCGCCGATCGGCCGCATGAAGAAGGCGGCCGCGAACACGGCGAAGGCACAGAGCAGGGACGCGGTGGGATCGGCGGACGGGAAGAAGTTCGATCCGATGACGGCGCTGAAATAGCCGTAAGCGGCGGAGTCATACGATTCGAGCATGTTGCCGATCGCACCGGCCACGGTCGAGGATCGGTGGATTGACCTCGCTGGGCTCGCGATCGGTTCAGCGGCGGCGCAAATTGTCTTACATAGCGGTGAGTTCACGCTACGGTCTGAATCTACCAAGTTCGATCGGCCCCGGCTTGGCCGCCGTAGTAGGGTTGACGAAACATGGGGCGAAGATCGATTTCCATTACAGAACTTTGGGTGCCGCAGGTTCCCTTACTCGGATTGCTCGCTGGTCAGGGCGGAATCTAACGCGCGCCGGCCATTGCCGCTGAACATATCGATAAAATCTGCGGTATCAATCTCATTTTTCAATAGATCGTGAAGTTCCTTAGCGAATTTGAGGGTGCCATCGGGGAGTGGATCACTGTGGATCTGCCCAAAGTCGGTTGCCAGAACCACTTGTTGTGTGCCGGTCGCGCGAATCGATTCTGCGAACCGCGACAGCGGCACCTCCTCGATCGTGTGGATGGCTAAGCAGTGCTCGATGAACACCCGTGGGTCCGAGGCCAGCCGACACAACTGCTCGTCGGATAGCTCCACCGACGGGTAGTGTGGATGCGTCAGCAGGACGCGTCGGACGCCGGATTCGAGAGCCATCGGCACCAGCGCCATGATCTCGTCCGCGCTCAGGTGGCCGGTGGCGAGGATCGCCCCGGTCTCGGCGATCGCCCGCAGCACGTCTGCCAAGCCAGGTGCCGGATGTAGATCCGCGTCGTAGACAGAAACAGCCTCACCCTCGCGGTCCGTCAGATTATCCATCGCGTGCCCGCACGACCACCTGGCATCGAAGGCGTGGCCGAGGACGCGCAGGTGCGCGGCAGCGTGGACCGTGGGCATGTAGACCACGAAAGGGGGATCGGCGACGTGTGCATCCACGACCGTCCGGTTCCCGGACGCCGCGCCGTAGACCGCATCCGGATTGAGGCCCCCTACGAAGCGGTTCAGCACCACGCTGCCGTAGAAGCGCACACCGAGCTTGGCACGCGCGAGGGCGGCGAGGGGCGTCGTCGGATAGGTGTGATTCTTCAGGACGAGGGCGAAGTTCCAGCGCCGGGCCGCGTCAGCGAGGCTCGCCACGTCGTAGCGCCGGTCCAGCAACTCAGGGCCGATGTGGTAGTGCGTATCCACGACGCCGCTGGCGAGCAGGCGTTCCGACAACTCGTCGTCCGTCACGCGAGACGATCCTTCCAAACGCGATGCCACGCTTCGAGCTGGAGCAGGCTCCAGATCCGTGTCGCTGTACCGGCTTCCCCGCGTTCGTCGAAGGCGTCGAGGTAGTGCCTCGGGTCGACGTAGGCCCGCACGAAGGCGTTCGTGTCGCTCAGCGTGTCGCGAACGTAGGCGCGCAGATCCCCGCGCAGCCAGGTCGCGACTGGTACGGTGAACGGCTGCTTCCGGCGGTTCACGAGCCATGCGGGAAGATCCTCGGCGAAGGCGTCGAGCAGCAGGCCCTTTGGCCTGCCGTTCGGCCGCTTCGCGTCCGCGTGCAGCGAATGCGCGAGCGCAGTCACGCGCGCGTCGAGGAAGGGCGAACGGATCTCCAGCGCGGAGGCCATGCCGAGCTTGTCGACGCGGGCGAGATGATAGTTGCGCAGTCGGTTCGCGCATTCGAGGCGCAGGATCTTGTCGAGGGGGGACAGATTATCGCCTCCCGCTATCTCCACCCCGTCCAAGTAGCTGGCCGGTGGCGCATCCAGCCCGAGTTCTTCGGGATGGAAGACCATCGCGCGCGGGAGATACGCGGCGATCGTGTCGGGCGGATCGTCGAAACGCTCGTAGCCTCCCCAGAACTCGTCCGAACCGTCACCGCTGATGGCGACCTTCGTGACCTCGGAGACGCGGCGCGCCAGGAGCAGGGTCGGCAAGGTTACCGGATCCTGGATCGGGTCTTCGGTGAAGCGCGCCGCCTCCTCGAACAGCGACGGGACCTGATCGGCCCTCAAGCGCACAACCTCGTGCTCGAGCCCGAGATGGTCTGCCATGCGCCGTGCGAAGCCGGTCTCGTCCTCACCGCCCGGCACATCGTAGCCGATCGAGAACGCCCGCATCGGCAGTTCCCGGCGCTGTCGGACCAGCGAAGCCGCAACGATCGCAGAATCGGCCCCGCCACTCAGAAACAGCGCGTTGACGAAGCGATCAGACCCACGTGCAGCGATCGCCTCATCCAGCACCAGCTTCACATCGCCCGGTGCCCCATGCGAAGCGAGTTCCGTCGGCAATTCGGCATACCGGCCGCGCTCGACCTCGCCGTCGGGGCGGATGCGCAGCCACGAGCCGGGTGGGACCTGTTCCACACCCTCAAAGGATGTATGGCAGCCGCCGACGCTCTTGTAGATCAGATACTCGAACGGCGCTGCGCGGCGCAGCCGAAGCGGTCCCACTGCGACCTCTAGGGCCGCAATCGTCGACGAGAACGCCCATCCGTTTCGCCAGCGCGCGATGTAGAGGGGCTTCTGCCCCCAAGTGTCGCGCACGAGGGTCAGCGAGCCCGACCCGAGGTCGTAGCGAGCCGCGGCGAACATGCCCCGAAGGCCCTTGAGGCCGGCTGGCCCCTGGAGCGCCAGGACCGCTTCCAGGGCGACGCCATCGGAATCCTCTGGATGAAACGCCTCGCCCAAGCCTTCGAGGACACGCCGCGGCTGATAGATCTCGCCGTTGAAGACGAGGTGACCGCCCCAGCGATCTTCCAGCGGCTGCAGCCCGAGCTTCATGTCGCCCTGAATGGCCAGCCTGACGCTACCGAGGGCGACGCGCGCGTTCGCCCACACCCCCGCGCCGTCCGGCCCACGGAAGCTGTGGACGCGCTGCATTCGCAGGGCTACGCGCTCCAACTCGGATGGGTCTTCACCCGCAGGGTCAAACAGCCCGACGATCGCGCACATGGGGATCCATCACCGGAGAATAAGACTGCCCTCGACCAGCAAGCGGACGGGTGTTTCGAAGCTCGTCGCGACGATGTCCCAGTGGCTCGGCGAGCGCGACAGATAGATGTGAGCGGTCATAGAACCGGACGGGTGATGGAACCGAAAGGTCGTCTCGGCCGCGTCTGTGTCCGGCGGAAGCTTCATGCGGTTCTGAGCCGTCAGGAACGCGCCCAGTGCCATCGCCCCCGATCCCGGCAAGGAATGGTGCCGCTGGCCCTCTGAGAAGCAGGCGGCGTCGCATACCATGTCGGTGTCGGCGATATCGAGGATTTCGTAGGGCATGACCTTGGGCATGCTGTCGGGGAGATTGTGCGCCGCCCCGTAGGCGGCCCCGATACCATTCAGTTCGGCCACGAGGCTCTCGCTCACCGCCGCCCTCGGCACCTGCGCCATCACGAAGATGTTGCCGTGCCGGACGATATGACCCGTGACGCGCTGCCCATCATGTGTGAGGTCGAACGGGACCGCCGATTTGGTCATGTGCAACCAAAGGTGATGGAGGTGCGTGAAGCGCACGTTCCAGCCCCCATTCCACCAGCATGCGGATACTGGCTCGAGTTCGACGTGCTGCTTCGTGGCGAGATTGATGGAGCGCATCGTCGTTCCGCCGTCCAGCGGCGTCAGCCCAAGCAGGGTCGCGAAAACACCCGAGGCCGAGGCCGCGTTCGAGCACTCCATCTTGCTGAGCAGGCGGCGCGATTGCGGCACGACCTGATAGAAGTGGAAGGTGAAGTCGCTTCCATCCGTACCGCGGCCAACGACGGCGACTTTATTGGATTGATAGTGACTTCCCCCCACACCATCTGTTGAGATGTTGTTGGCAAGCAGATCGAGGATCACCCTGCCCCGCGTGTGATAGTCCGGAAGATCTTCGTCGCGCAGAACGACGATTCTACTCGTCCCGGACCGAACGATCGCACAGGAAATTCGCGGCAGCCACGCGATGCCTGGCCGCTCGGAAGAACCGGATTGTGCATCGCCGGTCGCGGGATCCATCACGACGCTCATCGAACGACTCATTGTGCAGCGAATTCTGCGGCTGATTGCGCGATGTCCGGAAAATCTTCCAGAGCCATTCTGTCCGTCGTTATCAGGCGGACGCCGAGCCCTCTTGCCAAATCTAGAAAAGGCGCGATGAAAGCCGAGCAGCGCGAGTCGTGAATAAACTGCATGTTGTCGTGGAGCGGGGACGGGAACTCTCGACTCAGAAATAGGGATGGCGCCGCGCGTACGATCATGTCTGCGATTTCGCGACTGATCGCTCCGGACCGTATCGGCTCCGACAAGTGATGCGGAAGGAGGGCACGCCAGATCATCGGCGAACACCAGTGCGGATCCCGCAACAGGACCGCCTCAGCGATCTCGGTAAGATCGCCCGGCAAGTACAGAGCGGCCACGATCTCGGTCGATACGACGATCATTATCGGCTCATTCGACCCGGATCAGGGCACGAATCCTTCTGGCTTCGGCCAGCACGAGATCGGGTTGCGGAGGTATCTGTCTACGGTCATCCATGAGAATGTTTACGATCTCTTCTTCGACCGTTCGCCCGGTCTCAACCGATCGACAATAGATTCTCCAGTATGTCGCCTTATCAAGATTTTCGATTGTAATCTTCATGCTTGATTGATGGCATGAATTGCGGCTCGTTGCAAGCTGCTGCTGACCTGTTAACCGATTTGGTGAACGAATGGAGGGGCCTCCTGCTCGCAATACCATAATTAATTATTGCAAATTGAACTTAGATATAGTCAGAGCCGATTTATATTATGGCGAAATGGATAGAAATTTCAGTCGGCAAAATCGCAATTCGCCGGAATTGTTACATCGCGGATCTTGTCGAAGATATGTAATTTATTGATACATATGTCTAAATTTTTACTCCAGCGATATGCTAGTTTCTGGCACTATTAAATTCTGTCAAGCAATGAGCCGGGGATGCCTCAAAGGTCTGATTACACTTATGAATTACAGAAAGTCGCACCTCGGCAGAGCCAGTGCCGTCGATTGCGTCCGATAAGGATCGAGGAGCATCCGGGGCGATCGGGAACCGCCGCCTTAAGATCTTATCTTAGCTGCCTCCCTCGATGCCGGGGATTTTCAGGAACAAATTGCCAATCGACGATGGCTTAGATGTAATGGCTCCGACGCCAGCCAGAAACTCTCCGACTTTCATCACCCCGTTGGGAACGATCGTCAGTTTGGTTTCCGGGCTGCTCAGAACGGCGACAACGTCCTCGACGGTCACGTTGTCCTGCGAGGCATCGATATAGATCTCAGCGGCTTCGCGCTTGTAATCTCTGATATACGCGACGGCCTCGTCGGCGGCCGCGATGACAGCGTCGCTGATCGTCGGATTCTGTCGGGCGAAGCGTTCGGTCGTGATCAGCAGCGTCGGGGTCAGGAAGTCGATCCCCGTCAGTTCGTATGAGGTGGCGATCTTTCGGACCTCGGGATCGCGAAGGGCTCGCTCCTGATAGGGGGACGCTGCGAAGTAGGCGTTGAGGTCCTTCGAATGCGAGAGCGTGGCCGTTATCGCGTCGGGGTGTGCCCGCGTCACGGTCAGTGGGTCGAGGCGATTGTAATATTCTTTTCCCCAGAGCTTTGCTGCGCCCATCTGAAGGAAGAGCGCCTGCGTAGAGATCTTCACGCTCGTGACCGCGATCCGATCCCCGTTCGAGAAGTCGGCGATCGTTTTGACATTTGGATTCGTGGTGAGCAGGTACTGGGCGGTGGCATTGAGGGCCGCGACACCTCTGACGCCACCGCGCGTCTTGTCCCAGAGGACGAGCAGACTCGGTGCGCCAGTCGATACGAAATCCAGCGTGCCGGACAAGAGTGCGTCATTCATCGCTGCGCCAGTTCCGAGTTGGACGTACTCGGCCTTCAGCGTCGTCAGCCCCCGTGCGGCAGCCTGTTTCTCGATGAGGCCAAATTTCTCCATGATCACGAGTGGGATGTACAAAACACCGAACTGCTTGGCCAACCTCACTCTGTCGCTGTCGGCATAGGCGTTCGATACCGTCGATGCCAAGATCAAGACTAAGAACAACGATCTCGTTACGAATCGCATCGCTGCATCCCCGCGCTCGCCCGTCTGTCAGATCTACGGAGTGGGATATCGCTGGCAGTTGAAGAGGGCCTGGGTCAAGTCAGGGCAATCCGCGATCGGTATGTTCACCGTGTTCGGAGAGGCCTACGAGAGGCGTCCTGGACCGGCCGGGGCCCATCGTCATCGAGACGGCGCTCGATCGTCTCGCCAGGGGTGTACCGTTTCGGCGATCCGAAGGGGCTGAGCATGACCGTCGAGATCCACCGCCACGATGCCGACTTGTCCGGCGTGAGGCTGCACTACCTCACGGCCGGCGCGGGCGATCCGGTCGTGCTGCTGCACGGCGTCCCGCAATCCTCGCACGAGTGGCGGCGCATCATCCCGCATGTCGCCGCGAAGCACGCGATCATCGCGCCGGATCTGCGCGGTCTGGGCGATTCCTCGCGCCCCGCGACCGGCTACGACAAGAAGACCGTCGCCGCCGACATCTGGGAGCTGGTCGGCACCCGGCTGGGAGTGCCGCGCTTCCATCTCGTCGGCCACGATTGGGGTGGTCCCGTCGCCTTCGCGCTGGCTGCCCACCACCCGGAGGCGGTGCGCAGCCTGACGATCCTGGACGTCACCGTCCCCGGCGACGGCATGGAGATGTCTCAGGGCGGGCGCCGCTGGCACCACCCCTTCTTCCGCACCCTCGACCTGCCCGAGGCGCTGCTCGCCGGCCGGGAGCACATCTTCCTGGAATGGCTGTTCGACACCTACGGCCACCGCCCCGGCGCGCTGCCGGCGGAGGACCGCGCCGAGTACCTGCGGACTTACGCAAAGCCGGGGGGGCTCAGGGCCCTGCTGGCCTATTACCGGGCCTTCCCCACGGATGCGGCCGACAACGCGGCGCTGGTCGCCGAGCGGGGCAAGCTGCGCATGCCCGTCCTGGCGCTCGGTGGGGACAGGGCGTTCGGGCGCGGGATGGAGACCTACGAGTCGATGACCCGGCTGGCCGAGAACGTGCGCGGCGGCCTGATCCCCGAGTGCGGCCACTGGGTCGCCGAGGAGGCGCCCGAGTTCCTCGCCGAGCAACTCCTGGGCTTCTTCGCCGAGTGCCGATAGGGTCCCGGCAAACGCACCGAATCACCAGCGGGAGGACACCATGGCCGCGGTCACGCGTCGACGCTTCGTGTCCGGTACGGCGCTCGTCGGTGCGACCTTGGCCGGTTCCGCCCTGGCCGGTGCGAGCCCGGCCCGAGCCGCCGCGGAGTACCGGCTCAAGTTCGCCAACATCATGCCCGCCGACCATCCCCTGAACACGCGGATGGTCGAGGCGAGCCGGGCGATCAACGAGCAGACGGGCGGGCGGGTCGACATCCAGGTCTTCCCGGCCAGCCAGCTCGGGACCGACGCCGACATGCTCAGCCAACTCCGGATCGGCGCGATCGATTTCTTCGCCCAGTCCGGGCTGATCGCCGCCACGCTCGTGCCGGTCGCGGCCGTCACCGGCGTCGGGTTCGCGTTCAAGGACTACGCCCAGGTCTGGCCCGCGGTGGACGGCGCCCTGGGCAAGCACGTGGTCGAGGCCTTCGCGAAGGCGAACATCCTCGCCTTCGACCGGATGTGGGACAACGGGTTCCGCCAGACCACCTCCTCGGCGCGGGAGATCAAGACCCCGGACGACCTCCAGGGTTTCAAGATACGCGTTCCCCCTTCGCCCCTCTGGACGTCCCTGTTCAAGTCGCTCGGCGCGTCGCCGACCTCGATCCCGTGGGGCGAGACCTACGCGGCGTTGCAGACCCGGGTCGCGGACGGCCTGGAGAACCCGCTGGCCGGCATCTACTTCGCCAAGATGTACGAGGTGCAGAAGAACCTCTCGCTGACCAACCACATGTGGGATGGCTTCTGGTTCCTCGCCAACCGCAAGCGGTTCGAGGCGATGCCGTCGTCGATCCAGGAGATCGTCACGCGGAGCGTGAACGAGGCCGCCGTCAAACAACGGGCTGACGTGGAGCGCCTGAACGCGAGCCTCCGAGCGGACCTGACCGCGAAAGGTCTGCGCTTCCTCGACGTCGACAGCGCGGCGTTTCGGCGCAAGCTACAGGGCTCCGACTTCTACCGGGAGTGGAAAGTGAAGTTCGGCGACCAAGCCTGGGAGCTCTTGGAAGCGAGCTGTGGGCGCCTCGCTTGACGGGTCCCTCGTCGCCTACCCGTGGTGATAAGACCTGACCCTGACCATGACCCGGTAAACTGGCTCTCCGTCGGATTTGGTGGAAGTTTAGCGTGACGGTTGGCCTGTGGCGAAGGGCATCGTCATGACGCAGATCGGGGCATGAGCCTACTTTGCCCTCTGCCCGGCTGTCCGTCCGTGTCGCACGGGACGGCCCCGGCGCCCTCACCGTCCTCGCCCAAGCTCGGCACGATCATGCCCGCTGCCCGACGTGTCGGACCCTCAGCGCGTCGGTCCATAGCCGCTACCATCGAATGCCCGCCGATCTGCCGGTCAGCGGCAAGGCCGTCCGACCGCAGCTGGCAGTCCGGCGCTTCTACTGCCGCAGCCCGGCCTGCCCCCGCTCCACCTTCGCCGAGCGCTTCCCGATGCTGCTCGCCCGCCATGTGTTCGCTCGACGGTCGGGGTCAGCCGCGTCACGACCGCGGGCGAGAGGTTCGGGGCATCACGCCCGAGCAAGGCGGACAGGGCCTCCTGGAAGTCGCTGGTGGAGACGCCGCGCAGGTAGCGTCCGAGAAGCAAGGGCGCGAGGGCCGTCAGGTATTCCCGACCCGACGGCAGCGGGATTGAGTCAGGAGTTCGCCTTGTCAGACGGCGACTTGATCAGCTCCTTGAGCTTGTCAGACATCGGGAAGTTCAGGTTGAGGTCCCTCGGCGGGATCGGGGTCTCGAACCATTTGACGTAGAGCTTCGTGAACTCCCCGGACTTCATCAGCCCGATCAGGGTCTCATCGACGAGAGCCTTGAATTCGGGATCCTCGCGGCGGAACATCAGGGCGTAGGGATCAGCCGAGTAGGCCTTGTCGAGGATCCTGAAGCGGGACGGGTCCTTGGCGTTGGCCTTCAGGCCAGCGAGCAGGATGTCATCCTCCATGAAAGCGGCGGCCCGTCCCGTGTCGACCAGCAGGAAGCTCTCGGCGTGGTCTTTCCCCTGTGAGATCGTGAGCCTCAGCCCGTCTTCTTGGTTGAGCTTGTTCAGGAACTGGGATGTGTTGGTCCCAGCAGTGACGGCGACGGTCTTGCCCTTGAGGTCGTCCGGAGTGGTGATGCCGCTGTCGTTGCGGGCCAGCCACTTGAACTGGGCTACGAACGTCGAGACCGAGAAGGCAACTTGCTTCTGGCGGGCGAGCTGGTTGGCGGTCGAACCGCATTCGAGGTCGACCGTACCGTTGGCGACGAGCGGCAGGCGGGTCGCCGAGTTCACCGGAGTGTAGACCACCTTCAGGTCGGGCATGCCGAGCTTCTTCTTCACCGCCTCGACGACCTTCCCGCACAGGTCGATCGAGAACCCGACCGGCTTCTGGTTCCCGTCGAGGTAGGAGAACGGCACCGAGGTTTCCCGGTAGCCGAGGGTGATGGTCCCGGTGTCCTTCACCTTCTTGAGCGTTCCGGTGAGATCGTCGGCCTTCGCGCCCGTCATCAAGGCGAGCGTCATCGTCGCGGCGACGGCCGCGTGTATTAGAATGCGCATTTCAAGCTTCCTACGGTTGGGTCAGGGCTCGCCCATGGCGGGTCGTCGGGTCATGCCGCTCTCAGGCGGCTTGGGCGATGGCCACATCGACCGCTTCGCCGAGGCGTTCCACGACCGTATCCACGGTCGCGGCGTCGATGATGAAGGGCGGTGCCAGCAGCACGTGGTCGCCGCGGGCTCCGTCGAGGGTGCCACCGGCCGGGTAGACCGCCAGGCCGCGGTTCATCGCCTCCCGCTTGATCCGCGCGTGCAGCTTCAGGGCCGGATCGAAGGGAGTCTTGGTGCCGCGGTCCTCGACGACCTCGAGGCCCATGAACAGGCCGCGGCCGCGGATGTCGCCGACATGCGGGTGGTTGCCGAAGCGCTCGCCGAGCCGTCGGCTCAGGTGCGCGCCCATCGCCTTGACGTTGTCGAGGAGGCGGTCGCGGGCGATCACCTCCTGCACGGCGAGCGCGGCCGCGCAGGCCATGGGGTGGCAGATGTAGGTGTGCCCGTGCTGGAACAGGCCCGAGCCCTGGGCGAAGGCCTCGTAGATCTTGGCCGACAGGAAGGTCGCACCGATGGGCTGGTAGCCACCGCCCAGGCCCTTGGCGATGGTCAGCAGGTCCGGGGCGATGCCATCCTGCTCGCAGGCGTGAAGCGTCCCCGTGCGGCCCATGCCGCACATCACTTCGTCGAGGAGGAGCAGCACGCCGTAACGGTCGCAGATCTCGCGGATGCGCCGGAAGTAGCCCGGGACCGCCGGAACGGCGCCGGCCGTCGCCCCGACGACCGGCTCGGCTACGAAAGCCATCACGGTCTCGGAGCCGAGTTCGAGGATCTTGTCCTCCAGCGCCTGCGCCGCACGGGCGCCGTACTCGGCCTCGCTCTCGCCGGCTTCCCGGTAGCGGTAGGCGTAGCAGGGGTCGATGTGATGGGTCTCGGCGAGCAGCGGCTTGAACTGCGCGCGCCGCCACTCGTTGCCGCCGGTTGCCAGCGCACCGAGGGTATTGCCGTGGTAGCTCTGGCGCCGGGCGATGATCTTGGCGCGCTGCGGCTGCCCGGTCTCGACGAAGTATTGCCGCGCCATCTTGAGCGCGGCCTCGACGGCCTCCGAGCCGCCTGACACGAAATAGACGTAGTCCAGGCCGGCCGGCGCGTCGGCGACGAGGCGGTCCGCCAGCGCCTCGGCCACCTCGCTGGTGAAGAAGCTGGTGTGGGCGTAGGCGAGCTTGTCGGCCTGGGCGTGAAGCGCGGCGATGACGTCCGGATGCCCGTGCCCGAGGCAGGACACCGCCGCGCCGCCCGAGGCGTCGATGTAGCCGCGTCCGTCCTGATCGAAGAGCTCGACGCCCTTGCCTCCGGAGGCGACACGCAGGTTCGCGTTGATCTGACGGTGCAGGATGCGGGTCATTGCGATCTTCTCGCGGGTGGTGGTGACCAGTGGATGCCGAAGGCGCTGAGCTGCGCCTCGCTGCGCTTGATCGCAGCGAGCGAGGCATCGCCGCCCCGGCCGGCCACGAGGGCGGCCAGGATCTCGCCGACGACCAGGGCCGGGGCGACGGTGTGGAAGAAGGAAGGGCTGTCGGCCGGGACCAGGATGGTCTCCTGGGCCAACGACGCGAGCGGCGAGACCGGGCTGTCGGTCACGGCGACGACCGGAACGCCGGCATCGTGGACGTAGCGGGCCGTCTCCACGGTCGCCCGGGTGTATGGGGCGACCGACGCCACAAGGAGGACGTCCTTCGCGGACGCCGAGCGGATCGGATCGAGGCCGGTGCCGGCCCCGGCGTCGAGGAGAACCGCGCGCTCGCCGAGGAAGGACATCACGTAAGCGAAATGCGCGACAACCGGGTGGCAGGACCGTAGGCCGAGGCAATAGATCCGCCCCGCATTGGCCAGCAGGTCGGCCGCCGCGACGAGCCGGTCGAGGGCTTGCGGCTCCGTGAGCCTCTGGAGCTGGGCACCGACCGACGTGGCGATGTCGACGGCCAGTGCCCGCTCGCCTTTGGCCTTCTGGGTAGCGACCTGCACCCCGGCCTTGCCGGAGAACCCGAGCGACCCTTCGCGGACGGCCCCGGCGTAGAGCGCCCGGACGTCGTCGTATCCGGCGAGACCCAGGCGCTGGGCGAAGCGGGTCATGGTGTGGGGCTGGACGCCGGCGCGCTTGGCCTGCTCGCGCATCGAGAGCAGCGCGACCTCATTGGGCTGATCGAGGACAAAGCGTGCGGCGGCCTTCAACTGAGGCCCCAGGGACTCGAAGGCTCCGACGATCTGTTCCGTGAGCGGACCGTGTTCCATGGCGGCTTGTCTACCCTTCTCTGAAGTCATTTGCAACAAACGTTGCATCGAAATGTTTTTGCAACGAACGTATCAAAACTGAGCATTCTGGCTTTTGAGCAGGCACCGATTTCGTTTCCAGGCCTGACCGTCTTCGCCGTGACGCCCACTGGAGACCCGCGAACGAAGGACGACCATCCTGCAATCGGACGACCCGAGGAGGTCGTGCCCTGATCGACCACGAACGTTGACAAGCGGATGCTCGGCTCGCTTAAAGAGCTATCTTCACCACCGGTGACCTGCTCCCCTAACTTCCTGCCATTCGTAAGTTGGGTCCATCGAGCGGGAGATGGACCATGCGCAAGAGCCGCTTCGGCGAGGAACAGATCATCGCGGTGCTTCGCGAGCACGACGCAGGCGTGAAGACCGCCGACCTGTGCCGGAAGCACGGGATCAGTGATGCGACGCTGTATAATTGAAAGGCCAAGCACGGCGGCCTGAAGGTGTCCGATGCGGCACGGCTGCGTACGCTGGAAGACGAGAACCGACGGTTGAAAAAGCTGCTGGCCGAGGCTGTGCTCGACAACGCGGCCCTGAAGGACCTGCTGTCAAAAAACTGACCACGCCCGCCGCACGGTTTGCCGCCGTCGAAGCCGTGATGGAGCGTAATGGTTTACGTCTCGAACAACCACGTCGCACCGGCCGATCTGCCGGCGCTAATCGCGAGGGTGCATGCGGCGATCAGCGGCCTGTGCGCGGGCGCGGCGGGTGCAGACCCCGCCGAGGCTGAGGTCGAGAAGCCCAGCGCCGCGCAGATCCGGAAGTCCGTACGGCCCGACGGGATCATCAGCTTCATCGACGGCCGCGCCTACAAGACGTTGAAGCGCCACCTCACCGCCCACGGTCTCGATCCGATGGGGTACCGCGCCCGCTACGGCCTGCCCGACGACTACCCGATGGTCGCCTCCGCCTACAGTGAGCGCCGCTCCAGCCTCGCGAAGTCGATCGGCCTCGGCGTGCCGGGCGCGCGGTCCGAGACGGCGCCGGAGGCGGACGGGTTCGATCAGGCCGTGCCCGAGCCGGTGACCCAGAAGGGCCGCCGCCGGAACGCCGCCTGACGTAGACCGAGGACTAGGCGTTCGGGTGGCGGCGTTCATCCAGGTGCCCCGCTGCCCGCCTGAGGTATGGCTCGTGTACGGCGATGCTCCCGGACCGTTTGCAACGCCCGACGCCAAGCGCGGGTCACGGCTGCCGTCCGCTCCTCCCGGGTGAACTGATCCGGTGCAGCCTGCTGTGAGCCCACCTCGGTGCTCTTCTCTCGGGTCATCGATTGCCTCCGCTCGTGATGGCACGAGAGGGGCACAACCGGCGGTCGGGACGCGGTGAGGTGGCGCACGCGGATCTGGTCCTGTGCCTGCCGACGTAGGAGGGGGCGTGCGTGCCGGCACGCGGATCTACGCCGGGCGGGGCGTCGAACGTTTCGAGGACGGCCGCCTTCGACGCGACCTATGACGCGACGCGAGCGAGGCTTCGCATGGAACGACCCACCCGAATGAGGTAGGGCGCCGCACGCGCGGACGCGATAGACTAGCGCCCGAGCGACTTTAGAACCTGCCTCAGCACGCTGCGGATATGCTCTCTGACCTTTTCTTTGCTGTCTTCAGTCCCGTTCGCCTCGACGATATCGGGTACCTTGCGGCAGGCAGACATGGTAGATGCCCCGGCGATGCGCACCCGTTTTTTGCCACAGTGATGTGGTGGGGCGTCCGGACATACGTATAAAGGAGTGTTGCGCCAATGTCTCGATATTATTGCAACGGAGACTGCTTATGCGCTTTTGCTGTCTGTTAATGTTTATTTCTGTATGAAGGTCGACGCATTCCGTCGCACTGCGTAGGTAGCCCCTGGCCCGCCCGAGGGCCGTCGCTCAGGAGTCGTATGTGCCGCAGCGCTTTTACTTCGACCTGGAGAACGGCCGGGAGGTGATCCGGGACGGGGAGGGCGTCGTGGCCGATGGTCCGGAGGACGCGCTTCAGGCGGCCCAGGAGATCATCGCGGAGATGGCTGGCAAGGTGGCGGCGCACTGGACGCTGGTCGTGCGCGACGCTGTCGGGGGGATCGTGGGGCGACTTCCGATCGAGTAGCAGACGCTGGCGATCGGCGCAGCGCAGTTTGCTCTTCTCCTGCGAGGCGGCGTTCAGTGCCAAGCCTCACCGAGTAGTTCGACAGTGACACTGCCCAAAGCTGGTTCACCATGCGGATGCACGAGGCGATCCGTGGTGGAATGGCGTCAGTACACGGCGGCGACGAAGCAGCCCCCCATGCTGGCGCAGAGGGCCTTCTCGCCGGTGAGGGCGGATGCGCTCCTCGCCCCACGGGCCGCGCTCGCTCCAGCGGTACGGGGCGCCGCCGCGCGGGGGCTTTCGCTCAACAGGACCGTTGAACGGCTCTTTTCGGGCATCAGCTTGATCCCGACTTGCCACTCTGCGGACTGTGGCCGCGTGAACGTAGGCCCAGCCAGCGCCCTTGTTGCCTGCATCGACGCGTAAGCCGCCGTCAGCACTGGTGCCACGCCGGCGGGCGCCCATTCGTGGGCGTGCCGCCCGGTGATCGAGAGCACGTAGTTCTGCGTTTCGAGCGGCAAGCCGGATCGGCCTGCGAGTTAAGAGTCTATCCCTGTAGGCATGTCCGCCAAGTGATGATGGCGCATGCGAAGTGGAGGAAGGCGAGATAGTTTTCGGGCTTCTTGTCCCAGCGGATGAGGATGCGGCGGAAGCGGTTGAGCCAGGAATGGGTACGCTCGACCACCCAGCGCCGGGCCTTCTTGCCGGCCTCCCGCCGGCCTGCGACCTCCTCGCCGCGGGTGCGCAGGTGCAGGGTGAAGCCGAAGGTTGCGGCCAGATCGCGCGGCTCTTGGTCGTCGTAGCCCTTGTCCAGGCACAGGTGCTGGGGGGCCTCAGGGGTGGGCTCGGGCCGCTCGACCGGGATGGTCTGAAGGGTTTCGTCCATCAGGGTATGGTCGTTGCGGTTGGCGCCGGCCACGACGACGCAGAGCGGCGTGCCGCCCCCGGCCGTGAGCAGGCTGCGCTTGGTGCCCCGCTTGGCCCGGTCGGTCGGGTTGGGGCCGGTTTTTTTTCCCACCGAGGGGCGCCTTGCCCATCGCCCCGTCCAGCGCCAGCCACGTCCAGTCGATCCCCTCAAGCCCGTCGTAGGCCAACAGGCCCTGCTGCCAGAAGGCCTCGAACACCCCGGCCTGCGCCCATTCCTGGAAGCGGCGATGGGCCACCGAGGACGAGCACAGGCCGGTGGCGTTCAGCGCGTTCCACTGGCACCCCGTGCGCAGCACGAAGACGATCGCGTCCATCACCTGACGCGCGGGCTTGGGCGGGTTGTGGCAGCCCAGCGGGTGCGGCGGCCGCGGCGGCAGCAGCGGTTCCATCTGCTCCCAGAGCGCGTCCGACAGCCGATAGCCGTCGTCCGCAACCGTGTACGACCGTGCCCGAGCCACCGTGCCCTCCCGTCTGAAAACCTCAGACGTAGGGCACACCGAACAGTCGCCTACAGGGATAGGCTCTAAGGAGAGATTCGCGGCTTGGCCATCCGGCAGCGATGACCGCGCGGCGCCCGGCCATAGCGGCGGGCCATCTTCGTGTTGGTGGCCGTCTCGTCGATGAACACCAGCGTGTCGGGATCGAGATCGGGCTGCGCCTCGAACCAGTCCTGGCGGGCCGCTCTCACGTCCGGCCGCGCCTGCTCGGCGGCGTGGACCGCCCCTTTTTACGGGTGATCCGATGCCGCCGGAAGAAGCGCCACAGCCCGCTCGTGCTGGTGGGCACGCCGCGCCCGGCCAGGGCGTCGCGCAGTTCGTGCAGGAACAGGTCCGGCCGCTCCTCGTAGGTCGCCAGGATCAGCCCGGCATGCGCCTCGATGCGGTGCGAGGTATGGTCGCCACCCGACGGCCTGGCGGCGACGTGGCCGTCCTGGCGGAAGCGCTCCGACCAGCGGCAGGCGCTCGATACGCTGACCCCGAAGCGCGCGGCAACCTGATGGCAGGACGCTCCCTCGGCCACGGCCGCCACGACGCGCTCGCGCAGATCCAGGGACAACGGTGAAGGCATCAGCGGCTCCTTCACACGGCAACGCCGCAAACAGTCCCACGTCGCAACCTGCTCGGAAATAGCTCTAG
>NZ_JAUYZI010000066.1 GCF_030700245.1 Methylobacterium amylolyticum
GGCGTTCGTGATGCCGGCGGCGTCGCGCTGCAAGCTGGCGGCGAAGCGCTTCAGCGCGCTTGACCGCGCCGCACGCAGCCAATCCTCGACGGCCTCCGTGGACTGCCCGCGCAGCATGGCCGCCAGCCGGGCCGCCAGATCGGCTGCGCCGACCAAGCCTGGTGCCTGACGCCGCAGCCGCTCGATGAACACGCCATCCTCACCCTCGCCCGCGCCGACACCACCCTGCAGGAGCCGGGCGATGCGTCGCGTCCCCGGCGGTTTCCAAGGAGGCGACGCGCCGGCGATCTTGTGATCGAGCCTATCAGCCCCGGCCCGACGACGCGCCGTCGCCCACGCCCGGACGACGCGCGGCTTGATCCGGGCACCGAGCCGCTCGAGTTCGCGCGCCAGCGCAGCCCCGTTGCGGCAGCCCTCGGCCCAGCGCCGGTCGAGATAAGCGCGGTGGGGATCGATGACGCTCGGGCGCGGTGGCTTCGCCCAGGTCGGCGGCCCGTCCCGGCGCAGCCAGCGCCGCACGGTCTTGCGGTCGAGGTCGAGATGGCGCGCCATGCCGGCGACCGAGGCGCCGGCTGCATGCAGGCGCAGAAGCTCGGCGTGCCGTGCGCAACGCGGGGCGTGCCTGTCCAGTTTGCGCCGGTCGGCCGCCGTGAGCGGGCGAGCCCGGTTGTGCTCGTCCCGGAGCGTTGCGGCTCGTTCGTCCCCGAGCGTCCGCGCCACCGAGCGGATCACGCTGTGCTGGCCTGTGACCGCCTCCTGCAGAGCCTCGCTCAGATTGCGCAGCAAGTGCCAGCGGTCGAGGACGTGCACCGCCCCAGGCGCGCCCTGCCGGACGCCCTCGGCGTAGACTTCGGCCCGATCACGGGCGACGATCTCGACCCCGGGACGCTGCCGCAGCCAATCCGCCACCGTGTCGGTATCACGGTCGGGCAGGAGATCCGCGATGACCTTGCGCTCCAGGTCGACGATGATCGTGCCGTAGCGCCGCCCGCGCCGCCAGGCCCATTCGTCGATGGCGATCACGCGCGGCGGCAGAGCGGCCGGTGCCGGCCCGGCCCGGACGATGCGCAGGAAGGTGGATGGGCTGGCCGGGAGCGCCAGCCTGTGGGCGAGCCGCGCGGCCGGCGCTCCGCCGAGCGCGAGACCGAGATGACGCTGCACGTCGTGCAGCCGCCGGAACGCCGGGCGCGCGGGACGGCGACGTCCGGCAGGCTCTGGCTGAAGGTGCGGCGGGGGCAGGCGGGATTGCGACAGCGCAGGCGGCGCAATCGCACGCGTAGGCAGACGGACCGCCCCTGCCAGGGCAGGTCGGCGAGGCGGCGCTCATAGTGGCCGTGGGCTTGATCCGACTGCCTCCGGCAGACCGGACAACACGCCGCCGCCGAGCGCGGCACCGCCAGCACCGTCACGTGCTCGGGCTCGGCCGTGACAGCGACGACGCGCAGCGAGGAGGGGATGAAGGGGAGCAAGCGCTTGGGCATGGGTAGCTCGGGGACAGCATTCTCCCCATCCGAATCCCAGCCAAGCGCGACCGCTCCCGCTCACTCCGTGCCACCACACAAAGTGACGCAGAACCCAATGTTCAAAGCTGTTTGACAGTGGGCCTGGAAGACGTTCTTGGCCAGATCCGGGCCGGTGGTAGTAGCCTCTGTCACGGACGCCACCCTCTGGTGGCTCTCAACACCACCTGATCCGGACCCCGCGGGGGGTTGATCAACCTGATTGCCGGCTCGTGACGCGACGCCGGCCGGACGGCGGCGATGGCGCCGCAGACAATGAAGCGAGGGCGAACGGAGGCGAGCCCGAGGTTCGGCCGATCGACATGATCAGGCGCATCGCCGATCGTACCGCACTTCACCGCCATGGATTTCCGCCCTGACATCGCTGTGAGCGATATGCCGGCAGGCGCCGTCCGGAATGCTTACACCAAGAGCGCTTTGCCGTCGGATCGGTCGCGAGAATGCCCGAACAAACGGCTTGTCGAAACTCAAAAACCGGCATACGATACGCAGATATCAGGTTTGACGCGGCAGGATCGGAAAAGTGGCGCACGTCGGCGATCCCCGTCCGTGGAGGCTTCTCCTAGTCGTGCCTGTAGTTGCATCTTTCATTCTGTTCGCTCTACCGCAGTATTTCTTTATCGCGTCCAGTTTCCATGAAAATCTCGGGTACGGCCGCATAGGCGAAGCATGGACACTCGCGAACTATCATAGGCTTTTTACCGATCGGTTCTACATCGGCGCTCTCGTGAAGACCGTCGGCTTGTCTGCGGCGTCGACGATCGTCTGCCTGATCATCGGCTTTCCTGTAGCCTACATGCTGGCCAGGATGGGTACCCGCTCGAAGGCCGCGCTCAGCGGCCTTTTGGTGGCTGCCATGTTCGTGACGCCGGTGGTGAAGGATCTCGGCCTGATTATCATCCTCAGTCAGTCAGGCATAGTCAATCAAACTCTGGAGTTGCTCGGGATCATCACGGGCCCAATACAATGGTTGGGTGCGGAGATAGGAGTCCTCATCGGCCTCGTGCACTACATGCTGCCGCTCATCGTGCTCCTGCTGGCGACCGTCATCGCAACGGTGCCCCGAAGCCTGGAGGACGCCGCTCATGCGCATGGCGCCTCTCGCGCGCGGGTCTACTACGGAGTGATCGTACCGATCGTGCGGCCGGGCATCATCGCGGCGGCCCTCATGGTTTTCAACCTGGCGATGGGGGCTTTCACGACGCCGGCCCTACTGGGAGGCGGGCGCGTGCTCACTTTCGCCATCCTCATCCAGCGCAGCGTCATCCTCGACGTGGACTACCCTTTCGCCGCAAGCCTATCCAGCGTGCTGCTCGTCACAGTCTTCCTCCTCAACGTCCTGGCTGGGTTCCTGATGGTGCGCCAGGCTCAGGTCCGTCGCGGTCGACCTAAACGCACCGCGCCGCCGACCTCGCTCGACCCCGCGGTCCCGGCCGGGGCGACGGCCGCGGTGGGAACCTGACATGCGCACCGACATCATCCGCCGCCGGATCGCCTACTCGATCCTTCTGGCCGCCTACGCTTTCCTGATCTCGCCCTTGATCGTGGTCGCCGCGGCCTCACTGGACACCGGTTCGACCTTTGCGGCCCGCTTCCCGCCATTGACGGTCGGCTTGCGCTGGTATCTGGAGATACCCGGCAAGTACTGGCAGGCGCTCAGCGTAAGCCTGACCGCTGCGGCGATTGCTTCGGTGATTTCCGGTGCGCTCGGTGTGATGGCCGCACTCGGGATTGTTCGCGGCAAAGTTCCTGGTACGGAGCTGCTCCGAGCGTTCTTCCGCATACCCCTGCAGATACCCTTGGTGGTAACCGGGGTGGTCTTCCTGCAGTTCTATTACGGGTTCCAAACCCTTGTAGGGCTGGAACTCGCAGCCACGTTGCCAGGGCTTATCATCGCATATGTGTTCGTCGGTACCCCTTACACTGTAGGGACCGTCGCCGCGTTGCTGGAGCGGCTTAGCCCGCGACTCGACGAGGCGGCGGCCATCCTCGGCTGCAGTCGTTGGCAGACATTCTGGCTCGTGACATTCCCGATCATCCGACCGAGCTTGATCGCGGGAATGCTCTACGCCTTCGTCGTCGCATTCGGCGACGTGCCCTTATCGATCTTCCTGTCGTCGCCTTCGTACACGACGTTGCCAGTGGAGATCTTCCAGACACTGCAATTCGACTTCAATCCAACCGTCCTAGCCGTTTCGACTCTCGTCGCGGTCATGTCAGTCATATCGCTGTGGATGATTCAGCGGCTGGTCGGACTGGATATGGTGCCCCGCTAACGGTCAGTGAAGCCCACGACATCAGAGCCGGAGGTGTATCATGAGCAGGATGACGAGACGCGGATTTGCAACGATGGTCGCCGTCGGCGGCCTGATACCGGGGCTTCGAGGTGTCCAGGCACAATCCAGCAAACGCTTCGACGGCGTGACGCTGCGCGTAGGCGTCTTCGGCGGCGGATGGAAAGACGCCGTGCATGCCAACGTCGGCACGAAACTGGAGGCTATGGGTGCGAAGGTCGAGTACGTCCCAGGCAATCCCTCCGATAATTTCGCCAAGATTGTCGCGGCCCGCGGGAATAACGTTCCGATCGATGTCATGGAGATCGGACCCGCCGAGCGGATAGCCATGACCCGCAATGGGTTCTTGGAAGATCTCAATCAAGAGCAAATCCCAAATCTTGCAAAAACATCCGTCAAGATTGTCGAGGGCAAAGCCGTACCGTATCACATGGTGCAGAACGGCATCATTTATCGAGCCGACCGATTCAAATCGCTCAATATCCCAGTTCCGACCACTTTGACCGATCTGGATAAGGCCATCTACGCTGGCAAGACTGCCTTCCCCGATGTCGCGAATCCACAGCATTGGCCTGCCGTAACCATGCTCGCACGGGCGAACGGGGGCAGCGAAAGTTCACCCGAGCCCGGCTTCGAGGCCGCCAAGAAAACACATCCGCTCTACTACTACGTCGCGGCCGTCGAACTCGCGCAGAAGATGTCCATGGGCGATGTCATCGCCGCCCCTTGGCATGCTGGAATGGCCGTACGGATGACCAACGCCGGCCAGGAGATGGGGATGGTGCACCCGACGCTGGGCGACAAGCGCGGCGAGATCGAATTCAACTACCTGGGCGTCGTGAAGGGGACCAAGAACCGTGAGGCCGCAACGGCCTTCATAAACGAGTTCCTAGCCACGCAAGCCCAGGCTGATTTCGCCCGCCCGATGGGCGTGGCACCGGTCAACATCGAGGCCCGTAAGATCCTCATGGAGGATCCCGTGATCAGCCGCTTCATGCTCCTCTCCGAGGAGGACCTGGCCAAGACGTACACGATGGATTGGGACAAGGTGAACGTGGAGCGGTGGCGGGCCGGCTGGCTCCGAGCCGTCAACAAGTAGAGATCGATCATGGCACGGGTGACTATCGAACAACTAGGCAAGCGCTTCGGCGGTGAGACGGTCATCGACCATGTCAGTCTCGATGTGAAGGAAGGGGAATTCGTCACCCTGCTTGGCCCGTCCGGCTGTGGAAAGACCACGACATTACGCATCGTGGCCGGATTTCTATCGCCGGACACAGGCTGCGTCTGCTTCAATGGCGCGGACGTGACGCGGGTGCCTACGCAGAAGCGGCGTTTGGGAATGGTCTTTCAGGACTATGCCCTGTTTCCGCACCTGAACGTCGCCGACAACGTCGGCTTTGCCTTGCGTGCCTCGGGAACCCCCAAGGCAGACATCGGGCGGCGGGTGCGGGATCTGCTCGCACTCATACGTCTGCCGTCCGTCGGGGATCGCTTTCCTGCCGAGTTGTCCGGCGGCCAGCAGCAGAGGATTGCCATCGCGCGGGCGCTCGCCCACACCCCCGCGGTGCTGCTGATGGACGAACCGCTCGGCGCCCTCGACCTCAAGCTGCGTGAGGCGATGCAGAACGAGCTACACGCGATCCAGCGTCAGCTCGGCATCACGACCATCTATGTGACCCATGATCAGGAGGAAGCGCTGAGCCTCTCTGACAGGATCGCGCTCATGCGCCGCGGAAAGATCGAGCAACTCGGGACGCCGAAAGAGATATACGGCCGACCGGCGACTCCATTCTCTGCATTCTTTCTCGGAAAGATCAATTTCCTTGCTGGTAAGCTTCAAAATGTATATAAAAATACTTACGTTGTAGCGACGGAGCGCGGCATCGTTCGTGCTCCCGTTAGACCTGATGCAGCGTTCACAGTGGGCGACGAGGTACTGATCGCAGTCAGGCCCGAACACTTGCGCATAGCGAACCCCGGTGCTCGTGGCGATGTATCATCCGATCTCGTCAACAGCCTGAAAGGACGCGTGCTACGTCAAAAATTCATCGGCAAGGTGCTGCAGTTCGAGGTCGAGGTCACGGAAGGCCGGACGTTCGTCATCGACGGCTCGGTGGATTGGGTCAGCGAGCCTGGAAGTGCGATCGAGGTCACCTGGAACGTCGCTGCCACGAACCTTTATCCCTTCGCGATCGATCCCGAGATCGGCGTCGACGAGGTACGCACGCCGCAGGGTGATCCGGCCGTTCGGGCCTCGACCGGCGAAGGCCGCATCGTCCCGGCGGCGCGGGCGACGGCGTGATCTGAAGTGGGAGCCGGTCCGTCGGGGCCGGCGCTGAGGGTTCGGCGCGATGCCGGTCGGCCGCTCGCCCCTCCGCCGTCAATCGGATCGTTTCACGATCTCGGATATCTTCGCTGCCGTCGCCATGACCAGAGGCGTCAACTGCGTCTTGGCGTCCGCTACCGACCAACGCGGAAAGGGCACGGCGATGTTGACCGCCGCCATAGGCCTGCCGTCCCGGTCGAGGACCGGCGCAGCCAGCGAGATGTCGCCGACGAACGCCTCCTGGTTGGACAGGGCGAAGCCGCTGCTGCGGACATCCTTCAGCAGCTTTCTCAGGCGGTCGATCCTGATCTCCGTCGTCTCTGTGATCTTGACGAGCCTGGAGCTGGCGAGGATGGCATCCGCCTCCCCGACCTGCATGAACGCCAGGATCGCCCGCCCCGGGGCCGTGCAGAAAGCGGGAAGCCGCGTTCCGACGGTGAGGTTGACGCTGACCACATGCTTGCTTGGGAAACGCAGGACATAGACGACCTCGGCGCCTTCGAGAACCGTAAGATTGATCGTCTCTTCGCAAGTAGCGTTGGCAGCCTCAAGTACAGGCGAAGCCTGCTCCCGCAGGGCATCGATGCTTGAATAAGATTGGGCGAGTTTTAAAAGTTTCGACGACAATCGATATTGTCGCCCCTGCAATTCCTGTGTCAGGTAGCCGAGGGCAGCGAGCGTATGCAGCGAGCGTTGGGTGGCACTGCGTCCGATCCCGGTACGCTGAGCCACCTCGGTGAGCGAGAGCTCCGACCGCGCCGTGCTGAATGTCTCTAGCACGCGGAATGCCTTGGCCACCGACGCAACGAAGAGGCCCGTGGAGGCCTGATCGCCATCGCCGGTGGCATCCGCCGCGGCATCGTTCGAACCAACCTGCTTCACGCGACGCTCCGCGCTCCGGGATGAGCGCCATCGTATGCGAGAATCGCCCACGGAGCGATTTGCCCGATGACGCCTGGCCGACGGCCGCTCTTTCGGAGATCCGTCGGCGTAGCCTGTATGAACACGGCACTCAACCGATCGGGACTGCTATCCCGCAACAGGTCGAACGGGACGTCGTGGTCACCAGGGAGGCGGTGGCATGCGGTCAGGATCCATCTTGACGTCGATGAGCACGGGGCGGTCGCGGCGATGCAGAACGCCCTCGACGTGCACGAGATCGTCGAGGGAGCGGACGGTAACGCCGATCCCGCCCAGGGCATCGGCGATGGGCGCGAAGTCCGGCCATTCGAACGTCGCAAGCGAAGGGTCCATGCCTCGATCCCGGAACTGCACGTGTTCGGAACCATAGCTTGAGTCATTGAACATGAGGACGATGAGGTCGAGCTTCTGGCGTACCGCGGTGTTGAACTCGTTGAGCCCGCCCATCATGAAACCGCCGTCGCCGGTCACCAGAAGAGCGGGCCTGCAAGGCTCGGCGATCGAGGCTCCGATGGCGTGCGAGACGCCGAGCCCTATGGCCCCGGAATTGTGGCCGAGGACGAAGAGCCGCGGATCCGACACGGCAATGCTTGTCCAAGCCTCGCCGAGGTAGCGCCCCCCGTCGGTGACCAACATGCGCTCGGGCCCAATCATGTGGTGCACCCGACGCAGGACGGATCGCACGTCGTTGGGGCCGGACAGCGATGCGTCGGGATGGCGGGATGCGTAGGTCGCGATCGCCGTGCGGACGACCTCCTCCTGGCAGAACCCCGAGGAGGGTATCTCCGCCTCGTCCAGCCAGTGGATCATCCTGGCCGCGACCGAAGCGCTGTCACCGACCACGCCCGCGTCCGGCGGATGATTGCCATCGAGGTCAGCCGGGTCGTCGTTGACGAGAACGACGCGCTTGCCTCGGACCAGCGTACCTTTCGACGTGGTGTTGCTGGTGAGGCTGGCTCCGAAACCGATGATGCAGTCACTGACGACCAGCGCATCGATCGCCTCGGCGCTGCTCACGGTGCCCATGACGCCGATGGCCTCGTCCTCGCCCAGAAACAAGTCCTTCGCCTTCAGGGTCGTCATGACAGGCGCGCCGATCCGGCGAGCGAAGGCCAGCACCGCTGCGCGCGCCTTGGGATCCAGTGACCCACGACCGGCCAGGACGATGGGACGCTTCGCGTTCGCCACGACCCCAACGGCGTCCTCGAGGTCCTGACTGTCGGTCGCGGTGGCGCGACGTTCATGGAACCGGAGCGGCGCCGACGTCTCGGATGTGTCTGCCCATAGGAATTCGGCGGGCACGTTGAATACGACGGGCCTGCGCTCTGAGAAGGCTCGGCGGAAGGCGTTGCGCAGGTCGAAGCCGACGCTGTCCGCGGCCCGGGCCTGTTCGAAGCCGGCGCCCGTCGCAAGTACCAGCTCGCGCTGCGCGAGGCTCTGAAGGTGGGTGCGGCTCGTGGAGATGTCGCCGGCGATGAGGACCATCGACAGCCGTGCCCGCGCCCCTTCGAGGAGCGCAGGCAGCGCATTCGCCAGCGCCGGCCCTTGCGTGACCGAGGCCACGGCGACCTTGCCCGAAACGGACGCGTAGCCGAGCGCCATGAGGGTGGCGCCGGCCTCGTGCGCCGCAGCGACGTATCGCCCACCGCACTCGCGTACGAAGCGGTCGACGTAAAACATGTTGGCGTCGCCCATGACCCCGAAGACGGTCGACACGCCATATTTGCGAAGCTGATCCGCTATAGCCTCATAGACTTTCACTGCTGGTCCCCTCGGACTGCAAACTGATTCTGTAATATTGATCTCTTGTCCACCAATATGGATCCATTTAGATCACGGCAGTCAGTCGCACCGAGCATTGCGAGGTTGCGATCTATCTCGGCCTTCAGCAGCGATATCGCGTGGGTCACGCCGCGCTTCCCGGCTGCCGCCGCCGCATAGTTGAAAGGCCTGCCGATCAGCGCCATCCGAGCCCCCAGGGCCAGGGCCTTCAGCACGTCCGACCCACGCCGGAATCCGCCGTCGATGAGGATCGGAAAGTCGGCTCCGACTGCCTCGACGGCGGACGGCAAGACGCGCATCGCGGATACCGCGCCGTCCAACTGCCGGCCGCCGTGGTTCGATAGGATCACCGCGTCAGCGCCGATCTCACGCGCCTGCAGCACGTCCTGGACGGACAGCAAGCCTTTCACGATGAGGCGACCGTCCCAGAGGCGGCGCACCCGCTCGACCTGCCGATGATCCAGGTGGTCGCGGCCGGTCCAGTAGTTCGAGGCGGTCGAATCGAGAAGAGGCACGCCGCCGGAGGCGAGCCCGTTCACGAAGCGTGGCAGGCCACTGCTCGTCAGGGTCCGCAGCAGCGTTCCGCAGAACCATCGCGGCCTGGCCGCGAAGTCGCAGAGCAACCTGGGGCCGACCCGCAGGGGCGTCGCGAAACCGGCGCGGACGTTGTTCTCCCGGTTGGCCGGAACCTGCACGTCCACTGTCACGACCAACGTGTCGTAACCAGCCGCCGCCACCCGACCGACGAGGCGATCCGCATCGTCCGGCCGGGCGGGTATGTACATCTGGAACCACGTTCCCGGCGCGGCATCGGCGACGGTTTCCAGGGGCGTGAGGGACGCCCCGCTCAGGACCGATGGGATCCCGGCCTCTTTCGCCGCACTCGCGATGACCAAGTCGCCCTGGTATGTCGACAGGGCGCACAGTCCCATGGGAGCTATGCCGAACGGCGAGGAATATCGCCTGCCGAACAGTTGCACGGACTGGCTGCGGGCCGAGACGTCCCGCATCGATCGGGTCGTGAAGCCGAACTCGGAGAATACGTGTCGATTGTCTTCGGCCGAGGCGTTGTCCTCCGCCGCGCCGGAGACGTAGCCGTAGAGCGGCCGCGGCAATCTGCGACGCGCGGCGCGCTCGAAGTCGTCCATGGACAGGAAGCGGCTAAGATGTCTTCCGGGGACGGGTCGTGCCCCGGTCATGCTGCCGCTTCCCCTGGCATTGGTAGCGTTCCCCTGAAGCGCGGAGTGCGCGACGAGAGCCGTTCCCGATCGCGTTGCAATCGTGCTCGACTCTAAGTCCTTGTTTTGAGGCGCTCTCTGTCGCCGAACCGGCATCCACTTCGGCGGAGAGCGCTCTAGTTCAGGAACGACGAATCCTTCTTCTCCATCAACCGTGTCAGCGCCTTGAAGGCCATCTCACCCTGATCGTCATTCTCCAGGACGGCCGCATGGGCGAGAGCGATGTTCTCGGAAGGCTCGACCAATTCCGCGTTCATCGCCAAAGCGCCGACCTGAACCTTGCAGGCGGTCTCGAAGTCGTAGAGCCGCTTGAAGGCACTGGGTATGGTCTTGCCGCACACGAGGAGCCCGTGGTTGCGTAGGATCATGAAATTCTTGGTGCCGAGGTCCGCAACGAGCGACTCCCTGTCGGAGTCGTCCGAATGCACCCCGGAGAAGTCGTGATAGGCGACCCGATGGGTGAGGGCCGCGCCGGCGAAGTCGAGGGCGCGCAGAGGAGCCTTCGTGGCCGCCATCGTCATGCCGGGAATCGTATGGGTATGCATGACGCACTTGGCATCTTCGCGGGCCTCGTGAACCGCGCTGTGAATGATGAATCCGGCCGGATTCACATCGTACTCGGAATGCTCGACCTTCCGACCCTGCAGATCGATTTTGACCAGATTCGAAGCGGTCACCTCGTCGAAGCGTAGACCGAAAGGATTGATGAGAAAGTGTTGCTCTGGACCCGGCACGCTGACGCTGATGTGGCCATAGATAAGATAATCCCAACCCAAGTGTGCAAAGATCCGATAGGCTGCGGCGAGTTGGATGCGCAGTTCCGCCTCTGTCATACGCACATCGGATTGCCGATGCTCGGCCAAGGACTTGACGTTGCTGGAGGGCATTCTCGTTCTCCTCGGTACGAATTCGCGGTCAGCTTCAGGTTAGGTCCTCTCGGCAGCGATCGCCGATAGCTCGATCAGATCCTGCCCTTCGAGGCTCGCGCCGATGCAGGCCCGGATCGGGGCGTTGTCGCGATCCGCCCAGGCGTCCCAAGCTCGACCCATCCCGTCCTTGTGCGCGATGTCGGCGATGAATACCGTGACGCCGACCAAGTCGGACTTTGTAAGTCCGCATTCTTCGAGCCGCTCGTCGAGCATGCGAAGCGCCTGTTCCATCTGCTCGAATGTATCGCCTGTCTTATCCATAGGTACGATGTTCATGAATGCGAAACCGTTGGCGCGCACGATTTTGCTGCGTGTCGGCACGGCACCCGGAAACCTGGTAATCACACGGATCATCCTTCATCTAACGGACGCTGCGCTTCATACGCGCGTCACGCGCGCTCCAACGAACGCCCTTCCTCGGATCGAGGCCCCGTGCGGTGGAGCAGTTCGAACCGGCTGGCACGGAACGGTCGGAGATCCATGCCGGGCGTGCGATCCGTGGCCATCGCCACCACGAGTTCGGCCATCTTCGGTGCTCCCGTCAGCCCCAGGTGTCCGTTGCCGAACGCATAGAAGACGTTGGCAAACCGCTGCGATCGGTCGATCACGGGCAACGAGTCCGGCATGCAGGGACGGTGGCCCATCCACGAGGAGGCGCCACCGACATCGATGCCTGGCAGGAGCTCGGGTACGGCATCGGCGAGGGCCTTCACCCGACGGTCGTCGGGGGGGGCATCGAGAGAGTCGAACTCGACAGTGCCGGCGACCCTGATCCCCATCTCCATCGGCGAGACGAAGTATTTCCGGTCGGCGGCCACCACCGGCCGCGACAGCGCGATGCCGGCGTGCGGAAGGGTGATATGGTAGCCGCGTTGCGTCACCAACGGCACATCGTCTCCAGCTTGGCGTGCCAGTTCCCTGGACCAGGCGCCCGCAGCGACCACATAGCTGTCGGCCACGACTCGTTCCCCGCTCGTCCTGAGATGGGATGCCCTCTTCCCCTCGCCGCCGAAGCCCTCGACGCCTTCTTCTATCAATGTGCCCCCGTCCGCCACGAAGTGCTCCGTCAGCACGTCGACGAGTCGGGCAGGGTCCGTGACCATGCCCTCGTTGGGCAGGTAGATGCCGCAGGCGTAGCGGGGCCCAATCGACGGCTCGAGCTGCCGGATCTCCTCGCGTGAGATCTCCTCGACCGTGACGCCGCGGTCGCGGCGAAGCTGCCATACCGAGGCATCGGTGCGGCGGGCATCGACGCTGGGATACAACTGCAGCTGACCCCGACGCTGGATGATGTCCTGCGCGTTGATCGATCGCAGAATTGCAGTATAGAGCTCGATAGAGTCTGACAGAAGACCGCTCAGCGCGTGCGAGATGCGCTGGACGCGACGCTGGGACGAGGCGAAAACGAAACGCATCAGCCAGGGCAGCGCCTGCACTGCATAGCGAGGTTGGATCTTGAGCGGCGCGGCGGGCGCGAAAAGCATGCTCGGGACTTTGGCTATGACGCCCGGCATGCCAAGCGGCGCGACCGAGCCCGGGCTCAGGCTTCCCGCGTTGCCGAAGGAACAGCGCGCCTCCTTCGAGCCCCTGTCGACCACGATGACTTTGTATCCCGAGCGCTGAAACTTCAACGCAACCAGGATCCCAACGATTCCCCCTCCAATCACCGCGACGGTCGGCTTATCGCCCGCATCGTATGCAAAGGCCATCTTGCTCAATGACGTGGCTCTCTAATTCAGCCCGCGCTCGCCAACGCTCGCGCTTAGAGCGGACTGGGCATGATCCGGGACGCCGGCGCAGTATCGTTATACGATAGATGTGTATCGAAATCAAGCCGCCGAACGGCCTCGGGTCCCGCATTTCGGGGCGATCGTCGCCGCGCCCTTCGCCGCGCTCAGCGACGTTCCGCGACTTCGTCCCCAAGGTCCGGGACGGTGTCCCATCGATCGCCGACGACTCCGACTCAGGGACGCGCGTCGCGTGCCCAATATGTGCGCAACGCCTGCCGCAATTCCGCTCCAGCCGACGGTTGACGCCGAGAGCCCGTGTATCGTATTACGATCGCATGGTATCGGATTGTGGCGAGACGGAGCAATCGGAATGAGCCGGATCATCAAGGTCGCCTCTGCACAGACCGGGTCCGTCGAGAGCGACGACATGTCGTCGATGGTTCCGAAGGCCGTCTCGATGATTCGGGACGCCGGGGAGCGGGGCGTCAACATCCTCACCTTCTGCGAGCTGTTCCTATCGCCGTTCTTTCCGAACCAGCTCATCGAGGACAACGATCGCTTCTTCACCTCCGTCGACAGCGAGCCCATGACCGCGATCCGCGATGCGGCGAAGGCCGCCCGGGTCGCGTTGGTCTTGCCGTTCGGCGAGCGCGCCAACACCGGCAACTACAACTCGACCTTGGTGACCGATGCGTCGGGCAAGGTGCTAGGCACCTACAGGAAAACCCACATCCCGGCTTACTTCCCGAACAGCAAGTCGGGCGGCACCGGCAGCTACGAGAAGTTCTATTTCACCCCCGGTGGGGCGCTGCCCGTGTTCGACGTGGACGGAGTCAAGATCGGCGTGCAGATCTGCAATGACCGACTCTACCCAGAGCCGAGTCGGGTGCTGACGCTCGGAGGGGCCGAGATCATCTTCATGCCGATCGCCTTCTCCGTCTATTCGGATCCGGAACACCGAAATTCGATCTGGGAACTGGCCCTTCGCTCGCGAGCCTTCGAGAACGGCGTCTACGTCGTCGCCTGCAACAAGGTCGGCCAGGAGGGCGTCCGCAAGCACCTCGGTCGCAGCATGATCGTGGACCCGCGCGGTATGATCGTAGCCGAGGCAAGCAACGAGCGAGAAGAGCTTCTCGTTCGCGAGATCGACGTCGGGCAGGTCTCGGCCATGCGCAAGAAATTCCCCTGGTGGCGCGACCGGCGTCCCGATCTCTATGGGGCGGTCGCCTCGCACTGACGGTCCGATCTCAACCCGCGGTCCCCGGCGAGACACCCGGGACCGCAAGGCATCTCGCAAGCGGCGGCCGCAATGAAGATCAGCCTTGGCGTTTACCCGAACCAGAAGCCTTCCGAGGTGATCGCGAGCGCCAAGCTTGCGGAGGAACTCGGCTTCGATACCCTCTGGATGCTGGACTCCCACCTCCTGTTCAGGGAGGTTTATACGATGTTCGGGGCCATCGGGGCTGCGACGAGCCGGATCCGTCTTGGAACCGCCGTCACGAATCCGCTGACCCGCCATCCGACGGTCACGGCGTCCGCCTTCGCCACGCTCGCCGAACTGACGGAAGGGCGCGCCACGCTCGGCATCAGCGTCGGCGACAGCGCGCTCAAGGCCATGAACCTCGAAATCGCCAAGATGAAGGAGCTCGCCGATACGGTGCGCCGATGCCGGGCGCTCCTGGACGGCGAGGAGGTGGCATTCGGCGAGGGGGAGCTCGCCAAGCTCCACCACACGGGACGCCACGTTCCCATCTACGTCGCCGCGACGGGTCCGAAGATGCTGGCGCTCACCGGCGAGATCGGCGACGGCTGCATCCTCATGAACGGGGTGGCTCCCGACCTTATCCAGGCGGCCATCGATCTGCTCCAGGCGGGCGAGCGGGAGGCCAAGCGCCCCGTCGGCACCACGAAGACGGTCGTTTGGGCGGCCTGTCATCCCGATCCCGAAGCGGTGAAGTACAACGTCGCCCGCGCCATCTTGCGCAACATCCCGGGCCCGATCAGCGACCTGACACGCCAAGTGGCGGCCGAGGTGAAGAAAGAGTACAATTACGAGGAGCATGGCAGCGCCGAGGCGCATTTCGCGAGTCTCGTGCCGACCGAACTCGTCGAGCGCTTCGCGTTCTCCCACAGCCCCGAGCACATCGCCTCGCAGATCGACGCATTGGAGAAGATCGGCGTCGACGAGGTCGTGCTGGCGATCCCCTTCGCCCCCAACATCACCCCCCGCGACGAGGTCATGCGTCAGCTCGCGCCGATGATCTTCCGCAAGCGCGTTTGATCCCGGGCGGCCTAGAATGCCAGCGTCCGAACTCGACCTTGTCCTCTCCGGCGGCCGCGCCCTCCTTCCGGACGGGACGCTGGAGATCGTGGACCTCGGCATCCGCGACGGCAGGATCGCCGGAATTGCGGCCACGGGCACGCTCCAGGGCGCGAGCCGTGTCGACCTGAGCGGCCTCGTCGTCCTGCCGGGCGTGATCGACGCCCACATACACCTCGGCCACGGCAGCGACATCACGCGGCCGCGCGTCGCCGCCGACGCCGACGCCGAGTCCGCCTCGGCGGCAGCGGGAGGCGTCACCGCCTTCGTCTCGTATCTCATCGCCGACGGGCCGCACCTGGCAGGTCCGTTGGACGAGGCCATCGCGGCGGCCGGGGCAGGATCGCGCATCGATTTCGGCTTCCACCTCGTCGTCGCGACCGAAGAGCAGCTTGCCGAGGTCGAGCGTGCGGTCGCGGAGCGCGGTGTCACGTCCTTCAAGCTGTTCATGTACAACCGTGGCGGCGAAGGCGCGCGCCTCGGCCTGCCGGACACGGATGACGGTTTCCTGTTCCGCCTGCTCGAGGCCACGCGGCGGGCGGGCGCCATCGTCTGCCCTCACTGCGAGAACATCGAGGTGGGATGGGTTCTGCGGGACCGGCTCGTCGGGGCGGATCCCGATGGCTCCGGCGGCCTGGCTGCCTGGAACGACTCGCGGCCCCCGTTGCTGGAGGCGGAGGCGGTTCACAGGGTCGCCTCTCTCGCCCGCTTGTCCGACGCCCGCTTCCACATGGTCCACTGCTCGTCGGGCGCCGGGCTGGAAGCGGCGACGACGCAACGCCGCCTGGGCGCCAAGCTCACGATCGAGACCTGCGTCCAGTACCTGACCCACACCGTCGATTCGGATCAGGGCCTCAAGGCGAAGGTCAACCCACCGGTGCGCGCTGCGGAGGACGTCGAGGCGCTCTGGCGGGGGCTGGCGGACGGGTCCATCGACACGGTTGCGACCGACCACGTGCACCGCGATGCGACCGCGAAGATCGGCGGCGTGTGGAAGGCCTCGCCCGGCTTCCCGGGCATGGAGACGTTGCTGCCGATCATGCTCAGCGAAGGCCATCACCGACGTGGCCTCCCGCTCGGCTCCATCGCTCGCCTTCTCAGCGGCCACCCTGCACGGATCATGGGAATGCCGGGCAAGGGGAGGATCGGTGTCGGCTTCGACGCCGATCTGGCTGTGGTCGACCTCGACGCCCTCTGGACCGTGCGCGAGCGCGACATGCATTCGAGCGCCGGCTTCTCGATTTACGACGGCTGGGAGGTCAGGGGCCGGGTGATCCACACGCTGTCGCGGGGGGCCTTCGCGCTGCGCGATGGGATGCTTTGCGACGACCGCGTCGGGAAAGGACGTTACATCGAACGTCGCTCCCGGTCTGCCGGTACTGCCTGAACTCGCGGGCCGCAGCCCAGCGGCCCGCGACCGGAAGCCGGCCCGGGACATCCGTGTCTGATGTGACGGCGGCTCGATAGATGCTTGGAGCGCAGCGGGGGCCCTAAACATGAACGGCAGTTTGAAGGTCGCGATTCTCGGCGGGACCGGCGATCTCGGCAGTGGCCTCGCCCGCTGCTGGGCGAAGGCGGGCCACGCCGTCGTCCTGGGTTCGCGATCGCCCGAGAAGGGCGAGGCGCTGGCGCGGGCGCTCGCGGAGCAGACCGGCGGCACCGTGTCGACGGCTGGATACGTCGAGGCCGTGCGCGCCTCGGACATCGTCGTGCTCGCCGTGCCCTACGGCTCCCACGAGGAAACCCTGCGCGGCGTGGCCGAGGCTCTCGTGGGCAAGATCCTGATAGACGCCGTGGTCCCGCTCGCGCCGCCGAAGGTCTCGGTCGTCAAGCTTCCCGCCGCCGGATCCGCAGCCGTGGAGGCCCAGAGCCTGCTCGGCCCGGGCGTCCGGGTCGTTTCGGCGTTCCACAACGTCGGGGCGAAGAAGCTGCACGACGGCGCGAAGGCCGAATGCGACGTCCTGGTCTTCAGCGATGACGCCGAGGCCCGCGGGCTCGTCGCCGACCTTGCCGGCGACGTCGCGACACGGGGGCTCGAAGCCGGTACCCTGGCCAACTCGGCGGCGGCCGAGGCCCTGACGTCGGTGCTCATCTGGATGAACCGACGTTACAAGGCGGTCGGCGCCGGCATCGGCATCACCGGGTTGCCGGAGTCGAAGCCCGACTGACGGGTTGCCATGCTTCGACGGATCACCTGTACGGCGTTGCCAGACATCCCGCTCGTCGAGCCGGGCGACCCGCTCGCCGACCTGATCCTGGGGGGGCTGGCCCGCGCCGAGATCACCCTGCAGACGGGCGACATCCTGGTGGTCGCCCAGAAGATCGTGTCCAAGTCGGAGGGCCGGCTCGTCGACCTCGCGACGTTCGAGGCAGGTCCGAGGGCGCTGGACCTCGCCGCGACCGCGCGGAAGGATCCGCGGCTCGTCGAGGCGATACTCGCCGAGTCGACCGAAGTCGTCCGGGTCGGTCCGGGAGTGATCGTGGTCGAGCACAAGCTCGGTTTCGTCATGGCCAACGCCGGTATCGATCAGTCGAACATCCAGCATCCCGACGGTCGCGAGATGATCCTGCTGCTGCCGGACGATCCCGACGGTTCGGCCGCCCGGCTCAAGGCCGAGCTCGATCGTCGGGCGAGTACGGCGGTCGGGGTGGTCGTCAACGACAGCTTCGGGCGTCCGTGGCGCAACGGCGTCGTGGGCGTCGCCCTCGGGGCGGCCGGGCTGTGCCCGCTGGTCAGCCTTGTCGGCTCGCCGGACCTGTTCGGGCGCACGCTCCGCGTGACGGAGATCGCCGTGGCCGACGAACTCTCCGCCGCGGCCTCCCTGCTCATGGGACAGGCCGCCGAAGGCTGTCCGGTGATCCACGTGCGCGGTTGGGAGGGACGGGGGCCCGATGCCTCGGCAGCCGCGCTCATCCGTCCCAAATCGAGCGACATGTTCCGATGACGGATCGCATCCCGACGAAGGCCGGGGGGACCATCGTCGGCGCGATGACGAACCCCGTCGGCGACGGGGTCCTTGCGGTGCTTCCGGTCAAGCGCTTCGCGGCGGCGAAGTCGCGCCTTGGTCCGACCCATGGCATTCGGTTCCGCGCGGAACTCGCGGAAGCCATGTTCCACGACGTCCTGCGCGTGTGCACCGGCCATGGGGGATTGGCGGGAACCCTCGTGGTGACGCGCGAGCCTCGTGCGGCGCGGGCGTGCGCGCGGCATGGGGCGACGCATCTGCGCGAACGGGATGAGGCTGGGCTCAACGAAGCCGTCGAACTGGGGATCCGCCACGCCCTGCTGGCAGGGGCCCGCGGCGTCCTGGTCCTGCCGACGGACCTACCGGCGTTGCGCTCCGATGATCTCGACGCCATGCTCGCCGGCTGCCGGGTGCCGGGAGTGAGCCTTGGGCCGGCGGATTGCGACGGCGGCACGAACTGGCTGCTGGCCTGTCCCCCGGATGCGATCAGGCCACGCTTCGGTCCGGATAGCTTGAGCTTGCACGTGCACGAGGCCGTCAAAGCGGGGGTTGCCACACGGATCGTCCGTCTCGAGGGCGTGGCGCGAGACATCGACACCGACGATGACCTGGCTTGGTTCCTCGCCTCGTCGGCTCGCTCGACCGAGACTTGGCGCTTCCTCGCGAACGGCCCCCTGGCGGACGACACGACCACGTCGGATTGTGAGTACCATGAGTGACGATCTGCTCGACGCACTCGCACGGGGCGAGGGACGCCTCGATCTCGATGCGGCCCTCATGCTGTCACGGACGGCGCCGCTCACGCGGCTCATGGCGGCGGCCTCGGAACGGCGCGACCTGGCGCACGGCGCGGTCGTGTCCTTCTCGCGCAAGGTCTTCATCCCGCTGACCAGGCTCTGCCGCGACGTCTGCCACTACTGCACCTTCGCCGCCTCCCCGCGTCACGTGGAGGCTCCGTTCCTCTCGCCCGAGGATGTGCTCGCCATCGCGCGGGCAGGTCGCGAAGCGGGATGCAGGGAGGCCCTGTTCACCTTGGGCGACAAGCCCGAGCTGCGCTACGGCGCGGCGCGGAGGCAGCTCTCGGAACTGGGTCATGAGACGACCATCTCGTATCTGATCGCGATGTGCGATCTGGTCTATCGCGAAACCGGCCTCCTACCCCATGCCAACCCGGGGCTGCTGTCGGCGGCGGATCTCGCCGGGCTCAGGGCCGTCACCGTCTCGCAGGGGATCATGCTGGAGTCCACGGCCCGCCGGCTCGGCGCGGCCGGCGGGCCGCATCACGGTTCCCCCGACAAGGATCCGGCCGCTCGCCTGGAAACGATCCGGCTCGCCGGCGAGCAGTCGATACCGTTCACGAGCGGCATCCTGGTTGGCATCGGCGAGGATCGCCGCGAGCGCATCGAGGCCCTTCTTGCGCTGCGCGAGATCCATGAGGCCCACGGCCATCTTCAAGAGGTCATAATCCAAAGCTTCCGACCGAAGCCAGGCACGCGGATGGCCGAAGCCCCACCGATGTCGGATGCCGAGCACATGCGCACGATCGCGCTTGCCCGGCTGATCTTCGATCCTTCGATGAACCTGCAGGCACCCCCGAACCTGAGTCCCGGGATGCTGCCCGGTCTCGTCGCGGCCGGCGTGAACGACTGGGGTGGGGTCTCGCCGGTCACGCCCGACCACGTCAATCCGGAGGCGCCTTGGCCGCATCTGGACGCACTGCGGGCGGCGACTGCCGTGGCCGGCAAATTCTTGGCGGAGCGGTTGGCGATCTATCCCGCATACGCCAGGGAACCGGGGCGCTGGCTGGGCCCGGCGTTCGGACGCGGCCTCCTCCCGCTGGTCGATGCCGATGGTTGGCCGCGCACGGACGGTTGGTGGCCGGGCGACCAGGTGCCTGCGCCCGCCGCCGACGTGCGCTGGATCGACGGCGGGGCCGCCGCTCTCGCAGCGACCACGCCCGTGGCGCGCGCGCTCGCGGAGCTGGGCCGGGGAAGGGTGCCGGACGAAGCCGGGATCGCGGCGCTGTTTCGCGCGCGCGGGCCCGAGTTCGCCGCCGTGTGCGCCGCCGCCGACGACGTACGGCGTAGCGCGAACGGCGACACGGTCAGCTACGTCATAACCCGCAACATCAACTACACGAACGTCTGCTACTTCAAGTGTCAGTTCTGCGCCTTCTCGAAGGGTAAGCTGAGCGAGAACCTCCGGGGCCGGCCCTACGACCTGCCGCTGGCCGAGATACGGCAGCGCGTGTCGGAGGCCTGGGACCGCGGTGCGACCGAGGTCTGCATGCAGGGTGGCATCCACCCCGCCTATACCGGACAGACTTACATCGACATCCTGCGCGCCGTGAAGGACGAGCGGCCCGGCATCCATGTCCATGCGTTCTCGCCGCTCGAGATCCATCAAGGCGCCGAGAGCCTCGGGATGCCGATCGAGAGCTTCCTGGGAGCACTCAAGGACGGCGGACTGGGTAGCCTGCCGGGCACGGCGGCCGAGGTGCTCGACGACGAGGTGCGGGCGGTTCTGTGCCCCGACAAGATCGGCACCGATCGCTGGCTGGCCGTGATGCGTGCGGCCCATCGGGCGGGGCTGCGCTCGACGGCGACGATCATGTTCGGGCACGTCGACCGGTACGAGCACTGGGCGCGCCACCTGATGCGCATCCGCGAGCTGCAATGCGAGACGGGCGGGTTCACCGAGTTCGTGCCCCTGCCTTTCGTGCACATGGAGGCGCCGATCTACCTGAAAGGCAGCTCGCGGCGCGGTCCGACCTTCCGGGAGACGATCCTGATGCATGCGGTGGCGCGGCTCGTCCTGGCGCCGGTGATCAACAACATCCAGGCTTCCTGGGTGAAGCTCGGGCCCGAGAGCGTCGGCCTGGCCCTTATGGCCGGCGTCAACGACCTCGGCGGCACGCTGATGGACGAGACGATCTCTCGCTCGGCAGGAGCCTCGCACGGCTCACAGATGACGCCCGCGGACTTGGAGCGGATCATCGTCTCCGCAGGCCGTACGCCCCGTCGTCGAACGACCCTGTACGGCGAGCCGTCCCGACCCGGGGGACCCACCGCTCCCATCCCCTCGTACGACGGCGATCATGCATTTCGTACTATGACCGATGTCCGGCAATGGATGGCTTCTTGATCCAGTCGCTCGAACAATTCGCTCGCTCAGGAGCCTGCCTCAGGAGCCTCTGTGGATGTCCGCAGCGGACGACGAAATTGCGCCACTTCCCAGTGGCTTGGAGGAGGCGAGATCAGCATTCGTAGCGTTATGCGGAGGCGTCGGCGGCGCGAAACTCGCATCGGGACTTCAGCATCATCTGCAGGATCGCCTTTCCCTTATCGTGAACGTTGGTGACGATTTCGATCATCTCGGCCTTCGTATCTGTCCGGACATCGATACCGTCCTCTACACTCTATCGAGTCTCAACGACCAGTTCCGCGGTTGGGGGCGCGCCAGGGAGACCTGGAATTTCATGCATGCCCTCGGCCAGTTTGGCGGAGATACTTGGTTTCAGTTGGGCGATCTTGATCTGGCACTGCATGTCGTGAGGACGCATCGACTTGGATCGGGCGAAACCCTTTCGGCGATCACGGCCGATATCGCGGCGAGCCTCTCGATCCCTGCCCGCATCATACCGGCGACGGACGATCGGCTGCGAACCAAGGTCGTCACGCCGGGACAGACGCTGGACTTCCAGAGGTACTTCGTCGAACAGCAGTGCCGCCCCCGGGTTGAAGCACTTCGCTTCGAGGGCGCGGACCGGGCCACGGTCTCGACCGGCGCGGAGAGCTCTTTCGCTGACGATACGCTGGCCGGCATCGTCATCTGCCCATCGAATCCGTATCTCAGCGTGGATCCGATCCTGGCGATCCCGCGCCTCCGTCAACTCCTGCGCGACCGCAGCGTCCCCGCCGTCGCGGTCTCCCCGATCATAGGCGGCAAGGCGATCAAAGGACCGACGACCAAGATCATGCAGGAGCTCGGAGTCGCGTGCACGGCGGCGTCCATAGCCAAACATTACGAGGGGTTGGTGGACGGCTTGATCATCGACGAAGCCGACGCCGAAGAGGCGGAGGGGACAAGCCTGCCGACGCTCGTCACGAAGACGCTGATGGTCGACCCCCGTTCCCGGAACGAGCTCGCAAGCCGAACCCTGGAGTTCATCCAGCGACTGGGAGGCGCTCGCAGGATCGGTCCCCAGTGAGACGGTTGCGTTTGGTTTTGAGGCGCCTCGATGCGCGGCCATGCTTCGCGCATCGCGGACGGCGGGGACTCCGATCGAGGCGACCCTGGGGGCGTGGGCCTCGTCGCGAGGGTGGCGAAGGAGCGCATGTGGCCAAGCGGCTGATCGATTGCGGCTTCCGCCCGCCGACGATGAGCTGGCCGGTGGCCGGCACGCTGATGATCGAGCCGACCGGGTCCGAGACCAAGGGCGAGATCGACCGGTTCTGCGACGCGATGCTGGCGATCTGCGAGGAGATCCGCGCGATCGAGACCGGCTGTCAAACAGCATCGGTACGGGGTTCTTCCGCAGGTTCGGTGCTGAAGGCTTTTTGAGGCGTTGACCCTCTGAAAGTCCAAGGGCCAGCACGATGGTGATCTCGAACCCGTCGCTACCTTCGGTTCCGGACGGCGTGCAATGTTGACGAGCTGGTGTTGGATCCGGGCCTTACGCCGAGGCTGCGCGGCTCGGCGCGCCACAGGCGATCCAGATCGCGAATCGATGGCATCTTCCCGTCAACGCCTCCGAGGCGCCGCGCGGGGTCTTGGAGCGGCATCAGCCCGAGATCCGGGAGGTCGCCCGCCGCGTCGCGTCCTAATGCCCGGACCCCTTCGTCGCTGCGGCTGATCCCACAGCCAGATTACGGAACACCCGCGCTACCTCCTTGTCACCGAGCGCGCTCGCCCCGACCTTGCCGCCCTTGGTCAGCGGCGAATTTGGCTTGCCGTCATTGGCAAGCGGGTGCAAGCCTACTCCTTCCTGACCGGCCAGACCGCGCTGAAGAGCGAGCGTTGTCGGGCCGGCAGGATGATATCGTCCCAGGCGCAGGTCGCGCTACGCGGGCGTTCCCGACCGTCACGGGTCGTGATCTGTACCTCGCCCTCGGCACGCAGGCCGACCAGTGCCTTCGACACGAGATCAATTGTGGCGGGCGTGGTGTTGCAGATCCCAGTGAACAGGGAGCCCAGCGTGACGCCGCCGGCCGCGATCTGCTCGGGGCGGAAGATGCGCTCGGGCAGTTCTTCCATCAGCGCGGCGTGGGAACGTGTGCTCGCGTCGTCGTCGAACAGGAAATCCATCGGGATCTGCCCGAGGGATCGGCCGGGATCGTAGCCCAGCATCTGGGTGCCGGGCTGGCCGTGATGGATGAAGTGGTTCGTCAGGCCCCAGTGACGCACGGCCATCTCGTCGCGGGCGCGCGGGTGCTTCGAGATGTGCACCAGCCAGTAGGTACGATGGCTCCTGGGTGAACGGATGAAGAAACACGTGTAGTACGGCGCGCCGGTTCGCTCTTGGAGGTGGCGGTAGAGGAGGTTCTGGATCAGCCAGCGCGCCTCCCGGCCCCCGTTGTCGCGGACGGTCAGCATCTCTCGTACTTGGTCAACGCCGAGTTCGAGCGGCAACACGGCCTTTAGGAATTCGTCCTCCGTCGTAAGATAGTCGATGATCCAATCGACGCTGAACGTCAGGATGATCTCGGGATTCGCCAGTTGCGTGAGGATCGCGCGCACATCCCGGAAGGTGATCCGCCCCCCTGTGAGTGGTCCGCCCTTTGGTATGGCCTGTGGGCCAAGACGAGGACGGACGGATGGGGACGAAGCGACACAAGCCTGAGGACGTGATCGCCAAGCTGCGGCAGGTGGACGTGTTAGTCGGCCAGGGCCAGAGCGTCGGCGAGGCGATCCGCAGTATCGGCGTGACGGAGGTGACGTACTACCGCTGGCGCAAGGAGTACGGGGGTCTGAAGGGCGATCAGGTCCGACGGATGAAGGACCTGGAGGTCGAGAACCAGCGGCTGCGGAAGGCGATTGCCGATCTCACCCTGGACAAGCTGATCCTGCAGGAGGCCGCCCGGGGAAACTTCTGAGCCCCGCGCGCCGACGTGCGTGTGTCGAGCACATCGTGGGGACGATGGACGTGTCCGAGCGCCGGGCTTGCCGGGCGCTCGGGCAGCATCGCTCGACGCAGCGCAAGGTGCCGCGGGGGAGAGACGACGAGGCGGCGCTGACGGCCGACCTCGTCGCGCTGGCGGAACAGTACGGCCGGTACGGCTACCGGAAGGTCGGGGCGCTGCTGAAGGCGGCCGGGTGGTTCGTCAACGACAAACGCGTGGAGCGGATCTGGCGGCGGGAGGGGCTGAAGGTGCCGGCCCGGCAGCCCAAGCGCAGCCGGATCTGGGACAACGACGGCTCCTGCATCAGGCTGCGGCCAGAGCACCGCGACCACGTCTGGTCGTACGACTTCGTCGAGGCGCGCACCCACGATGGACGCAAGTTCCGGATGCTCAACGTCGTGGACGAGTTCACGCGCGAGTGTCTGACG
>NZ_JAUYZI010000067.1 GCF_030700245.1 Methylobacterium amylolyticum
GGGCGCGCTGGGATCGATGTCCCTTGTCCCGATGCCGCCTGTCGGCCACATCGACCGCCGCCGTCATACCCCCTTGTGGGGTTGACGGCATGAAGGCGGTCGATGTGGCAGGCTGGTTGGCACGGGTTGCAAAACCAAAAACTCATCCGGCCGCTTCGCGGCCGGATTCCGATTCAACCGATCGGCCGAAGGCCGATGCCGATTTTATCTTGGTCCTGGTCTGTGGCACTTGACAGGCTGGGGGTGCTTTTCCGTTCTTTTTGATTCTAATGTTCAAAAGATTCTAAGATTCAGGCGCTGATCGGCATTTATTAACAAAGGGTTAGCGATCTTAATATGAGGGATTCGGGGACTCCTGTGAGGTTTCCGGGGAGAATCGGCCCCTTATTATGAGGTTTTCGGGGCGTACTATGAGGTTTCCGGGGCGCTATTATGAGGTTTTCGGGGAAGCTGCGCTGACTTTCCCACAGGGTTATCCACAGGGCGCGCCCCTGCCCTTCCCAGCTTGGCCGCATCGCCGAAGGCGCAACTATGAGGTTTCCGGGGAAGCGGCCCGGCGCTTGCGATCCTGACGCAGGAGCCGGCCGACGCTCGGCATTGGCTCCCCGACCCGCTCGACCGTCCCGCCAAGGCGGGCCTTTCTTCCGACCTTCGGTCGCTGTAGCTCGTCCCAGGCGTCCTTGAGGGCGTCCGCGTCCTTCTTCCACCAGGACAGGCGGATGCCGGTGACCTTTTTGCCCTGCTTCGTCGGCAGCACGGCCATGGTGAAGGGCGCGAGCGCGTTGACCTCGGCCAGGACCGGCTTCAGGACGTGCATGTTCAGCTCGCCGAAGGTCTTATACTGGCCCGGCAGGACGCCCAGCATCTCCCGGAACTCGTCGAGGCTGTAGTCCTGAAAGGATTTAAATTCGAGGTTGGCGAACTGCGAGGCGTTCTCGTAGAGGCTGACCGCGTATTTCGAGGTGAACGCCATCAGGACGGGGATCTGGATCTTCCCCCAGATGATCGAACTCTTGAGGACTTCCACCAAGCGCTTGTCGAAGCTGTAGGTCAGGACGCCTGCTGGCCGGTCCGGGCTGTCCATGTCGTTGCCGCCGAGGAACTGAACGCGGCGCGTGGTGCCGTTCGACATGCGGACCGTGATGATCGTCCGCATCAGGGCTTCAACGGCCTCCTCGACCATCTCGTAGCCTTTGTGGCCATCCGGTTTCAGGTCGTCGATCTCGATCGTGTAGTCCCTGCCCTCCTCGACGCCCTGCACATGGGCGTTGTGCCAGAGGATGGTGATCGAGCGGCGCGCGTTCAGCGTCAGCTCGTGATGGCCCGTCACCTGTATCAGCTCGGCCGGCTTGATGGCCTCGCGGCTTCTCGGTGTGATGGCGAGGGTGAAGACCTTTCCCTCTGCTGGTGCGGAGTCGCCCATGGAGCTTGAGCATACCGCCAAACTATGAAGCGCAAAAATGAAATTTTTCGCTTCTCCGCTTCATAGTTCCCCGGAAACCTCATAGTACGCGGCCTGCGGCCCGTTTGGCGCTCCGGAAAGCCGTTGTTTTACAGAGCTTTGCCGGGCCCACCTTTCTCGCTTCCGGCGATCCCCGAAAGCCTCATATTAGCGGCCTCTGGTCTACGGGTCGGACAGGCTGGCGCCGCGTCAGCGATCGTCACCCGAAGGGCCGAAATCGCGGCAGCGAGTTCGGGAAGCCGGCGCGGCCGGCGCGTAGAGCGCGGCCCCGCAAGGGGCGACGCCCACCCTACAGCGCCAGGCGCTCGACGCTGCGGCCGTGCACGACGGCCAAAATCAGGACGCCGCTGTCGGCCGGCTCGTACAGGATGACATGGGAGGCGCACTCGTGCCGGCGAACGCCTGCCCTGATAGCCTCTGCCTTCCTGCCGAGCCCGGGATTGTCGGCCAGAAGCCGGAAGGCGTGCTCAAGGCTCGCTGCATAGGCTTCCGCCTGGCGGACGCCAAACTGCCGGTAGCCGTAGACGAAGATGTCGAACAGGTCCGCTTCCGCCCTCTGTGTGAGGGTGTAGTCACTCATTCAGCGGCCCGGTCGCCAGCGCACGCTTCTTGGCGGCGGCCATGATGTCGGCGACGCTCCTGGTGCTGACGCCGCTCGCGCGGGCCTCGTCGACGATCCGGCCCAGATCGTCGATCGTCAGCTCGGGATGGCCTCTGCGCTCGCGGTCGCGGCGCACGAGGTCGCGGACGTAGTCGCTCGCGCTGGCGTAATCGCCGCCTTTGATCTGGGCCTCGATCCATTCCTTCATGGGATCGGGCAGGGACACGGTCATGGTCGCCATCGGGCACCTCCTCGTGTCCTGATCATAGCAAAAATAAGCGTTTTTCACAAATATTCTTATGGTCGTGGCCACGAGAAACGGCATAAATAGGCGGTAGCTATCGGATATCTTTTTGGTATCGGATAGCTTCCAGGATGCATGACGTTATCCTTTCGCTACCTGATAGCTTCCTGTTAAGCTTTTGGGAGTTGATTCGAATTTCAAGCCGGGGCGGTCCGCCCCAAGGAATTTTTCATGCCCGTCATCGCCTTCGCCAACCCCAAGGGAGGGGCCGGCAAGACCACGACTGCCCTCCTCCTCGCGACCGAGCTTGCCGCCCGCGGGGCGGCCGTCACCGTGATCGACGCCGATCCTGAGCGCTGGATCTCCCAGTGGGCGAAGCTTCCGGGAAAACCGGAGAGCATCCGCATCGTCGCGGACGTGACTGAGGATACGGTCGTGGACGCGATCGAGACGGCGGAAGGCGAGGCGCAGTTCGTGATCGTGGACCTGGAGGGCACGGCGTCGCTCATGGTCTCCAACACGATCGGGATGGCCGACCTGGTGGTGATCCCGATCCAGGGATCGAGCATGGACGCGAAGGGGGGCGCCAAGACGCTCCGCCTGATCCGGAACCAGGAGAAGATGTCCCGCAGGAAGATCGCCCACGCGGTCGTCCTGACGCGCACCGGGGCCGCCGTCACGACGCGGGCACTCAGGAACGTGGCCGAGCAGTTGAGGGCAGGGGGCATCGACATCTTCGCGACCGCGATCGTCGAGCGCGCCGCCTACCGCGACCTGTTCGACTACGGCGGCACGCTGGCGAGCCTTAACCCGTCCCAGGTAAGCAACCTCGACAAGGCGGTCGAGAACGCCCGCGAGTTCGCGGGCGAGGTCGTGGCGCGCCTCAAGGCCGCTGCCGCTGAAAGGCAGGCGGCGTGATGGAAGCGAAGGAACGCGCATCGCTCGGGTTCGGCGACGAGCTGGACAACCTCGACCCGGCTGAATTCGCGAAGCCGAAGCGGCCGGCCAACGACAAGCCGAAGCCGGAGGAGGCGAGGCGGGCTGCGGAGGCCGCGGGCTTCCGCAGCCGAGAGCCTGTGAAGGCCGGGGCAGCGTTGCCGAAAGCGCCGGTCCAGCAGCGCCGCCGCCGCACGGGCCGCAACGTCCAGTTCAATGTGAAGCTCAAGCAGGAGACGATCGATGGTCTGACGGCGATCGCCGACGCGAACGAGTGGGGTCTGGGCGAAACGCTGGAAAAGGCCCTGGTGTTGCTAGAGCGAGTGGCAAGCCATAAAAAAGATATCTGATAGCTATCAGTTAAAGATTCGATTAGGTAGAAAATTCAAAATAGAGTTGAACCATAACGAGCCACACGCGTTCATGCTCCGTTCCGCGAAGCTCAACGCTTGCCGGATCGCTTGACATGCGAGGAGGCAAGTTTGGCCGTTTATGTGGTGACTTGGAACCTCAATGACGAAAAGGATGACTATGACGAGGCGCGGGACGCGTTCATCGCTCAGCTCGAACGCTACGATAACTGCCGGGATCTTGGATTAGAAAGCGTTCGATTTATTTCAACATCGCACAATTCATCCCAAGTTAGCGAATTTCTTCGCCGAAAACTCGATACGACCGACCGATTGTTTGTATCAAAGCTTCACCGCGGACAATATCGCGGCTGGCTGAACAAACGTGTCTGGGACTGGATCAGGGCACGTCTTTGAGATCATCGGCCGCACGTTCTTTCAGGAGGCTGCTATGAACAGATCGTTGAGCGCTGAAGCCGAGAAGATCATCCGCGATCAGCCGGATTTCTGGGAGTACGCGCTCACGGGAAAGCTGATCCACGATTGGGTCGGACCGACGGAGCGCCGGTATCAAGATCTACGACGCAGCTTGTACTTTCCCACGAAGACCGCGATCAAAACCGACGAATTTTTTCTCTGGTCATCGACTCAGTTCGAAGAGCTTTCAAACCAGATCCAAGCGCTTGTAGGTCTCGTCAATGACGAGTTAGGCAAGTCTTGGGGGCCTCCAGGTCAACCTGGTTCGGTCGATGAAATTCGGAACGTGTGTGGTTACATCGCGGATGGATGCGACAGACTTCTGGCGTGGGAAGAACGGGTTCGCGCCGCAAATACCGACGATATTTTTTCCGAAGTTGTTTCACTGCTGCCGGGTGCGGCTGGGATGCACATTGCTGAGATTTTGAAGATACCTGCTTTCATCGACAACATGCTGGCATCCGGCCCGAAAGGCGACTATGCCTTTAATGTTGTGATCGCGCTGCCGGACGAATGGGAAAGCAAATTCCAGGCGGCTTTGCAGCGACTCGCGGACGAATTAGGGGTTTGAATAACTTCTATCGGTGCGGCGGTCATAAACTGATCGCTTATCATCCAAGGGGCCATCGTACCGAATAGGTTGGCTATCTCGCTCAGATCAGGATTTCCTTGAACGTCGCGATCGGCGCGACGAGTTGCCGGTCGGTCGGGCCAAACGGTTGAAAACCGTGATGGCGGTAGAAAGCCACCGCCTGATCGTCCTTGGCATCGACCACCAGCGCGAACACCGCGATCTCGGAGCGGGTCGCGCGGGCAGCCGCGTCCAGGAGTAATGCGGCGCCGAGCTTATGGCCCTGGTGCTTCCGAGCGACGGCAAGGCGGCCGAGACGAGCTACGGGCAGTCCGGGGTAGCGTGGCAGTTTGCGGGCCAGTTCGGCCGGCATGTCGGCCAGCAGCACTTCCGATGCGGATAGGGTGTAGTAGCCGGCGATCTCCCCGGTAGCCGTTTCGACGGCGACGTAGCAGGCCGTCACGCGGCGGCGCACGTCCTGTCCGACCTGTGAGTGAAGATACCGATCCAGCGCTTCGACGCCGCAGGTGAAGGCCGATCGGTCCTGGATGCCAAGCGGCTGGACGGTGAAAGGTGGTCCGCTCACGCAGGTCCGATCAGACGCCGATGATGCGCCTGGGCTCGGCGTAGCGCCTCGTTGGGCGGCGGCGAGTTCAACAGCATGTCGACGAAAGCGCGCTGCCCCTCGGCGGACAGCCGGATGATATGGGTTTCCTCAATCGTGCGGCGCGCGGCGGCGTCAAGGGCGGTCGCGACATAGTCGCTGAGGCTGCGGCCTTCGATCTCGGCGGCCCGTTTGGCGAGCTGCAAGGTATCGGGCGCGATCCTCGTTTCCAGTCTGGCGTTGCGTGATGCGGCTTCCGTCATGAGCCCTCCTTCACCCAGTGTACGACAATTTGCCGTACAAATTCAAGATTTTTCGGAAGGAGGGTTTATCAGCGGCGCGGCCTCGGCTTCCCAGATGGCCGGGTCCGGCCGGGGATCAGCGGACGTTGCCTTCAACGCTGCGAAAAACTCCTCCCCCGGTATGTGGGGGGCTGGATCATCCAGCGACGCCTGCAAGGTGCGGTCCAAGAGTTCCTTGCGCAGGTCCGTGTGCTGCTGAAGATCGCGCTGCTCGTCCAGCATCACAAACACCGCCTCGGATGGGGAGATGAAGACACCTTCCACGATCCGGTCGAGAAGCCACGTCGCCAGTTCGGGCGGCAAGTAGGCCCGGAAATGCAAGCCCCCCTCGGCGGCCTGCGCCTTTAGGGCGTTGGCGCGGGCGGTGCCGGTGGCTCGCGCCGCCTCCCAAAAGCAATCGGCATCGGCTCCTTCGGCTAGCAGTTGCTGTTCTCGACCGTCTGTCATCCGTTCATTCCCGAGTCTTGTCATACCAAATTTGCCGAGCAGGCGCAGGTATAGCGTCCTATCTATCCAACCCTAGCATTTTATGCAGTATGGCCTTTGTCGGTTTGGTGCCGAAGGAGATTTGACATGGGCGATGGCGATCCGTTTCCTGTTCCGAAAGAAAATTCGGTCACAGGCATTAATGCTTCTCCGAAGATAAGCGCGTCAATCTTACCCAACTTCGATATGCAAGTTGATTTTCCAAAGATTGTGACAGTCAATAAAATGATCCCACTACCAACCAAACTATCTGCCAAAGCTACGGCTGTCATTATTTTGAAAAATAATTCAGGCAAAGATGAACAACTTTATGCTGCAAATCCCTGTGAAATACATCACTGGGATTTGATGGACAGCAAAGGCGCTTTGATAGAGTCCGAGAAAGATGGCATGTGCAGTTCTATAACACAAAATAGAACTCTGAAGGCAGGAGAAACTATCAGGTCTGATTACGTTGTAAGTTTGAATGGCAAATTGTTGAAAGAAAATGAGCCGTATAAGCTACTGATAAAATTCTGGGGTTTTGAGGCGGAAGCAAGCTTCGAAGTAACATTTCTCCAATAGCCCATCAGATGACTTCAAATCATGATGCGCTCAATCTCGTCAAGATTGATGTCGTCGTTACGTCGATCATAAAGCTGGGTTGTACGTGTTGAAGCATGATTGGCGATGGCGGCGGCGCGTTCCAGCGTGCCGCCGTTCTTCAGGTAGGCCGTAATGCCGGTCGCGCGGAAGGTGTGGTTCCCGATCTTCGTGGCTATGCCGGCCGCCTCGGCCCGCCGCTGCACCATCGCGTAGGCGTTGTTGCCCGCGAGCGCTGTGCGCGTCAGCTCGGATGTGCCCCGCCGGATCGAGCGGAACAGCGGACCGTTGGCGTCTCCGGCAATGCCGGTCCCGTCCAGGTAGGCGTGCAGGTAGCTTTCCAGGTTGTGGTGACAGGGCAGGGACACGACCTTGCCGCCCTTCTCGTGCAGCCGGACCCACAGGCGGCGGTTCTGCACGTAAACGTCCTCGACCCGCATGGCGGTCGCCGCGCCGACCCGCGCAAAGGTGTAGACCATCAGCCCGATCAGCGCCCGGTCGCGCAGGCCGATGGGCGTGGTGGCGTCGATAGCGTCGAGGATCGCCCGCGCCTCCTCCGGCGCGAGGACCGGGGTCTTGCCGCGCTTGACCACGTGCTTCGGCCCCCGGACGGCGGTGGCCGGGTTGAACGGCAGCACGCCGCCGGTCGCCAGCCAATCGAACATCATCCGGATTGCGGCCAGGCGCTGCTTGACCGTGGGGGCGCTATGACGGCGGCCCAACTCCTCGACGTAGGCGGCGATGTGGATCGAGCTGACGGCCGCGATGGATGGCAGACCGTACCCTTCTAACCAAGCGCAGAACTCGCCCACCGCCTTGGCGTAGGCCCGCCGGGTGTTGGGGTTCCTGATCTGCGCCGTGAAGAATTCCAGGAAGCGGTAGGCGGCGCGGTCGCCCGCCGCTGCCACCAGGACAGGGGCGGGATAGCTGGCGAGGGTGGCGAGCTGGTTCACAGAAGGTTTGCAAGTTCTTTAATCGTAACGAATCTTACTCCATACGTTTTCTCCAGCCACAACTTATTCTCAGCATTTAGAATGGACACGCCAGCTTCGATGCCCTGATCTTCAGTGCAAAAATAATCATTCTCATAGCCAATATGTGCAGCTATTGAATCTCCATCCGCCCATTCCCCTACAGCATCCGCTATATCACGAGCTTCCTGTGGTGTGGCTTTTCCAAGATTTTCAAACCAAGGACCACTTAAGCCGTGAGCGGCAGATATTTTATTGCCTATATCATCTACCTGTGTTTTCCCCACCCCTCTTGGCTCGATCACACGGAGCGCAGCAAAGGTTTTATCTTGCCTTTTCCCCATCTCCACGGAACTTTCTGTTGAGTAATTTTGGGGGTCACGAACTAAAGCTGGCCCTGGCATGCCGACCCGGGGGATCTTGAGAAACTTAAACCCGATTTTGAATGCCTCACTCAAGCGATCTTCCAGAACTGGCATTAGACCGGGATGATGACTGTCATCTGGACCCAACTTGAAACTTATTTTCAGACGGCCGTCAGGCGTAATGCTCTCATCAATTTGTGTCTTGCTCGTCCGAGATGAAAAATATTCTGCTCTATCTACTCGTTTAATGGCTTCAAGGGTTGTTACGGTCTCAACAATGTATCCTTTTATCTCATTATCCAGAACCGCTTGTCGTATATTTCGAAATATCTGATTGTCCTCATGTTTTGGAAATCTTTCTGGAACCACAATTTTTTGCCAAGCATTGCTATCAAACGTGATCTTCATGAAAGGCGCGGTCTCAACCTCGGCACGCAGCCAATGGTCAAGATCGTGCCCATGGCCTTGGCCATTCTCTTCCCAGATCTTGTACGCACGCTCGCGCACCCGCCTCTCACGCCATCCCGCCATGCTCAACTCCCTTATAGATGATAAAGGACATTATCACCCATAGAAGCGCCTTGCACGGACTATCTGCGGGCGGGGGTCTTAAGGGTCAGATTTCTGGTCAGCCCAACCATCTAACGAACACGCCGCCCAGAGGCGGCTAACGAGCCTAAATTGCTGCACATTCGGCGGACAATCGCCTATCGCTGACGCGGGCGTGGCTTGGGGGCGGCAGCAATAACCTCAAGCGGAGCCGTCATCCTTTCGTAGACGCCAAACAGATGCTCAACGCGCTCTCTATCACTAGTGAATGCCGTCCCTCGATAGAGCCTATCAACAGCAACATCGAGAGCTTGATGAGCTTTCAAAAGCTGAGGCTTCATGATCGTTGAGTCATAGAGTTCCGCTAGCGTGCATCCTTCGAATTTGTTCCTATTGTCAATGATGGCTTTAGCTAATGTTCTAATTTTAGTTTGCTGATTTTCTGCAACTGTAGGCCAAGGAAACGCATTATATACGATCCCAATAGAATACTGAAAATCACTTTTAATTTTTCCGCCGACATAACGAAGCCAAGCAACATGCATTCGTGATGTGAGAATTCCGAAATGCCAGAGGTCCGCATCTTTTATAAAGCGCAGTTTGTTGCTAGGTATGATCGGAGGCTCGAGCCAGCCAATAGGGAGATATTGACGTGTTTCTGAACTATTTTCGGGAACAGCCAAAAATGGCGCGACAGGCAATACTGTCACGTGAAACTGAGCAGGTGTATCGGCTAACTTTCGCGCTGAAATGCCAGGGGGCTTAGGTTCGGTATCTGCCTTCTTTTTAGCTGGCCTTTCACCTCTGCGGTACTCTCTGACCTCTTTGAGCCGTTTGATAACAAGAGGCATATTTCTAAGCTCGCTAGGAGTCGCATCTTGCAAGGCAAGTATTGAACGGCCGCGCGAATGAAGATATTCAACCCCACCGATGAATGGGCGCATAAATCTCTTGGCGCTTGGCTCTTTCGAAAGAAAATCATCGCGTTCTGCGTCATCGAATATGAGATATCCGCCATCTATAGGCTTTGAACCAATTATCATCTTAGGCATATCACACAATGACTTTGAAGTTTCTTCAATGACCAAGTGTCTATTCGAGAGTCCGCTCGCGTCGAACAGATATGGCGACAATGCTTGATGTCCGCTCTCTATTGGATCGCCATTGATATCACTGTAACTAAACAGCCGCTTCGTCTTAGGCTCATGACCTGCTTTTGCTAATCCGATAATGACCACATGAACGTGCGCGACACCTCTAGCATCAGAACCCCATGCAAAAGTACGATGCGCGAAAGCGACCTCCAATTTGTAGCGATCGAATAGTAAAGGCCAAAGCTGCGCGACTTGTTCGCCCTGTGTGATTGAATTCGTAGCAACGAAGCCAATCGTTGCTGTGCTTTTTCCAACATAGGCTCCAGCTTTCAAGAACCAAGCGGCTACGAAATCGAGTGTACCGCCAGAGCCTCCTAAAGCTGCTATTCGCCTGACTTGACCACGCTGTTCATCTGTTTGGTATTTAGCCCCGATGAAGGGCGGATTGCCAAGGACGTAACTGCACTCTGCCGGAGAAAGCAAAGCTGCCCAATCTACTTCAAGCGCGTCGCCGTGCCTTATGTGGGGGGAGGCGACAAGGGGAATACGCGCATAAGCTTGACCAAACTCCAATGACAGGCGCACATTCATGATGTGGTCCATCATCCACAAGGCGACTTCGGCTATCCGTGCAGGAAACTCACCAATCTCGATACCGTAGAATTGATTCACATCGACTTTAGAAAGCAATGCGACATCGAGAAGTTGCCGTTGCCCCTTGGGGTTAAGGGCCTTCAAGACCTCGGTTTCGAGGACGCGTAGCTCACGGTATGCGATAATAAGAAAGTTGCCGCACCCACAGGCCGGGTCGAGGAAACGTAGGCCCGCAAGCCTGTCCTGAAACTCTCTAAGCAGCTTATTCTTACTGGTATCGCGCCGTTGACGAAGACGCTCGAAATCCGCCCAAAGCTCGTCCAGAAATAAAGGCTGAATAAGTTTTAGAATATTCTTTTCTGTTGTGTAATGCGCGCCAGCAGCTCGGCGCTCCTTGGCGTTCATTACCGATTGAAACAGCGAGCCGAAGATAGCCGGAGAAATCGCATCCCATTTAAAATCACATGCGACTAAAAGCTTCTCGCGCATATCTTTATCGAAGGCCGCAACGGGAAGTCGAGCAGCAAAGAGATCACCATTTATATACGAGAATTGTTTGAGATCAGCGTCGAGTTTGGTTTGCCGCTGCTTCTCCGGCGTGTTCAGGACCTCGAACAGGGTTTGTATCCAAGGACCTACGTCGCTGCCGTCATCACGTGTCCGGTCGCGGATAAGTTCGGAGAAGATATCCCTTGGCTCGAAAATGCCCGTATCGTCGGCAAATAGGCAAAACAAGAGCCGAACGAGATATCTCTCTAGATCCTCACCTGTGTATCCAGATGCCTTCAAAGCGTCATGTAACTCCCCCATAATTTCTGAAGCTTTGATATTTACCGGATCTTGGTCTTTAAATGTTCGTCTTTGGACGCCAAGGATGAAGGCGAATGCCTCTACGTGACTTGGCAGCTCATGTAATTTAAATTTGATTGGAGGCGCATCTTCTTCCAGATCATGCAGCTCGAAGCTCTGAAAGTCGCTCAGAAGAATGTATCGCGGAAGATCGTCGTCCTTTAGTCCGGGAAAATAATCGAGAGCTTGTGTTTTAGCAGGCAGAAGACTGCGGCCTTTGCTCTTTTGCTCAACGAGCAGGACACCCTTCCAAAACAGATCGATGAAGCCTCTTTTCGCCCCTAGCAATTTTACTGGCTCTTCAAAGCTGGCGACCTTGCGTCGCTTTACCCCGAATACTTCAAACAAATCGTTGTAAAAGCTGTGCGTTTCGCCCTTCTCGTAAGAGGCATCCTTCCATTCATCGGCAAAGGTGGCGGCTCTGGCTCGAATTTCTCCCCATGAAAATCGCAAGCGAGCCTCCTAGCCTCTTTTATCTACTCTCTTATACTACCTAAACAAGGCGATGCCTATACCGCTACGCTTCGCCGCGAAGGGGGCGTGCGGTTTCCATACTGACAGTTATCCGATTTTCGTTATGGTATTATACCGCCTCGCGCGAGGTCACAACGAACAGGCCACACACTCGTCCTGCATAGCCTCCATGTCGTCCAGCCGCTCCCGCAGCGTCCGGTTTTCCGCCTCGACAGCATCCAACCGCGCCGTCAGCTTCGCGATTTCATCCGCATGGCGGTCGAACAACGCCATGATCTCCTGGCGAAGACCGTCGAGCTGATGTTTCAACTGCTGGATGGCGAGGACGACCGGAACAACCATCCGGTCGTAGGTCAAGGATTTGTGTTTGAATAGACGAGGATCGACGGGATCACCGTTCTTATCAAGCTTCGGGTCGATCGGTTTTAATACAGGCGCAGTTTCTGCGCCCGCGCCTTTGGTTGCAAGATCGGGCGTCGCAGAAACCTCTTCGGGTTTCTGCTCGATGAACTCCGCGACCATGTCGGGCAAGACTTTCTCGACATTCTGCGCAATAAAGCCGATTTCACCATTCGGATGGTTTTTGTTTTTGCGGTCATCTTTCCAGAGATAGCGCACCGGCTTGATCGCCATGATGGCGTCCAGCCCTTCCTTTTGCTGCAAGGGGTGAATGTCTTTCTTAAGCCGTGCGTCGGACGTACCGTAGGCGGGACCGTTGCAGGTGATCGCGCCGTTGGCCGAACCGAGGAAGCAATAATATCCGGTCGATGTGCTGTAGGCCCGAATTGCAGCGCCATAGACGCCGCTCGCGTTCGTGGCATCGACGGCGATCCGGTAACCGTCACCGGGAGCGTTGGAGTTGATCGCATTCGCGGTCATACTGTAGGCCGTCACGTTGCCGGGCGCATACATGTTGTTGGCCTGCATATATCCGGCCAGCATCGTATTTGGGGTATAGATGTTTTTATCTCCATAAGCGCGCAGCCATGTCGTGTCGGCCATATACCAGCCGCCGCCGTATGTTTCGTTATACCAACCAGTGTTGCCTAACGATCGGAGCCACGATCCAGCTAAAATATCGCCTGCGACTTGCAGCTTGTATCCTCCCGGAGAGCCGCCTATGCCGATGTTGCCCGAGTTATTGTCGATCGTAATCCGATCGCCGCCTGTGCTGTCCCATATACGCGTTTGATTAGACGCTCGGTATAGAGCCATAGCTTTTGTGTTGTCGCCGCGATCATTGCCTACAAAAGCCGCACCTGAACCTGATGTAATAAATTGTCCTCCTGAATATAAATTCGTTCCGTCATAGATCAATTTGCTGTCGCCTGCGAATGCGCCTCCGTTGTTGTACTGAACGCTGCCCTGTATGCCTGCCGCGCTGCCCCCGGACATCGACTGCCAAAGAGTGCTGCCGCCAGCGAAGTTGCAGATTTCCATTTTCGGCGGAGTGGTCGCCTTGTTGATCCGGATTTGCTGGTCGTTCGCGGCGTTGCATGGACCAGTCAGGGAGTTGTCCCCGGGATCGGACGGCAGGATCAGTCCTTTTCCCAAGCGAAGGCTTCCTGAGAAGCTTGCACCACCTGTGACCTCAAGGTCTTTGGCGATTGTCGCGACTGACGGCGTGCCGCTTTTCAACGCCCACAGGCTGCCACCGAGGGCATTTGCTTCGGCGTAAGTGTACCCTATCGAAACATCATCGCTGCCCGCAGGTTTGTTCACCAATGGCATATCGGGCTGCCCGTCGTTGTTAGCGTCAACGTAGGCGTTACACGCGGTCTGGAACGTTTTGTCCTTGCCTGCGGAGATCACCGCCACAACATATTGAGTGCCGGTCGGCGCACCGTTCAGCCGCTTTGCCGACGATCCGCCGCAGCCAGCCACATTATTTGAAACCGTCTGCGGGCCTGCGTCCCAGACACAGTAACCGTACTGCGATTGCCAGGGATCGGTCTGTGTCGCACCGATCGTCGAGGGGAGGTAACCGCCACCCGCAGGCTTCGTTGATGCGCCCGCGTCGCGGTAGGCTATAGGTTCGATGTAGCCGTCACTGTCGCAGTCACCATTATTGGCCTGTGCACTTGCCGACATGATCGCAAGCTTGCTCGCAGCGATGATATTGTTTTCCGCGATCGTCCGCTTCGTCACGTCTGCCATGGTCGTGACAGGCCCGCGCATGACCATGTTGACGCCTGACGCGAGAACGCCAAGCACTGCGACGGCTGCAAATAATGTTAGGAAGATCGAGCCAGCCTCGTCGTTCTTCAAAGCAGCGCTGGTTGATTTTTTTGTGCGGTGTCGCTTCCAGCTTTCGAGCGTGCCGTAGAATACTGCGGTCGCGGCTGATCCTGTGATATAGCCTATTACATAGCTTTTTAAATTTTGAAGCGTCTGTACCTCTAAGTTTGAAAACAAGCTATCAATTAACTTTTGTTCCATCATATCTGATCCTTTTAAGGAATCAGATCATGTTGAGAATGCACAATCAAATAATATTCTTAATTATCAGATCAAAAAATGAGAATATTGCGGCGATCTTATATAGCCGATTATCACTTTTTCGGCCTCGATCTTACTGTCTGTTTATTCTGAAACAACTTTTTTACAGATGTGCCGAGTCCGGAGGATAGCGCGTTTGCGAGGCCCACGGCAGAACTTACAATGATGATGCCTCCGGGGACGGAGATAAATAACAAAACGGAATGCTCGGGCACGACGCTCCAGCCCATATATGTCCCAATCCAAACAGGCAGATTGGTTTTCGTTATAGCCGTTTTGAGATTTAGCAGATCAGGCGGCGACCGCTCGATTACAAACCTCTCTGCAAGCACATAATCGACGATTGATGGATTTTTTATTGAACGAGATGGTCGGATAAAATCGTATTCCTCTTCATCGCTTAAAAATGCGTCGATGTATTGACGCAAAACCTGCTCATTAAAATCTTCTTTTTCAGCGCGAAGTTCGTGAAAAAGCTTGAAATTCGATATCGGTAGTAGGGAAGTCGTATCACCTGCACACCAAGCAATGCCAATGCCTGGTTCAACGTCTTCGCCTCGACCTCTATAACGACGGCCTCGACCTTCGGACACGACTTGCGAAGGATCGAAATACATCCACGTCGTTATGATGCGCATAGGTTCCCCCCGATACGAACGCGCTGGCTATTATTTTCGATTGGTTGATTATCATAAACGGCGCGACGTGTGGCGCACTCGCTGCACAATGATCCGGTCCTCGGTCAGTCGATAGAACAGGACGTAAGGGAAGGGGGGTCAGGACGACACGGCGGACGCCTCGGCGGCTGGTCGCCGTCCCTGCCTCGGGGTTCGCCTCGATCATGCGCGCAGCACCTTGCGGCGATTTCCTGGTGACGTAGGCAAGTATGGCCCCGATCTGCCGGACAGATCCTGCCGAAAATTCAACGATCACTTGACGCGGAACTTGGCGAACATCGCCTCAACCTCTTGCGGGGGGGCGATTTCGCCGCGCTCTATCTCGCGGTCTGCCTCGTCTAGGTCCGCCTCTTCTTCCGGGGTCAGATGATAGACGGCGGTGTCGTCGTCCGGATAGTCCAGCACGACGCGGGCAAGCTCCTCCTGCATGGCCGGGGGCAGGGCGTTCAACTTCTCGATGGCCTGTTTTACGATCTCGCTCATGGTCTAATTATACACAGGTCCCGGGGGCGGGGAAATATTATCGGACGTTGCGCGGTCGTCCTCGGCCTTCCGTCGCGCGCTGTCAACGTAATCGGCCAGCATCATCATAGCGCTGCGCAATAGTCCGGTGTTGTTCTTGGCCCAAATCGCGTACTTTTCCAGCCCTTTATCCTCGAACCATGCGTCCTCGGCGGCGTCCAGTTCTTCAAGGCATTGCCGGAAGGGGTTCGGGCGGTGCGGCATCGGTCCTACTCCTTGTACCTCAACGATCGGCGTGACTTCGATTGTCGCTCGTCATCGATCTCGTTCCCTGGCGCTATCTGACAGCGACGGTTATCCCAGTCACTCGTCGCGTCTCCGCGTCCGACGCCGCACGCGGCCCATACGGCGCGCGTTGCCCTCGGCAGCGTTGCGGAACTGGTCGCCGCGTTCCTGTGCCTCGAAGCGCTCGCGCGGCGTCGCCTCGGCCTGGGCCGCCTTCCGGTAGGCGGCGGCCTGCACGATCGTCCCGAACGCCCTGGTCCGGCTGTCGTGCTCGTCGCGCCACCGGCCTTTCATCTCGTCCTTCTCGACCGTCTGGCGGGCGATCAGGGCGGTGCGCTCGCCTCCGAACACATCAAGCGAACGCGACAGCGCCCCCTGCCGGTCGCGGCGCACCTCAAGCGTAGCCTTGTCGAGGGCGCGCTTCTCGTCCGCCTTCAGCTCGCGCTTCTCGCGCTCGTGGACCTTCGTCAGCACCATGGCCCGCGCCTCGCGGGAAGTGACAAACCGGAAGGCGGCCGACACCCACCCGCGGGAGTTTTCCGGATCGAGGTCGCGGCGGTGGCGGATGGCGTCGAGGGCGTTGGCGATCTTTCCGGCCAGGCGCTTTTCCCGGGCATCGAAGCTGCGCCGCTCCCGGTGCTGCTGGCGGTAGAGGTCGCGCCAGACAGGGGCGTAGCTGTCTTTGATCTCGCTCCGGACCCGAGCGCTCCGCTCTTTCGCCCGGTCGTAGATGGCGTCTTTGCGGTCCTGGTGGGCCTTGCGCAGCACGTCCCATTCGACGCCGTGGCGCTTGCTCATGCCTGCGCTGTCGGAGGCAAGCTTGGCCGTCCGGATCTTCGCCTCGTCCCGGGCACGCCGTGCCTGATTGTCGTTCGAGCCGCGGGCCTGGTCGAACGCCTGCTCCATCGAGCGGGGCGTCGGCGAGGAAGCCCGGACGAAGTCGCCTTTGGCGCGCTTCGCATTGTTCTCGACCCTGGCCCCGCACCAGATCCGGCCGCGCTCCCGCTCGTACGCCTCGGCCCACTGCGACAGGCGGACAAAGTCCTTGCTGTTGGTCAGCATGCGGCCGGTGTCGGGATCGACCCGGTTGAGGATGACGTGGACGTGCGGGTGCGGCTCGTCCCGGTGGCAGACGATGATCGCTTGCCGGTTTTCGGCGCCGAGCACGCGGATCGACTCATCGGCCGCGCGCAGCATCTCGGATTTCGATAGGTGCTTGGCCTCGTCCGGATGCCAGGCGAGCGAGTAGGCGTAGACGGAATTCGGGCTCTTCCGGCCGGTGTTCTTCACCCCGGCCTCGGCCTTCAGCCGGTCCTGGTCCTTGGCGGTCGCCGCCATGATGCGCCAGGCGAGGTCGGGGTTGTCGGTCGCGAGGTTCCGCGTCTTCGTCCAGGAGACCCGGTCGGCGGTCATCCGCTCGGCCTCCCAAGCTTCGCGCTTGTCGTGGAGGTAGTACAGGAAGGCCCCGCGGAACGACGCCCCGGCCTTGGCGACGTTAGGGACCATAGGTTGCCCCGACCTGTTCGAGGACGCCATGCAGGCGGGCGATGACGCCGCCAAGCTCGGCCGTCACGGGATCGCCGGCATTGGCGCTGCGGGCAACCTGGTTGAGGTTGACGCCGATCCGGTTCAGCTCGACCAGGAGGCGGTCGTCCACGGCGCCGCGGCGGGGGACAGCCCTGCCGGTCAGGGTGAGCTGCCGCAGATAGTCGGTGACGGACAGGCCGGCCGCCGCTGCCTGGCGGCTCACGGCCGCGAACTCGGCCTCCGTCACACGGACCGGAGGAAGCTGCATGGTGCGCCTGTCTGCGTCGGCCTTGGTCGGTCGTCCCATGGTGCTGATCGGTATCTACCGCCCTCCTGAGCCGGGTGTCGGGGGCTGCGTTTGAGCCCCTGACCAAGCGTTTTTGCATAGCAAAAACATAGCTTGCTATCCTTCTTTTACAGAATACAGACCTTCTCCGGTTTCCGCAAATGAGCACCGGCTAATCTACAGCCACGCTTCCGGCCGTCCAGAACCGTAGATGCACCGGGTCATAGCAACCAGCCGTCCAGCATCGAGCCCCATGGCAACCATCGAATGAGGGCACCGGCCGCAAGGCCGGTGCCCTCCGGTGCGCGCCGTCCTAGCGGTCGTCGCCAACCGGGTAGAGGTAGAAGCCTTCGGAGACGATCTGCGTCCCGTGCAGCCGGACGTAAAAGGTCCCGTCCTCCCGCTGCCAGCCTGCGCCGATCCGCTCGTAGATCGGCTTCTCGTTGCTCGGACGGCGGAGCTTCACGTCATGGGTCGGCTGACGGCTGCCCTGCTGTCCTGCCCGGTCGCCCTGTTGGTTCTGGTTTCTCATAGGTTGGTTCCTTTTTGTTGTTGGGCCGGATCATCCCGACCGATGCGAGGGCGTACGGCCGGACCGATCGGCCGCGTCAATGGCGGCGAAGCCGGGACCAGAGCCACGCGCAGCGGCGCAGCCGTGAGCATGGCGAGGACCCACCCGTTGACGCGGCCGGGCGGTTTGGTCAGCCCTTCGAGCATGGGCGGGATGATCTGGGCCGACGGCCGGAAGCAGCCGGGCAAGGAGCCTGCCCGACGCTCGGCCGGGCAGGACAGCAGGGCAGTCGCCAGCCGGTTCAGCCCGAGAGCCGGGACACCGCCCATTCCGCCGCCGCCATGGCCTCGGGCAGCTCGTCCTTCACGCCGGCCACGACCATGGCGGCCCAAGTGCCGTCCGCCTGCGGGTAGAGCCGGGCGAGCCGGCAGGCGACGCCGGCCGGGGAATGCCATGTGAGGCTGAAGCCGTCGCGATCGGGCTTCCAGTCGAGGACGCCGCAGCCGTGGCCGATGCCGGGCAGGGCGAAGGATGCGCCGTTGAAGCTGCCGTGCAGCCACCGGCTGTAGATGGCTTTGCGGGTTTCGGTGCCGTCCTCGCCCGCCCCGGACAGGGCGGCGCAGAGCATGGCGCCGTCCAGATCGGCCGCGTATCTCGCGGCCGATGGATCGGTTCGTAGGTTCGTAAAATCCTGCATGACCGGCCTCACGCGACAATGCAGCCGGCCGCCCGGGCCTCGCGGGCGTATTCCAGCAGGGTCTTGTCGGCCGTGAAGTGAAGGTCGCGCTCGATCCCGAGCATGAGCGGACCGCGGTACGCTTCAAGCTCGGAGATGCGGACGCTGCCGATCTCAGGACACTGCATGCCGAGGTCGCAGAGGCCGAAGGCGATGTCGTCGTCCTCCGGCATCACCTCTGTGAGGAGCCATGTGGCGGCTCCGCACGGGTTGAACAGCTTCACGACCGGGCGGAAGTCGATCTCCTGGGGCGTGCCCCGCAAGGGTTTCTGTAGTTGTCCGTTGGCGATGAGCTTGGCGCGGATTTCCTTCGTGAGTAGCTTCATAGTTCGTCTCCTTGGTTGAGGTTGCCCGCTTCGCGGGATGCGGAGACGTGCGACAGGCCGGGTGAGCCGGGCGGGCAAGGGGTAACCCGGTCGCCGCGCTCTTCCGCGCGGCGAGTGGTGCGGGCGCCCCTTGCCGGCACGGCGCGGCCTGTCAGGCGAGCATCATCCCGGGGAGCGGGCGGCCTCGGTAGGCGGACGGTGGAGCGGAGGCACGATGGCGAAGCCGAAGATGAACGGGTTCGCGACGCTCGCCGAGCTGGAGACCAGGCGGGCGCGGGAAGGGTCGTTCCTGCTCGGCAGCATCCATCCCGATCACGGCGCGGCGTTTCCGGCCGGCATCCGGGACGACCGGCACCTGTTCATGATCGCAGGTTCCCGCGCCGGGAAGGGTGTGACGATGATCATCCCGAACCTGATCCACTGGCCGGGCGGCGTGCTGTGCATCGATCCCAAAGGGGAGAACGCCTCGATCACCGCCATGCGGCGCGGGAAGCGGCCGGAGACGGCCACGGGCACGGAGGTGCGGCCGGGCAACTTCCTCGGCCAGAACGTCGCGATCCTCGATCCGTTCGGCACCGTGCGGGGGCCGGCCCGCCTCTACCGCACGCGCTACGACCCGCTCGGAGACGTCGAGGTCGGCACGGACGAGGAGGCCGCGCAGATCCTGGCGCTGGCCGAGTCGATCGTCCTCAACGAGACGGGCAGCGGAGCGCATTTCTCGGAGAGCGCGCAGTCGATCCTGGCCGGCCTGATGGAGGCGGTGCTGCACCGCGAGGAGCCTCAGCACCGGACGCTCGCCGTCTGCCGCGAGAAGACGATCGGCGGCAGCGGGGCGCTCCTCGACTACCTCGACGGCGCGCCCACGACCGACGCCGATCTGGCGGCGGAGGCGGCGACGCTCCTCGGCAGCGTCGGCGAGGAGGAGGGCGGGTCGTTCATCTCGACGCTCTCGCGGCAGCTCAAATGGCTGGCCGATCCCCGGATGCAGCGGCACCTTGAGGACAGCCGGTTCAGCCTGGTCAGGGCGCTCCGCGAGGGGTGGAGCGTCTACATCTGCATCCCGCCTTCGAAGATCCCTTCCATGAAGCGGTGGATGCGGGCGATCGTCCGCGTCGCGCTCGACGCCAAGATGGCGACGGCTTTCGAGCACCGGGGCCCGCAGACGCTGTTCCTCCTCGATGAGTTCTACGCGCTCGGCCATATCCAGTTGATCGAGGACGCTACCGCCTACATGGCCGGGTACGGTATCAAGCTCCTGCCCGTGATCCAGAATATCGGGCAGGTGAAGAAGCTCTACGACAAGAACTGGGAGACGTTTCTCGGCAATGCCGGGGCGATCATCGCCTGGGGCCTCAACGACCTCGAAACTGAAAAGTACGTGAGCGACCGCATGGGGCCGATCCTGGAATGGGAGCGGACCTACAGCGACAGCCGGTCACGGCAGCCGGACGGGTATGAGACGACGGGGATCAGCCACAGTGCGAACCTGTCCTTGCGCGAGCAGGCGATCCGGTGGCCGAGCGACATTCACGCGGAGGGCGCTCGGCAGACGATGCGGGCCTTCGTGATTTCGGCGGACGGAGCGCCCTTTACGGTGCGGCGGGTGCCCTACACGGACTGGCAGGGGCAAGGTGTTTTCGATAGCCCTCAGGGGATCAGGGCATGGGAGGCGTGTCTAACAGAGGATCAGAAAAGCGACCTATCCCTATTATAATCCAGACATCGCACCAGATCAGAATGACGCACGTTCATTGTCGCCCCTAACATCACGATCAGGATTTAGATCGACTGTATCGCACGGCTCTCGTTGAAGGGAGCCTCAACGGCTCCTGATCCAAACCCATAGGCGCGGGTCACCGAAAGACGCGCTGAACATCAGCCATCCAAGGGACAGCACAGCCGCCGCTCCGAGCCACAGGCTCGGCGGCGGCACACTCCCCTCCCCGACGAGCGCGAAGCCCGTCCGAACGAGGAACAAGGCAACGACGGCGTTCGCTACGATGCGGGCCCCCCTCACCCATCCCGCGAGGAGCAGGAGCGCAGCGGCTCCGTAGACGACGAGGAGGATCGGGTGGTTCCAGGCCGGTAGCCGGTCCCAGATCATCGATCCGAGCTTGGCGTAGGGGCCGACGAACTCCCACCACAGGGCGGGCCCCATGGCGGCGCGCAGGCCGTAGACGAGGGCGAACAGCAGGGCCCACCGGCCGATGCCGCGGAGGATGCTCATGGGCGCTTGCTCCACGCGGAGCGGCGCTTGGACCTTAGCTTCTTGACCTTCTCATCGGCTGCCTGCCGCTCTGGCTCGGGAGTCGCGGGGTGGTCCCGCAGATCCTGCAAGCGCCGGATCGTCTCTGCGCTGCCGGCGGTCCGGGCGGGCGGTCCCTGCCCGCCCCTCGCCTCGCGCTGCCGCCCTTCCTCGATCTGCTGCGGCTGCGAGGCCGGCTGGCGGCGTTTCGCGGCCTCAATGAAGCCTACGGGATCGAACGCCCGCGGATCAGACGCGGCGGCAGGCTCTGGGAGGGGAATGCCCGTTGTCCGTCTATCCGGCGCTGGCACGGGTTTCAGGCGGCGGAACGCCAGCGTCAGACCGATCAGCGCGAATAGGATGAGGGCGCCGAGGGCCGCCTGCCGCCAGTCCTGCCAGGTCGAGCTGAGGAACAGAAGCGCGACGCCGCCCACGATCATGAGGGTCAGGCCGATCGCCGCCTTCAGGGGAAACCGGTCGTATGGATCATCGGGCCGGTTCGGCATCTCTCACAGAAACCGTATGAGGCGGCATAGCCTCATTTGAGAATATCGATACTTAATTAGCGAAGGACAAGAGAGGTGCGCGAAACGAAGCCCCGTCGGCTGACGCCTTCCGACAATCCTAGCTCGGATTGACATTTCACACACGAACTATCCGCATTCGCCCAGAGCTTTCAGGTGGTCCATCATGACAACTGATGCAATTCTTGTCGGGCTGGCGGGGCCAGCCGCAGCTTTGCTGGGCATAGCTGTATCAGCTTATTTTGTACTCAAACAAATGAAGCTTACACACGAACTTGCAATGAGGAATAAATCTTTAGATTACTCGCTTTTCGCAGATCAGCGCATTATCGACGCCCGACTGAACATTGAGGAAGTCTTCGGCTCTATCTATGCCAGGAGCGAGCCGATCGATATCAGGTTGATCGAGAAAAAGGACGCAGATGAGGAAGATCCGAATTGCAAGGTTCGAACGTCGATCCTGACGATACTAGCGCACTGGGAGAACATGGCGCTCGCCATTGATGCCAACATCGCGAGTGAAGACGTATGCTTCGAGATGGTCGCCACCACTCTGGATCAACACGTAAGAATATTCAGAAGTTTCATCGAGAAACGCCGCCAAGACAATCCACGTAGTTATTACCACCTCATGGCCCTGCGGCGGCGGTGGGAAGACAAGCTGTCTCAAGTTTATATTGAGAAATTTCCTTCGTTGATCAAGCCAAAGACATGATCAGGGAACTTTGTTCTGCGTCCATCAGTTATGTTTAAACAAATTTGGATATTATGACATTTAAAGAGGCACATATGCATTCTTGGGAAAGACGGATAAAAGCTGAATGCCGAAAAGAGGCGGGTTTGATTCTCGGCGTTTCACTTATTGGTGGATTTTCTTTAGCGGCCCTTGGGGCAGTTACAATTAGATATATCTCCCCATTGCCACATGGAAATGCAGTTTCACACTGCTCAGACAGCTCATCAAGACCGGAGCAGATGGTGCTAGTCAGGTAAAAACACAGGGAAGTTCACGGGAAACTTCCCGATATCATGCTGGTGATTGCGGGTTCCATACGTCGATCGGACATGGAATGGGGTAGAGACATCAACCCAACGTGCCGCCCTTGCCCCGCTATGGCCACCAGCGGGCCGTTTCAGCTCTCTCCCTGCTCCCACCTACCCGAAATCCCTTCCCGCGATCCTGGGGCATCCTGAGCGAAAAATTGGCGATCAGAGCAGATCGGGCTGCTGCGGCTCCGGTACGGCCGGCGGAAAGTACCGCTTCACGTCGATCTCCCCCTCGCGAGCGCGGGCCTGGGCGATGTCGTAATTGTTCTGCATCCGCATTAGCAGGTCCATGGACACGCCGAACGCCTTCTCGATCCGGATTCCCATCTCCGGGGACAGGCGGGCCTTCTCGTTCAGGAGCGCCGAAACCGTCTCTCTGGTGACGCCAAGCGCCTCGGCCGCGGCTGTGACCGACAGGCCGAGCGGCGCGATGATCTCCGCCTTGATGAAGCCGCCGATATGTGACGGGTTTTTCAGCTCTATATCTGTATTATCGCCCATAAAATCTGATTTTTTGAATGATATAAACGAAATATAGCTTAGCAATGTTTGTGTTTGCTGTGAAGCAACACATCACACTCAACTCCTCGCCAAGCAAAAAATCTATCCGCTTCTCCGGCTTCGGCTCTTTCCCTTGTCCCTTGTTCGATGCTGCCGGCAGGCGGCTTCGAACCGCGCCCGAAGGGCGCGCTGGGATCGATGTCCCTTGTCCCGATGCCGCCTGTCGGCCACATCGACCGCCGCCGTCATACCCCCTTGTGGGGTTGACGGCATGAAGGCGGTCGATGTGGCAGGCTGGTTGGCACGGGTTGCAAAACCAAAAACTCATCCGGCCGC
>NZ_JAUYZI010000068.1 GCF_030700245.1 Methylobacterium amylolyticum
CGCATTTGGCTGATGAGGTCGGCGAGGTAGTCGTCGTTCCATCCGGCCAACTGTCGTTTGGTGTGCAGGGAGCCCTTCGTGGCGTCCTGGCGGATCAGGCCGAGGGCGAGGCGGCGCAGCAGGGCGAGGTTCTGGGCGGTGACGGCGTTGCGGGTGAGGATGGCGTCCTCGCGGAAGGCGACGTCGAGCAGCCAGTGCTGGTGGTTCTCGATCGACCAGTGGGCGCGCACCACGCGCAGGACCTCGGCGGGGTCGAGCCGCTGCGAGAGGGCGACGTAGCGGGTCTGGGGCGGCTCGGCCTCGGCAGGGGCGTCCACGTGCGTGCTGCGGCGCAGGCCGTCGACCCGGGCGATGGCGCACAGGCCGGCGAAGCCGTAGCGTTCGGCCCAGCCCGGCACGGCCCGGACCCAGGCGCGGCGCTCCTCGTAGCGGCCGTGGGCGGTGTGGCTGGTGCGGACGGCCGTCTCGGCATCGGCCTCGCCCAGCAGCGCCTGGGCGGCCGCGTGCAGCGGGCCGCGGTTGCCCTTGAGGATCAGGGCGTAGGCTCCGCCCCGTTCCAGGATGGCGGCGGCCGTGGCGCGGTTGCCGTGCAGGGCGTCGGGCGTGACGACGGCATCGCGCAGGTCGAGCAGGGCGATGACCTCGCGCGCGGCGGTGACCTCGCTGCGGTTGCGGGCGTGGCGCTGGGCCAGGACGAGGCGCTGCTCGGCGGCCCAGGCGGTGACGAGGTGCAGCGGGGTCGAGCGCCCGGCGCTCTGGATGGCGCCGCGCAGGGACTTGCCGTCGAGGGCGACGATGCGCGGGCGGCCGGTGCCGTCGGGCTCGTCCTGCGCCGCTTGGTCCTGCGCCGCTTGGTCCAGGGCTTTGGCGAAGGCGGCCATGAAGGCGCGGAACGCGGCCTCGAAGGCGAGCGGGTCGAGCGCCTGGAACAGGCGGCTGAAGGTGTCGTGGCTGGGCGCGCCGTGGGCGAGGCGGACGAAGCGGCGCAGCAGCGGCAGCTTGGCCCGGGCGAAGGTGGCGATGTCGACGCAGGTCTGGGCGCCGCACAGCGTGGCGGCCAGGGCGACCAGCAGAACCTCGTCGAGCCGATGGCGGGCGTTGGCCGCCCGCGGGTCCGGCACCGCCGCGAACAATCCTTGCACGGCCAGCATCGATCGCCTCCTGCGTCTCAGGAGGCGTCAACGCATCGCCTTCAGCCCAGATCGAACCCCAAACAACCCATATGCAATCGCCCTGGCCGTCGGGGGAGGGGAGGTGACGCGGGTGTTTCGGGATCTCGCCACGGCGGCCGGACTGAAGCGGGCGCGGCTGCCGCCTGGGCATTCCACCTGGATCAGGGCAACACAAGATATGTTCGCGGCCGGGTTCAAGTTGCTAGAGGTGATGAAGGCCGGCTCGTGAAAGGCGTCAGGGATGCCAGTACGTCAGGGTGAGCGCCTGCGCGCTCAGGGTGGTGCCGCATGCAAGGTGGCTACGCTATAGCAATGAGCATTGGTCGAGCGGCAAGCTGTAGGTTATCTAAATATAGATCTAACTCTTACAATATTTTAAAATGCGATCGGTCGAATAGATTTGAGTTGCAAAAATCTAAATCGAGGTTGAATCTCAAGCTAGATACTTGGTTGCCGTCGCCCGATAGTCCAGGTTGCCGCCGCGCGTTGCCGCGTTCCGCCGCAACTCGCGCGAGATGGTCGAGGCCGTCCGCCCCAGGCGGCGTGCGACCTCGCGCACCCCATGCCCCTGAACCCGCAGCAGAGCGATCTCCTCTCGCTCGGCGAACGACAGGTAGCGGTCAGACGGCGGCTTGGAGGACCGCGACAGGTGCGAGGGAGCCATCCCGCCGCCCTCTCGGAACCACCGGAAGCCAACCGGCTGCGAGATCCCGCATCCCATCGCCGCGTCCTCGCTCGATAGACCCGAGGCGACCAGCGCCCAGAACCGGCGCCGGTGCTCCTGCCGTGCCACCGGAGGTCGTCCCGGCGACCTCACCTTATCCCGCAAAGCCCGATCCGAACGCCGTCGACCCGCCATCGCCACAGCCCTCCATAAGCTGTTGCAACGACCGCGTGATTCCACCTCAGCGGGCCTCGATGACCGACGCAACGGTGCGGGCCTACACGACAGACGCGCGGGTGTTCGAGGCTTAGGTGCACCCGGTACGGGTTCCGGTCGCTGCCGCCCAGCCCGCAGGCGGTGGCCGGCTTCCTCGTCGCGGAGGCGGAGGAGGCGCGCGCGGCCTCGACGCTCGGGCGGCGTCTCGCCGCGATCCGCTACGCCCACAAACTCGCCGGCCAGCCGGACGACGAGGGCGTGCGGGCTGCGATGAAGTGCCCGGCGCAAGGTGGGCGTGGCGCCGGTGCAGAAAGCCCCCGCAACCGCCGACGTTCTGGCCGCGCTGCTGATGCGGACGCCGGACACCCTGACAGGCAAGCGCGACCGGTCACTGCTGGCGCTCGGGTTTGCCGGCGCGTTCCGCCGATCCGAACTCGTCGCGCTCGACGTCGAGGATCTGCGCGAGGATCCCGAGAGCGTGTGGGTCATGGTCCGGCGGTCCAAATTCGACCAGGAGGGCAGGGGGCCGGAGAAGGCGGTACCGCATAGCCGGTTCATCCAGCCGGTGGCGCTGGTGCGCGAATGGCTGGACGCGGCGGGGATCGCGTCGGGCCCGGTGTTCCGGCCCGTGTCACGGTCGGGGAACGTGCGCTCCCCCGATCCGGGGACCGGCGAGGCACCAAGGCTGACAACGCAGGCGGTGGCGGACATCGTGAAGCGGTACACGGCCGCGGCGGGCCTCGATGACTCGACGTTCGGTGCGCATAACCTGTGGGCGGGCTACATCACGTCGGTGGCTGAGCGGGGCACGGATCTCGCGCGGATCACGGATCAAAGCGGGCATCGGGATCCGCCGACGGTCGTCGGCTATATCCGGCGGGCGAACGCCTTCAAGGGCCACTCGGGAAGCGGGTTTCTGTAACCTAGATCCACACGCCGTCGGTTACAGACATCTTTGAAGCCCCAACGCGTACTTCAACTCCACCTTAAATCCGCACTAGAACTGATTATCTGAACCGCAATAATAATAAACAATTTTTGAGTGGATGTAATTTTGTTGTTGAAATCGTACCATTCCCGAGTCATTGTTCTCGAATAAAGCAACGGAGGAAACTCGAATGGTCAGTTTCTCGAAGCGCCTTAGCGCTCTCTCTTTCACTATCGCTGTCACGCTTGTCCCCACGATCACCTGGGCACAGTCGAAGCCGAACGCCGGAACGACGAAAACCGAGGAGAAGAGTCAAACCACAGCATCATCAGATCTTGAAGAAAACAGACGGCAACACATGCAAAAAAGCAAAGAAAACAACGAGAAGAAGGGCGCTGAGTAGCTCATTGGGACGCGTTTCAGATTACCCGCAATTACTTGAAATCTGTCACTGTGAGCCGCGACATCAACTATGTCGCGGCTCACAGTGTCGGTTTTATAGTGAAAAGTCTCGAAAACTGTCTGAAGGCGTACATGCGAGATACGCCACCCAATATTTCTAGCACGATCACGTTGAATTATATGCTAAACAAATTGACAGAGCATTGAAATTTATCATCGCTCGGAGCAGTTTCTCGTGAAAAGCTCCTGAGCCCGTTCCATAGCCCGGTAGTCCGCAATGCTGGCTGGGTTGCGCAGCTCCGGACCTTCCGGAAGGCGTCCGAAAAACCCACCGGCAAGATCGGCCACAAAGGGCCGGGCTCCGGTGTACGTTCCCATCCGGTTCCGAACCTCGACCGCCCCGCAGATCGCTCCGCCGCGGCCTGTTCGCAGGTCGGTCACTTTGGCGTCGGTGCTGCGCAAATGTTGCCCTATCAGCGCGAGTACGATCCGAGTGCTCTCCGCATCGACCGCAGTTCCGGTGCCATCGACGATGCTCTGCGCGTGAGCGTCAGGTGCTGTGGCCAGAAGTGAGGCTACAAGACAGATCTGAATAGGAGCAAATTCGGTCATTGGAATAGCAATCTCGCTGTCGTCACATGCTGCGGCGGCAGCGACCTCCGAGGTTCTTATAGCGGATGCTGCGCAATCCTGCCTCGAACCAGTAGGTGCCCGGCTTCTCGGAATCGTAGTCATACAGGTTGATCCGCGTTCCGTCCTCCGGCGCGCGGATCACCGTGGGGCTGTCCGAGCCATCAAATGCCCATCGCGGTGACGGTGTCCCCTCACTTCCGAACTCGGCGCGCGATCCGTCCTGTTCTCGTTGGGAGATCAGCGCGTAGACTGGGGCGGTCGGCGCTCCTTCAATCCGGAATAGGAAACCAACTAGGGGTGTCTGGTCGGCGAAGTTGGTGAACTCGCAGTAGAGCGTCGGCGTCGAGGCACGCGAGGCTGTGGGAACACGCTCAATCGACTTCGCCGTCGTGCCCTGCATTGGCATCGGGTCGATCTCGGAGCCGCCGAACCAGACAAAGGCGCCTGCGACTGCAATCGAACTCGCGGCTACCACGATCAAAGCGCCTACGGTTCGCCTCATCGAATGTCTCGACAGCACACAATCTCTACAATCGCGGGTCGAGAGATCACTTTGGTCCTGCCGCAGTTGGGTGTGCCGTGGTGATTACACGCCAGCAGATCTCTTTAACGCGGCTCTCTCTCGCTGGCTGTGCAAGGCCACCAGACCCGCTGCGGTCAGACGCCAGCGGTGCTTTCCGCTGCGCTTGATTAACTTATGCTTTGACAACACCTCGATGGTTCTCATCTCAACGAGCGCACGTGGCTCGTACCCATCGTTCGGCTCGCATCTTAACAGCATCATCCGCTGCTGGACGGACATCTGAAGGGTCTTCATCAGCTCATTGCAAGTCAACACATGCATGGTCTTTGCCGCATCATACATCACAAACAAGAAGACGCGCCGCCCATAGGGTCGCGCGTGAGTTTAGGGATACCCCCACGTTGCTGGGGGCAAAGGGAAAGTCGCATCGATCGATGTTCTTATGTTTTTAATAATCGCACAACATGCTCTGTAAATCATGACATGATTGTCGATCTGAAACTCAACGGCATCATCGATTAATTCTAATCCATCGACTTTCAAGCTGAATGCCCGTTTAACCTGCGTGGAAGGGGTCTGCACCCATAGTTCGACTTGCAAATCTGTGAAAAACTCGGACACCCGAGGTACAGCCGTCCATCGATGTGTGTGGCCATCTCAGCATCCCGCGGGGATGCCTACGCTACAGCTTCAACATCAACCTTGACCGATCGATGCATCCCGCGACGATATGGTGAGAAGACGCGCCACATTCCAAGGCATAAGGTTTTCATCAATTAGAATAAGACTGTTATAAGAACTGCGGGCCATGCCTCTACAGCAGCGCTTGTGCTCCGAAGTCGAGGCGCTATAGGGTGGATAATATGAAATCATCTCATACGCTGCTTTCTGCTACGAGCATCATGACTCTGATGGGCGCAGGGTTTGTAGCGCTTGGACAGCCGATGAGCGGACCTCAAAACGGAACCGTCTTTCGGAATACCATCACTGGAGAAGCGATGGATACGGGTCAGGGCAAACCGGGGGGGCGGGACACAAAAGCAGTAAAAACTTTTTTCCAAACGGGAAATAATATCTACATCGACGATAAGTCTTGTTTGCGCAATGGTGAGAGTCTGTTTCTTACGTCATGCTCTGGTTGCCACGGTCATGCAGCCGAAGGCAAGGTTGGCCCCGGCTTGAACGACAATTACTGGACTTATCCCACCAATACGGAAGATACGGGGCTATTCTCAACCCTTTGGGGCGGCGCTAATGGGATGATGGGACCGCACAACGAAGATCTCAATCCAGATGAAATGCTGGAAGTGATCGCGTGGGTTCGGCATCTCTACACAGGTCCGGTCAAAGACGCGGTATGGCTCAACGATGAGCAGAAGAAAAATTATACGCCCTATAAGGAAGGAGAGAAGATCTCCAAGGATGTGAAGGGGCAGTGCGAACCCCTACCGGAATAATTTCGACATCATACGGAGATAGCATGAAATTTTTGGACTACGTATCAGATCGCTTGTTGCGCGAAAGGCCGTTCGAGGCATACGCGATTGATAGTCTACGAGCCAAACTTACGTGCCAAAGCATCAGCGCAAGGACAAGACATCTCATCGAAGCCGAAATTGGTCGGCGTCAGAGGTACAAAAGGAAGATGATCAACGCAGTTTGATGAACGTAGAAACTGAGTCAATCGTACATGGCTCAGCTTGCTAAGAGATTATCCATGTATCTATTTGATTTTCGCAGAAAAAGCTCCTCAATAGCTATATCTCTGATCTCTGGGCGCATGGCGGAGCATTCGATTTTGCGGACGAGGCTGTCGTCCGAGTGTCCTATGAATGGCCGCGTTGACTGCCAGCGTTGATGTATGACGCCGCTGATTGGTGCTGTGGACATATCTGAGCCTCACGTGCAGCCATATGGATCGTCCGTAATACGAGGGTGGCCGCCCAGACCATGACCTGGGCGACTCCGATCTAGGGGTGCAGCGTGCTCAGCGGTCCCTGGTTTTGGTCGTCCGAGAGTCCTGCGTCTTATTTCCGTCCGCCCCGGCATCAGTTCCCGGGTTGGCCGAGTTCGGCAGCGATCCAGCTTTGTCGCCGGAGCGCATCTTGTCGGCTTCCTGCCCTGGCGAAGAGCTATTGCGCGATGTCGGCGCGGTGCCTTGGGCCATCGCGACCCCTCCGGAAGCGCACAGCATGGCTGCAATGAGCAAGGACGTGGCGCGCATGTGTTTTCTCCCTCTATGGATTATGGCAACTATGTGAGGAAGCAATCGTTCAGACCAGCCAAAACAATAATCCATAGATATCGATTATTATTATGGTTTATTGTCGTGTCAAATTTCGCAACAGTCGGCTGCGTCGCTCCCATCTATCCTCGCAAAACACAAGTGCTGCTGGAAACGCTCGGCCATCTCACGGGACAGCGTTCAGCCATCACCGAAAGGGTCGACCTCAATGCGCGGTAATGTGCGAGGTCACCCCCTCGGACTCGGTCATCTCCAGAAGGGTCGGGCAGAGGACACCGTTGCTGACGCTAGCCCGGCCGGTCGCGATCCACGTTCTCCAGTTCGCCAAGGCGTCGGCCGCCCGCATGTCGGCGGCGACGTCGCCGATCGCCGCGTCCGTGAGGACCCTGGTCGGCGCCTCCGGGCTGCTGGCGGCCTGAAGCCATTCGAGGCGGCGGCGGATGTCGATGAGGCTCAATGCAGCGCTCCGGTGCGCGGGTTGTACCGAGCGGACCACTCCGCGGCGGTCGGCGGGCGGGCGGCCCGCAAAATCAGCGTCGATCCGATGCGGCTGGCCCGGCCCGCGGCGGTCCAGGCGCGCCAGTTGCGGATCGCGTCGCCGACGACGTCGGCGGGGTGGTTGGCGAGGTTGCAGGGTAATTGCCCACGCCTGCGATGGCGGGGTTCAGGCGCCGACGGTCTTGAGGATGGTGCCGAAGGGGCTGGTGCCGGAGAGGCGGGCGGTGTCGACGACGGTGCGGATGTCGGCCTCGCCGGTGGCGGCCCACATGGCGCGGTAGCCGTTGGTCATTTTCCGCTGCACGACCGCCGGGCGCAGCAGGCGCTCACATCCATTGTTCGTGACCTCGACCGTGCCGGGATGATCGAGGAAGACCAGGAGCTGATCGCGGGCGCGGCCGATCTTGGCCTGCAGTTCGCGGGTCAGATCGCAGCGGCTCGGGGCGGACAGGATCTCGGCCAGGCGTCGCTCCAGCGCCCGCCGTTTGGCCGAGAGCGTCGAGGCGGCCAGAGCGGTGACGCGCTCGGCCAGGGCGAACACGGATTGCAGCCAGAGCTGCAGGCGCAGCGGTACGGGATCAGCGCTGACCTCGACGGCGTAGGCGACGTCGCGGGCGAGATGGGCCAGGCAGGTCTGGTGGCGGACGGCGTGTCCCTGCTGGGCCGTGTAGCGGTCCGAGATCCACACCGCCGGGCGGTGGCCGTCCATCGTCTCCCGCACCACGACGGCGCCGCGCGTCGGAGAGGCTCGATGGACCACCGCCGCGCTGGAGCGGAACACCCAGTGGAAGGCGTTGCTCCCCTCGATCCGCACGCCGGTCTCGTCCGAGGCGACGACCTCGGCCCGGCGCAGCTTTGCGACGGCCGCCTCGCGGCCGGGCCGGAAGCGGGCCTGCGCGCGGCGGAGCAGGTTCATCACGCCGCCCTGGCTCAGCCTCAGGCCGAACAGGTCCGACAGCGCCGCCTGCAGCCGCTCGTAGGACAGCGCCTGGAAGGTCTTGAGATAGGTGGCCACCGCATGCAGCCGCGGACCGAACGGCGTGCCCCGCGCCGCCTCCGGCACCGGCGCGACGGCCCGCGCCCCGCAGGACGGGCAGCGCACCGCCAGCCGTCGATGCTGCGTCACCACCGGCGCCACCGCGGGTAGGTCGATCCGCTCGGACACGCTGACGACCTCGGCAGGCAGATCCTCGTGCAGCGGGCCACCGCAGCACGCGCAGCGGTCAGGGCGATGATCGACGACCGCGTTGGGATCCTCGCTCATCACGCGACTATGACCCTCGTGACCGGGCTTGGCCCCGCCGGGCTTGGCCTGCTCCCGCCGCTCCTTGCGGTCAGTGGACGGCGGCTTCGAGGACGTGCGCGAGGTCTTCTCTGGGCGCTGCAGCCGCAGCACCACCTCATCCTGAGCCTGTCGAAGGATCTATCAGTTCCTCGCGGCTCAACCGCTCAAGATCGCTGCGGCCCATCTCGAGAGGGAATCAGCGAAACCCGTCCCGCACAAGAGGCCCTACGCTTCACCCCGCGCTGCCAAGCCACGGGCGCCCGTTCGCGCTGAACGCACCCCCTGGGTAGTTACCGTTGCAGGTGCTGGTTATGCGGCCGGAGCCGCGGGCGGCCTGGATGCGGTCGAGGCGGCGGCGCAGGTTGGCGATGGTCACGGCAGCAGGCACTTCCGGTGCAGCAGCTCGGCCGCCCATTCCTCGCGGTTCGGGTCGATGGCCTCGCCGGCCTCGCCCTGACGCAGGACAGCGATGAGGCCGTCGAGCTCGTCGTCGGTGTAGCAGTGGGCGCCGCGGACCGGGTGGCGCAGGCGGTTCTCGATCTTGGCGAGCCGCTGCTTAGTGGTAGCGCGCATCTGCCCCTCCAATGTCTTCCTTGATCAGGGTGGCGAGGGCGGCGTCGCTTTCGTCGCCGGTGGCGCGCAGGTTCCAGACGGCCTGAACGAGGCTCCCGTGCTCGGCTCGGGGGTCAGCGTAGCTGTGCCGGATGAGCGCTTCGAGCTGCGCGTCGCTCATCTGCCGGACGTTGCCGGTGAAGGAGAAGCCGCGGCGGGCCTCGATCCGGCGGAGGCGGGATCTGATCTCGCGGGAAGCCATCGTCAGTGCACCGGGTCCAGGGAGTCGAGGGCGCCGGGCGGCAGGGACCCTTCGGCACCGGTCTCGAACCAATCGGCCAAGGCGTGATCGGCGGGATCGTCGGACGCGGCACGCAGGGCGTCGGCCAACTCGCCGTTGGTAAGGGCCTTCAGCGCGGGGTCGGCCTCGAACCGGCGCGCATCGATCTTGCGGAGCCTGCTGCGCATGCTGGTAATCGTCATCGGCCTGCCTCCTCCAGCCGGGATGCGGGGCAGGCGATCGGAGCGGGTGCCGGTGGGTTCGCTCGGGGCGCGATCCTCGGGCCCATCGTGGAAGGTCGTGCCGCCGGTTATCGCCGCGTCGGGCAAGGCACTGGAGCCGATCATGGCCCAGTTCGGCCGCGGGGCGATCGCCGCTGCGGACGGGTTCACGCCGCAGGGAGCTATGCGGGAGATTGGGTGACGCGGGGAGCGTGGAGGCGGCGTATCGAGGCGGGTGTCGAGCCTGCCAGAACCTCTCAGCGAGAGCGATACGCCATGGACAGCCCTACCAATATCGTCCGGCTTCGTCAGCCCGACGCGATCGACGATCCCCTGACCGAGGTGCTGAGGTCTGGGGCCCGGCGCCTGCTCGCCCAGGCTGTCGAGCTTGAGGCTGAGGCCTTTCTGGCGGCGATGCAGGACCTGCGACTGCCGGACGGGCGGGCTCGGCCGGTGCGGCACGGCCATGGGCCGGAGCGGACGATCCAGACCGGGATCGGCCCGGTGCCGATGGCGCGGGTGCGCGTGCGGGATCGCGGTGCGACGGGGGCCGAGGATCGGGTCCGGTTCACCTCGACGATCCTGCCGAAGTGGGCGCGGCGGACCCGCAGCCTCGATGCGCTTCTGCCGGTGCTGTACCTGCGCGGCGTGTCGACCGGCGATTTCCAGAAGGCGCTGTCGGCGCTGCTCGGGCGTGATGCTCCGAACCTCTCGCCGGCGGTCGTGACGCGGCTGACGGCGAGCCTTCGCGGACGAGTACGCCCGCTAGCAAGGCCGCGACCTCTCGGGCCGCCGCTACGTGTACGTCTGGGCCGACGGTTTGTACCTGCAGGCCTGGATGGAGGAGCAGGCCGAATGCATGCTCGTGCTGATCGGGGCGACGCTCGAGGGGAAGAAGGAGCTGGTCGGCTTCCAGGTCGGCGTGCGCGAGAGCGCCCAGAGCTGGCGCGAGTTGCTCGTCGACGTGAACCGGCGCGGGCTGGCGGTCGCGCCCGAGATCGCGATGGGCGACGGGGCGCTCGGCTTGTGGCGGGCCCTCGACGAGGTCTTTCCCGGCACGCGTCATCAGCGCTGCTGGCAGCACAAGACCGCCAACGTCCTGAACAAGGTCCCGAAGTCTGTTCAGCCTGCCATGAAGGCGGGCCTGCGCGAGATCCATGGCGCGCCGACCCGCGCGGCGGCCGAGGCGGCGCTGGCCGTCTTCGTCGAGAAGTACGGGGCCAAGTACGCCCGCGCCGCCGAGTGCCTGACGAAGGACCGAGACGCCTTGCTGGCCTTCTACGACTTCCCTGCCGAGCACTGGGATCACCTCCGGACCACCAATCCCATCGAGAGCGTGTTCGCCACCGTCCGGCACCGGACCGTGCGGACCAAGGGCACACTCTCGCCGACCACTGCCAAGCTGATGGTGTTCAAGCTCGTGATGGCGGCCTCGAAAACCTGGCGGCGGCTGAAAGGCGAAAATCAGTTGCCGAAGGTCGTGGCAGGCGTCATCTTCCGCGACGGGACCGAGGTCATCGCGCGCCCAGATAACCGCGCCGCCTGACGCCCTCCGTCACCCAAAATCCCGCATAGCTCGTTCGTGCCAGCCCTGACCGCTTGGCCGGCTGCGCTCGTCCAACCGGCTCCGCCGGCCAAGCTAGCCGTGGTGAAAAGGCCCACCCTGCACTAACTCGCGACCCGGACCACCCCGTGGGGGCCGATCAGCCATGGGCGACACCCCTAATCTGCTCCGCTTGAACGTCCGCTTCCTAGAAGCGATGACGAAGCCCTAAATGACCGGGATGGGCGCCAAGCCGAACGGCAGGTTTTGCGCGCGGTGGCGATTCGAAATGACGTAGGCTGGCCGATTGCGGAAAGACGGGTTTGGGTTCGACACGTGCCATAGCGGGCCTTCGACCTTGCCCACATCCTGAGACCCCCATGCGGCAGATTTGCATCAGTATCCGGATTTCTCTCGGCAAGTAGAATAATTCCAAATAAAAGGCAATGACTACAAGGCAGTTTTTATCAGGCCATCGCAAACCGTTGATGACGATTTCGGTCTGCAGTTTGGAAAACTTGTAAAAAGCGATCGCGGTTGCATCGGTTTCTGTTTTGCCTTCCCCGATACATCGACCGTCGCGGAGTGGTGCGGTGGAATGAGGTGTTCGAGGATAAGGTCATGGGGGCGGTGTCGATCGATGCCCTTCATCGCAGTGAGGATCTGAACCTCCGACGCTATCTGCTGCGTGTCCTCGGCAACCCGGCGGACGCCGCCGACGCGGCGCAGGAGACCTACCTACGGCTCATCAAGGCGCTGACGACTACGGACCTCGAACACCCACGCCTCTTCCTGTTCCACCTCGCACACAACGTCGCCACGAACATCGGCAAGCGCCGCCGGTTCGAGGCCGGACTGTTCCGATCCATGTCCGAACTCGACCTGACCGAAATCGAGGATGGGCGGGTGCGAACCGAAGTGCAGGTGATCGCCCGCCAGCAACTGCGCCTCGTGGCGGCGGCCATCGACGCGTTGCCTCCACGCTGCCGCGAGGCATTCCTGCTCAGCACCTTCGAGGGCCTCACCAACGGCGAGGTCGCACTCAGCCTGGGCGTCAGCCGGAATATGGTCGAGAAGCACCTCATCAAGGCGCTGCTCCACATCCGCCGACACTGCCAGGATTTTTTCTAGCCCCCGACGTCAGGAATCCGCGTCCTCGTCGGTCTTTGTGGATAGGGTGGGCAGGGCAGGCGTCGGATCGATATGGACGAGCACGATGGTCTCGGAGGGGCCGGCGACGCCGAGGACGACCCGGTCTACGAGAGGGCGGCGTTCTGGGTGGTTCGTCTGTCCTCCCCCGACGCGACCGACGCGGACCGCAGGGCGTTCGAAACTTGGCGCGGCGCCGACCAGGCACACTCTGAAGCCTACGCCGAGATGGAGGCGTGGCGGCATGCGGCCGGACGCGTACCCGACCCGCGCGCACGGAAGTGCAAGATGCCGACGGGCCTCGTCGTCCTCGCCGTATTGCTGGGCCTGACCGGGCTCGTCGGCCACGAGGCCGGATTGATCGATCGCCTGCGCGCCGATGCATGGACCGACATCGGGGACATCGAGTCGATGGCACTGCCCGACGGCAGCCGGGCGGTCCTGAACACCGATACGGCGTTGGCCCTGCGCTTCACGACCGAGGCGCGCGACATCGACCTGTTGCGGGGCGAAGCGATGTTCGAGGTGGTGCCCGACCGCGACCGGCCGTTCGTGGTGCGTGGGGACGGTCTGCGCGTGCGCGCGGTCGGCACCCGCTTCTTCGTCCGGGCCAACGGAAGCGCCGAACCAGTCGGGGTGGTGGAGGGCCGCGTCGATGCATCGATGTCGGCCGAGCGCGTGACGATCGGTGCCGGCGAGGTCGCGCTCCGCGGCGCCGATGGCCGTCTGGAGGTCGAGCGCGGCGATGTCGCGCGCGCCACGGCGTGGCGGGACGGCAAACTCGTCGTATCGGGAAAGCCGCTCGCAGAGATCGTGACCGAACTGAACCGCTACCGGCGCGGACGCATCGTCCTGCTCGGCGACGTCCTCGGCGCACAGCGCTTCAGCGGGGCCCTCGACCTCCGAGATACCGACGGCGCGCTCGACGTGCTGACCGCGACGATGGGTCTGCGGATCACGCGCCTGACCCCGTTCCTCGTCCTCGTCAGGGCGCCGGCCTGACGGGTCGAAAAAAGTTGCCCAATGAGGTCAGGAGTTTCGTCCCTCGATTGTCTTCACCTGTGAGGGTACACAGAGCGCACACCAAGCGCGCCGCCCTCGTGGGTTGTGACGGGGGCGTGGGATGGCCTTGCGGAATTGCGGCGGCACGTGGCGGAAGGCGGCCCTGGCGGGCGCGCCGCTGATGGTGATGGGTCAGCAGGCGGCGGCACAGGAGCGGCCGATCAACCCCGCCTTCGTGCGGGCTGGGGACCAGATCAATATCGTGCCCATCGCCGCCGGTAACGGTGCGCCGCCGCATGCGATCTCGCCCAGGCGCGTCCCTGTGTCGATCGCCCCAGGCCCGCTCGAACCGGCGCTGACGGCGCTCATCGCGCAGACGGGCCTGTCCCTGGCTTACAAGACGGCGCTGACGGAGAATCTCGTGACGCGCGGCGTCGAGGGAGACCTCCTGCCCCTGGAGGCGCTGGCCAAGCTGCTTGACGGAACGGAGTTGACCTACCGGGCGGCGCAACATTCGACGATCACGCTCGTCAACCCGCGCTACGCCCAGGCGTCCCTGCCGCCGGGCGACTCGAACTCACCCACCCCGGTGGGGGCCGTAGGGGCGTCTGTCACCCTCGACGAGCTTTCGGTCGAGGCCCAGCAGCCGACCTACGGTACCACGGGCTTCGTCGCGACACGCTCGACGGCGGGCTCGAAGGGCAACGATTCAATTCTGGAGACACCCGCCACCGTCAGCGTCATCACCCGCGACGAGCTCAATGTTCGCGGCGTTCAGGACGTCAATCTCGCCGTCGCCTACACCCCCAACGTCCAGGCCGTGGACTACCCCGGCGGACAAGGCGGCCCGACCTTCACCCTGCGCGGCTTCAACGCCAACAACTTCGACAGCGTCTACGAGGACGGCCTGCGCTACGGTTTCAACTCGTTCGATCAAAACATCGAGCCGTACGCCTACGAGCGCATCGACGTGGTGAAGGGGCCGATCTCTGTCCTCTATGGCCAGGGTCAGCCCGGCGGCATCATCAACCTCGTCTCGAAGCGCCCGACCTTCACGCCCTTCAACGAAATCTTCATCCAGGGCGGCAACTACGGCCGCGTGCAGGCTGGCTTCGACCTGTCCGGGCCAGTCGAGGGAGCCCCCCAGTTCGCCTACCGTCTGACCGGCCTCGTTCGCAACTCCGACACCCAGGTCAGGTACACGCCGGACGACCGCAGGTTCATCGCCCCGGCGCTGACGTGGAGACCAGACGCCGACACCTCGCTCACGGTGCTCGCCAAGTACGCCGAGTTTCGTGGAGGCGGCTCGGAGCAGAGCCTGCCGATCATCGGCTCGATCCTGCCCAGCTCTCGCGGCTTCTATCCGCGTAGCCAGTTCGTCGGCCAGCCGAACTTCAACACCGGTCTCCTGGAGAACAAGGAGATTGGCTATATCCTAGACCACACGTTCGCCCCGGGGTGGTTGCTGCACTCCGCGTTCCGTGTGTTCGAAACTACGGCGAAGTATCAAGCGGTTGGAGCGTCTCCGGCGTTCACGCCCACCGACTTCCTCTCAGTCTCGGTCTTCCCGTACCTGCGTGACCAGTCCAGTCATGGGCTTCTGACCGACAACTACATCGAAGGGCGGTTCGATACCTGGGGTATCCAGCACAACGTCGTCTTCGGTGTCGGCTTCCAGAACTACCACCGTCGCGATGCGCGGACGTTTCCAAACGGCTACCCGACGGCCGCCGCCAACCGCCTGATCGACCTCTACAATCCTGTCTACAACCTCGCGATCGCCTTCCCGCAGCGCACGAACGTCTCGACGCGGGCGCTTCAGCAGCAGATCGGTGCTTACTTTCAGGACCAGATGAAGTGGAACGGCTTCATCCTCACCGGAAGCGTACGCAACGATTGGGTCGATCAGCAGGTCCGGACCACCTTCAATTTCCCGAATTTGCCGGTCGCCACGCTGAACCGGACGACGATCGACAATCAGAACTTCTCGGCCCTGAGCTACCGCGCCGCCCTCGGCTACGAGTTCGACTTTGGCGTCGTGCCCTACGCCGCCTACTCGACGTCTTTCAACCCACAGATCGCGGGACAGCGGGCCGACGGGTCTGCTCTCCCACCGCGCGAGGCCAGCCAGATCGAGGGCGGCGTGAAGTGGCAGCCGGTCGGCATCCCGGCGCTGTTCACCGCCTCGTATTTCGAGATCACGCAGACCAACATCCCGCTCGCAGACCCTCGCAACCCGGGCTTTTTTATAGTGACAGGCGCGGCGGAGTCCCGCGGGTTCGAGTTGGAGGGCAAGGCGAGCCTGTTCGACGGGTTCAATCTGATCTTCGGCTACGCCAACCTCAACACGAAAGTCACCCGGAACTCGTCGAACCCGGCCCTGGTCGGCAACCGCCTGCCCAACGCGCCCGACAACACCCTGTCGCTGTTCGCCGATTACACCTTCCCGCTGAACTCGCCATTCGCAGGGTTCCGGGCTGGGGCCGGCGTACGCTACGTCGGCGAGCGCACCGACGCGACCAACGTCGATCGCATACCGGCCTACGCCCTCGTCGACGCCTCACTCAACTACGACCTCGCGCGACTGAATCCCGCCTGGAAGGGGGCGGTGCTGTCGGTCAACGCCAACAACATCTTCGACCAACGGTATTTCACGTCGGGCTTCTACACCGGCTACGTATTCGAGGGCTTCCGCCGGAGCGTGTTCGGGACGCTGACCTATCGCTGGTAGGATCGCCGACGTGGCTGCCCACACCGATCAAGTTTCCGACGCGGGTCCGGTCACGGCTGCGGAGGGGCGGGCTGCGGCGCCGCGCTTTGCCGGCTCCCGCACCTTCCGCGCGTGCCTCTGGCTGCATCGCTGGACCGGGCTCGTCGCGGCGCCATTTTTCCTCGTGCTTTGCCTGACCGGCACGGTCTTGATCTTTCACGAGGAGATCGAGGAATGGGCCGGCTGGGAGTCGGCGGTCGCGGCTTCGAATGCGCCGCTCCTGCCGCTGGCCGACCTCACGGCGGCGGCGTTGGCGCTTGAACCCAGCAAACGTATCGTCTCCTTCGCCTTTGACGAAGATCATCCGGAGCGGGTCACGGTGGGGCTCGCCGCGTGGGGGATCCGCACACTCGCAGATGCCGTCCCGATGATGCTGGACGCGCACAGCGGCGCCCGCCTGCCGCGCCCTGACCCACGCAAGACTCCCATCGGCATCCTGCTGCGGCTGCACGCGAACTGGTTGCTCGGCCCATCGGGCCAACTCTTCGGTGGCGTGGTGGCCCTACTCGTCATCGTCTGCCTCGTGTCGGGAGTAATGGTCTACGGGCCTTACGTCAGAGACCTCGCCTTCGGCGCGATCCGATGCGGGCGCGGGCAGGCGTTGCGCCAGCGCGACCTGCACAACCTGATCGGCGTTGCCACACTTGGTTGGACGCTGCTCGTGTCGATTACGGGCATCGCGCTCGCCCTCGGGAGCATAGGTCTCCTGGCATGGCAGGCGACCGAATTGCAGCGCCTCGTTCGAACACATGCCACGGCGCCCGCCCAGGATGGCGACCGCGCCATCCCCATCTCCCTCGATAAGATCAGGACCGCGGCGGAGGGCGCGCGGCCCGGCTGGCGGACGATGATGATGATCTATCCCGACACGGTCTTCTCGACCGGACGGCACTATACGGTGCTGCTCGCCGGGCCGACCGGCCTGCAGAAGCGGCTGTTCGAGATCGCGCTGGTCGACGCCCACGATGCCCGGGTCGCGGAAGTTACGCGTCTCCCCTGGTACCTGACCCTCGTCAGGATCTCGCAGCCCCTGCATTTCGGAGATTACGGATCCTGGCCACTGAAGATTCTTTGGTGTGGGTTGTCCTGGGCCGCACTTTTCATCACCGGCAACGGCGCTTGGTTGTGGTGGGCGCGCAGACGCTCGCGACGGGCGCGGGCGAGGTCGGCGACAGCAGTATGACAGATCGACCATCGACATGGCAGCAGCATCCGGTTTTGTTTGCTTCCGGCCTCTCGGTGCTGACGCTCACGGGTTTGGTGCTCATGCTCAGCGACACGACGGCATGGAAGGTGGTCGGCTTTGCTGTGGCATCCGTGCCCGCAGTTGCGGCAGCAACCGGCTACTACAGGCATCGTCGGTAGCGGCTCAGAGCACGAAGCTACATGACTGCTTCCGGGCGTTGGGCCAATTACCGCCCCCAACCCTCTCGAACGATTGCTCCGCGACAGGGAACGTCGGCTTCGGAGCAACAGTCGGGAAAGGCTGGATTGTCTGGGATGGGCGCAAAGCGGCGACCCGGAATGTCTGGGCCTTCGCTTGCTTCCATGGCTACTCGCACAATCTGGAGGTGATCGAGATAGCCTCTGGGCTGCGCTACAGCATCAGTTTCGTGCTCTTCGCTGGTTTCACCCACCTGCGCCGCCAGGCTCCGTCGCCCGACAGCTTAGTCCTAGGGTCTGGACTCGATCAGCACCAGAAGGCGACGACGGCGGCGAGTGCGAGGCCGGAGGCGTAGTTGCGGGCCAGCTTGTCGTAGCGGGTGGCGATCCGGCGGAAGTCCTTGAGGCGGTTGAACGTGGCCTCGATGCGCCAGCGTTCACCGGCCCAGCCTACCTTGGCCAGGGCGGAGAGCATCGTCGTCCAGAAACCGCGCCGTGACCAGCCGTTGAAGCGGTTGTAGACGGTGGTGCGCTTGCCGTAGGCGGGGCAGTCGCGCCAGCGGCAGCCGGACGTGATCACGTGCAGGAGGCCGGAGATGATCTGCCGGTCGTCCTTGCGCTCGGGGCCGGGCTGGTCTTTCGGCATGAACGGCTCGATCGCCGCCCACTGCACATCCGAGAGCCAGAACAGATCCGCCATCGTCGCCTCCGTGGTGCAAACGGCGGCCCTGAATCACAAAACCACAGCCTGCGCAACGCGTTGGTTCGGCACACACCGTAGCAACCTTGCAAGCTATTTGTCGGGGCTGTTAAATGAATCTTGTCAATATAAAATATCGTAGACATCGCGAACGGCATTTCGAATTTGAATACATGGCTCTTTCATCGTCGCGGAAGAAAGGCGGGGCGTGCGGCGCGGGCAGCCGAGACTATGAACTCGGCGGTGGTCTTGATCCGGTCCAGATGCGCCATGTCGGCATGGGTCAGCAACCAATACGTGCGGGTGATGCGAACGCAGTCCGGGATAAGGCGGACCAGTTCCGAGTGCCGGTCGGCCATGAAGCACGGCAGGATGCAGAGGCCGGCTCCACTCTGGGCGGCCGTCATCTGCGTGATGACGTTCGAGATGCGGATGGACGGCTGCAGGCCGGGCAATGCCTCGGTGAAGTAATCGAGTTCCGGGGAGAAGACGAGTTCGTCGATGTAGCCGATGAACCGGTGTCGGTGCAGATCGGACCGCACCTCGGGCCGCCCGCAGCGGGCTATGTAGGTAGGCGCGCCGTATAGGCCGAGTTCGTAATCAGCGAGCTTGCGGGCGTGCAGGCGTCCTGTAGCCGGCCGCGTGAGGCCGATGGCGAGATCCGCCTCACGCTTCGAGAGGCTGAAGGCGCGCGGGGTCGCAACGAGCTCGATCGACAGACCCGGATGCTGCGTCGAGAAGTCGTCGATCCGCTCCGAGAGACAGAAGGTGCCGAACGCTTCCGGTGCGCCGATTCGCACGGATCCTGTCAGGCCGACGGCGGGGTCGACCCGGTCGAGCCAGATGCCCAGAGCTGCCCGTTCGATCGCCTCGGCCCGCGGCAGCAGGCGCTCGCCCTCCGCCGAGAGACCATAACCGGTCGGCCGCCGGTCGAACAGCTTGGCCCCGAGAGCCATCTCCAGCCGCGTGATCCGTCGGCTCAGCGTGGTGTGCTCGACGCCCATCGTGCGGGCCGCTTCCGTCAGGCGCCCGGCGCGGGCTACGGCCAGGAAGGCCTGCAGGTCGTCCCACCGATGCGTCGATCGCATCTGTCAATCCATGAGCGTGCGGTGTGCAGAAATTAACATAGACGGGCTGGGGTGTGTGCGCTTTTTTCGCTGACATCCCGCACCAGCCCACGAAGGCCGGCTAAGGGAGAGGAGCGGCATCAGACCGCGACCAGGGAGGATGGTGCGATGGCGCGGGCCTTTTGCCGTGCGGCCGCTGCGTTCCTGCTCGGCTTCGGCTCCGCCTCGGCGGCGGAGAAGACCGTCAGGATCGGCGTCCTCAACGATCAATCCTCGATCTACGCCGACATGGGCGGGCCGGGATCCGTCGTCGCGGCGAACCTCGCCGTCGCGGACTCGGGGCTGCCCGGGAAGGGCTGGAAGGTCGAGATCCTCGTGGCCGACCACGGCAACAAGGCCGACGTCGCCTCCACGATCACCCGGCAATGGTTCGATACCGGGGGCGTCGATGCGGTGGCCGACGTCACCAACTCGGCGGCCGCCCTGGCGGTCAGCCAGATCGTTCGGGACAAGAACAAGGTCATGCTCGCTTCGGGGCCCGCCGTGTCGGACCTCACCGGCAAGGCCTGCACGCCGAACACGGTGCACTGGACCCACGATACCTGGGCCTTCGCCAACGGCATCGGCAAGGCGGTGGTCGAGACCGGCGGCAGGACGTGGTTCTTCCTGACAGCCGACTTCGCCTTCGGCCACGCGCTGGAGCGCGACACTGAGAAGATGGTGCTGGCCAGCGGCGGCCGGGTGCTCGGCCGCGTCCGGGCGCCGAACAACACCTCGGATTTCTCGTCCTATCTCCTGCAGGCGCAGGCCTCGAGCGCGCAGGTAATCGGGCTCGCCAATTCCGGCGGCGACACCGTCAACAGCATCAAGCAGGCGGCCGAGTTCGGCATAGCCGGCTCGAAGCAACGGCTCGCCGGCCTCCTGATCTACGTCACCGACGTCCACGCCATCGGCCTGCCGCTCGCTCAGGGCCTGTCGCTGGTCTCGCCGTTCTACTGGGACATGAACGACGGTACCCGCGCCTTCTCCCAGCGCTTCGCGGCACAGCGCTCGGGGGCGAAGCCCTCCATGGTCCAGGCCGGCGTCTACGCCTCGATCCTCCACTACCTCAAAGCGGTCGAGGCGCTGGGCGAGGCGGGCGACGGCGCCAAGGTCGTCGCCACGATGAAGGCGATGCCGACCGACGACCCGCTATTCGGCAAGGGCACCATCCGCGCGGACGGCCGCAAGATGCACCCGATGCACCTGTTCACCGTCAAGGCGCCGTCCGCGTCGCGCTATCCGTGGGACTACTACACCTACAAGGCGACGATCCCGGCTGAGGTCGCGTTCCGGCCCGTGGGCGAGGGCGGCTGCCCGCTCGTCGCCCTGTCCCAGAAGTGACGTCCGATTGACGCCAGGGGGAGGAGAGAATGGCCCGGATCGGCTTCATCGGCCTCGGACGCATGGGGTTGCCCATGCTCCGCAACCTCGTGGCGGCGGGATACGCGGTCCGCGCCTACGACGTCGCCGAGATTGCGCGGGCGGAGGCTCAAGGTGCGGGCGCGGAGATCGTCGCTGGCGCCTCCGAGACCGCGACGGAGGCGCAATTCCTGATCTCGATGGTTCCGACCGGACGTCATGTCCTGGAGATTCATACCGCGCCTGGGGGAACTCTGGCCGGGCTGCCGGACGGCGCCCTGCTCATCGATTGCTCCACCATCGCCGTCGCGGAGGCGAGGTCCCTGCACGCGGCGGGCGCCGAGCGCGGGATCCCCGTCCTCGACGCCCCCGTCTCGGGCGGCGTCATGGGCGCGCAGGCCGGCACGCTGACCTTCATGGTCGGCGGCGAGGTGGGCGCGCTCGACCGGGCGCGGCCGATCCTTCAGGCAATGGGCCGCAACGTCTTCCATGCGGGCCCCGCCGGCAACGGGCAGGCCGCCAAGGTCTGCAACAACCTCCTGGCCGGCATCTCGATGATCGCAGTCTCGGAGGCCTACACGCTGGGCCAGCGCCTTGGGCTCGACCCGGCGACGTTGCGGGAGATCGTCTCGACCTCGACGGGAAGCTGCCACGCGCTGGTGAATTACCCGCCGGTCCCGGGTCTTCTGCCGAACGTCCCGTCGAGCCGCGCGTATCGGAACGGCTTCGCCGCCGACCTGATGCTCAAGGACCTGCGGCTCGCCGAGCAGGCGGCGATGGAGACGCAGTCGAGCCTGCCGCTCGGCTCTCTGGCGACGGCGCTCTACGGCCTGTTCTGCGGCTCAGGCTCCGGAGACCTCGATTACTCCGCCGTCATCAGGATGATCGAGGGCGCGCCGGCAGCCGCCCCGCACCCCTGAGCCCGGCCGTCCGAAGAAGACGCATGACAGATCCGCAACCTCTCCCGGCGCTCCTCTCGCGGCAGATGCTGATCGGCGGGCGATGGCGGTCCGCCGCGTCGGGGGAGACGATTACGATCGAGAATCCGGGCCGGCGCGAGCCGATCGGCGCGGTGCCCCGGGGCGGGAAGGCGGATGTCGAGCGCGCGGTGGACGCGGCCGCGGCGGCGTTCCCGGCCTGGTCCCGCGTCGCGGCGCGCGACCGCGGCCGCCTGCTGCTGGCCATCGGCGAGGCGCTGGAGGCGCGCCAGGAGGAGATGGCGCGCCTGATCGCCACCGAGACCGGTAACGCCCTGCGCACCCAGGCGCGGGGCGAGGCGCGGATCGTGGCCGACGCCTTCCGCTACTTCGGTGGCCTCGCGGGCGAATTGAAGGGCGTGACAATTCCCCTTGGCGAGGGGCAGCTCAGCTACTCCCGGCGCGAACCCCTCGGGGTGGTCGGCGCGATCGTCCCCTGGAACGCCCCGGCGCAGCTCGCCGCGCTCAAGATCGCCCCGGCGGTCTGCGCCGGCAACACGATCGTGCTCAAGGCCGCCGAGGACGCGCCGCTCGCCGTGCTGATGATCGCCGAGATCTGCCAGGAGCACCTGCCGGCCGGCGTCGTCAACGTGGTCACCGGCTACGGAAAGGAGTGCGGCGAGCCCCTGGCCGCCCACCCGCTGGTGCGCAAGGTCAGCTTCACCGGCTCGACCGCGGTCGGCAAGGCGATCATGCGCGCCGCCGCCGAGCGGATCGCGCCGGTCTCCCTCGAACTCGGGGGCAAGAGCCCGTCGATCGTCTACCCCGACGCCGACGAGGATTGGGTGCTCGACGGGATCATCGCCTCGATGCGGTTCACCCGCCAGAGCCAGTCCTGCACCGCCGGATCGCGGCTGTTCCTCCACGCCGACATCTACGACGGGTTCCTCGACCGGCTGGTCTCCCGGGTCTCGGCCCTGACGATCGGCGATCCCCTGGACGAGGCCACCGACATCGGCGCGATCATCAACGAGCGCCAGTTCACGAAGGTCTGCGGCTACGTGGCGGACGGGCTGAGCCGGCCGGAGGCGCGCCTCGTCACCGGCGGCCTGCCGCCCAAAGACGGCCCGCTGACCCGCGGCTACTTCGCGCTGCCGACGATCTTCGCCGACACCTCGAACGACTGGCGGCTCGCCCGGGAGGAGATCTTCGGGCCCGTCCTCGTGGCGATCCCCTGGCGCGACGAGGACGCGGCGATCCGCATGGCCAACGACAGCCATTACGGGCTCGCCGCCTACATCTGGTCCCGCGACATCGGGCGGGCGCTGCGGGCCGCCCACGCCGTCGAGGCCGGCTGGGTCCAGGTCAACCAGGGCGGGGGCCAAGCGCTCGGCCAGTCCTACGGCGGCATCAAGGAGAGCGGCATCGGCCGCGAGATGTCGCTCGAAGGCATGCTCGACAGCTTCACCGAGACGAAGAGCGTGAACGTCAACCTCG
>NZ_JAUYZI010000069.1 GCF_030700245.1 Methylobacterium amylolyticum
TCGCGATCCTGAACGTTGGCCGGCACGACGGCGAGCCCCAGGACGTGCCCCTCGGCATCGACCAGCGCCACGCGTTTGCGCCCGACCAGCTTCTTGGCGGCGTCGTAGCCGCGTGGCCCGCGCACACCGATGCACTTGACGCTCTGTGTATCGATGATCGCCAGCCGCGGCGTGGGACGCCGCCCGCAGCGGCGGCGCTGTCGGCGCGCGAGCGTCCGCATCAGGCTCTCGAACAGACCCTTGTCCACCCAGCGCCGGAACCATCCATAGACGGTGCGCCAGGGCAGGAAGCCGTCGGGCAGCGCCCGCCACCCGCCGCCCGTGCGCAGATGCCAAGCAACGGCCGCCATCACGAGGCGCGCTGACTTGGCGTTGGGTCGTGCCGCCGGGTCGGCCCGCTCCAGGAAGCGGGCCACCTCGTCCAAGCCCGCCTGCATCACCATGTCCTTCAGACGCGTCTCATGGCGCGTCCGATGCCGGTCCGTCCACATCTGCTCTCTCCTCCGCCCCGCCAGGCGGAATTTGTGTTGCCACACGAGACAGATGGGGACGGACGGCAGAGGACCTCAAACAGGCTCTAAGAGAGCGGTGACAGCAACCCGACTGCGACCGCGAGGAGCCACCGCCCCTGCATCCGCTCGCGAGCGAGGGCGCGGTTGCGTGCAACGAAGGGCAGGAGCAGGACGAAGCGCAATAAGTTCGAGCACCAATCGAGGATCACAGGCTGCACGCCGAAGCCCTTGACCGCGAAGGCGTCGACCACGGTGTAGGTCGCGATGAGCCCACCCGTCGCCGTGCCCCAACGGACTCCCGCATGTCCCTCCGGTCTACGGAATGCGGAAAGGTTGCCCTGGGTCGAAACCAGCCCGATGCCGATGACCACTGCTGCGAGGCCTATCACCCCGCGCAAGGTGGGTACCTCGCCGAGGAGAATGAACGCGCCGACCGAGGACAGCATCGGGCCAGTGCCGCGCGCCACGGGGTAGACCACTGATAGATCGGCGACCTGATAGCCGCGCTGGAGGCACAGGCTGTAGGCGAGATGGACCACGCCGCTCAGCAGGATGCATGCCGTGCCGGGCAGGTTCCAGCTCACCGCTCCCTGTGCGAGGAGCCAGACAACCCAGGGCGCATAGGCAAGGCAACAGAATAGATTGTAGGCGAAGACGAAGGACGGGCCGGCAGGGGCCGCACGCTTGGCGAGCAGGTTCCAGGTCGCGTGAACGAACGAGGCAAGGACGACGAGGGAGAGTGCTGCGAACGACATGAGACCTCCGGGCCCGGCGGGCACGTAAGCGTCTCGACATCTTCGCCTCTGGGCTTTTGTCCCTCGGGTGCAGCCGCGGGATAGCCGCGGTCTCTGCAACGCTCGGACCAGCAGCGGCAGGAAGCCGTTCGGAACCCTATTTGCCGTTCAGTCGAATGGGCCTTCTCTATCGACCTCTGAGCATCGCAGCAAGATCCTTGCAGGTTCCTGGCGGTCGTAGCTGACTAGTCCAGGATCTGGATCTGCAAGACACGGCGAGCAGCATTCCAGGTGCGGCTTTATTAGAAGGCATATCTTCGAAGCTAGGCGTCCGGAGGTCACCGGCAACCGGACATTCCAGGCATGCTTCTCGAATGTCCGGAAGGAGTCAGGATCTACCGGGGCGAGTGACGGGACCGACGCGCCACGTCAACCCTGCGGCGCGATCACAGGGATCACCGCGCGCTGCTCGGCCCACGATGCCGGCAGCCCTCGGCATAGACGCGCCGCTCCGTAGCCCGCTGCCAGCCGACCCGCCACCGCCGCCTCGACGAGGTCGGGTGCCAACCCCGCCAGCGGCAGCAGCATCCGCACGTGCCGCTCGCTGCACCCAGCCCGCTCGGCCAGCGCCACGATGTCCGCCGCCCGACCGCTGATCAGATCCTCTGTCCATGCCCGCGCCCGCGCGATCGACACAATCAGCTGACGGCGGACGTCCTCCGGCATCGGCCGCCGCACACGGCCAGACGCCGCCGGATCGGTCTCCGGTGTGACGACCGCCGCCCGGCTCGATCTCCGCCGCGCCCACGGCACCACGATCTCTCGCGGCCTCGCATCCAAAGATCCACCAACCTCGTAGCCGCTCCCCCCGGAAAGCGTGATCGTCAGCGCATCCGCCCGCACGACGGCCCGCTCGACCCAGCGTTCGATCAGCGCCGCCGCGGTCTCGGATATGGTCGGGTCGCTCAGGGCAGGCGTATCGACCGCGGCTGAGGATGCGATCCCGCGCAGCGCCGCCAGGACGGTCTCCTCCAGGGCCGCCGCTGGCACTCGGCCCGGGCTGAGGTCGTCGCCCGCCGCGCCGCGCCGCCCCTCGCCGCGCAGCAAGGCCTGCGAGACGTAGTAGCGGTAGAGTACCCCGCCCTTGCGCGTGTGGCTCGGGCTCATCGCCCGGCCATCCGCGTCGAACACCCGCCCGCCCAGCAGCGCACCCGAGGCCGAGCGCTGCCGGCGGCTCGCGCGGGTCTGGGCGGCCAGCCGCTTCGCCACCGCCGCGAACAGCGCCGGCTCGACGATCGCCGCGTGCTGGCCCGGGTGGCTCGTGCCCCGGTGCACGACCTCGCCGAGGTACACCCGCGCCGAGAGCAGCTTGTACAGGTGCCCGCGCGAGAACGGACCGCCCCGCACACGCCCGCCGGTCGTGCCACGGCGGTCCGGCGCCTCCACCCCGTCGCGCTCAAGGTCGGCCGCCAGCGCGCCGACGCTGCCGAGCGCCGCGTAGCGCTCGAAGATCCGCCGCACCAGCGCGGCGTGCTCGGGCACGACGTGCAGCGCCCGCGCCTCGACCCGGTAGCCCAGCGGCACCACCCCGCCCATCCACAGCCCCTTGCGCTTGCTCGCGGCGATCTTGTCGCGGATGCGCTCGCCGGTGACCTCGCGCTCGAACTGCGCGAAGGACAGCAGCACGTTGAGCGTCAGCCGGCCCATGCTGGTGGTGGTGTTGAACGCCTGCGTCACCGACACGAACGAGGCCGCGTGCGCGTCGAACAATTCGACCAGCCGGGCGAAGTCCGACAGCGCCCGGGTGAGGCGGTCGACCTTGTAGACCACGATGACGTCGACGCGCCGCTCGCGGACGGCGGCGAGCAGGCGCTGCAGGGCCGGGCGCTCGAGCGTGCCGCCGGAGAAGCCGCCGTCGTCGTAGCGCTCGGGCAGGAGCCGCCAGCCCTCGTGGGCCTGGCTGCGCACGTACGCCTCGGCGGCCTCGCGCTGGTTGTGGAGCGAGTTGAACTCCTGCTCCAGCCCGTGCTCGGTCGAGACCCGGGTGTAGATCGCGCAGCGCAGCGGCGGCGGCGGGGTGGGCGTGCGCACCGGCGCCCTCACGGCTGTGCCTCCGGCCGAGCCCGCCGCGCGATCGGCGCGCTGCCCTCCGGGCCGCCCCGCTCGCGCAGGCCGAAGAAGCGCGGCCCGTTCCAGCGGGTGCCGGTGATCGCCTCGGCGATCGGCGAGAGGCTGGCGTAGGTGGTGCCGTTCCAGAGGTAGCCGGCCGCGGTGACGGTGACGCGGTGGACGCGGCCGGCGTGCTCGCGCACGAGCTGCGTGCCGGGGCTGGGGCGGCCGGTGCCGCGGCCGGGGCGCGTCGCGGCGAGGGCCTTCGCAGGATCGGCGTCGGTGGCGAGGCGGTCGAGCAGGCGGGCGGTCTCGCGCGGCAGGCCGCCATAGGCGCGGGTCTGCATCGCGTGGGCGAGTAGCCGGGCGAGTAGGTCGCGGCGCAGGCCGAGCGGGGCCGGACGTCGGGTGAGGCGGCGCCAGCGCAGGCGCAACGCGTCGAGGTCGAGGGCCGGCAGGGCGGCGAGCTCGGCGGTCTGCGGGTCTGGGGCCGGATCGGTTGGGGTCGTCATGGTCACCCCGCTCAGCGCACCGCCGCGGCGGAGACCACCGCAGCCGCCTCCGATTCGGTCTCCGTCACGGGACCGCTCTCGGCGCCGATGCGGTAGACGGTCCGGCCGTCCTCTCGGCACGCAGCCATCGCGTGGCCCTTGCGGCGCAGGCCGGTCAGTGCGGCCCGGGCGGTGTGCGGCAGCCATCCAGTGGCGGCGACGAGGGCGGCGAGGTCGACGCCCTCCGGTCGGCGCAGTAGCGCGAGTACCCGGGCGATCTTCGTCCAGGATCGCGGCTCGGCGGGGCTCGGAGAGACGACCATCGTGAAGGCGCCACCGCCGCCCGGCGCCGGCTCCGTCGGTGATCGCGATGCAGGCGAGGACGCGGCGGCTAAGTCGGCGGGAGAGTCACGCTCCATCGCCATGCGATCGTCGGCGTGACCCGCTACAGTTGCAGTCGGGCCGTCCCCCCGCTCGCCGGGGCCGAGACGCAGCCCGGTCGGACCGTGGTTCGGATCGACCCACCACGCGGCCTCCGCGTGCCGTGCCAGCTCGGCGAGGCCGAGGGCGACGAGCTTCTCGCCCAGGCGCCGGCGGGCGCCGCCGCGCACGCGCTCGGGCGGCACGAGCCAGTGGTCAGGATGTCGCCGCGCCGCCTCGACCAGCGCGCGGTGGATTGGGGAGAGGGGGCTCGGGTCAGGCATCGGACCTCGCGACGGGGCTGCGCAGCCGTCCCGCGGCTGCCACCGCCGACAGCCCCGCCGCCGGCGACGGCAGCGGGGCGATCCGCCCGACGGTGGGTCTGGTGCGCTACGCCTCCGCGTCAGCGCCGGTCGCGCGCGGAAGTCGTCCGAGCAGGCAGACCGCCCCGTGCAGGGTCTCGGCCTCGTGCAGCAGCGCGTCGAGGTCCATCGCGATCCGCACCGCCTCGCGCTCCGAGCCAGCCTCGGCGCAGGTCAGCGCCGCCTTGGCGACCGCCGCCGCGTCCGTCAGCCGGGCGCTGATCTCGGCGAGGCAGGCCGTGATGCTCAATCATGATCCGCCCATGTCCCCCTCCACCGCCGCCTCGTCCTGCGCCCACCCCGGGCGCCGGACGCACACACGCTCCGCTCGCGCCGACAGTCCAGCGGAATGTGCGCGACCTTCGGAGCTCGGGGCATGAGGCCAGGGGAAAGGGGACCTCTCTGCCCTGGCCCGTGCCGTTTCGGCGCGGCCTCAGTCGCGCGGCGTGGCGAGCAGCTCGGCCAGCAGGGCGTGCGGATCGCAGCCGATCGCCTCGGCGAGATCGATCAGCTCGACGAGGTCGACCCGCCGCTGGCCGCTCTCGATGCCGCTGACGAAGGGCTGATGCCGGCCCAGCCGCTCGGCCACCTCCGCCTGCTTCAAGCCGGCCGCCTCGCGCGACGCGGCGATCAGCTCCGCCAGGCGCCGGTGGCGGCGGGAGCGCAGGGAGCGGGGCATGCGGGGCCGGGCAGACGGGGTCCGGCCGGCCCAGTAGCGACGGCGCCGCTCGATCCAAAAATCAGATATCCATAAAGCAGATATTCCGCTGGACTGTGCGCCCCACCCGAGCGACCCCGGATGCCCGGAGGATCGGCCTCCGCCCGAGGACCCCGCGCCATGACCCTGCACGCCCCCCTCCCGCCCGCGACCGACCCCGTCGTCCCGATCGCCCCCGGGGCGGCGCGCTACATCAAGCTCGGCTCCGGCGGCGCCTGGGCGCGGGCTTGCCTGGTCGCCGGCGAGATCCGCTTCGGCAGCCCCGACGAGCCGCACGCCGCGTGCCTGGCCGGCGACTGGGACGGCGCCCGCGCCGCGCTGGTCCGGGACGGGGCGCGCTCGGCCGGGGAGGCGAGCCAGGTGCTGCGCGAGCTTCGCGAGTTCCACACCCTGTCCACCGACACGCTGTGGATCACCTTCGCCGAGGGGCGGCTGTGGTGGGCCTTCGCCGAGGCCGAGGTCGCCCGCGTGACGGAGGGGCCCGGCGTCGTGCTGCGGCGGACGCGCGGCCCCTGGCGCGACGCCGACCTGCTCGGCGCGCCGCTGCGGATCGCAGGGCTGAGCAGCCGCCTGACCCAGGTGCAGGCCTACCAGCGCACGCTGTGCAAGGTCACCGCGGCCGAGTACCTCGTGCGCCGGATCAACGGCGTCGAGGAGCCGGCGGTGATCCGGGCGCGGGCGGCGCGGGCGGAGGCGATCGCGGCGGCCGCGGCGCTGATCGCCGGGCTGCACTGGGCGGACTTCGAGGTGCTGGCCGACCTGCTGCTGTCGCGCTCGGGCTGGCGGCGGGTCTCGGCGCTCGGCGGCACGCAGGCGGAGGTCGACCTCGTCGTCGAGCAGCCGGCCACGGGCGAGCGCGGCTTCGTGCAGGTGAAGTCGCGGGCGAGCCAAGCGGTGCTGGACGCCTCGATCGCCGCCTACCGGGTCGGCGGCGCCTGCCAGCGGATGTTCTTCGTGTGCCACTCGCCGAGCGGCCGCTTGGCCGCGGACGGGCCCGACGTGCACCTGCTGGCGGGCGAGGCGCTGGCGCGCGGGGCGGTCGAGACCGGCCTGCTCGACTGGCTGATCGCCCGCAACGGCTAGGGTCTGGGAACGGGGCCGAAGCCGCGATTACGGCCGGCGCGGTGCCGCGACCAAGGTCGCCGCCGCGCCGGCGCGTCAGCCGTCATCGTCGTTCCAGGGGTCGCGGATGCGCGGCCCGCGGTCGAGCCCCTCCCGGGCCCAGTTGAGGAACTGCGAGACGCTGTCGACCTGATCGTCGTGCCGCCCGTTCGGGAAGGCGCGCAGCTCCGCCTCGAACTCGCCGAGCCACGGGGCGGTGCGCGGCAGGACCACCTGCCCCGTCTCGAACGGCCACGTCGCCGCGTGGGCCCGCATGACTTTGTCGCCCTCGGGGCGGACGGCGTGCGCCCAGAACCGCTCGGACACGAGGTCCTGGATCAGGCTCTCGCCTGAGGCCTTATCCTCGATCAGCACCGCCTCCGGCCGCCAGCGCGCGTGCAGGTCGACCACCGCCCGGCGCAGGTCCGGGTAGCCGAGGCGGGCCCGGAACACGTCGACGAGGTAGTACGCCCCGCGCCGCGCCAGCCACGTCGTGCACACCGACGCGTCGTTGAGCTCGCCGGGCTTGGTGGCGGTATCCCAGCTCTGGACGATCACGTCGCCGGGCTCCGCGCCGAGTTCGCCCTCGTAGCGGTGGGCCCGGGCGGTATCGAACATGTTGCCGGTCGGCGGGACCGGCGCCTGCTGGTACTGCGCCGCGAAGTCGAAGGGGGGGACGTGGCGTTGCAGGTTGTCGAGCGCCGACCGCGGCAGCAGCGCGGGGTGGAGGACGTCGCCGACGCGGCGGTGGTGGACGCGCCCGCGGCCCATCGGGATCGCCTCGTCGGCCTCGGCGGTGGCGGGCAGGCAGAGGTGGTACCAGCCGCCGCGCTCCAGGACGTGGCCGGCGAGGTCGTCGACGTGCAGGCGCTGCATCACCAGGATGATCGCGCCCTCGGTCTGGCGGTTGAGGCGGGAGTGAACAGTCCGGTCGAACCAGTCGTTGACGTTGGTCCGAGCGGTCTCGGACATCGCATCCTGCGGCTTCAGCGGATCGTCGATGATGATGATGTCGCCGCCCCGGCCGGTGAGCACGCCGCCCACCGAGGTCGAGAACCGGAAGCCGCCGCGGGTGGTCTCGAACTCGGCTTCCGTGTTCTTCGTCCGGCTGATCCGCGTCTCGGGGAAGGCGTCCTTGTACCAAGGGGCGTCCATCACCGCGCGGCAATCGTTGGCGTTCTTGACGGTCAGGTTCTGCGCGTAGCTCAGACAGATGATCTGCCTGGTCGGGTCCCGCCCCAGGAGCCAGGCCGGGAAGGCGACCGAGGCGCTGATCGACTTCAGGCTGCGCGGCGCGATCGAGATCACCAGGCGGCGGATGCGGCCGCGGGCGACCTCCTCGAGGCAGTGGGCCAAGGCCTCGAGGTGCCAGTTCGGCAGGAACGGCTCGGACACCACGGTCCGGTAGGCCTGCCGGGTGAAGACGCTCAGGCGCTGGCGCAGCAGGGCGTTGTAGGCGTCGCGCAGCGTCATCGCGGCGCCTCCGTATCCGGCTCCAAGGGGGCAGGCTCCGAGGGATCCGGCCCCGGTCGCTCCGCCCGCCACTCGGCAAGCGCTTCGCGCAGGTCGGCCTCCTCGTCCACCGACAGCGGCAGCTGTGCCACCGCCTCGGCGATCTCGCCGCCCTCGACGAGGCCGGCCCGCTGGATGATCGGCAGGAGCGGGGTCAGCGCCCGCGTCTCGCCCTTGGCGGCCTTCGCCAGCGCCTGCCGGACCACGACGGCGAGGATCGGGACGGTGCGGCGCCTGCCGCCCTCCTGGACGGTGATCGGGCGGAACAGCTCCTCCTCCAGCACGCCCTTGAGGTTGCGCACGCCCTTCCGCCGGCCCTTCGGATTGCCCGACTGCCCCGGACGGAACCGGGTGTGCTTCGGCGGCCGGCCGTAGCCGACCTCGTAGTCGCCCGTCGGCTTGCGCTCACGCGGCATGGCCGACCTCGCCGCTCGCGTCGTCGGCGCTCGCTTCAGCGGCCCGGGCCGCGGCGACCTCGGCGAACGTCTGGCCCGTGCTGGCGAGGCGCGCGACCCCGCCCGTGGCGTCGGCGTAACGGCGCAGGGCGACGTCGACGTAGGCCGGGTCGTACTCGATGCCGCGCGCTTGACGGCGCGTGCGCTCGGCGGCCAGGATGGTCGTGCCCGAGCCGCAGAACGGGTCGAGGACGACGTCGCCGCGCACCGAGACGTCGCGCAGGGCGTCGGCGACCAGCGCCACCGGCTTGACGGTCGGATGCGCCGCGAGGTCGGCGGCGCGGTCGCGATGGAAGGTGTTCTGCCCGGAGTAGTCCCAGACGTTCGTGCGGTTGCGCCCGTGCCGACCGAGCTCGACGTTGTTGGTGTGGGGGGCGGTGCCCGCCTTGAGCACGAATACGAGTTCGTGCTTGGAGCGGTAGAGCGAGCCCATGCCGCCGTTGTCCTTGTTCCAGATGCACAGGTTCTTCAGCGCGTAGATCCCCTCCGAGGCGGCGAGGAGCTCGCGCATGTGCCGCCAGTCCATGCAGACGAAGTGGATCGAGCCGTCGGCACTGTGGGCGACGAGGTGGGTGAAGGCGGTGCGCAGGAAGGTGGTGAAAGCCTCCGCCGTCATCTCGCCGGCGGCCATGGCGAACTCGCGGTGGCGGACCTTGCCGCCGCCCGAGACATGCCCGTGGATCGGGACATTGAAGGGTGGGTCGGTGAACACTGCCTCGGCGCGCTCCCCGTCCATCAAGTCGGCGTAGGCGGCGGCCTCGAGGGCGGAACCGCAGAGGAGGCGGTGGGGCCCGAGCAGCCACAGGTCGCCCGGGCGGCTCACCGCGGGGCCGGGGGCTGGTGCCACAGCCGTATCCTCGGAATCCAGTGGCTGTCCCGGATCGAGGATCGCCTCGATCTCGGGCACGGAGAAGCCGGTCAGGCCGAGGTCGAAGTCGAGACCGTCGAGCTCCTCGATCTGGATCCTGAGCAGGTCACGATCCCAGCCCGAGAGTTCCGACAGCTTGTTGTCGGCGAGCGCGTAGGCGCGCCGCTGGGCGGGAGAGAGGTGATCGACCTGGATCGTCGGCACGGCGGGCAAGCCGAGCTGACGCGCGGCCGCGTACCGGCCGTGGCCGGCGAGGATGAGCCCGTCGGCGTCGATCACTACGGGATTGATGAAGCCGAACTGTTCGATCGATCCGGCGATCAGCCTGAGCTGCTTGGTGGAGTGGGTGCGGGCGTTGCCGGGGTCGCAGCGCAGGCTGGTCAAGGGTCGCAGCGCGATGCGCTCGGACAGGTGTGGGGGAGCGGCCGCCGTGTCGTTGGCGGCCGGGTCGAACTTAGCTGTGGTAATCCTCACGGTGGTGTTCCCGCGGCGCGCGCCACGTCTTGGCGAGGGCCGACCAGATCGCTCGGCGGGGGCCGAGCGCGACAGGGCAAGCCTTGGCGTGGCCGCGAGGCTCAGGACCGACACTGCCTCGGGCAGATCGGGCCTGAGGCTGGCCTTCCGGATCTCGAGCCGCATCGCGCGGCTCGGCTTGCTCATGCCTCGACGCGGTAGATAACGGACGCGGGAAAAGCAGGCAAATACCGACGTTGGCGCCTGGGCGGCAATAATCGTAAGTAACTTACTCTTTCAGGGGCTTCCCCGCCCGAAACAGGTCGGATTTTCATTCGGCGCCACGATCCGCGACGTTTTGGCACAGTTTGCGGCGCGGCTATCGCGAACGGCGAGGGTTCACCGGCAAGGCGAGATTGAGGGACGTCAATGACGACGGCGGAACGTTCTGATCCTTTCGATGGACGTCGGCCGAATCGCGGCAGTGAGCAGCAGCGCGCGCTCCGGTCGGAACGTCCTCATCGCGCAGTGCTCCCCATTGCGCTGCGAGGCAGACCTCCGGCTCCGGCCGACGCAAGCATCTCATTGGTTCCGCCTCGCACAGCGCTCGGTGACGCTCTAGCATGGGGCCAAAGAGGCGGGAGGAACGTTATGTCGAAGCGAAGCGTATCGTTCGATCCGGGTGCCCCCCATCTGGCTCTCAGGTTCGTGCTCGCTGGGCTGGCGTTCGCCGCAGCGACGGCCACCGGCACGCCCGCAGCGGCCCAGGAAGCGACGAGCATCCAAGGCTTCGCGACTGCACGCCTCGCGCGCATCGCGCCTGTGATGAGGGCGGAGATCGAGAAGGGCACTATGCCCGGCGCCGTCACCCTCATCGCGCGCAACGGCAAGCTCGTCCATGTCGAGGCGCACGGCTTCCTCGACTCTGCCAAGACAAGGCCGATGCCCCGCGACGCCGTATTTCGCGGCTTCTCCATGACCAAGCCGGTCGTCGCCGTCGCAGCGCTCGCGCTGATCGAGCAGGGGCGCCTGAACCTACGCGATCCGCTCGCGCAGTACTTCCCCGAGTTCAAGGAGATGAAGGTCTTCATCGAGGTCCAGGACGAGCGCGGTCGCACCACCCGCGTGGCCGTGCCCGCCAAGCGCCCGATCCTGATCTGGGACTTGTTCCGCCACACTGCCGGCTTCACCTACGCCGGCTCGGCCCCCTTTCCCGAACTCACCGCGGCCTACGAGCGGGCCGACGTCGAGAGCCGCGACACCGACGTCTCGAACGAGGAGTTCGTCAACCGACTCGCCGCGATCCCGCTCGCCTACGAGCCGGGCACGCGCTGGGAGTACTCGGTAGCGACCGATGTGCTCGGTCTCGTCGTCGAGAAGGTCGTCGGCAAGCGCCTCGACCTCCACTTGGCCGAGACGATCTTCGGGCCGATCGGCATGAAGGAGACGAGCTTCCAGCTCCGCCCCGAGCAGGCCGGACGCCTCGCCGACGCTTACGATGCCGATCCCCTCAAGGTCGAGCTGTGGAAGGCGTCCCGGCCCGAGCAGGACCCGGCCAAGCGCTACGTGCACGGCGGAGCCGGCATGCTGACGACCGCGGAGGATTACTTTCGCTTCGCGCAGATGGTGCTGAACGGGGGCGAGCTCGACGGCGTGCGGATCCTCTCGCGCAAGTCAGTCGGGTTCATGCTCTCCAATCACATCCAGGGGCTGATTGGCTCGCCGCTGCCGACGACGGGTCCGGGCTACGGCTTCGGGCTCGGCTGGGGCGTGCGGCTGGCCGAGGGCGGCGGCTACGCACCGGGCTCCCCGGGCGACGCGATGTGGGCGGGCGCGGGCGGGACTTCGTTCACGGTCGACCGGCAGGAGGGCATCGTCGGCGTGATCATGACGGCCGGTCCGAGCACGCGTCAGCACACGCGTTTCCTGTTCAAGGATCTCCTCTACGGAGCGCTGACGGAGTAGAGGTCAGCGGCAAGACAGGCGTCTACCCTATCGCCACCGACATGGATGAAATGAACGGCTGACATCGGTGAGAATCAAAAAATATGCTTCAGGACAGTCAGCCAACTGCCGCGTATGGCGCGTGGCGGCAGGCCGGGATGGCTGGGTCTGAGAGCCCTCGGTCCTCTTCGGTGGTGGCGAACCGGCATATCACCCTGGGCAGCCCATGAAGCCGCTGACAGGATGAGGATTATTGTCTTGCAATTGAACTGAAGGATACTCGACCCGGATGCCGCCGAAGCCTCCGTGGACACCGCTGCGGCCTCTCCCTCCCGGTATCGGTGCCTTCGCCTACGACAGATATGCGATCGATCCTTGGTCAGCCGAGAAAAACGATGAGCGTTCTTTCATACGGTCGCGTGTGCCTGTTCTCGTTCGTCCTGCTGCTGGCCGGCCATGCTTGGGCGACGGGGGGACGTCCCCTGCTGCTCGTCGGCCTCGACGGCAAAACCTTCTTTCAGCCCGAGGGCTCGGCCAACGGGCCAAACGGCAACGATGGTCTCGCCATCATCGATATCTCGGATCCCGCCCGGCCGCGCCTCGCCCACGTGCTGCGGCTCGACACCTCCGCCTACGGACCGCCGACCAATCTCCAGATCACGCCGGATGGCCGCCTCGGCCTCATCACCAGCCCCGTCACCATGCGGCAGGACGGCGGGAACTGGTGGGCGCAGGCGGATGACCGCCTGCACGTCGTGGATCTCGCGGCCGAGCCGCCCACCCTGATCGAGACGATCCGCGTCGGACGGCAGCCTTCCGGCCTCGCGATTGCCAAGTCCGGCGATGTCGCACTGGTCGCCAACCGAGAGGGCTGCAGCGTCACGGTCCTGGCGATCCGAGACCGAAGCGTGCGTGTCGTGGCCGACCTCGATGTTGGAGCCGAGGCCGCCGCCGTTGCCATCGCGCCAGATGGGCGCCGAGCCTACGTCGCCAAGAACAAGGCCGGCACGGTCGGCGTGTTGACTGCGGCAGACGGTCGATGGTTCCACGACCCGGCGCTCGACATGCCGGTCGGTCCTGGCACTTACGGTCTGGAGGTCACGCCCGACGGCGCCTATGCGATCAGCGGCAATACCGGCCCGGCGCCGAGCGACGGCCATGCCGATACCGTCGCGCTGATCCGGGCCGGCACCGGGCGTCCGGTTGTGATCGATCATCTCGGAGTCGGCGATACCGCCGAGACCCTGGCGATCAGCCCGGACGGCCGCCGGGCGGCGGTCGCGGTGGTGAAGGGGTCGGCTGCGCCGCAGGCGAGCCCGGCCCACACGCCGGGCAGTGCCGCCGTGCTGGTCGCGATCCTGCCCGAGGGCCGGCTGCGCTATCTCGGCGAGGCGCCGGCGGGTGCGGTGGTCCAGGGCATCGCCTTCGATCCCAGCGGCGCATATGTATACGTCGGTAACTATACCGACCGCAGCCTCGGCGTGTACCGGGTCGAAGACGACACGATCCGCGATACGGGGTTCCGACTGCCGCTGCCCGGCCAGCCAGCCTCCCTCCGCGGCCGTCCCTGACCGGCACGCAGACTTCACCCGGCGGAGGCGCCTTACCTCGCCCGGGATGGACCAAGCCTCCAGTCCTGAACGTGCCAAATCATCTAACGACGGACAGGCCACCGCGCCACAGGTCTGATCGCGATCGAACTCAACTGCCCTGCAGATCCGCGGCGACCGGCAGGAAATAGTCCGTCCAAGCGCCCGGCGCGGTCTTGATCACGCCCGTCGACGACAGGTGCTGAGCGAACCGGAGCGTACCCTGCGGTCGCGTGAAGTAGTCGAGCATGCCCGGCTGCCGCAGCACCTCCATCAGACCGTCCTCGCCCATCGGGTCGCCGGTGGCCTGGATGTAAATCTTGGCGGCGGCGCGCGTGTCGTCGCGGATCATCGCCGTCGCCTCCGCGGTCGCAGCCTTCACGGCCAGAACGACCTCCGGGTTGGCCTCGGCGAACTGCGCGGTGGTGAACATCACGGCCTGCGAGAGCGGTTCTCCCAGGATGCGCGCGCTGTCCGTCACGACGTGGGCACCGGGGACGCGCTTCAGTTCTTCGTATTGGAAGGGCGCGGCGGCGAAGTGGCTGCCGATCTCCCCGTTCGGATTCAGCATCGCGGCCATGGCGTCGGGGTGGCCGTACTGGACCGTGTTGGGGTCGAGCCGGAACGCCGCGTCCTTGCCCCACCGGTCGACGCAGGCGATCTGCAGCAGGATCGACTGCGTCGAGACCTTCACAGTCGGTACCGCAATCCGATCGCTCGGGCGATAGTCGGCGATCGATTGGATGCGCGCGTCGCGGCTGACGAGGGTGAGGGGTTGCGCGCAGGTCGCCACGATGCCTTTCACGCGCCCGCGCGTGCGGTCCCAGAGCAGCAGCATGTTGCCCGGGCCGGTGTTGGCGATGTCCACCGCGCCGGCGAGCAAGGCGTCGGTGGTCGCGCCGCCCCCGTTGTAGGTGACCCATCGCGTGGTCAGGCCGGGGACGCCGAGCTTGGCGGCGTGCGCCTCGACGAGACGCCCGCGCTCCATCAGGACGCTCGGGATGTAGATGATGGCGGGCTGGCGCGTGATCGTGACGGTGGTCGCGCGTGCCAGGGCAGGACGCGCCAGGGGCAAGCCCGCGGCGGCGGCGAGGAGAGCGCGTCTTGAGACCGTCATCGTGCCTTCCCTCGATCATCGGCGCCCGGCGATCTTGCGGTGTCCCCCGCGCCGCCTCCGCAGTCAGCCCGCATCTCGTGCCTGCCGCAGCCCCCGAACCGGCCGGGTCGTAGGCAGACGACCTCGTGGCGCACCAGGCGCGGCGTCGCCAACCGGCGGGAATCCGCTCTCGTCGCAGGAGGCACCTACGGCCTCAATATGTCAACACTTCGCGCAAATGCGCGATTATCGCACAAACTGTACGGGATCGTGTTGTCTCCCCCGGGTGTCCCTGGTCAGAGCCTGGATCGACCGGCGGGATCCGCGCGTCACCGACCTGCGGCCACGATCCAGCCCCGATCCTGGTAATCGGCGATGATGCCCTCCACGTCGTCGGCTGCACTTCTGAGGACCGGAAGGATGGCCGTACGCAGGTCGTCGACCGTCGCGCGGCTGCGGTGGGACGCGCAACTCATCGCGGCGACGACGCGTCTGTCCCGGTCCATCAGCGGGACGGCGATCGCGAGCGTGCCGTCCTCCATCTCGTCGACCGCCAGAGCGAAACCGATCTGACGGATCTGCGCGAGCGCCTTGCGCAACTGGCGTGGGTCGGTGATCGATCCGCTGCCGCGTCTGGGCAAGTCGCCCCCGCCGATCCGCCGGTCGAACTCGGCCTCCGGCAGGGCCGAGAGCAGGACCTTCCCGCTGGCCGAGCAGTGCGCGGGCAAGCGGTCTCCGGTCTCCAGCCGTGACGTGAAGATGCGTCGCGTGGCGTCGCGGCACACAAACACGATATCCAGGCCGTCGAGCACGGAGATCGAGCACGGCTCGTTGACATGGTCGGCGATCCTCACGACCGCGGGAGCGGCCGCCGACCACAGCGCCGTCCTCGACAGCATGCTCCGCCCCAGGGACAGGACCTTCGGGGCCGATGCGTACAGGCCGCGCTCCTCGCTGACGTAGCCCAGGTGCTTCAGCGTCAGGAGGATGCGGCGGGCGGCCGCTCGGCTGACGCCCATCGCCGTCGCGATCCGGCTGCACCCGGCAGGTGCGTCCATCCCGGCCAGGGCCTCCAGGCATGCCAAGCCGCGCGCCAAGGTCTGGGCGAAGTCGCGCTTGTCGAGATCACCGTCCATCGCATCCCCCGCTTTGCGCCGACGCTCATGATACTGCGCCGGCCCTTGTGCGATAAGCGCGCAGTTGCTCGCTATGTTGACAGCCCGCCGCGTTTCGTGGACCACATCTGGTGCAGGGGGCCCAGGCGGTCGGCCGCGGCCGCACGCTCGCCCTGGTACAGTCAGGCCGGCTTTCGGCTCGCGCGGGAGGCGACGTGAGCAAGATTCTGGTCATTCAACCCTTGCGACCCGAGGCTCTGCGCCTGTTCGAGGCCCGGGCCGATGTCGCGTTCGAGGTCGTGACCGACGTCTCGCCCGACAACCTGCTGCGCTGCGTCGCCGACGCCGACGCCTTGACGATCCGCGACGCGCCGCTTCCCTTGGACGTGGTCGCGGCCGCCACCCGATTGAGGGTCATCTCGCGCCACGGGGTCGGCACAGACAACATCCCGGTCGCGTACTGCACGGCGCGCGGACTCCCCGTGACCGTGGTCGGCGACGTGAACGCCGTCTCGGTCGCGGAACACACCCTGTATCTGCTGCTGGCCGTGGCACGGCGCGGCATCGCGCTCGACGCCGCGGTCCGGCGAGGGGCGTTCGCGGAGCGGTCTCGGCTGCCTGGTCTGGAACTGCGGGGGCGCACCCTGCTGCTGATCGGCTTCGGGCGCATCGGTCGGGAGGTCGCGGTCCGGGCGACCGCCTTCGGCATGCGCGTCCTGGCCTTCGATCCGTTCGCCGACCGGGCCGTAGTCCCGGGGATCGCGTTCGTGGACGATCTGGACGCCGGGCTGCGTCAGGCGGATGTCGTCTCGGTGCACGTGCCGCTCGGGCCGGGCACGCGTGGCCTGATCGGCGCCCGCGAGATCGCTCTCCTGCCCCCGGACGCGATCGTTCTGAACGCCGCGCGCGGTGGCGTCGTGGACGAGGATGCACTCGCCGCTGCGCTGGACTCAGGGCGTCTATGGGGCGCCGGGATCGACACCTTCGAGACCGAACCGCCGGACCCGGCTAGCCCGCTCGCCCGGAGCGACCGTACGGTGCTCAGCCCGCATTCGGCGGCGCTGACGGAGGAATCCATGGTGGCGATGGGCGTGATGGCGGCGCGGAACGCGCTGGCCGGGCTCGACGGCTCGCTCGACCCGGCGCTCGTCGTCAACAGAGAGGTCCTGAAGGAGGCCCACGATGCGCGCCAATAGGGTCAGGGAATGCTGGGACGCCGGTCGGGCCGCGGTTTCGGCGTGGCTGTCGATCGGCAACAGCTACTCGGCCGAGATCGTCGGGTGGACTGGGGTCGACTGCGTGGTCGTCGACCTTCAGCACGGGATGACGGACGTGCAGGCGATGATCGGCATGCTCCAGGCGATCTCGTCGACGCCCGCGACCCCGTTCGTGCGGGTGCCCTCGCTCGACCCGCCGCTCCTGATGAAGGTGCTCGACGCCGGGGCCTACGGCGTGGTCTGCCCGATGGTGGACAGCGCCGAGCAGGCGGCGTTGTTCGTGCGGGCGACGACCTACCCGCCCCGGGGCCTTCGGAGCTTCGGGCCGACGCGCGGCCTGCTCTACGGGGGGGCGGATTACGTCGCTCATGCCGACGCCACACTCGTGCGCCTGGCGATGATCGAGACCGCCGCCGGGCTGGCGGCCGTCGAGGCGATCTGCGCGACGCAGGGCGTGGACGGGATCTTCATCGGGCCGAACGATCTCGGCTTGGCGCTCGACGCGGGCGCATCGGCCGACCCCTCCGATCCCGTCGTCATCGCGGCCATCGCTCGGTGCGTGGCGGCCGCCAAGGCACATGGCAAGCACGTCGGGATCTTCTGCCCGTCCGGGGCCGTCGCGGCGCGACGGTCTGCTGAGGGCTTCGACTTCGTAGTCCCCAACAGCGACGCGAATCTGTTGCGAACCGCGGTCGGGGCGGAGGCCCGCCTAGCCAGGGAGGGTGGACCAATCGCCCCAACGTCCGAGACGCCTGCGTGAACATCAGATGAAGTCATCGGCCTGCCGCGGCAGGGGTTGCGGGCGGGGCGTCGACATCGTCACGGCGGTCCGACGCCCGATCCGAGTGTTCGGGGGAAACTGCGGCCTATGTCCGCTCTCGATGACGAACGAGGACGGCTCAAACGACCGCCCTGGGCGCTGAGCTACCGGCCGGTTCTGGCCGAAAGCCGCCTGGCAGGTTTCGGATTAAGAGCTACCGGAACAGACATCACGACTTACACGGCATCCTCGCGGGGGGCGTCGGGAAGATCCTTCGAGCTGACACCATACCGCTTGCCGGATCTGCTGTTGGCGTGCACCCTCATCATTCACCGGCCAGCGCTCCGGCACACCGTGGTCAATCGCGCGGGTCGCGCCGCAAGGAGACGCACACGCTCTGCGCCTTCGTGTGCGACGGACAAGGAATGACTGCGGGATGGCGTCGACACGCATCACCGAGTTGCTCGGCACCGCGGTGCCGGTTATCGCCGCCCCCCTCGGGCTCGGGACAACACCCGCCTTTCTCGGTGCAGTCGCAGCTGCCGGTGCCATCGGCTTCGTCGGCCTGACCCACCCGCCGCCCGATGAGGTTGAAGCCCGCGTGCGCGCCGTCGCGGAGGCTACCGGCGGACGCTTCGGCGTCAACTTCTCACTCATCGCCGACAAGCGCGAGAACCTGCGCCGCGCAATCGACGCCGGCGCGCGGATCGTCTCGCTCTGGCAGGACGACCCCGGTCCCTATGCCCGCATCGCCAAGGACGCCGGCGCGCTCGTGCTCTGGACCGTTTCCGGACCCGCCGAAGCTGCGCGGGCGCGCGACCTCGGCGTCGACATCATCGTCGCGCAGGGCTCTGAGGCCGGCGGTCACCTAGTCGGCCTCACGCCGGGTCTGGTGAACATCCCGGCCGTGGTCGACGCCGCCTGCGGCGTGCCGGTCGCGGCAGCGGGCGGCATCGCCGACGGGCGGGGCTTGGCCGCGGCGCTGGCGCTGGGGGCGGAGGCGATCTGGCTCGGTACACGCTTCGTGGCCAGCCGTGAATGCGCGCTGCACGACGGCTACAAGGCCCGCATCGTGGAGGCCGACCCCGGGGACGCGGTCGAGACGTTGCTCTACGACATCGGCTGGCCGGACTCGCCGCACCGCGTGCTGCGCAACGGCCTGATCGACGCCTGGATGCGAGCGGGCTGCCCCGCCTCCGGCGCGCGGCCGGGCGAGGGCGAGATCGTCGGGCGGCAGGCGGATGGGACGGCTGTGCCGCGCTACCACATCCAGTCTCCTGCGGTCGGGTTCGAAGGGGCGTTCGAGGGGGCTTGGGCCGAGATGGCGCTCTATGCCGGACAGAGTGCGGGGCTAGTTCGCGACGTGCCTAGCGTGGCCGAGATCGTCGAACGCCTGATGCTTGAAGCGAACGAGGCCGCGGGCGCGGCGACGCGTATCCTGCGCTGAGCCGCAGCGGCCCCCGCATCCACGGCCGAGGACCAGACATGCCGACCGTCACGCTGACCACCCGACGCGCGCTCCTGACGGGCTCGGCTGCGCTCGGCGCCGCGCTCGGGGCTCCGCCTCTCGTTCGGGCGGCGGGGTCGGCCTTCGTCTACAAGTACGGCGTTGATCTGCCGGCCGACCACCCGACCGCTGTGTGGACCCAAAAGGCCGCTGACCGCATCCGCGAAGAGACCGGGGGGCGGCTTGAGATCCGGGTGTTCCCTAGCAGCCAACTCGGCTCCAGCACCGACATGATGTCCCAGCTGCGCTCGGGCGCGCTGGAGTTCATGGGCCAGTCCGGCCCGGTGCTGTCGCTGCTCGCGCCGGCGGCAGCGCTCAACAGCGTCGGGTTCGCCTTCGCCCGGGAGGAGGACGTGTGGCCCGCGATGGATGGCCCGCTCGGGGCCTACATTCGCGGGCAGATCGAGCGGACGTCGCTCGTGGTGATGGATGCAATCTGGGGCCACGGCTTCCGGCAGGTGACCACCGGCACAGGCCCGGTCAGTTCGCCGGGTGACCTGCGCGGGTTAAAGCTGCGCGTGCCGGCGGGGCCGATCTTCATCGCGCTGTTCAAGGCACTTGGGGCGGCGCCGACGACGATCAACTTCAACGAGCTCTACACCGCGCTGCAGACCCGGGTGATAGACGGGCAAGAGAACCCGCTGGCCCTGCTCATCTCGGCCAAGCTGTTCGAGGTGCAGCGCTACGTCTCGCTCACGAACCACATGTGGGCGGGGTACTGGTTCCTGGCGAACCGCCGGGCCTTCGACGCGCTTCCGCCCGACGTGCGCGCCACGGTAGCGCGGGTGGTCGACGACTGCGCTCGGGAGCAGCGCGCGGAGCTGGCCCGACAGGACGCCGAGGCCCGGACGGAACTGATCGCCAAGGGGTGCCGCGTCAACGCGGTCGAACCGACGGCCTTCCGGGCGGCGCTCAGCGACGCCGGCTACTACAAGGAATGGCGAAACCGCTTCGGCTTGACGGGGGTCGCGCGCCCGGGGGCGGGACGGCGCAGACGCGTCAGCGGGGCAGCGGCGGCAGGCCCACCGTGTCGGCGGCGGCTTGCGAGCGCGGCGTCTTTAGCCACGGCCACCAGTCGGCCGGCACCAGCGAGAAAGGATCGGCGTGCCCGAGCTCGCGCGCGGCCCAGACGGGCCAGTTCGGGTTGGTCAGCGCAGGGCGGCCCAGGAAGATGAGGTCGGCCAGCTCCTCGCGGATCACCCGGTCGGCGGTCGCGGGGACGCCCAGGTTCCAACTCACGCCCACCGGCAGGCACACCTCGCGCCGCACTCGGGCGGCCTTATCGACCATGAACCCGACCGCGTCGAAAGGGCGGTCACGCATGTCGTCGGTGTTGAGGCCCAGCGAGATGTCGGCCAAGTCGAGCCCGTGCGCCTTCATGCGCCCGATCGCCCAGACCGCGTCGTCGAACTGCACGCCTGCCTCGTGGAAGTCGTCCGTGCCGAGCCGCATCGTCAGCGGCAGCCGCTCCGGCCAGACCGCGCGCACCGCATCGAGCGCTTCGAGGTGGAAGCGGACCCGGTTCTGGAGGCTGCCGCCGTAGGCGTCCTCTCGCTGATTGGCCAGCGGCGAGAAGAAGCTCGCGCCGAGGTAGCCGTGGGCGAAGTGCATCTCGAGCCACTCGAAGCCCGCCTCGGCCGCGCGGCGGGCCGCCTGCGCGTAGGCGCGATGCAGCTCTTGAATCTCCGCGGTCGAGAGCCCCTGCACAGGGTGGGTGTAGCGCCCGCCGTAGGGGATCGGCGAGGGTCCGCGGACCTGCCAGCCCTCCGGGTGGTCGGGCGGGAGCTGGATCCTGCCTTGCGACGACCGGGTCTCGCTGCCCTTTCGGCCTGTGTGGCCAAGCTGGATCGCGGGCACGCCACCCATCTCCTTGACGAGGCGGCAGATCCGGGAAAGTCCCTCCACGTGCCGGTCGTCCCAGATGCCGGCGCAGAGCACGGAGGTGCGCCCGTCCGGGGTGATGGCGATCTGCTCAGGGAAGACGAGTCCGAAGCCGCCGGCCGCGCGCGAGCCGAGGAGCATGACGTGAAAGTCGCCTACGCATCCGTCAACCGCGTGGTGCATGGTCATCGGCGACATCACGATGCGGTTGCGCAGCGTAACGTCCTTGAGGGCGAAAGGGCTGAACAAGTCGGGCATAGGCTATTAAACGCTGCGATCGATGGCGACATTCGTGGAGCATCTGTGAGACTATCCGAGCGACAGCCAACGGCTGAGCTGTCGTCCTGCTCAATCGTCAGCCTCCCTTAATCCGATGATCGCCGGCCGTGATAGAGGGACGAAGTTGCGGAAGACTGACAGAAGGGCAGGCATCACAAGGTAAATTGTCTCTTAGTCCACCCGCGGAAAGGCTGACGCTCAGGATCGATGGGCGATGGCCGCGCCGAGCAAATCCCGCGCTTCAGGCACTCATCCCGCCCGGCACTTCGGTGATCGTCGACGACGCATCGTCCTGCAGCAATGCGCGCTGGCGCTCGAACAGGGCGCGGTCGGTCTCGGCTTGCGCCGAGCGGTCGAGGATCGACACGATCACGCAGGTCGCGAGCGCCAGCGGCAGCGTGATCAGGGTCGGCGGGTCGAGCGGGAAGATCGGCTGGGCGAAGCCCAGCACCTTCACCCAGACCGGCGGCCCGAGGATGGTCAAGACCAGCGCGCTGACGAGCCCGACGCTGCCGCCGACCACGGCGCCGCGGGTGGTGAAGTCCTTCCAGTACATGGCCAGGATCAGCACCGGGAAGTTCGAGCTTGCGCTGATCGAGAAGGCCAGCCCGACCATGTAGGCGATGTTCTGTTTCTCGAAGGCGATGCCGAGCAGCACCGCCGCGA
>NZ_JAUYZI010000007.1 GCF_030700245.1 Methylobacterium amylolyticum
CCCGCGCCGTCATCGCGAGCCGCAGGCGAAGCGATCTACCGTGTCTCGGGTCAAGCGGGTTTGAAGGGCTTTCCGGCTCGGATCATCGCGTTGAGGACGGTGACGAGCTTCCGCAGGACGGCGATGAGGGCGAGCTTGTGGGGTTTGCCGTCGGCGCGCAGGCGGTCGTAGACGGCCGTGAAGGTGGGGTTGTGGCGGCTTGCGGTCAGCGCTGCCATGAACAGCACGTCGCGCAGGGGCTTGCGGCCGCCGGCGATGGCGGCGGCGCGCAGGGCCGAGCCGCTGTGGCGGGTGATGGGGGCGACGCCCACGAGGGCGGCGACGGTGCGGCGGTTGAGGGTGCCGATCTCGGGCAGCCAGGCGAGGACGGCCTGACAGGCGCGCGGGCCGACGCCCTTGCACGAGCGCAGCAGGGCGGCCTTGCGGGCGAGGTCGGCGTCGGCGGCGATGGCGGCGTCGAGGGCTTGGGTCATCGCGGCGATCTGCGCCTCGATCACGGCGAGGCAGGCCGCGATCGAGGCGCGCACGGCCGGGCTCTCGGCGCGCTCGGCCCGGCAGCGCTCGGCGTGGCGCTGGTCCTTGAGCTGGGTGAGGCGGGCCATCAGCTCGGCCAGGGCGCGCTGGGCCGGGCTGGGCGGGGGCACGGCGGCCTCGTCTGCGGTGAAGGCGGCCAGCCCCGCCAGGACGGCGGCGTCGATCCGGTCGGTCTTGGCCAGCCGGCCCGTGGCGCGGGCGAACGCGCGGGCGCGGTTGGGGTGGAGGCGGCGGATCGGCAGACCGAGGCTCTGGGCGGCGGCCAGCAGCGGGCGCTCGTAGCCGCCGGTGGGCTCGTAGGCGAGGGCGGCGCAGGCGGCGGGCGCCCAGGGGCCGGCGAACGCCGCCGCCAGGGCCTCGGGGGTGTTGGCGGTGCGCAGGCTGCGGCCGGTGGTGTCGGCGAGATCGACCCAGGCCTTGGACACGTCGGCGCCGACGAAGCGGGCCGCAGGCGAGGGAGCGGGGGACGGAGCAGGCGGCGTGGGGAAGGGCGTGGGGAAGGGCGTGGCGGGGGACGTTCCGGCGCGGGACGTTGCGCTGGGCTGGACGGAGGCTACCATGGCGAGACCTTTCGCGAGAGAGGCGAGGTCCTCTGGCACCGGATCGTAGGCTCGGGCTGCTCCCGCTCTACCGTTCGTGCTCAAGACCGCGGAGGGACGGCCGGCGGATCCAGATTGCTTGCGACCTCGCGGTCCACCCAGGAGCGATCTCGCCGGCCGCCCTCCATCATCGGTCCGACCGGTCAACCGGCAAACCGATGGAGATGACGTACGACCCAGGGCTGCGCGCGGTTTGAGACGGTGGCGCCCCTGGATTGCTTCGCTCCGCTCGCGAAGTCGGCAGAGCGGCGATCCCGAACCATCGAACCGGAAACCGTGTCAGCCCGGCGGCGCAACCTCACAGGCCCGTGAACGGCCTCTTGCCGCCGTCGAACCCCGTATGCGACGAGTGTCGTCGTGGCCGCGGAGCCCGCCCGATTCGCGTTCGGGGCGGGGATCCACAAAATCAGGCCGAATACGGGAGGAGACACCATGCGGATGTTGAGGGCGGCCGCCCTGGCCGGTGCCGTGCTGCTCGGCGGCCTGAGCGCCCTGCGCGCCGAGGTGAACGAGGTGCGCATCACCCGCCAGCCGAGCATCGTCTACCTGCCGCTCGTGGTGATGCAGGAGGCCAAGCTGCTGGAGAAGCAGGCCGAGGCCGCCGGGCTCGGGCCGCTGAAGGTCACGTGGACCACCATGAACAGCGGCGGCGCCTCCACCGACGCCCTGCTCGCCGGCAACATCGACATGGTCACCAGCGGCTGCTCGAACCTGCTGCTGCTGTGGGACCGCACCAAGGGCGAGGTGAAGGGCGTCGCGGGCGCCTCGGCGATCCCGATGGTGCTCGTCACCCGCAACCCGGCGGTGAAGACCATCGCCGACTTCACCGAGAAGGACCGGATCGCGGTGCCGACACTGAAGGTGTCGATGCAGGCGACCGCCCTCAAGCTCGCCGCCGAGAAGACCTTCGGGGATGCCGGCCGCGACAAGCTCGACCCGCTCACCGTGCAGCTCGGCCATCCCGACGCCACCGCTGCGGTGCTGAGCCCCAACCACGAGATCAACAGCCACTTCTCGCTGCCGCCCTACCTGAACCAGGAGCTGGCCGATCCCCGGGTGCACAAGGTGCTCGACTCGGCCGACGTGGTCGGCGGTCCGCTCTCGAACGGCGTGGTGTTCTCGACCCGCAAGTTCAGCGACGCCAACCCGAAGACCATGGCCGCCTTCCGCGCCGCGCTGGAGGAGGCGATCCAGCTCATCAAGACCGACCCGCGCAAGGCCTCGGAACTTTACCTCGCCAGCACCAAGGAAAAGTTCACCCCCGAGGAGCTGACGGCGATGATCACCGCCCCGGGCGTGGTCTACTCCACCACCCCCTACAACACCGAGAAGGTGGCCGACCTGTTCGCCCGCTCCGGCCTGATGAAGACCAAGCCGAAGGGCTGGAAGGACTACTTCTTCCCGGCGGTCCACGACCTGCCCGGCACCTGACGTCCGGGGCGCCGCGACGGCGCGGCCAAACCGTGCTAAGGGCTCGCGCCGGCTCCGGATCCGGGGCCGGCGGACCCGCTTTGCGAGCGGATGGAGACCGGGACCGGGTGCGTTGAAGAAGGCCTACGTCAAGTCCTACGGCTGCCAGATGAACGCCTACGACGCGGCCCGCATGGCCGACGTGCTGGGCGCGGAGGGGTTCTCAGCTACCGACTCGGTGGAGGAGGCCGACGTGGTGGTGCTCAACACCTGCCACATCCGCGAGAAGGCGGCCGAGAAGGTCTATTCCGAGCTCGGCCGGCTGCGGGTGCTGAAGGGCGAGCGCAAGGCCCGCGGGCTGGACACCCGGATCGTCGTGGCGGGCTGCGTCGCGCAGGCCGAGGGCGCCGAGATCCAGGCCCGACAGCCCGCCGTCGACGTGGTGGTCGGCCCGCAGAGCTATCACCGCCTGCCGGAGTTGCTGGCCCGCTCGCGCGAGCGACGGGTGGTCGACACCGAGTTCCCGGTCGAGGACAAGTTCGACCACCTGCCGGCCCGGCGCGGCCTGGGCGCCAGCGCCTTCCTCACCGTGCAGGAGGGTTGCGACAAGTTCTGCGCGTTCTGCGTGGTGCCCTACACCCGCGGCGCCGAGGTCTCGCGCCCGGTGGCCGCCGTGCTGGCCGAGGCCGGGAAGCTGGCCGCCGGCGGGGTCCGCGAGGTCACGCTGATCGGCCAGAACGTCAACGCCTATCACGGCGCGGGCGCGGACGGCGCGGCGACCGGCCTCGCCGACCTCGTCCGGGCGGTGGCCGCGATCCCCGGCATCGCCCGGATCCGCTACACAACGAGCCACCCGAACGACTTCGACGACGCCCTGGTCCGGGCGCACGCCGAGGTGCCGGCCTTGATGCCCTACCTGCACCTGCCGGTGCAGTCGGGCTCGGACCGGATCCTCGCGGCGATGAACCGGCGGCACACGGCCGACGCCTACCGGCGCCTGATCGACCAGGTGCGCGCGGCGCGCCCCGACATCGCCCTGTCCTCGGACTTCATCGTCGGCTTCCCCGGTGAGACCGACGCGGACTTCGCCGAGACCCTGCGGCTCGTGCGCGACATCGGCTTCGAGAGCGCCTTCTCGTTCAAGTACAGCCCCCGCCCCGGCACGCCCGCGGCCGAGCGCGCCGACGGGGTGCCGGAATCCGTCATGTCCGCCCGGCTCGCCGAGCTTCAGGGGCTGCTCGACGCGCGGCGCCACGCCTATCAGCGGGCGGCGGTGGGGCAGGTCTTCGACGTGCTGGTGGAGAAGCGCGGACGGCACCCGGGGCAGGTCGCGGGCAAGACGCCGCATCTGCTGGCCGTCCAGTTCGACGCGCCCGCGCACCATATCGGGCAGGTCGTGCCGGTCCGGATCACCGAGGCCGGCGCCAACAGCCTGTTCGGCGCCCTCCTCCCGGAGGCCGCGGCGGCGTGAGGGGATCGGCGAGGTCTGGGATGGCGGGGATGCGGGCTTGAGTGTCGCGGACGGCGGGGGCGGACGCGGCGGCGCCCTGAAGGGACGGGGACCGGCCGCAGGGCGGATCGGGCCGGACGAGGCGGTCGAGGTGCCGCTGACCTTCGACGACAACCGCCTCGCCAGCCTCGTCTTCGGCCAGTACGACCAGAACGTCGCCCATATCGAGCGCCGGCTCGACGTGACCGCGACCGCACTCGGCAACCACCTCGTGATCAAGGGCTCGCCCGACGCGGCCGAGAAGGCCCGGCGCGTCTTCCAGAAGCTCTACGCCCGGGTGCGCGGCGGCGGCAGCGCCCTGACGATCGGCGACGTGGACGGGGCGATTCGCGAATCGACCGCCCAGGCCAACCTGTTCCCGGCAGCCGAGGTCTCGGCCGAGGCGGACACGCCGCATTTCGAGCAGATCGCCACCCGCCGCCGCGGCGCGGTGCGGGCCCGCAACGCCGCGCAGGACACCTACATCAAGGCCCTGCGCACCAACGAGCTGGTCTTCGCCGAGGGGCCGGCCGGCACCGGCAAGACCTGGCTCGCGGTGGGCCACGCGGTGTCGTTGCTGGAGCAGGGCCACGCCGAGCGGCTGATTCTGTCGCGCCCGGCGGTCGAGGCCGGCGAGCGGCTGGGCTTCCTGCCCGGCGACATGCGCGAGAAGGTCGATCCCTATCTCCGGCCGATCTACGACGCCCTCTACGACTTCATGGAGGCGCGCCACGTCGACCGCGGCCTCCAGACCGGGGTGATCGAGATCGCGCCGCTGGCCTTCATGCGCGGGCGCACGCTGACCAACGCGGTGGTGCTGCTCGACGAGGCGCAGAACACCACCTCGATGCAGATGAAGATGTTCCTCACCCGCCTCGGCGAAGGCTCGCGGATGATCGTCACCGGCGACCCGTCCCAGATCGACCTGCCGCCGGGCCAGAAGTCCGGCCTCGTCGAGGCGGTGAACGTGCTCGACGGCGTCGAGGGCATCGGCCGGGTGACCTTCAAGGACGTGGACGTGGTGCGCCACGACCTCGTCCGCCGCATCGTCACGGCCTACGAGCGCGCCTCGCACAGCGAGGCGGAGGCCGACCGCAACCCGAACCCGCGGCGCCGGCCGCTGGCGTGAAGAGACCGAGCATCCTGCGGTTCAGGTCGTGACGAAGCGGTTCGCCAGATGGTGCATCGTCCGGGCGACATCCGGAACGAAGAATTGCGCTTCCCAGATCGCACCGTGCGCGATCGCATTCCGCCCTTCGTAATATTGCTTCGACGTTGCATAATCCCCGCGTCCCTTATCGGTCAGCACCTCGACTTTGGACAGGAGAGGAATGTCGCGCACGGGCAGGCGGGACCAAGCCTGCCAGACGCGCCTGTCCGCCCAGGATGCGGACGGGTCGGCACGTCCCCTGAGCAGGGTGTCGATGGCCGCATTCACCGCAGCCTCGTAGCGGGTGAACAGATAGAGGAAATAGGCTTGATCGTTGCGCTGCCTCGCCTGTGCAGCGCGATCGAATGCAGCGTCGTCGTCGGCCTGGAATGCGGTCCGCTCCGCGTCCGCGAACGCCGTGTCGGCCAGCGCATACTGATCGGCGATCTCCAGGAAGATGCTCATTGCAGGCTGGCGCGCAGCAAGGCCCTGAACGAGTCGGCCGTCAGAGGCGTGGACTGGTGCCCGGCGTTCGGATCATAGAGCTGCCAATCGCTCGATTGCGACAACGGTTCGGACCGATCGACCAGAATGGGCGCCGCCGATCGCGTGATCAGATCGATCCGGCCATTGGCGCCGATGACCCATAATCCTTTGGGTTGGAACCGCATCACCCGCTTCGGACCGGCCCGGAATTCGAAGACAGGCATCTGCTGCGCGCCGACATCGAAGCGGCGCATCAATTCCTCCGACATGATCGCCGGTGGCTTGTCTTCGACGGTCAGCTCGGGAAGATCGGACGACGTCGCCCATTCCTGCATCTGGGAGCGCAGGCGGTTCAGCCTTCCGAGCCAGTCATCGACGCGTCGTTCGACGCGATCGTGCCATCGCTCGTGATAGCTTCGTCGCCACGCTTGTTCAGCGTGCATAGAACTCTCGAAGCGATCCTGATCGAAGATCACGATGTCGGCTTCATCCTGAGGATTATCGAGTCTCGACAGGCCCAGGCGGCCCCCATCGTATCCCGCTTCACGCAGAGCGTCCTCCGCAGCCTCCCTTGAGGCGTCGTCGTTCTCGATCTCGAAGCGGCAATCGGCCTCGTTGGCGGCCGCGCCGAGCGTCCGCAGCACCTCCACGACGCGCTTGAGCCTCTCTGTATCGAGGTGGAGAGGCTGCTGATCGCTCATGGCCGCGCGCCTTACCGCATTTTGCACCGCAGGTCGTCACGAAACGTGATAGAGGATCTGAAAGATGCCTCGGCAGAGCCCGGAGTGAACCGGGCCGATGACGGAAGGCTGCTCTCACCGCCATGGCCGACAACGAGATCGACATCGCCGTTGAAGACGCGCAGTGGGAAGAAGCCGTGCCGGACCTCGAAGCCCTGGTGACCCGCGCCGTCGAGGCCGGCCTCGCCGCGGCGCCCGACGCGCCGGAGGGGCCGGTCGAGATCAGCGTGCTGCTCGCCGACGACGCGACCGTGCAGGACCTCAACCGCACGTGGCGCGGCCAGGACAAGCCGACCAACGTGCTGTCCTTCCCCGCCGCCGCCCAGCCGCGTCATGCGGAGGCCGCGACGCCGCTCGGCGACGTGGTCCTTGCCTATGAGACGCTGGTGCGCGAGAGTGCCGAGCAGTCGAAGCCGCTTCAGAATCACCTCGCGCACCTCCTCGTCCATGGGACGCTGCACCTTCTCGGACAGGACCACGAGACCGGCGAGGCCGAGGCCGACGCGATGGAAGCCCTTGAGGTCGCGGCTCTCGCGACGCTCGGCATCCCCGATCCCTACGTGGACGGTCCCTGAACGGCGCGACACTCTTCTTCCCCAGAACAGAGAGACATGACCAACGATCGAAGTCGCGGCGCGGCCCAGGCCGCGTCCGGTATGGCCGAGGGCGAGGCGCCGCCGCGCGAGCCCTGGTACGACCGCCTCCTCCAGGCCCTGCACCTGAAGCCGCGGGAGACCCTGCGCGAGGGGCTGGAAGAGGCCCTGGCGGAGCCCGACGCGGGCGAGGACGCGCTCTCGCCGCTCGAGCGGGCGATGCTCAAGAACGTGCTCGGCCTGCACAAGGTGCGCGTCGACGACGTGATGGTGCCGCGGGCCGACATCGTCGCCGTCTCCCACCACATCTCCCTCGGCGACCTGCTCAAGCAGTTCCGCGCCGCCGGCCATTCCCGCCTGCCGGTCTACGGCGAGACGCTGGATGATCCCCGCGGCATGGTCCACATCCGCGACCTCGTCGACCACATCGCCGCCCGCGCGGAGGCGGCCCCCCGCCGGCCGGTCAACGGTGCGGCCAAGCCGGCCGAGGTCCGATCGGCCGAGGCCCGATCGTCCGAAGCGAAGACGCCCGAAGCCGGGCCGCTCGACGGGCAGGCCGGCGCCGCGGCCGACGGGGCGGGAACCCGCGCGCGCCGCGCCGCCGCGCGCCTGCCCCGCGGCCTCGATCTCGGCAAGGTCGATCTCACCACCACGCTGGTGGCCGCGCGCATCCAGCGCCCGGTCCTGTTCGTGCCGCCCTCCATGCCGGCCATCGACCTGATGGTGCGGATGCAGGCGACGCGCACGCACATGGCCCTCGTCATCGACGAGTACGGCGGCACCGACGGCCTGATCTCGATCGAGGACCTGATCGAGGTCGTGGTCGGCGACATCGAGGACGAGCACGATGTCGCCGAGGACAAGCACGTCCAGCGCGTCGAGGGCGAGGGCGAGGTGTTCGTGGCCGATGCCCGCACGCCGCTCGCCGAGGTCTCGGAGGCGACCGGCGTCGACCTCGCCGCCGCCGTCGGCGAGATGGCCGAGGAGATCGACACGCTCGGCGGCATGATCGTCACGCTGGCCGGCCGGGTCCCGTCCCGCGGCGAGCTGATCGCCGGGCCGGGCGACCTGGAATTCGAGGTGCTCGACGCCGATCCCCGCCGCCTGAAGCGCCTGCGCTTCCACAAGGGCGCCGCCCGCATCACCGCGGTGGTGCCCCTGGCGCTCCCCCCGCCCGCGAGCCCGCCGGTCGCCGAGACGCCGCGCCCGTGACCGCACTGGCCTCGGGGTTCGCCCGTGCCGCCGCGGTGCCGGAGACGGCGCCGCGCGGCCCCCTGCCCCGCCTCGCCGCGCGGGTCGCGCGCCTGACCGGCTGGCGCCGGCTCGGCCTCGCGTGGGTCGCGGGCGCGCTCGGCGCCCTGGCGATGCCGCCCTACGGATGGCTGCCGGCGCTGGCCGTCGCGCTGACGGTCGCCGTGTGGCTCATCGACGGCGCCGCCGCGGACCGGAGCGCGGCGCGGCGCGCCTGGCCGTGCTTCCTCGTCGGCTGGGCCTGGGGCTTCGGCTACCTCACCGCCGGGCTGTGGTGGCTCGGCTCCGCCTTCCTCGTGGAGGCGGACGAGTTCCTGTGGGCGCTGCCGCTCGGCGTGATCGGCCTGCCCTTCGGCCTCGGCCTGTTCTACGGCGCGGGGTTCTCCGCTGCCGGCCTGCTGTGGAGCCGGGGGCCGGCCCGGATCGCGGCGCTCGCCTTCGGGATCGGCGGTGCCGAGTGGCTGCGCGGGCACCTGTTCACCGGCTTCCCCTGGAACGCGCTGGGCCTCGCGCTCGGCCAGAACCTCTGGCTGATGCAGATCGCGGCGGCGATCGGGCTCTACGGCCTGACGGTGCTGGCGGTGCTGGTCTGCGCGGCGCCCGCGACGCTCGCCACCGGCCGCGTCCCGCGCGAGCGCTACGGGCCGAGCGCCGCGGCGGCGATCCTGCTCGCCGCCCTCGCCCTCTACGGCGCCGAGCGGCTCGGGCCCGCCGACCTGTCGGTGACGGGGGTGCGCCTGCGGCTCGTGCAGCCGAACCTGCCCCAGGACGCCAAGTTCCGCCCGGAGAACCGGGAGGACATCGTCGACCGCTACATCGAGCTGAGCCGGCGCCCGCCCGCCTCCGGCGAGCCGGAGCCGACCCACATCGTCTGGCCGGAATCGGCCTTCCCGTTCCTGATCCAGCGCGATCCGGACGCGCTCGCCAGGATCGCCGCCGGGCTGGCGCCGGGCCAGCACCTCGTCACCGGCGCCGCCCGCGCCGACGCGGCCCTGCCGGGCGAGCGGCCGCGGATCTTCAACGCGGTGATGGTGATCGGGGCGGACGGGACGATCACCGACACCTACGACAAGGTCCACCTCGTCCCGTTCGGCGAGTACCTGCCGGGGCCGCTCGACGGGATCCTGCGGGCGCTCGGCCTGCGCCAGTTCGTGGCGATCCCCGGCGGCTTCTCCGCCGGATCGCTCGCCGGCCAGCGCATCCTCGCCGTGCCCGGCCTGCCGCCGGTGGCGGCGACCATCTGCTACGAGGCGATCTTCCCGGGGGCGATCCTGCCGGCTGGGCGGGCCGCCCCTTCCGCCGACCCGCCGGGCCTGATCCTGAACGTCACCAACGACGCGTGGTTCGGCGACACGCCGGGGCCCCGCCAGCACCTCGCCCAGGCGCGGCTGCGCGCCGTCGAGGAGGGGCTGCCGCTGGTGCGCGACGCCAACACCGGGATCTCGGCGGTGATCGACCCGCACGGGCGGATCACCGCCCGCACCCCCCTCGACACCGAGACGTGGCTCGACGCCGACCTCCCGGCCCGGATCGTCGGCGGCACGCTCTACGGCCAGTTCGGGGACGCGGCCTTCGTGCTGATGCTCGCCGCCTGCCTCGGCGGCGCCGTCGTCGGCCGGCGGCCGGCGTGACCGGCGGCAGGGCCGCCCCGGGCCGGCTGGTGCTCGGGCTCGCGCTGATGCTGGTCGCGTTCAACCTGCGTCCGGCGCTGAGCACGGTCGGGCCGCTGCTCGGCCAGATCCGGGAGACGACCGGGCTCTCGGCGGCGGGGGCGGCGGCGCTCACCACCCTGCCGGTGATCTGCCTCGGGCTCGCCTGCGCCCTGGTCGGCTGGGTGATCCGGCGGCTCGGACCCGATCTCGGGGTGCTCGCCGGGATGGTGATCGTCGCCGCGGGCCTGGGGTTGCGCGGCCTCGGCGGCCTCTGGCCCCTGTTCCTCGGCAGCGCCCTGGCGGCGGTGGGGATCGGCTTCGCCAACGTGCTCCTGCCGGCGCTGGTCAAGCGCGACTTCGCCCGCAGCAGCGGCCCGATGACCGGGCTCTACACCATGACCCTGTGCCTCGGCGCGGCGGCGGGCGCCGGGGCGGCGGTGCCGGTGGAGCACGCGGTCGGCGGCTGGCCGGCGGCGCTCGCGGTATGGGCGCTGCCCGCCCTCGTGGCGGCGCTGGCCTGGGCGCCCTACGCGCGGCGCGGCGGTCCGGCCCGGGCGCCGGAGGCCGGCCGGCTGCTGCGCGACCCGCTGGCGTGGTGGGTCACCGCCTTCATGGGGCTGCAATCGTCGCTGGCCTACATCCTGTTCGGCTGGCTGCCGCTGCTGCTCCAGGGGCGCGGCCTCCCGGCCCTCGATGCCGGCCTCTACGCCTCGCTGGTCACCCTGAACCAAGCGCCCGGCGCGCTGATCACCGCCACGCTCGCCGCCCGCGCCCGCGACCAGCGCCGCTGGGTGGTCGGCATCCCGGCGCTGACGGCCGCCGCCTTCCTGGTCCTCGCCTTCGGCTCGGAAACCCTGCGGATCCCGGCGGCCTGCGCCCTGGGCTTCGGCGTCGGCGGGTGCTTCGGGCTGGCGCTGTCCCTCATCGTCCTGCGCGCCGCCGACGCCGCGAGCGCGGCGGGCCTCTCGGCGATGGCGCAGGGCATCGGCTACTTCTTCGCGAGCCTCGGCCCGCTGGCCTTCGGCCTCGCCCACGAGGCGACCGACGGCTGGGGCTTGGCCGGGCTGCTGTTCGTCGGCATCACCGCCGCGGCGGTCGTCGCCGGCCTGCCGGCCGGGCGCGCCCGCACCGTCTCGGCCGCCCGGCGGGATTGATTCCGACCGACCCGTTTGCGTCCGTCGGCGTGAACGGTGCGGAGCGTCGCGCGCCGCGTCCGGCGGCGCCCGGCAGACCCCGCGGCGATGTCCCCGACGCCGTTCAGGCGGCCCCGCGCCCGCCCCGCCCCGTGGGCGGCGCCATCAGCCGGTCGACCGCCCGCTCGACCTTCGCGCGGCCGCCGTAATGGATCATGTGGCCGAGGCCCGGCAGGACGGTCAGGCGACTGCCGGGCAGAGCCGCGTGCAGGCGCATCGACTGCGCCGCCGGGTCGACGATTCCGTCGGCGTCGCCGGTCAGGATCTCGACCGGCAGCGTCAGGCGGGGATAGACGGTCTGGAGCCACGCCGCCGTCGCGTTCAGCGCCGCGGCGTCCTCGGCCACGGCGCGCAACTGGGTCGGCGCCGCCGCGATCTCGACGGGAAACCGCGCGGTGAAGCGCGCCGGGACCGGCTGCGGCCGGAAGACCTGCCGGAACGACTGCTCGGCGAGCGCCCGGTTCACCGGCCCCGGCACCGCCGCCCGGGCCGCGTCGCCGAGGATCGGCACGGCGAACGGCTTGGCCAGCGTCACGTCGGCGCGGAGCTGCGGGAAGTAGTAGCCCGCCAGCAGCACGAGGCCGCGCAGGTCGCGCCGGCCCTCCGCGGCCAGGGCGAGCGCCACCAGCGTGCCCCAGGAATGGCCGAGGACGAGGGGCCGCTCGACGTTCAGGGCGTCGAGCACCCGGCCGACCAGCGCCGCCTGCGCCGCGGCGGTCCAGGCGCGCAGGCGCGGCCGGTCGGTGCGGCCGAAGCCCGGCCGGTCGAGGGCGATCACCCGGTAGCGCTCGGCGAGGCGGTCGATCAGGCCGCAGATCGCGTAGTCCTCGGCCATCGTGCCGTTGCCGTGGATCAGCACCACCGGCCGCCCGCGCCCGCGCACGATCACGTGCACCCGCAGCCCGTCGACGGTCACGAACCGCCCGGCGGGCGCCCGCTCGGTCCGAGCCGGCCGCGGCTCCGCCGCGCGGGACGCGGCCAGGGCGGCCTTCGCGGTCTGCCGCATCGCCGTCTCCGCCGCCCGCGCGGCGGCTTTGAGGGTCCGGCCGGCCTGGGCGGCGCTGCGGCGGGCGAGGCGGCGCACCTTGCGGTTCGGGACGAGCGGGAACAGGGCGGCCTCCGTGGAGCCGCGCGATCGCGTCGCGACCGCGCGGGACGCGGGTTTCGTCGTCGGCACGCGCCGCCGGATCGGCTCCGGCGGGGCGGCCGGTCCTACGCCGGCGCGCCCGGATTGTCATACCCGGTCCAGCCGCGCTCGGCCCCGGAACCCGGCCGATGCAAGCGCCGTGCGACGGCGGTCCGCCCGTGCGGCCCCGGAATGACGGTGGTGGTGGATCGCAACCGAGGTGGCCCGGCGTTAACCCGGGTTCGGAGCCCTGCCGGGCAGACCCCGTCGCTTGACGCCGCACCGCCCGGCCTCGAAGGATGCCTCCATGGCGGACGAAGGAGCCATCACCGGCTGCAACGTCTTCGTGGACGGCTCGGGCGCGGATGCGGAGATCGCCGCTCTGGTGGCACGGGCGCTCGCCCTTCCCACAGCCGCGGCGCTGACGGATGCGTCCACGTTCGAGGCGCAGGAAGCCGCCTGGGGCGGCAGCGGCTGGGTGCGCGCCCACCGGTTGGAAGCGGAGAGCGAGTTCCGCGTCGTTCTCGACATCGTGCTGTACCGCGAGAGCCTGGATACGACGGTCTTCCCGGCCTTGGCGCGGCAGCATGGCCTGACGGTCGCCTGGGACGCCGCTCCCGGGATCGAGCACGACTGGCACTTCCATGTCGCCTATCCCGACGGCCGTCTCCTGATCCGGTGGTTCACGTTCGAGGAAACCGACAGCAGCTATGCCGTGCGCACGGCGCCGCCCCTGCAAACCGACGACCGCCCGTAGCCACGATTCGCGCGGCAGGTCGCGTCTCACGCCGCCCCGTCCTGCTGCTCGCGCACCCAGCGCCAGAACGGATCGCTCGAAGTCTCGGCAAGCGCGTCGGGAACCTCGCCCAGGATCTCCGCCGCCGTACGGGGGACCGGGACCGCGAATCGCTCGGCGAGCCAAGCCCTGTAGGCTTCGTTGCGCAAGGTGTCGCGGGGCGGTTCGCCCGGTGCGCCCAGGCCGTCCCCGCTGATCTCCTCGTAGCCGATGGCGAGAAGGCGCAGGAAGTCGAGCGGCGTTCGACCAAGACGGCAGACGAGCCCCTCCGAGCCGAGATGCACGATTTGCTGGCAGCCTTCGTCATCGAGCCAGAACGCCGCGCAGGAGCCGTCGCCGCCCGTTCGGGCGAAGGGGACGAGACGCTCTTCGATGTTCGGAACGATCTCGCCGAACCAATCCCTGCCATTGGAGCGTGCCTGTTCGCCCGTGGCGACCCGAAAGAGGATCGCCGTGACGCGATCCGACTGCACATCGTCCTCCGTGCCCAGCAGGCCCAACCTGTCACCAGGATAGGCTTCGCTCGGCATGAGGAAACCGTTGGCCTCCATCCAGTCGAACAGAGCGTGGAACTCGAACGGGAGCACCATGCTCGGCGGCATCCGGTCCGCCATCTCTTGTGCATATCCCATGCGCGCTCCTGCCCGATCAGCGTCCGCTTCGGGGTTGTCCTCGGTGAACGTCGAATGTCGTAGAAGGGTCGGAAGCCCTCGCGCGACCTAGGCGTCACCAGTCAAGGCACATCTTCCCTAGGTCGAGCCGCCCATTGCGGATAGCGAAGTTGAACCCTCCGAAGTGATCGCCGAACTCGACGTAGTACGGGCTGGGGTCCGGATGGTGATCCACCGACCACGCCGTGCCGCCGATGTGTTCATTCAGGAAGCCTTCCGTCCACTCGTGGACCTCGCCGAAACGCTCATCGTTCTCCAGGCGGCAGTAGGGCCGGTAGCCTTCGCCGACCGGCGTACCCGGCGGGCCGAACGCACGTCCGGCATTGGGATCGTTCTCGCGCGGCCGCCAGCGGATGGCTCGTGTGTAGCCGAGTTCGGCGGCCGGTGGTCCTCCGAGCGTTCTCCAGAGGAAGTCGCCGGACCTGTCGGTGCCCATGCTGCTCATCTTCCAGTAGGTCGCGGCCGCGCCTCTGCTCAGCCAGAGGGGCGTGTGCGACGTCTCGATCAACGGCTCGGGGGGCGTCGAGAGCGGCCCGTCGAACGAGTCCTGCGTGTGCATGATCAGGGCATACGCCTGGTCCAGGATGTCCTGCATGCGGTGAAGACGGGGATGGGTCGGCGCCGCGTCCACCAGAGCGCGTGCGCCGTCCACGATGAAGGGCGAGCCGTCGCAGTGGTCGAACGCGGCGCCGAAAAAGCTGAAGCCGACGATGTCTGGGCCGAAAACGCGATGGTCCTCCGGCAGCAGCAGCGTGAACCCGTGCATCAGGGGATAGCCGCTGTTGGGATCGAGCGGCCATTCGTGCGAGGCGATGCCGGGCGGCAGGCCGAACACCCAGCCGTGCGGGTCGACCTCGCGTTGGACGGGACGCAACAGGATCTCGATGTCGTAGGCCTTCAAGACACCTGCCCCAAACACACGCCCCAAGAATCTGTCGCCGCCGTCACCCACAGGCCGGATCGCATGCGCGCCAATGAAGCGCATCCGGCTGCCGACGGAAACCCACCTCGCCGATCGTGCTCACGCTCCTGATAGGCGGATCTCTCACACCTTGAACGGCCAATGGCAGCTTTCAGGCGAGGACGTCGGGAGTGAGAATGGCTCGGAAGGGTCGAGAACAGCCCCCTTCAGGGCCAGCCGCATCAGGCATTGCCTTCAGTTCCGCACGAGCACGTTCAGGGCCAGGATGTGGTCCATGTCGAACCCGTTGGCCGGCGTCCTGAAGGTCTGGTTCAGGTAGCCGATCTCGAACGTGGACTTCCCGCCGATCGGCAACGCGACCCCGACGAACGTGCGCACCCGGTCGAAACCGGCGCGGCCGCCCCAATCCGTGTCGTTCAGGGCCACGAACACCTCCGACGAGGCGACCGCCGCGACGCCGTTCTTCGCCTCCGTCAGCGGCACGGAAAAGCGCAGGTTCTCGCGCAGCCGGAAGCCCACGTCCCGTCCGTAGGATTGCCAGCGCTGCTCGAAGCGGGTGCGCGAGGAGACCTGCACGCCGCCGATCACGCCGAGCTGCCAGTTGATCTCCTGGAAGCTGCGGTCCTCGAACCGGACGCGGTCGCGCGGGCCGTGGTCCTCGATGCGGGCATAACCCTGGTAGAGCGTGAGATCCGGATTGACCTTCCAGCCGACGGCCGGCCGGAGGAGGAGCTGGTCGAGCTGCGAGATGCCGTTGCCGAAGCGCGGCTGGACTTCGGCGAAGAACGCGGCGTCCCCGAGCGAACCGAACACCGTCGTGTTGAGCCAGAGCTGACCCGGGCGGACGGCCTCGGCGGCGGCCGGCCCCGCCGGTGCCGTCAGGCACAGGGCGGTGAGGCACAGGGCGGTGAGGCTCAGGGCAGTGAGGCACGGGGCGGCGAGCGGGCGCGCGCGGCGTTTCACGATCTACCTCTCAAAGGGGCGCCTCTTGGGGGCCCTCATGGGCGCGCCTCATGGGGGCGCCGGCGCGGCGACACGCGCGACGCCCGGAGCCGGGGTCGATTCTGCGTGTCCGCGATACCCCGTCAAGTCGGATGCGCGCCGCGAGGCCCGGCGCGGGCACCCGAGACGCGCCCTGCACCCCGCGCCCGGCACGACACGCACCGTCTGTCCGTGTAAGCAACGCGCGCGGTCGGGCGTGTCGGGGGCGCCGGCGGGCCGGTGCGGACCGGGCCCGGGAGACGGCGATGCGCGCGGCGAGCGGCGGAGACGAGGCGATCGACGGCCCCGCCGCGTGGCGGCGGCTCGCGGCGGCGACCGCCCTCGGCACGGTCGGCGGCGTCGGCATGTGGTCGGTGGTCGTGGTGCTGCCCGCGGTGCAGGCCGAGTTCGGGGTCGACCGGGCGGCGGCGACCCTGCCCTACACGCTCACCATGATCGGCTTCGCGCTCGGCGGCCTGCTGATGGGCGGCCTCGCCGACCGGTTCGGGGTGGTGCGCCCGCTGATCGTCGGCACGCTCTGCCTCGCCGCCGGCTACGCGCTCAGCGCCCGCGCCACCTCCATCTGGCAGTTCGCCCTCGCGCACGGGGTGCTCGTCGGGGCGCTCGGCAGCTCCGTCGTGTTCGGGCCGCTGATGGCCGACATCTCGTTCTGGTTCCGCCGCCGCCGCGGGCTCGCGGTGGCGGTGTGCGCCTCCGGCAACTACCTCGCGGGCACCGTCTGGCCGCCGCTGGTGGAGCGGGCCGTCGAGCTCTACGGCTGGCGCGCCACGCAGGTCGGCATCGGCCTCGTCTGCCTCGCGGCCATGCCGCCGCTGACGCTGCTGATGCGGGGGCGGGCCCCGCGGGCGGCGGCCGGCGGCCCGGCCGGGCAGCGGGCCGCCCTGTCGCTGTCGCCGGGGGCGGTGCAGGGCTTCCTGGTGGTGGCCGGGATCGCCTGCTGCGTGGCGATGGCGATGCCGCAGGTGCACATCGTCGCCTATTGCAGCGACCTCGGCTACGGCGTCGCCCGCGGGGCGCAGATGCTGTCGCTGATGCTCGGCTTCGGGATCGTCAGCCGGGTCGCCTCGGGCTTCATCGCCGACCGGATCGGCGGGCTCGCCACGCTGCTCGGCGGCGCGCTGCTCCAGGGGACGGCGCTGGCGCTCTACCTCGCCTTCGACGGCGTGACCGCGCTCTACGTGATCTCGGCGCTGTTCGGCCTGTTCCAGGGCGGGATCGTGCCGGCCTACGCGATCATCGTGCGCGAGTACCTGCCCGCCGCGGAGGCGGGCGCGCGCATCGGCGCCGTGCTGATGGCGACGCTGGCGGGCATGGCGCTGGGCGGCTGGCTCACCGGGGCGATCTTCGACGCGACGGGCTCCTACCGGGCCGCCTTCGTCAACGGCCTCGCCTGGAACGCCCTCAACGTGGCGATCGTGCTCTGGCTGATGCACCGCCGCCTGCCGGGTGCCCGCCTCGCCCCGGCCTGACCGGCGGGCGGCGCCGTCCGCGGACGCGCGCCGCGCGAGCGCGACGCGGCGCCGGGCGCTCGCGCGGCGTTCGCGGCGCGCATCCGGCGCCCGCTGTTTGGAATCGCTCTTGAAAAACGGTTGCGCACAATCCAAAGTCGTTCTCGGCGGCAGGCAACAACGCAGCCGCGTCCGGGGGGAACGACGCCGATGATCCGCTTCCACACGCTCCTGGCCGGCCTCCTGGCCGGCACGGCCGCGGCGGCCTGCCTGTCAGCGCCCGCTCGGGCCGCCGAGGAGGCCGATCCCGCCGCCATCGTCGCCGCCCAGTTCGCCGCCGGCGGCGACCACAAGGGGGTGCGCGCGAGCGGCGCCAAGGGCGTCTGCCTGACCGGCCGCTTCGCGCCCGCCCCGGACGCCGCCGCCCTGTCCAAGGCGCCGCACTTCGCCAAGGCGGTGCCGGTCACCGCCCGCTTCTCGATGGGCGGCAGCAACCCGAAGGTCTCGGACAAGGCCAAGCCGGTCACCCGCGGCTTCGCGATGCGGATGGCCGACCCGGCCGGGGACATGACCTTCGTGATCATCTCCGCGCCGATGTTCTCCACCAAGACCCCGGCCCAGCTCCTGGAGTTCCTCCAGGTGCGCGCGCCCGGTCCGGACGGCAAGCCGGATGCCGAGAAGATCAAGGCCTTCGCGGCGCAGAACCCCGAGACCGGCCGCCAGGCGGCGTGGCTGAACGCGCGGCCCGTGCCGGCGAGCTTCGCCGGCACCGACTACTGGGCGGTGCACGCCTACACCCTGACCAACGCCAAGGGCGAGAAGACCACCGCCAAGCTGAAGTTCGTGGCCGCCGACAAGGCGACGCTCACCGACGAGGAGCTGAAGGCCAAGCCCGACAGCTTCTACGCGGACGAGTTGAAGGAGCGGCTGGCCAAGGGCCCGGCGCGCTTCGACCTCGTGGCGATCCTCGCCGAGCCGGGCGACCCGACCGCGGACCCGACCGCGACGTGGCCGGAGGAGAGCCGGAAGACCCGGACCCTCGGCACGCTCACGATCGCGGCGATCGAGCCGGACGCCACCTGCGACGCGGCCACCTTCGACCCCGTGGCGGACATGCCCGACGGCATCGCCGGCCCGGCCGACGACCCGATGTTCGCGATCCGCTCGCCGGCCTACGCCGTCTCGCTGTCGCGCCGGGCGAACTGAGCGGCGGCCGCCGGCGCGACCCGCGGGCGTCCGACCGGTCAGGGCTCGCCGGGCTTGAACGGCGGCTCCTTGCCCGGCGGCACGCCCTCCTCGGCCATGCTGAGCAGCATGGCGACCGTCACGTAGGTCCCGGTCAGCGCCGTCAGGTCGACGACGCCCTGCTCGCCGAGCACCGCTTTCGCCCGCGCGAACGTCGCGTCCGAGACCGCGTGCCGGGTCGAGAGTTCCATGCAGAAATCGTACACGGCGGCCTCGTCGGGCTTCATGCCCTCGGGCCGCCGGTTTGCCTTCAGGTCCGCCGCCACCTGCTCCGACAGCCCCGCTTTGATCGCCAGCGGGTAGTGGGCGTACCACTCGACCTGCGAGCGCCAGAGCCGGCCCTGGATCAGGATGGCGAACTCGTTCAGCCGGGTCGGGACCGAGGTGTGCCAGCGCAGGTAGTCGAGCAGGTCGTACATCCGCTGCGCCATCTCGGGGCTGCGGATCATCGGGTTGTAGGGGCCGGCGAGGCCGACGCTCGAGATCTTCAGGATCTTCTCGCCGAGCGGCCGCTGGGCGGGGGTGAGCTGCTCCAGGGTGAGCTGCGGGAAGCGCGGCTCGCCCGCGGCCGCTCCCGGCGGCGTCCGCGCGGCCAGCCAGCCGCCGGCCGCCGCCAGGACGGCCACGGTCGCGGTAAAACCTGCTCTGACCAAGCCCATGTCGATCCCTCCCGTGCGCGGGCTCGCTCTCGGAGCCCCGGCGTCGCGGGCATCTTCGGGCCGGCCGGGCCGGAGGTCCATCCGCGTCGCCGCCGCGCCCGTCGCGCGACCGTCGCCCGATCCGGATCCCGCGCATCCCGGTCCCGCCGGGCCGCGCAGCGTCGACGGCTTCCGGCGCCCGCGCGGTCTCTTAACGCGTCCTTAACCCCGATCGCCTGTAGCATCGTGCGGTAAAGATCGGGTGAAGAGCATGCCGGCCCCCCTGACATGACGGCGAGAGGATGGATCGGTCTGCGCGGTCTCGTCGTCGCGGGCTTCGTCCTCGTGGGCGGCGGCAGCGTCCTGGTCGGGGCGCGGTTCGGCGGGGCGGCCGGCGGCCGCTCGGAGCAGGGGGCGGTGCAGCAGGTCGCGACCGCGGCGGCCGAGCGCTTCGGCGCCGCCTTCGCGGAGATCGGCCGCGACCTGCACCTGGCGGCCGAGAACGCGCTCCTCGCGGGCGACGCCACGGCCCAGACGCAGCGGTTCCTCGAACGCTGGCGGGCGCTGCATCCGGAATACGGCGACGTGCTCCTCGCCGACGCGTCCGGCCGGGTCCTCGCCACGGCGAGCAGCGGCATCTCCGGCGCCGACGTGTCCGGCACGACGTGGTTCACCCGCGGCCGCTCCGGTCTCGTGATCGGCGACGCGAGCGACCGCGGCCGGGGCGACTCGGGCTCGCGCAACCTGATCGTCGCGGCGCCCGTGCGGGCGGCGGGCGGCGCCGGGACCGGCGTCCTGGCGGTTCAACTGACGTCGGACTGGATCGACGGGGTGATCGCCGCCGCGCGCCGGGACCTCGGCGGCTTCGCGGGCGAGACCGCCATCCGCGTCGTCAACGGCGGCGGCCGCACCCTGCACCGCTCCGGCGTGGCGGCGGCGCGGCGCGACGCCGTGGAGGCGACCGTCCCCGTTTCGGACGGTGCCGGGCTCGGCTGGCTGGTCTCCGCCGAGCGGGGACCGGCCCGCATCGACGGTGCCGCCCTGCCCTGGGCCCTCCTCGCGACGGTGATCGCCGCCGCGGCGCTCGCCGGCTGGCTCGTCGGGACGTGGCTGACGCGCGGCCTCGACCGGATCCGGCGCGCGGCGGCCGGCGACGGGCTCGCCACCGGAAGCGCCGTGACCGACCTCGCGCACCTCGCCGAGGCGGTCCGGGCCTGCGTCGACCGCGGTCAGGCCCGCGAACGCCTCCTCGTCGAGGCCCGCGCGGCGCTGGCCCGCAGCCGCGACCGCGTGCGGGCGGTCCGGCTGCTCGGCGGGTTCACGTGCTGGGAGGTCGATCTCCGCAACGGTCAGGTGACCTGGGCGGACGGCTCCGCCGCCGCCGCGAAGAGCGCGTCCGAGCGGGCCTGCGACCTCAACGAGGTTCTCGCCCGCGTCGCCGACGACGACCGCGCTCCGCTGCGGCAGGCGATGCGGGACGCCTGCGCGGAGCCGGGCTCCATCCGCGAGATCCTCGTGCGGACGCTGCCGGGCCCGGACGAGGCCGGGGAGCGCCGCCTGATGCTGCGCCTCACGGCGGTCGCCCGCGACACGCAGCCGATCCGCCTGCACGTGCTCAGCCGCGAGGTCGGGCTGGCGATGCTGCCGCCGTCGCTTTCGGCTGCCCCCCATGCTGAGCCCCTTGCCGAGCCCCCTGCCGAGCCCCTTGCCGAGATCCCGGCCCGCAGCCCCGCCGAGGGATCCGCCTTCCCCGCGCGCGAGATCGTCGCCGGCCTCGCGCGCGACCTCGCGGATGCCATCGCCGCCATCCGCGCCGCGCTGAAGATCGTGGCGCGCGACGCCGCCGACGGCCGCGAAGCCGAGCGGGCCGAGCGGGCGGCCGTGCGGGGCGCCGCCCTCGTCCGGCGGATGCTCGTGCTGGCGCAGGGCGACGCGGACCGGCCGGAGACCGAGGCCGTGCTGGCCGACACGGTCGACCTCATCCGCGCCACGCTCCTGCCCGACGCGATCCTCGCGGTCTCGCAGGACCGGGACCTGCCGCCCCTGCCGTGCAGCGCCCGGCGCTTCGAGGCGGTGCTGCTCAACCTCGCCTGCGACGCGCGGGCGTCGCTCCCGCGGGACGCGGCCCTGTCGCTGACCGTCGACGTCCCCCGCGACGTCCCCCGCACCGGGCAGGACGGGCCGGCCGGCCTGCGCGTCGCCCTGGCCGCCCCCGCCGGCTTCGAGCCGGGGGCGGGCCTCGCCGCCGTCCGCTTCCTCATGGAGGCGCTCGGCGGATCGCTGCGCGTGGCCGCGGCCGACGACGGCACCACCGTGACGCTGCTGTTCCCGCCCGCGCCCGCCGAGTCCGGCGCCAGGGACGGCAGCAAGGACGACGACCGGGACGGCGCAAGGGACGGCGCAAGGGACGACGACCGCGGCGCCGCCGCGGAGCGGGCGGTCCTCCTCGTCGAGCCCGATGCGGTCCTGCGGGCGGCCGCCGCGGATTGCCTGACGCGGGACGGCTACGTCGTCACGGCGGTGGCGTCGAGCGAGGCGGCGCAGGCCGCCCTGGCCGCGCGGCGCGACTTCGCGGTGCTGCTCTGCGCCCACGCCCCGCCCGACCTGAACGGGGTCATGCTCGCCAAGGTCGTCGAGCGGACGCACCCGGCCGTCGCCGTCGTCCTCACCGTCGCGGACGGCGACCGGACCGAGTGGCCGGCGGGATCGCGCGTCCTCGTCAAACCGTTCGGCGCGCGGGATCTGGCGCGGGCCCTCGACGAGGCCCGTTCGCGTCCCCTGCGCGCGGCCTGAGGCCGCGTCCGGGCACGCCCTTCGGGGCCCGGGCGCACGGTACACGACGCGGCGAGCCGAGGGGTATATCCGACCCTCCCCCTCATCCTGAGGTGCCCGCGCGAGCGGGCCTCGAAGGAGACCTCCAGGGATCGCGCGGCCGGCTGGAGGGCTCCTTCGAGGCCTCCGCTGCGCTCCGGCACCTCAGGATGAGGGGATTGGTAGGAGCGGCCGACGCAAACGCCGAACCGTCGTGGACCGTGGGCCGGGCGGCCGTCTCGGCCCGACGCACCCCCCGACGGCGATACCGGAGCGGGGTGATTCAATCTTCGATTGCATAACGCGGCCGCAGCGGCCGCACCCTGCGCTGCGCCCGGATGCGCCACGCCTGTGGTGGTCCGCCGTGCGGCCTTCCGGCGTCGATGCGCGCGCCGCAGTGACCCCGACACCGCCGCAACCGCCTTCGCGAAAGCATCATCGCGCCGGCCACGCGCGTGCGGATCGGGTGCACGGACAAGCCGCGGACGGGCAATACTGCATATTCGCGTTAAAGTTGTAGAACGAGGTCTATAGCGGCCGTCTCACGAGACGATTTACCGATTGTTCACCAAGATCAACTGATATCCCGCCCAGCATCTCCTCGATGTCGGGGACTGGCGCGGAACGCGTGCGGCATGACGAAATCTCGCCTCTCCTCCCGGATCGCCGCGGTGCTGGCCGCGGTCGGCGCGGCCGGCACCGCGCAGGCCGCGGACTGGTACACCGGCGTCGAGGGTGACGGCGTCCGCGACGACTACATCGTCGCGGTCGACGTCTCGGCGAGCGTCACCTCGAACAGCTCCGCCTTCGGCGTGGTCACCGGAACGCTCGCGCCCATCACCCCGCTCAACGAGAGCGGGGCGCGCATCCGCCTTCAGGGCTTGGCGGGCGTCTACACCTATCCGAACTCGGCCGGCCGCACCGTGCGCGGGCAGCAGGAGGAAGCCACGGCGATGTTCGGCTACGAGTGGATCTGGCAGCAGGCCGCGCTGGCCGGCTACGTCGGGTTCAACGTCCGGAACAACGAGTTGTCGATCCTCGATCCCCGCAACCCGGTGGTCGGCACCGGGGTCGGCGCGAAGTTCGCCGCCGACCTCTACCTGAACCCGACGGTGGACTCGCTGGTCTCGGTCAATGCCTCCTACTCGACGCTGTTCCGCGCCTACTACGTCCGCGCCAAGGCCGGCTTCGCGGTCGCCGACGGGGTGTTCGTCGGACCGGAAGTGACGCTGCTCGGCGACGCCTTCTTCAATCAGTGGCGGGTCGGCGCCCACCTCACCGGTTTCGCGATCGGGCCGATGAAGTTCTCGCTCGGGGCGGGCTACACGCGCGACCGGATCCAGAAGGGCGGCTACTACACGACCGTCGAGGCGCGGGCGGCCTTCTGATTTCTACAGTACATCCGACACGAAGACCGTCGCTCAAAACTGCAGATCCGTGGGATCTGCGATCATCGTCCGATCCGGCGCGTCCGGCGAGGTTCAGGAGTTCGACCAGTGCGGGCGGTGTTTGCGCGAACGATCTGGCTGGTCAGCGCGGTCCTGGTGCTGCTCCTGCTGGCCCAGCCGGTGGGGACGACGGTCCAGCTCGAAATGAGCCTCGGCGCGATCGCGCTGATGGTGCTGCTGTGGCTGTTCGTGAAGGGCCGGGCGGGCCGGTCGGTCTTCCTGGCGGTCGGAAGCCTCGTCGTGCTGCGATACCTCTACTGGCGGTTGTCGAGCACCCTGCCGCCGACCAGCGACACCCTCGGCTTCGGCGCGGGCGTGATCCTCGTCGCGGCCGAGGTGTACTGCTTCTACATCCTCATGATCAGCCTGATCGTGAACGCCGATCCGCTCGCGCGCGCGATCGTGCCGGCGGACGGCGCGGACCTGCCGACCGTCGACATCTTCGTGCCGAGCTACAACGAGGACAGCCAGATCCTCGCCGCCACGCTGGCGGCGGCGCGCTCGCTCGACTACCCGGCCGACAGGCTGACCGTCTGGCTCCTCGACGACGGCGGCACCGACCAGAAGTGCTCGGACAATGACTCGGCCAAGGCCGCGAGCGCCCGGGCGCGGAAGGCCTCGTTGCAGGCGCTCTGCCGCGAGCTGGGCGTCTCCTACCTGACGCGCCGCCGCAACGTGCACGCCAAGGCCGGCAACCTCAACAACGGCCTCCAGCACTCCTCCGGCGAGATCGTGCTGGTGCTCGATGCGGACCACGTGCCGTTCCGCTCCCTGCTGCGCGACACGGTCGGGCATTTCGCCCGCGACCCGCGGCTGTTCCTCGTGCAGACCCCGCACGCCTTCCTCAACCCGGACCCGGTGGAGCGCAACCTCAAGACGTTCGAGCGGATGCCCTCCGAGAACGAGATGTTCTACGCGGTCAGCCAGTGCGGCCTCGACAAGTGGAACGGCTCGTTCTTCTGCGGCTCGGCCGCGCTCCTGCGCCGGGCCGCGCTCGAGGAGGCCGGCGGGTTCTCCGGCATCACCATCACCGAGGATTGCGAGACCGCCTTCGAGCTGCACAGCCGCGGCTGGACCAGCGTCTACGTCGACAAGACCCTGATCGCCGGGCTCCAGCCCGAGACGCTGACGGCCTTCATCGGCCAGCGCTCGCGCTGGTGCCAGGGCATGCTCCAGATCATGCTGCTGAAGAACCCGCTGTTCAAGCGCGGCCTCCGGCCGATCCAGCGGCTCTGCTACCTCTCCAGCATGACGTTCTGGTTCTTCCCGATCCCGCGATTGATCTTCATGATCGCGCCGCTGCTGTACATCTTCTTCGACATGAAGATCGTCGTCGCCAACGTCGACGAGGCGATCGCCTACACTGCGACCTACATCGTCGTGAACCTGATGATGCAGAACTACCTGTACGGCCGTGTGCGCTGGCCGTTCGTCTCGGAACTGTACGAGTACGTCCAGGGACTCTTTCTGATCAAGGCGACGGCGGCGGTGATCCTGTCGCCGCGCAAGCCGCAGTTCAACGTGACCGCCAAGAACGTGACCCTCGACCGCGACCAGCTCTCGCCGCTGGCGCTGCCGTTCTTCGTCGTCTTCGCCGTGCTGCTGACCGGGACCTTCGTCGCGGCCTACCGCTACCTGTTCGAGCCGGGCATCACCGATCTGATGCTGGTGGTCGGGCTGTGGAACGCCTTCAACCTGATCACCGCCGGGGCGGCGCTCGGGGTCGCCACCGAGCGGGCCCAGACCGAGCGCAGCCCGTCGCTCGCGGTCGAGCGCCGGGCGGTGCTGACGCTCAACGGCCTCGCGGTCGACGTCGCCGTCGAGCGGATCTCGGCGGCGCGCTGCCGGGTGCGGATGGACGCGATCGTGCCGATGCGGCGCGGCACCGACACCAATCTCGGCGCCCTCTCGGTGCCCCCGCACGACGGGCAACTGCCGGAGGCGGCGCGCGCGGCGATCCCCGTGCGGATCGCGGCGATGACGGCGGCCGGCGAGGAGACGGTCTGCGAGCTGGACTTCGAGCCCCTGCCCCCGGACGCCTACTTCGTCCTCGCCGACCTGATGTACGGCGATGCCCGGGCGATGGCGCGGTTCCAGGAGCGCCGCCGCGGCCACAAGGATCTGGTGTCCGGCACCGCGCAGTTCATCTGGTGGGGTCTCATCGGACCGCTGCGGGCGCTCGCCTGCCTCGGCCGGGGCCAGCCCGAGTCGCGGGCCGACGCGGCCGCCCCGGCCGCCGAGGTGGCGCCCGCGCCGAGCGTGGCGCTCCAGCGGCGCCTCGGCGACGCGGCCTGGCCCGCACCCGCCGCCGCGCCCGCTGCGGCGCGGACCGCACAGGCGGACGCGCCGCGGGCCGCGCCCGCTCCGACGGCGGCCGCGGCGCCCGCGGTCGCCGAGGAGGAGGCGCCGGGCTGGCTGCGCCTGATGCTCGACGCCGAGAACGCGGCCGGGACGCGCGGCCGCCGCGCCGCCGATCTCGGCACCGCCCAACCGGCCCGGGGCTAGGGAGAGCGCCATGATCTCGTCCGCCACGGGCCTCCCCGCGTCGCGGGCCGTGCTGCTGGCCTGCGGCCTGCTCATCGCCGCCGCCGCGCCGGCCTGCGCACAGAGCTTCCTCGGACGCGGCGCGCCGCGCGCGCTGACCCTGCCCGGCGCGGAGGCCGACGCGGCCCCGCGAAGCCCGGCGATGCCGCGGAACGACGCTCCGGTGGCCGCCCCGGCCGGCGCCCCGACCCGGGGCGAGGCGTCGCCCGGCGCCGCGCTGCCGCAGCGGCCGTTCCCCGCCCTCGGCGAGAGCCTGCGCCTGAGCGGCGAGGAGAGCGCCCTGCGCTGGCCGGTCTACGTGACCGCCGAGCAGGCGCGCGAGCGGCTGCGGCTGCGGATCGGCTACCTCGCGGCCATCTCGGTCGTCCCGGAAGCCTCCTTCCTCACCGCGACGGTCAACGACGTGGTCGTCGGCCGCACGACGATCCGCGCCCCCGGGGCGGTGCGGGTCATCGAGTTCGACATCCCGGCCGGCGCCCTGAGGCCGGGCTACAACGCGGTGGAGATCGGCGCGGTCCAGCGCCACCGGGTCGACTGCTCCATCGCCGCCACCTACGAGTTGTGGACGCAGATCGACCCGTCCTGGACCGGCCTCGTGATGCCGGCCGGCGTCGAGGCGCCGCGCGTCCTGCACGACCTCCCGGCGGTGCCGCCCGACGCCGGCGGCGCCGTGCCGATCCGCGTGGTGCTGCGCAACAAGCCCGGCTTCCAGACCTTCGAGAAGATCGTCGGCCTCCTCCAGCGCGTGGCGCTCGCCGGCCGCTACGCCCAGGTCGCGGTCGAGTTCGGCCCCCTCCGGGCCGGGGCCGGCCTCAATCTCGTGATCGGCAGCCCCGACGACCTGCGCGACCTGCCGGGCCTCGACCCGGCCCTGGTCGGCGCGGGCCAGTCGCTCGCTTTCGCCCCGGCCTCGCCCGAGCGCGCCGCGACCCTGGTCGTCCCCGGCGGCGGCCCGGCCGACCTCGACGCGGCGGGCGCGGTGCTCGCCGCCTCCGCCGCGCGCGCCGCCGAGGGCAGCCCGCAGGGACTGCGCCTGCTCGCGCTCGCCGACGGCCTGCGGATGCACGGCGGCGAGACGCTGCCCCTGTCCCGCTTCGGCGTCCAGAACCGGGAGTTCTCCGGCCGGCTGTTCCGCACCGGCTTCGACGTGTCCCTGCCCGCCGACTTCATCGCGGCCGACTACGCCAAGGCGACGCTGGCGCTCGCGGGCGGCTACGCTGCCGGCCTCGACACCGGCGCGCGCGTCATTGTGGACGTGAACGGCCGCAACGTCGTCAGCGACACCCTGCCCCGCGCCGACGGCGACGTGTTTCGCGACGTCGCGATGCCGCTGCCGCTGGAGCGCTGGCGCCCGGGCCGCAACCGGATCGAGATCACCGCCCTGCTGCCGTCGCCGGCCGACCGGACCTGCGCCGACGGCGCGGCCGAGAGCAAGCGCTTCCTGTTCCTCAGCGACACCACCCTGACGATCCCGCCGCTCGCCCGCGCCCTGCGGCTGCCCGACCTCGCCGCGACGGCGAGCGGCGGCCTGCCCTATCTCGACGCCAAGCGCCGGCCGCGGCTGATCGTGCCGGCCCCCGACCGCGAGTCGATGTCCGCCGCGGCGACGATCGCCGTCCGGATGGCGCTCTCGGCCGGCCGCCCGATCCCGTTCGAGATGGGCAACGACGGCGCCCTCCAGGGCCGGGCGCCGACCGTCGTCGTCGGCCCCGCCCGCTCCCTCGACCCGGAGCTGCTGCGGGCGGTCGGCTTCGACCCGGACCAGATCCGCGGCGTCTGGGAGGGGCGCTCCGCGATGACCGCGGTGCCGGCCGATCCCCTGCGGGACGCGGTGCCGGGCCTCAGCCTCGATCGGCTGCGCCGGGACATCCCGCCCTCCTGCGCGCTGCCGGCCTCGGCCGCGCGCGGGGGGATCCCGGGCCTCCGCCGGCCTCAATCGGCCGGATCCGAGGCCGAGTCGCGCGATCTCGCCTCGTCGTGGAGCACGGCGCTCGGCGCGCGCAACGCGGTCGGCGACCGGCTCTCGGACGCCGCCTCCCGGCTCAACGGCGCCCTGGGCGACGGCCTGACCGACATCCGGCACTGGCTCTCCGATCAGGTCCGCGACCGGCCCGTCGCGGTCGGCGCCAGCGCCTCGCTCGCGGTCGGCCAGGGCTTCGCAGGCCTCGACGGCGACGCGACCGTCACCGTCTTCACCGCGCCGAACGCCGCCACGCTCCAGGCGGCGGCGACCTGCCTCGGCGCCCCGATCGTCTGGGAGCAGTTGCAGGGGCGGGCCGCGACCCTCGACGCCAACGAGGGCACGGTCACGACGGTGGCGGCCAACCAGACCCGCATCATCGAGACGGCGCCCCTGTCCCTGGAGAACAGCCGCCTCGTGCTGGCGGGGTGGTTCGCCACCAACCCGAACACCTTCGTGCTGATCCTGCTCGCCGCCGCGGTCGCCCTTGGGCTGAGCACCCGCGCCATGCTGGGCGGGGTCGGGCGCGCCAACGGGGCGGGCCCCGCGGCCAACGATCCGGACTCCGAGCGATGAGCCGTCCCGTCGCACGACGCCTCGCCTTGCCCGCGCGCCTCGCGCTCGGCCTGGGCCTCGCGCTCGCCGCGCCCGTCGCTTCGCGCGGCCAGGACCGGCCGCCGGATGCGGGGCCGGGCCAGACGGCCGGACCCGAGAAGCCCGAGCGCTCCGGGACGGCGCAGCGCCCGGCGGGAGCGGTCCCGATGGTCAACACCCTCGGCGATATCCCGGCGTGGCGCACCTACAAGCGCCGCTTCGTCACCGACCAGGGGCGGGTCGTGGACACCGGCAACAACCGCGTCAGCCACAGCGAGGGGCAGGGCTACGGCATGCTGCTCGCCGTCGCCGCGGGCGACCGCGACGCCTTCCAGCGGATCTGGGGCTGGACGCGGGCCAACCTGATGGTGCGCGGCGATGCCCTGCTGGCCTGGCGCTGGGAGCCGGACAAGCGCCCGGGCGTCGCCGACACCAACGACGCCACGGACGGGGACATCCTGGTCGCCTGGGCGCTCTCCGAGGCGGCCGACGCGTGGTCGGACGAGGGCTACCGCCTCGCGGCCCGGCGCATCGCCGTCGACGTGGCGCGGCGCACGGTCCTGTGGAAGGCGGAGGGCGGGCCCCTGCTGCTGCCCGCCATGGCCGGCTTCTCCGCCGAGGACCGGGCCGACGGGCCGGTCGTGAACCTGTCGTACTGGGTGTTCCCGGCCTTCCCGCGGCTCGCCGCCGTCGCCCCGGAATTCGACTGGACCCGGCTCGACGGCGCCGGCCTCGATCTCGTGCGCCGCGCCCGCTTCGGGCCGGCGCGGCTGCCGACCGAGTGGATCGCCATGCGCGGCGGCACCCCGAAGCCCGCCGAGGGGTTCCCGCCGACCTTCTCCTACAACGCCATCCGCGTGCCGCTGTACCTGGCGATGGCCGGGATCGACGACCGCGGCGTCTACGAGCCGTTCGTCAAGCTCTGGGCCGAGCCGGACCCGGCCGGCCTGCCGATCCTCGACGTGCAGAGCGGGCAGGCCACCGGCCGGTTCCAGGAGCCGGGCTACGCGGCCGTGGCGGCGCTCTCCGCCTGCGCGGCGTCGGGAACCCCGCTGCCCGCGGGCTTCGCCCAACCGTCGCCGGTCGAGAACTACTATCCCGCCACCCTCCATCTCCTGGCGCTCTCCGCCGCCAACGCGAGGTATCGCACATGTCTCGGGCGCTGAAGCGTCGCGGCGCGGCCCTGACGCTCCTGGCCGGGCTCGGCCTGGACGCGACCCTCGAAGCCGCGTCGGCGCAGCCCGCCGCGGAGCCGGTCGAGACGGTCCGGGCCGACCCGCGCCGGGCACCGGTGATCCTCGGGGGCAGCCCCGCCCCGGCCTCGGGGCCGGAGATCGTCGACGAGAGCGGCCTGCGCTACTACGCGGCGCAGCACCAGACCGCCCGGGTCCAGGCCGAGATCGCGCGGCTCAAGCGGCGCTACCCGAACTGGACCGTGCCGACCGATCTCGACACGCTCAAGCCGAGCCCTCCGGAAGAGGCCCCGCTCTGGGACCTGTTCACCGCCGGGCGGATCGACGACGTCCGGGCGGCGATCGCGGCCCGGGAGAGCGCCGATCCGGAGTGGCGCCCGTCGGAGGATCTGACGCGCAAGCTCAACCGCAGCACCCTGCGCGGCGAGATCAAGGCGGCCGAGCGCGACGGGGACTGGAAGGAGATCCTCGCGCGCGTCCGCAGCGTGCCGGGCGCCCTGCGCGACCTCGACCTCGACATCGCGTGGCTCGTCGCGGAGGCCTACGCCCGCACCGGCGACATCGCGCAGGCGACCGCGGCCTACCGCACCATCCTCGCCGGCCAGACCGAGAGCGCGCTGCGGCTGGCCACCGTCCAGAAGGCCCTGGCCAACCTGCCGATCGGCCAGGTCGAATCGCTCCTGGCGCTGGGCCAGCAGGCCGCCGACGGGACGAGCGAGTTCCGGGCGCTGCGCTTCGACATCGCCCGGGCCCGCATCGCCGCGTTCCTGCACGACGAGCCGGCCGGCAGGGTCGACGCGGCCGAACTCGCGGCTCTGGGCGAGCAGGTCCGCAAGGCGGGCGTGGCGGACCAGATGAGCCTCCTGGGCTGGTACGCCTACCGGCGCCGACAGTTCGCGGAGGCCCTGGACTGGTTCAAGGCCGCCATCGCCCGCGGCGGCGATGCCCGGACGGCGACCGGGCTCGCCCTGGCGCTCCGAGCGCTCGGGCAGGAGCGCGAGGCCGAGGAGGTGGCCTACGCGTGGCGCGGCCCGTCCGTGAGCAACACCGCGCTCTACCTGGACATGGTCGGCCAGCGGCTCGCGCAGGGCGACGGCTCGGTGGACGCCGCGCGGCTCGACCGGTTCGCCAAGCTCGTCCTGGCCACGAGTTCCGGCGAGGGCGCCCAGGCGCTCGGCTGGTACGCCTACAACGCCTGCCAGTTCGACGCCGCCCTGGACTGGTTCCGGCGGGCCGCGGCGTGGAAGCCGGCCGAGGGCGCGATCCTGGGCGAGGCGCTGACGCTGAACCGCCTGAAGCGCCCGCGCGAGGCGCTGGAGATCATCAACCGCTACGACGGCCTGTTCCCGTCCGTGGTCGACCTCGCCCTGCCGGCGGATTCGGGGGCTCCCGGCCCCTGCGACCCGGTCCGCCCCGCCGCCCACGCGGCGGTCGCGCGCGCGGCGGCGGTGCCCAAGCCGACGCCCGCCGTCCCGGGCCGGGGCCTGCCGGTCCGCCGCGGGGAGTTCCCGGTCGCGGTATCCGCCGAGAACCCGACGCGCTTCCCCGAACCGGCCGAGCGCGCCCGGGACGGCGAGTACCTCCGGGAACCCCGGGCCCAGGAGCCCCTGGTCGCCCACCGCGTGCCCGGCGTCGGGGCGATGCCCTACGAACGCTACGGCTACACCCTGCTGCCCGCCTGGAACGGCCTCGACCGCCCGACGCCGCCCTCCGCCCAGCCGACACCCCCGGCCGGCACCCTGGCCCAGGCCGAGGCGGGAACGGCCGCCGCCGGCGGCGTGACCCGCACCGCCCGGACGCAGGACGGCGACCGCTTCGGACCCTTCGATACGGCCGGCGCCGGGCCGCGCGGCCCGGGACAGGACCGATGATGCAGCGACCGATCCTCCCGCCCGCCCGACGCCCGGGCCGCCTCGCCGACCTCGGACGCGGGCGTCTGCCGGCGCTCCTCGTCATCCTCGGCGCGGTGCAGGCGCCGGCCCCCGGCCTCGCCGCCCCGAACGCGCCCCTCGTCTCCGTGCCGAACAGCGGACGGGTGGCCTCCGTCGACGAGACCCGCCCCGGCGGGGGCCTGCGCCAGCGGATCACCTACGGCGGCTTCGACGGGGGCTGGGCGGACCTGTCGGTCGGCGCGGCCGGCGCGGGGCGCGGCGGGCTCCTCGGCCGGCCGACCAAGGCCGGCATCGACGCGGAACTCGCCGCCCTCGGGGACGGCCCCTACCGGATCGTCCGGACGCGGACCCACAACGCCTACGGGCCGATCGGCGTCGCGCTCGGCGCCCGCTGCGTCTTCGCGTGGCAGTGGATCGACGACGCCCGCGCGCTCGCGCTTCCGGGCACGACCCTCGGACCGGGACGCACCTCCGCGTCGCTGCGCGTCCGCCATTGCGGCGCCGCATCGCCGGACCGGCTGGTCGCCGATCTCGTCCACCTGCGCCTGGGCGCGGGCCCGGCGGCGCAGGCCGCCGCGTCACGGCCCCGGCGGCGCCCGGCGCCGCGCCCGGCGCCTGCGGCCGAGGCCGCCCCCGTCGAGCCGGCGCCGGTGGTGTCGCTCCCGCCCCCCGCCCGACCGACCGTGACGGTCAACGGCAGCCGGACGCTCATCAGCCTGCCGCCCGCCCCGGGTCCGGGCACAGCGACGGGCCCGTCGCCCGTGGCCGTTCCCATCCCGCGCCCGGGCGCGGCCGGATCCGAGACGTCGGGTGAGCCCCGCTACCTCGCCGATGGCGGCGCGGTCCGGACGGTGGTCCCGGCGCCGTCGGCGCCGAAGCCGCAGCCCCTCTCCTCCGAGCTTCCGGCGCAGGCCTATCGCGGCCCGGCGCCGCCGCCGCTCGGCTGGTGATGGGCGGGCGTCAGCGGACGAGGTACGGACCCGGCAGCCCGGACAGCCCGGGCTGCGGGCGGTAGCAGATGTAGCCGTAGGGGCCGTACCAGCGCGCGCTGCCCAGCCGGCACGGCGGCAACCCGGCGATCGGGCGGACGGCGAGCGGGTATCCGACGGTCACCGCGCGCGCGGGCACCGCCCAAGGGTCGATGGTCCGGTCCCGTCCGGGGCCGGCACAGGCCTCCGAAGAGATGCCCAGCGCGGCGAGCGGCGCGAGAAGACAGGCCGCCGCGTGCCGACGTAGCGCTCGGATCCGCATCGCTCATCGCCTCCCCGTGGGATCGGTCAACGTGCGGCGTGGTTAATCGTTCTGTGCAGCGGCGGGCACCGAGCCGGCGGACCGCTGCGAAGCGGCCGCGACGCGAGGCGCAATGTGGCGCGAGCGGCGCCCGGATCTGTCGGAGAGACGGAAACGACCGGAACGCCGCGACCTCCGGCCACGCAGCACGTGCGGGCCGTCTCGGCGAGCGTTCCAATGAACAATGGTCGGAGTGGCGGGATTCGAACCCACGACCCCTAGTCCCCCAGCCGCCCCTTTGACGGTTTCAGGGGGAGTCAACAAGTCCCATAGGGCTTCACATCTCACTGTCGTAGCGTATCTTTCTGCGTCACGGGATTCCGCCGGGGTTCACGACGTTTCGCGTCGCTGAACCCCGGCTGCACCCCAGGCGGCCGCGGAGACTAGTGCGCGAGATGCCGGTGGTGAATTTAACCGCAACCTACGTGGCCGGCCTCGCCTCCAAGCCGCCGGGCGACCGGGTCGAGATCTGGGACGCCAAGACCCCGGGCCTCTGCCTCCGCGTCGGCCCGACCGGCATCGGCACTTGGTCCTTCAGATATCGGCCCAAGGCCGGCAGCGGATATCAGCGCGTCACTCTCGGCCGCCTCGCTGACCTGACGCTGGCGGACGCGCGCGAGCGCGCCGCCCGGCACCGGGTCAGCGTTTCCGACGGCGGTGACCCGCAGCGTGAGCTGCGGGCGCGGAAGTCCGCGGCAGAGAGCGTCCTGACCTTCGATGCGCTCGCCGAGCGCTACCTTGAGGAGCACGCGAAGGTCTCGAAGGCATCCTGGCAGAACGACTTGGGCTACCTCCGGCGTCCCCGGGCGGCCTGGGGTAAGCGCGCCGCCGCGAGCATCACCCGGCGCGACGCCATCAACCTCCTCGACGCCATCAAGAAAACGGCACCGGTCAGCGCAAATCGAACGCAGACGGTGCTGGTCACCCTGTTCAATTCGGCCGTGGAAGACGCGCTCCTCGAACTCAACCCGATCGCAGGGCTGAAGAAGCGCGCCAAAGAGGTGGCGAAGGACCGCGTGCTGACGGACCGCGAGCTCCGCGTCCTCTGGACGGCCCTCGACCGGACCGCCGGCGTGACCCTCGACGTCGCCGAGGCTCTGAAATTTCTGCTGCTGACCGGCCAGCGGCCGGGCGAGGTCGCTGGCATTGTTCAGGTCGAGCTCCAGGACCTCGACGACCCCGCGAAGGCCTGCTGGCAGGTCCCGGCCGAGCGGATGAAGGCGCGTCGGCTCCATGTCGTCCCCCTCCCCTGCTCCGCACTCAAGATACTGCTAGCCGCCATCGAGCGGCGGCAACTCGATGGCGACGGCAAGCGCGTGTTCGCAAGCCGCTTCGTCTCTCGGGACAACCTCGCCCGGCACTCGCTGAGCCAGGGTCTCAAGCGGCTAATCGCTGGCCTCGAGCCCGACGGCAGCGATGCCGAGGCTGTTGCATCGCTTCAGGAGAAGCCCCCTACCCCGCACGACTTCCGCCGGACGGTCGGCACCGGACTGGCGCGCCTCAAGATCCCGCGCGAGGACCGGAAGGCCGTCCTCGCGCACGTCGAGGACGACGTTCATGGGCGCCATTACGATCGCTATGAGCGGCTCGTCGAGAAGCGAGCCGCCCTGGAGGCGTGGGACCGACATGTCACCTCCGTTGTGGGAGAGCAGACATGACCTCGGAGGCCGTCTGCACCTCCCACACCGAACGTGCTGGCGCCTTCCGGCAGACTTTATGTGCTGCGCTCGGGGGCGAGCACGCGATCGAGCGTTACGGAAGTGAGATCATTCGATCAGCGAGCAACTATATGCGTGAGCGCCGGGTCGGGCTCAGAAGCAAAGCTCGCGCTAAGAAGCTGCGACGGATCGTTGATTTGTGCGGCGATTTAATATCGGAAGTAGCTAACAATCGAGATTGGTTAGACGCAAATTTAGACCCGATCCAATGGGGCGGTGCTGACGTCGAAGAGATCATCCACGATGGTGAACATTCGCCCCTCCGAGCCCTACGCAACGCTCTCGCTGCGACGATTGATGAGGCGCCAGATCAGAGCGTCAAAGAGGCGGTCTACTTTCGCAGACGGTTATGGATCCGTCTTGCAATGATATTTGAGGACGCCACCGAACGAAGAGTTGCCACGTCAAAGAACAAAGATGGCCACATTCAAGGGGATTTTGTTCGTTTCGTTGTTGCAATCTCTGAATGTATCGGTTCGGGTGAGGCTGTAACCTCCGACATGGTCGATCAGTTCGTTGATCGGTACCGGAGTTCGGAGAGTGCCGACCTTCGTGACGAGATAGCAGAGCTTCGGATGCTTGCCGCCGCGGTGGAAAGCGCCGGGTAGGGGTAAATCGCTCGCGAAAAAATTGTCATCGACCCCCGTCACGGCGCGACGGGCTGTGTCTACTCAGACGGCTACCCATCGTTTCGGAGGTAGCCATGACGTCCCGGTACATCACCCAACGCGAAGTCGAGGAGAAGATCGGCCTGTCCGGCGCAACCCTTCATCGGCTCCGCCGCAAGGGCCGTTTCCCCGATCCAATCAGGATCGGGGAGCGCCGCATCGCCTGGCCCGAGCACGAGATCGATTCGTGGCTGGCCACGCGCGAGCGCCAGCCCCTCCGTTCCGCGACCGCAGCGTGAGGGGGGGTCGACCATGAGTTTCACCGGTACGCCGCAGGCCGCCTGAGATGCCTGCCGCAGCCTTTGACGCCGATCGGTTCGCCAAGGTCCGCGTACTTCACGACCGGACGGACATCCCTGGCGAGCGCGCGGCCGCCGCGAGCCGCATGGAAGCCATGGCGAAGGCCGCGGGCCTGACACTCGTACAGGCACTCCGTAGGCTGGATGGAGGGAAGACGGCCGCACCTCGGAAGCCGCGCAAGAAGGCTGAGCCGCAGCAGGAAGAGCGCGCGTGGTCACCCGAATGGCAACGCGTCGTCCAGGAGTACGGCTCGGAATCGGCCGTGTTCGCTCGTGGACCGTGGGAGCAGGCTCTCGTTGCGGCATGCGCGCGGTTCACCATCCGCAAGAAGACGGCAGGCTGGCCGATCGGCAGCCTATGGGGCTGGAGCGCCATCTCGGTGAAGGATCCAGCGCCGGAGATCGTCGCCGCCGTCGAGGCGGCCTATCCGATGCCAGCGAGCGTCCAGCAGGCATGGGCCGAATACCAGTACTGGGACAAGCTCGGGCGTGATCGAGAAGCACGCGGAGCCGGCTACGGCGATCCCTCGGCACCGGTGGCCCTGCGCGAGCAGCTCGTCGAGCGTCTCCTCAACACGCTCCCTGCCCGATCGCTCAACGACATGCGCGCTCGCCTGTCGTGGATGGAGCACACGAACCAGTCTGGGATGACGCCTGACCCTGAAACTCAGTCTGCTCTGCTCACCGCCCTGCGCGCTGATTTCGAACGCATGGCTTCCTGCCTGAAACGGCGATCATCTCGAACGGGGGAACGCATATGAGCGACGTCTCCGATCTGCCGCTCTTCAGCGGCACCCCAGCTGTCGAATCACGACCGGCGCCGAAGAAGCGCCGCCCGCGAGAGCACAAGCTCGTGGTCGAGCTTGTGCCGACCTATCTCGATGCAACTGAGCCGCCTGCTGAGAAGGCAACGGTCCTGGCGTTCCCGGCCAGTCGGGACGTGCGTCTCGTCGCGGATCTCGCGCAGGCCTTCATGGCTCTCCGCGAGCGCCACGGCCGTCGCTGCCGCGCCATGCTGCTGGACAAGCGGTTCCGGCCGATCGGCGCGCGCTTGCGTAAACTCGGCATCCCCGCCGACGTCGTGCAGGATGAACTCGCACGGCTCGAGAAGGCCGTTGCTCGTGTCGTGTGGATCCACGATGGGCGACCGGCTTGCGGATCCGGCGGAGGGTCGGCTGCGTGACGAGCGTGAATGCCGGCCGTCCGCCGCCTTCCGGCAACGACAGCAGCACCGAGCCGACCGACCTCGATCCTCTGAGTGGTCAAGGCGAGACCGCGAGACCAGGAGAGCCGGCGAACGGCAAGGGTGCAGCCCGGGACGTCTTCCTCTGGCTCAGGCAGATCGCTCGAGATCCTAACCTGACGCCCCTCGGCTACCGCGTAGCTATCGAGCTCAGTCAGTGCGTAGACCGCAGGAAGGGGTATGCGCATCCATCTCTCAAGAAGGTAGCCGATGACCTGGACGTGACGAGGCGAGGCGTCCAACTTGTGGTACGTCAGCTTCAGAACCACGGGCATCTGGACGTCGTCTTCAGCCGAGGCTCTGGCCACGCCAATCGGTACCGGTTGAAGCTGGATCCTGGGAAGCGGGGGGCGGCATGACCTCCTGCCAGATCGGCCGTGGGATCGGGGTCAGAAACGCGAACAGCTTCTTCACGGGGGGCGCGAACAGCTTGTTCGCGTTTCCAGCCTCGCAGAAACGCGAACATGCTTGTTCGCGAGGGGGGCGAACGAGCTTGTTCACGACGGTCGCGAACAAGCTTGTTCATCCTATCTATGTCTCTACCAGGACCTCTCTAGGATTCTGGCATGCCGCGAGCGGCCGGCGGTCGGCGCCTCCAGGCGTCCGATCCGTCCGGCGCGCCTCCAGCTTGCACGGCCGGGCTTCCGGCAGACCCGCAGCCTCTCTGGTCCTCAGAATCGCGACGCCGCTCCAGTCGTGCAGACCGGTTGCTGGTGTTGCCGGCCGCCATCGAGCTGATGGTGCCCCCACGGGAGACTGTGCGGGGCGCATCTTGGGATTTCCCAAGATACTCAGCAATTTTTGCTGGTCGGAGCGATGCGACGAGCGCGTGACCGCTCGCGCCCCCTTTCGGGGGACGCGGTCACGACGCTCTGTCACCGTCGCGGCCTCAGAATGTCACAACGGCCACCCGCAGCGTCACGGCGCGAGGCAGCCGCAGCGCTGCTCCGCGCAGCGCTGTCACGGCGAAGATGCCGGATGTCACGCTGAAGCACGCGGACGTCACACGGCGCACTCCCTCATGTCCCTCACTGGCTCGCTCGCCGCTGAAGACACGCGGTGCACGCGTGTCACCCTCCAGGGCCAAGCGCGACTGCAACCCGCCACCGTGTCCGCCGTTGGTCAGTCGGACCTTCGTGCCACGCCGGAGAGCGGCAATGCTCGCTTTCGTCCTGCCTGCGCTGCTGACGGCTTCGCTCATCGTCGGGCTCGTGCTCCCGCACAGCGTCGTGCTGGCCCTCTCCGCGGCGCTCCTGACCGCGTGCTTGGTGTTCTTCGTGATCGCGAGTTGGGATGGTGCGCGCCGCCACGGCAGTCACCAGGACTAGACCCGAGTTGCAGTCGCTGGGCTTGTGTAGCGGTATTGCCCGAACCTCGGCCGCAACGAATAGCGGCATCGACCGTTGGCAAGCCTGTTGCTCGCTCAATAGCGAGGTCTTCGGTTGCTCGATATCGTTCTGCCCGCCCTACTCGTCGCCCCTATTGTAGCGGCGCTGGTTTGGTCTCACGGACCGCTACTCGCCGTTCTCGCAGGGTCGCTGAGCTCCTGCGCCGCCGTCCTCGCGATGGCGACGTGCAGGCTCATCCTCGGGAGCAACAACAGCGAGCAGACCGAGGCAGAGCTTCAACGCAGCCGCGACGCCAGCGTCCTCGCTCGCGAGCCGTCGCGCTCCGGCAACTGACGCCGCCGCCTGCCCCCGAGACGTCGGACAGCACGGCCGCCCCGGTGAGATCCCCTCACCAGGCCGTCCGACCGTGCGCGCCATACCCCCGGAATAGGACTTTAGGGACCGTAGACCGCCCTGGCGGCCATGCGGCGAGTAGAGGCGCCATCATCGACCTTATCGGCCGGTCATCAATTCCGACTTTACTTAACCCGGAGGCCCACCGTGGCATCTGCAAACAGCATCGATATCAAGGGCTTGCGGATCGGTCTCACTGCTGCTGCGGACCTGATCGGTAAATCGAAGGTCTGGGTCCGACATCTCGTGAAGGACGGCTACATCCCCGAGCCGAGCCCGGACGGCTACCTCGCTACCGATGTGGCGCGCGGCGCGCTTCGCTTCCGGGAAGATGAGGATCGGCGGGCGTCTCAGACGGCCGGCGAGAACAGGATCCGCGACCTGCGGGCCGACGCGCTCGCCCTTCGCCTCGAACGCGAGAGCGGCGCGCTCGTGTCCGAGGCGCAGGCGGCCGGCTGGGAGGTGTTCGAGGAACAGGCTGGGCAGCTTCGAGCCGGGGTGATGGCCGTGCCGGCCCGCCACGTGAAGGATCTAGCTCTCCGACGAAAGCTCGAGGACGATCTCGCGACTGAGTTCGGTGTGGCGTCCAAGAGGGCTGCCGACGAGGCATCCGGCGTAAGTCCGCAGGCTCCAAACCGGGCGCCCCGACGGTCTGCACGGTCGCGGAAGCCGAAAATTGCCGCGTAAGTCCGGCTGTCGAGCGCGCATCCGCCTAGCCAGCATATAATTAATGATCGTAATAAAAAAGGAAAGATGATGGCCAAAAATAACATTCGTCATATCGATCCGAATGTCAGCGCACTGTTTGATAGAATGGATATCCTTAAAGAAGGCATGACAATGATCTATGAAATGCTAGACGAACTTCCGAGGCGATTTGAGGATCCTCAGGTGCGATCCGAGGCGGCTGAAATGGCGGCTGTCATAGCCCAGGAGCTTACGGGCAAGGTTCGCGTCGTGATGGAGCGTCGGCAGGACCTGATCAGCAAGCGCGATGCGAGGGAAGCTGTTCACAAGGCCGGTGATGGCAACTCGGCCTGATGAGCGCCAGGCCGCGTTGGTCGAGCGGCGCCGCGCCTCGAGGCGCGGCCGCCCGCAGGGCTCGACGGTGCCGCTGCTCCAGCACCCGCGACGGTTCGAGTCCGCGGCATGGACGATGGCGACGCTCAGCCTCGGGCTCGGACCGGCGAACGCCGGGGCAGCGGTGGCCGGGCTGTTCAGCACGCGCCCCATCAGAGCCGAGGCCGTCGGCGAACTCGTCCTGCAACTGAGCACCGGTGTCGATCACGCTACGCTGAAGGGGCGCGCTGACAGCATCCGGCGGCGTGCTGAGGCCGCGCTGCAGGATCGGACCGACGCGGAGGAGGTCTGGATCGTAGAGAGCTGCAGCGCCCTTCTCCGGCTGGTGCTGTCCGAGGGCGACGCCGGCAGGATGGCGCCGCCGCTCGACGAGCTGCGCGCGCTCGGCTGGGGGCCTACGCTCGCCCGGATCGCCGCCCGCCTCGATGCCGCGTTCCGCTCGAACCTGCCGCCGGTCGAGGGGCCGATCCCCCGCCAAGCCTTGCGGCTCGCCGAGGCGTTGGCGCTGGAAACCAAAGCATCGGAGTGACTTAGCTCATCCATTTTTTCCGGATGGAACCTCCGGTCCAGCCGCGACACCCTCGCGGGCATGGATCTCAGAACGCTCCTGTCCGCCACCGCTCCGGCCGCCATCGGAAGCGCCCTCGGCACCGCCCAGGCTGCCCTCGGCGCTGCAGTCGCCCAGCGAAACGCCGCGCAGCGCCGCTGGAAGGACGCCCTCCTCGGCGACGACCTCGGCGAGTCGATCGCCGCCCGCGCCGCGCTCGGCGCGGCCGGGGTCGATGTCGAGCGCGCCGAGGCGGTCGTCGAGCGGCTCACGGGTCGACTCTCCGGAGGCGCCTTCTGATGTCGGCGACCCTCCACCACATCGCCGGTCTCGTGCTCAACCGGCCGCTGATGCTCCTCCCCTCGAAGTTGGAGACGGTGGCGGCCGTCCTCGGCGGCCGCATCGGGGTCGACGCCTCCGGCCTCACGCCGGAGGCCTCGCGCTTCGTCGGGTCCTACGTCGATCGCGACGGCACGGGATCGCAGGGCACCCTCCCATACCGGCGCACGGCCGACGGCACGGCCGTGATCCCGGTCATCGGCTCCACGGTCAACCGTGGGGCCTGGATCGGCGCCAGTTCCGGTCTGGTCTCCTACGAGGGTGTGAAATTCCAGCTCGCCCATGCCGCCGAAGACAGCCGTACCCGCGCCGTGCTCCTCGACTTCGAGTGCCCCGGCGGCGAGGCGGTCGGCGCCTTCGAGGCGGCGGCCGTCGTCAGGCAGGTGGCAGCCAAGAAGCCCGTCGTCGCGGTGGTGAACGGCCTGTGCGCCTCCGCCGCCTACGCGATGGCGAGCGGCGCCACCAGGATCATCACCACGCCCTCGGGGATCTCAGGCTCGATCGGCGTCGTCATGCTCCACACCGACGTGTCCGGCGCCCTGGCCAAGGCCGGGGTGAAGCCGACCCTCATCTACGCGGGCGCGCACAAGGTCGATGGGAACCCCTACGGCCCCCTCCCGGACAGCGTCGCGGCGAGCCTGAAAGCCGAGATCGAAGCCTTCTACGGCGCCTTCATCGACTGCGTGGCCGCCGGCCGCAAAAACCTGTCGGCCGCTGCGATCCGCGGGACCGAAGCGAGTACGTTCATCGGCGCGGCGGCCGTCGCCGCCGGCCTCGCCGACGCCGTCGGCACCTTCGAGAGCGCCCTCGCCGACCTCTCGGCCGGGCGGATCAGCGCCACCACCGCACAGGGAACCCCCACCGTGACACACACCGCGCGCCAGCCTGGCGCCTCGGGCCCGGCGCCGGCCGGGTCGATCGATTGGGACACCGTGGTCGCCGAGCAGAATGCCCGCTTGGATCTCACCCCCGGGGTGAGCCCGAAGGCGGTCTACGGCCAGCGCCGGGCGATCATTGAAGGCCGCTCCGGTCCTCCGATTGGCAACGGTTGGGACGAGACCATCGAGAAGCAGAACGCGGCGCTTCGTGCGTCCCGCGGCGTGTCGCCCGATGCGGTCTACGCCAGCCGCCGGGAGCAGGCGGCGACCGCGCAGGCATCGGGCGGCGCGGCCAGCGAGACGATCAACTGGGACGAGGTGGTGGATCGGGTCAACGCTGACGCCGGTCTCCGCCGCGGACCGAATGCGGCCGGCGTCTACGCCGCTCGCCGCGCTCAGACCGGGGGCGACCGATGATGAAGGTCCTCAAGGGATTGCTCGGCCTCGCGCAGCGCGAGGACGCCACCACCGGCGAGCTCGCGCCTTCGCTGCCGACGGCCGAGGCGGAGCTCGTCGCGGCGCGGGAGGCACAGGCGGCGGCCGAGGCGGCCTACAAGGCCAACCTCCTCACCAGCGATGACACCGGCCTGCGCCGCCTCGTCGAGGCCCGCACCGATGCCGGTGTCCGGGTCGACCGGGCGACCGCCCTGGTGGAAGCCCTGCGCGAGCGCCTCGCCGAGGCCGAGGCGCGGGAGGCCGAGGCCGCCCGTGTCCAACGGTACGAGGCGGCGCGGCGGCAGGCCGATGATGCTGCGGCCGCTCTGCGTGAGATGTACCCGCACCTCGCGCAGGGCCTTGTCGACCTCTTGCGCGGTGTCGCCGAGGCCGAGATCGCCGTGTCGGATGTGAACGCCGACCTCCCGCGCGGTGCCGAACGCATCCCGAGCGTCGAGGGTAGCGTGCGTGACGTGCCGGGCACCCCGCGGCAATTCATCTCGGAGGAGACCGTCGAGCGGTGGTGCCGCCCGGGCGAGCGGATGCCGGGCGCCTTGGACCAAAGCCGCGTCCGGATCGGCCATGACCGTAGGGGTTACGTCCAGCCATCATCCGGTCAGATCGAGTACCTGGTGAAGCGCACCTACACCGAACGGCGGTTCATCGAGAGCATCCCCGGGAACCCTGCATACGATCTCGCCGTGCGCCTGAGCCTGCCGGGCCTGCGGGCTGACGACGCTCCCTTCTTCAAGCCGGCAGACCCGATGGTCACCCCCGGGCCGCGCGGGGTCCTGCGCATGCTCAATAGCCTTGCGGCGCAGGCCGCTGGCAGATCGACGCCGCGGGCGTCGGCCGAGCAAGTCGAGCTTGAGCTGATCGGCGCAGTCGATCTGGAGGAAGATCTCCGCCAGACGGCTACCCTCGCCGACAAGCTCGCTGGGCGGGCGTGAGTTTCGCCGGGCGCACAAGGCGCCCGGCAACACAGTGCGGGGCGATACCTTGCGGGCCTCGCCGCCGGTCCAACACCGGGAAATAGATCACCGGGCCCCGACAAGCATGCGCCGGACATGATCTATGCGGCGGCAACTATTCAGAGGACAGGATGAACGTAGACATTGCTATCCTCGGCCGCCCGACGGCCGATCAGAACTTCACCGAACTCGGCTCGCAGACGCTTGCGTTCACAGGCGACCGCCTCGCGGTGTCGCCGACGATCCCGCCGGCGGCAGCCGGTATGGAACTTAGGGTGCGGGTCACCTCGGCCGATGGCCTGACCTTCGCGGTAGGCGCGTGGCTGGACGAGGCGACCCGCCCCGCCCCCACGCCGATCCTCGACGACAACGGCGGTGTGATCGGTCACGAGCCGGGTCCGGATCCCGTCGTGACGGGGCGATACTGCGCGTGGGGCGGCAAGTCGCGCGAGGCCCCGCTTCCCGCCCGAGGCGCCAGCCTTGTGCTGATGCGGATCCATGGGGCTGCCGCGTGAGCGACGACGCCCAGCCCGACCCGCCGGTGGTCGACCGCCACGCCGAGACCCTGCGCCACCTCTGCGCCTGCCTGGAGGCGATCGACACGCCGCGGCCTCAGAGCGGCGCGTGATGGCTCGGGCACCGCGCGCCCGCCGGATCATCGTTGAGGCTGAACAAGGTACGCCGTTTACGGACTGCTGCCCGCCTCGCGCCACAGCAACGTTGCAGCGACAGAGATCGTGCACGCCGCGATCAATCCCGCCACGGCGGCTACTGGGGATCCCAGGCCGTGAGCCGGCGTTCTGCGGTGTCCAGGTCCCCCGCCGCGCCGACCCTCACACGACAGCCCGGCCAAGGCGTCACGGGCGAAGCGCGAGGAACTGGCCCGCACCCGCCTGTCGTCGCATGCTCGCCCGCCGCACGCCCTGCGGTGTCGCGAACGCCTCAGGCGTGCTGACGGGAAGGCGGCCCCTTTAGCAGGCGAGACGATCACGTGCGAGCCGGCAGGTCAGGGCGCCCCATCTTGCCGTGCGCCGCCCGCAATCTCTCGACTTGCCCAGAAGTGCGAGCGTCGTCCTCGATAGACCCGCTGCCCCTACAGCATCGGCGTGCCGCCGGTGACCGGCACGAGCGCCCCCGACATGTAGCTGCCCTCCCGCGAGGCCAGCAGCACGTAGGCCGGAGCCAGTTCCGCCGGCTGCCCGGCCCGGCCCAGCGGCGTATCGGCTCCGAGCTTCTCGATCTGTTCGGGCGATTTGACGATCGGTTGGATCGGCGTCCAGATCGGGCCCGGCGCGACGCAGTTCACGCGAATGCCCTTCGGCGCCAGCAGGTTCGACAACCCGATCGTCAGGCTCGCGATCGCCCCCTTGGTCGCGGCGTAGATCAGCATCGTGCTGTCGGCGATCTTGGCTTGCTGACTCGTCGAGTTCACGATGGCGGCGCCCGGCTTCATGTGCGGCACCGCGGCCTGGGCGAGGTAGTACATCGCGAAGACGTTGGCGCGGAACGAGCCCTCGATGTCGGCGGCCGTAAGGTCGTCCAGGCCCTCGTTCACGACCTGCGCGGCGGCGTTGTTGACCAGCACGTCGAGGCGACCGAAGGCCTCGATCGTCCGTGCGACGAGGGCGCGACAGTGGGCCTCGTCGCGGATATCGCCGGGCAAGAGCAGACATCGGCGTCCGGCCTTCTCGACCCACCGGGCGGTGTCCTCCGCGTCCGACTGCTCCGCTTCCAAGTAGGAGATCGCCACGTCCGCGCCCTCGCGAGCGTAAGCGATGGCCACCGCGCGGCCGATACCGGAATCGCCGCCGGTGATCAGCGCGGCCTGACCCGCGAGCAGGCCCTTGCCGACATAGCTGTCCTCGCCGTGGTCGGGCCGCGGCGTCATCTTCGAGGTCAGTCCGGGCCTCGGCTGCTGCTGATCGCCGGGGAACGGCGGCCGCGGTCCTGCCTCGCGGTGGTCGTCGGACATGAGAGATCTCCGGTTTCGTCCGCCTCATCTAAGTCGAGGCAGGACCGCCGGCAGTTCGCTCGCCTGCGTCGTGTAGCCCTACGCGCGGAGCCGCGCGTGGCATGCGGGTCGGCATCCGCACCGTCGTGCGGTCGGTCCCTCGCCGCTCTGCGCGCGGTCGCGGCCAACCCGGGCGGCCTGCGGATCGAGGCCTACCCGACCGTGATGCCGCTGCTGGTGGAAATGGGGTTGGTGCGGGGCGAGCGGCGTGGGTGTTCACGCCGCTCGGGCGGCGGACGGTGGCGGCCTACGGGCGGGATGAGGCGTAGTCCTCAGCTCTTCGCCGCGAACTCCCAGATCAGCGGACCCCAGGCCTGCCCGGCCGGTCTCGCCGGGAGGGCCTGGTTCCCGAGCCAGATCCCGACCTCATCCACCCTGGTCGCCTTCCGCCCGTTGACCATCATCGCCCCACGGTCTTTGAGCCGGAGTGTGCCGTCCTGGTGGTGTACCCCGAAGAGCCGCGATGGCGTCCAGCCGAGTCGATGCGCCTTGGCGCCGAACCGATCGCAGAAGTCCAGGCAAGCGTCGCGGAAGGCGGCCCAGCGCTCAGGCGTCAGGTGACGGCAGAATGGCTTTAAGTCCGCGCCCGCAGCTCCGATATCGCCCGCAGGCACGTCTTGCGGTCGCGGTAGCCCGGGCCCCGCATGATCGGCATGCCGTCGCGATCGGCGACGTACCACCCAGCGGGCGAGAAGGGCGAGGCGGGGATGAACACTGGCTTCATGGCCGGCACTCCGAACTGTAATTCAACGGGCATGCAGCTCGGCCGTTCCCAAGACTGTGCGGTGGAGCACGCCGCCGCGCGAATGCCATGCAGGGAGCATGTTTGCGGCGGTCGTGACTGACCTTCCCCGGCACGCACGGGGTGTGGCTGCCGGGGAGGCGCGCGGCGGCAGGGTCGGACGCGAGCCGGTCCCTGCCGCTGCCCTGATGCTACCGAACCGGCGCGGCGGCGCTGCCGGCCGTGTTGGGGCGCGCCATGCTGTTGCCCGGCGCCATCCCGGTGCCGCCCGCGCCCATGGTCGAGCCGGTGGTCATCCCGGTGCCGCCGCTCCGCTCGTTCATTTTCTGGGTGTCGCTCTTGACCGAGCCTGGATTGTTCATGTTGCCGGTTGCGCTGCCGCCGCCGGCCGGCTGCTGGGCGTAGGCCGCACCCGACAGGGCGAGCGTCATCGCGGCCGCAAGGCCGAGGATCTTCTTGGACATATCGCTTCCTCATTCGACCCGTGATCGGGCTTACAGGGCCAACGCGGCCCGTGACCAAGTGTTCGCTGAGGATCCCACAATGATTACAGATGCGACCACGAATCTTGGTGAGGCCGAAGCGGCCAAGGTCGCGAAGCGGAAGCCGGATCAGAGCTGGCGGCAGGACCATTTGCACCTGCGTTGGAACGGCCCCGGGTACGTCATGAGCGACGAGGAGCGCGCCGCCCGGCGCGCCGCCTACGCCGAGCGCGATCGGGTAGCGTCCAAGGCCCACACCAGGCGCCGTGAGATCGAGCGCCAGGCCGCCAGAGCGGCCGACGCGGCCCGTCTGGCCGAAGAGGTGCGAAAGATCCGCGGGGAGGCCCGCCTCGGCCTCCTGCCGCCTCCTGGGCGGCTGGCGGCGGTCGACATGGACGCCCTACTCCTCATCGGCCCGCTCGGCGCCGTCGGCTGCGGGGCGGCCCTGCTGCGGTCCCTGGCGGTCCTGATGGGCAAGGGCAGGCACCCGGTGCCCGCGCTGGTGGCCGCTGGATCATGGAAGGACGAGGCCGCCCTTCAGACGGCCGTCGAGGCGTTCAGGCCGAGGTTGGCTGCGATCGGGTTGCGGCTGTGCCGGCGGAAGCTGGGATGGCGCTTAACGTCAGCGTGAAATCAGATCATTCTAATGTTTTCGATTGACGATTTCCGTCAGAAAATATAATGCCCAAAACACGGTAATAGTAAGGGTAGACAACAGCACGGACAAAACAAATGCCCCACTAAGGTGGATCGCAGCCTTAAGGATCGGTAGCCCCTTGGTCCACGCCACTACCGGATCGTGGAATAGGCCCGCGAAAACGACTGCGCCGAGTGTCAAAAGACCAAGAAATGATAAATATCCGAGCAGATAACAAACGAATTGCCGAAGCGTAAGAGATTCACCGTCCAAGATTAAATCGGCGCCCACCGGTCGACGATCGAACGCGGGACCAGGTGCCCCCATTGCGACAGAAGCCAAAGCGCCAACCATAAAGGGAACTGCCATGATCAGCAGATCCCGAGCAAATCTTAGCAGGCCGGCATCGCCAAAAAGCGGTATCTTTGGGCTGAGCGCCGCGTAGATTGCCCAGCCAGAAACGCCGAACAGCAAAGGCACTATGATATCGTAACGAGCCTTTTCTTCGCTATAGATGAATAAATAGCGAATAGGAGCAAGCAAGCGCAGACGGGACGTATGGCCGCCCTGTCTAACGTCTTGCAATCCTATCCGACGCGAGTCCATAACTCATCCCTATCCACCAACTCACGCAACGCCGCGACCATTTCGTCGCACATGTCATCGCGCCACCGACGCGCAGGCGAGCTGAGTGATATAATCTCTTTTGGGCACAATAGTAGGTCTGCGGCCCCCTCTACGTCCTGGTGCACCTTGCCGCGCATCTCGGAGCCGCCAGCGCTCCGGTAGTAGAGTTGTGACGTATAGCCGAGCTGATCAAATTCGTCGCGAATTCGTTGCACCCAGGTTCGGCGTTCAGTAGAATCTTTCGGAGCTTGCGTCATTGCCACTTTAATTGCGACATCAGCTTCGTATTCAGCATGTTTTACCGAAGTTTCTCTGCCAGTGGCTCGTCGCTCTGATCGCTTTGTGAATGTCATTGATGTTAGAACCTTTGCGCTGGCAGTTCCATCTGCGAGCGCCCTTGCAACGTCCGCTAGCAAATCGAGCTTTGGAGAGTAACGGTATTTCTTAATCTCCGGCTTGCCCTTTTTATTTTTTATAAATTTCTCAAACGTCCAAATTTCATTACGTGCATGGCGCCGAAGTTGCCGCCTCATAAGCGTGCTGATCAGTTTTCTGCTTACGCCGCTGTGGACATGCTCAATGGCGCATCGATAGGAGCCATCATCGTAGTCGCCATCGTTGGGCAATCGCACTACGACGTGCGCTGTCGATGCGCCGACTTCCTCTTCATCACCTGACAATTCACGACCGGCTAAATTACGTCGATGGATCACCGGGAATGTTTTCTGTGTTTGATCTGCATGCTCAAAAAGCATAACAGCATATTTACAAAATTCACCCTGTGTTATATTGAAATGCTTCAAGCGCACAAAATCATGCCTGAACCCATTTTCCTTCCGTATTTTCTCATCTTCGTGATCCGTGGCGCCTAAATATTCGATAGCTTCTCCTCTTGACCGGCGCATATCAAGAATCCGCAACAGTTCTTCTGCCCCATGAATAGGCGGCGCGTGTTCTTGACCAGCGTGCGATGAGGAACGACTTACTAGATGGTTGAGAATTATGAGGCGTTCGTTGACAGGAGCAGCCATTTCCGACTCAATGTGTCTACCACGCGACTTCTGAGCCAATGACAGAAGGCGACAGTTTCGGTGACCTTAGGTTTGTCGGAACGCTGACTTCAATGGGAAACGAGCGGGTAAGCTCCTTCAAAATGAGCGATCCACTACTTTCCCTGTGGGCAAGAGCGATTGGAGCGTTTCATGCTGTCGCTATGCCCTGTGGAGGTGTGAGGTTCACTTGCAGATCTGCATTTAACGGGCTGGCCCACCGCGCAGGCCGATGCTCTGGAGATCGAGGCCCGGGCGAAGCGCCGGCTGGCGGACGAATACGACGCTGCGCAGGAACGCGGCGAGGTTGCGACCCGGCAGCACAATCCGGGCTCGGCAGGGCATGTTCCGGGCGGGAACATGCCCCCGGCCACCGTCGCGGACCTCGGCCTGACCCGCAAGGCGGTCCACGAAGCCCGGCAGCTTCGCGATGCCGAGGCGGCCGACCCGGGCGTCATCCACCGCACGCTGGACGAGCGGCTGGCGACCGGCGATGGCCTTGCCGCCAGCGGTGGCGACCGCGCGTTGCTCGACTTGCGGCAGGCGAGCCACCTGCGCAGCAGCCGAGACGGCGACCCTACCGCTTTCGACTCCTTTTCTGACTTCAGGAACAGCGTCGCGATGAATGGTTGTCGCGTGCTGTACAGACCGTCGGCTGACGTTCAGCATCTCTGCTGCGCGTGGCTGTGGAACTGCGCAAATTTGCGCAGTTTCGCCAAGCAGCGGCGCTGTCTTTTCCTCCTTCGGTCGACCCTCAGTCAGGTTCGCCAGCTTCGCGGCGACCATCGCTCGCTGGCTCTCATTCAGATGCCGGCGGTGCAGATTGAGCGAGACGACGTACGCGACCAGATCATCGCCGCCGTAGTTTCGGGTGCCGGCGCCTGAGCGACCGGCACCCCAACCGTGTCAGGCGGCCTTCCGCCGCCGTCCCTTCGGCGCTTCCTGCTCGGGGGCAGCCTGATCGAAATCGTCGGGCTCCGGGACCTGCTCGGCCCGCGCACCCGGCCGACCAAGACCGATCGACCGCGCCAGGGCGGATCGCCGTTCGGTGTAGGCGGCCGCCACCATCGGGTAGTCCCGCGGCAGGCCGAAGCGCTCGCGGTACGTCTCCGGGCTGAGCCCGTTGCTGGTCAGGTGCCGCTTCAGGGTCTTGTAGCCCTTGCCGTCGATGAAGCTGATCAGCGCGTCCGGCGTGATGCTCTTCCGGATCTGCGCGGGCGTCGGCTTCTCGACTGCCTCCGCGGCGGCACCGGCCGGCTGGCCCGAGGCCAGCCCGGCGACCGCGGCGTGCACGCTCGCGATCAGCTCTGGCAGATCGGCCGGCCGGACGGGATTGTTCGAGACGTAGGCGGAGACGATATCGCCCGCCATGGTGATGTAATCGGGGCCACGCCCCGCAAACTCATCGGTCAAAATCTGATCCTCATTCGTCCCCTCACGTGCGCATTGGTGCAAATCATGCGCTTACGCAAGTCATAACGTTGGGAACGGCGCGATCATCCATAAATTGTCGCGCCAAGGTCAGTGCCTCCCGGCGAAGATTGGCATTTCGAGCCGATCGACTGGCCTGCCTAAGCGCCGGAGGTTGCGGGACGGGCGCCCGCGCAACTGAGACCTGAAACGCAAAAACCCCGTCCCTTGCCGGGCGCGGGGTCTGCGTCTAACTTCGTCCGTGGAGCCTGCAAACTCCCGTGACGGTCCCTTGCCGGGGATAGCGTCACAGCCACAGAGCGGAAATCCAGGCCTTGCCGGGCTTCGATCCCGCTGTATGAACGTGTCGCACTTAGGTGTGCGACGCGACCGGTGAAACTATGCCGGGAGTGCCACGGCACCGTCAAGAGCGATCTTGGCGGCGATACAACAGCCTTCGGGTGAAGGCCGTGGCGCACGTTCTCTGTGGCGTGTTTGCAGACTCCCGGCGCCCGCACCGTTTGCGGGCGACCACTCTCCAATCTTGGAGAGTGGGCCGGCCCTGCAAAGCCGGTTCTCACAGAGACCGACAACGATGATATCTGAGATACCGACTAGAGAGATCGAGGTAACACCCGATCTCAAGCGGCGATTCTGGTTAAAGGTCGATAAATCGGCTGGACCGAATGCCTGCTGGTTATGGACAGGCAAGAGACAGAACGGCGGATATGGCGTTCTGCATAGGGGCACAAAGAATAACGACACCGCTTACGCGCACCGCGTGTCGTTTCAGATTGCGACCCAAATTGATCCTGTCGGGTCTCTGGTCTGTCATCGATGCGACAACCCAAGTTGCGTCAATCCTAGCCATCTCTTTTTAGGATCTGCCGCCGATAACACAGCCGACATGATTGCGAAGGGCCGCAAGGCCATTAGCAGCCATCATCGAGTATTCGGCGAGGCGCACGGCGCTGCTAAGATCAAGGAAAGGGATGTCGCTACGATCAGGGAACGAGCATCGGCAGGTATATCAAGCAGCGTGCTTGGGCGGCAGTTCGGTATCGACAGCAGCACCGTTCGCCAGATCGTACGGGGCGAAATTTGGCGGCATGTCCCTGTACATAACCAGGGAGGGCGCGCGTGATGAACGCCCATACCTCTGCGCTGCCCACCTGGGCGGCCGCGCACGCGCTTGAGCGCGCGCGCCTCGCGAACCTGCGCGCTCGCATCGCCCGGCAGATCGAGGCCGACCTCGACCGGGTCGACCGCTGCCTGAGGATTCTGGACGCCCTGACGCCGGATCCGGATATCGAGGAGGGCGGCGACACCGAGCCGTCCCTCGGCTCGCTTGGGGGCTCGCAGCTCTGGTGGTCCCGCGGCGGCCTCGACGACCGTGAGGACGGCGATGACACGGGCATCGGCGACGTTGGCGGCCTTGCAGAGCAGCGCGGCCGGTACCTGATCCGTGGAGGGCTCTCGGCATGAGCGCTCCCGCCAACCGCCGCGGCTTCCTGCGCGGCCTCACCACGCTCCCGCTCGTCGGCGGCGGCGTGACCCTCATCGGTCAACCCTCTGCGGTGGCCGAGCCCATCACCGGACAGTTGATGACCAATTATCTCGCGTTTCTGGCGCGAGAGTTCAAAAATACGATGATTGAAAACGTGGAACGTTGCGCGGCTCATGAAGTCCTGACCGCTGGGATGCATCTTGGTCCCGAGTACATATCTGGAGCGGTTGCCAAGGCAGAATTGAGCCTTCGCTACCTCGACTTTCCGTTTCTGGAAAGGCAGGGCAATCCGGCTGTGGCTGGTCCTCCATCATCCCGCGCCGCGCTCGTCCTGAGCGCGGTCGGGTGCGACTGGAAGGATGGCGACCGGTGAGCCCCCGCGCAACGAGCCTCACTGAAAACATTATCAGTGAGACCGCTCCCGTCCTCACTGTCAGTTCTGACAGTGAGGACTCTGCAAGGGGCTCCCACACCGTGAGCCCGCTCGGGCTCCTGCTCCACGCGTGGCGGCTTCGGCGGCTCACGCGGGCCATGCGGACGCTGAACCGGCGGCTGGCGGCCTATGAGAAGGCGTACGGCCTGCGGCCGTTCTGACGATGAAAGCCCCGGCCGCTGAGGCGGTCCGGGGCTCTCCTACGCGCATCAAGGCGCATGTCGGATCTCACTTCTTCTTTAATGAAGGCGGCCCTGCTGTCCGTAGCAATATCTCACACTGAAGAGGCGACGAGCTGAGACCTCGATATTGACCCGGTGAGTCGGCCTCGCCGCTCAGCTTACCCTCGTATTGGGTAGCGGGGCTGGGACATTGGACATCTGCAGTCCAACGGGTGCCGACTCACCAAACACCCGAGCCAGCGTCGCGCGCCTTGCAGCGAGTAAGCGTTGGCATCGATCGGGCCGGCAGAGAGCACGGCGAGCCCTGCGGGCATGGGGGTGCTTCGACGGAGGCGCAAATGCCCGGTTTGCCCTGGAGCGAACAAGAGCATGATCTGATCAGGCGGTTCGCGCCGAACTATGCGCTACTTGAAAAGATGCTTCCTGATCGAAGCAGAAAGCAGATTTGTGATCATGCTGTGCGGATCGGCGTCGCAAAAAAGAGAAGAGGCAAAGTTTCAGAGTTTGAGATCGAAATCATCAAGCGCTTCTGGCCAGATCTGAATGCCATCGTCTCCGAGGCGCCGGAGTTAAATAAGACCCTTGTGACCCGTGTGGCCTGCAAACGGCTTGGTCTTAAAAATCCTCGCACACATGTAGATTTCTCCACACAAGAATTACGGGCTTGGAAAGATGGTGCTGTTCGGTTGCCCGGACGGTCGATGGCCTCCGTCCACTCAAAGCGGTCCAAATTAAAGTTTCTGATCCAGCCGCGATGGACCTCCGCCGAGAAATCATCTCTCAAGATTGATCCAAGAGCCGCGATCGCTGGAAGAACGGAGCGCGCGACGCGGGTCATCCGAGGTCAGCTTGGTATCGACCTTCGGAAAATCCGTCGGCCGATACAGCCCGCAGCGCCTGCCGGAGCGCTCATTATGAATGCGGTTCAGCGAGCGATCCCCCGCACACTCCCCCGACAGATCCAGCAGGAAGTCCTCTCGGATCTGGCGCTCGCTATTCTCGAGGGCGAGATCGAGTTGGCGAACGTGGCCACCGCCGTGAGCAAGGCGATCAAGGGCGTCTACAAGCGGTACCCGGTACTCGGTGCGCCGGTGTCTCTGGACATGCCGCTGTTCGATGATGGCGGCGCCACGCTCGGCGATCGCATCACCAGCGACACCTTCCACTTCTGAATGACCGGCTGCAGTGCTTACTCAATGCGACAACCCGTGGAATGCGAGCCGCTGGTGCAGGCGGAGCGCACTACTTGCCGGGATTGTCGAAAGGCTTTCCCTCCTGCCCGTCCGCTCTCTTGCGCGCCTCTTCGGCCTTGGCTGCAGCCATTTTCAGGGCCTCGGCGTGATCCCGTCGTGCGTCCGCTTCTGCGAGCGCCCGGACGAAGCGAACGAGCTCAGGCGCCGGCTTCGGCCAGCCCGGGTGGCGCTTCTTCCGCGGCATGTGGACCTCCCAGATCGACGCGATCTCGGCGCCATCGTGATTCGGCAAGCCAGCGTAGCGCGCCCATGGCCGTGTCCACCATGCCGCAGCGGCCGAACGTCAGATGGCTGGCCCCCGGGCTACCCACCACGCGGTCCGAATGGACGCGACCTGCCTCGCGGTCATGGCCGCCGCGCTCGCATTCGCCGGGGCCATCGTTGTGTTCGGGCGGCGGTGAGCTGGCTCTGGGGCGCGGGGGTGCATCCGGGGTTCAAGAACCCCACGCCCGCACAGAAAATTTCTGCACCCCAGGTGAACCCCAGAGCCAGAAAAGCAGAAGGGCGACCCGAGGGCCGCCCCTGCTAACTCATTGCCGGTCAATGAGATTTATGGTCGGAGTGGCGGGATTCGAACCCACGACCCCTAGTCCCCCAGACTAGTGCGCTAACCGGGCTGCGCTACACTCCGACGCCCCTGCGGGCCCGGGGCTCATAGCTTTCGGCCTCGGGCTGCGCAACCCCCGAACGGCGCGGCCCCGCCGGACGCTGGCTCTCGCCGGGCCGGGGGGCTACGGGTGGTGCCTTCCTCCCGCACCGTCCGAGGACCATGACCGACCGCCCCGTCGCCTTCGACCTGACCCGCCTCGTCACCCGCCTGCGGCACGCGAGCCCGTCGGGCATCGACCGGGTCGACCTCGCCTACGCCCGCGCCTTCCTCGCGCGGCCGGGGACGGCGGTCGGGCTCGTCTCGACGGCGGCGGGCCCCCGCGTGCTCGACCGCGAGCGGGCGCTGGCGATCGTCGAGGCCGTGGCGGCGGGCTGGGTGGAGGACCGCGACGCCGAGGCCGATCCAGTCTACGGCCGGCTCGCCGGGGGCCTCGGCGGTCAACGGGGTGGGCAACTCGGCGGGCAGGCCGGGCGCGGCGCCGCGCCGGCCGCCCCGGCGGCCCGGCAGCGGCGCCTGATCCAGGCCCGCACCGCGGCCGACATCCTGGCGCGGGGCCGGCCGCTCGCGGCCTTGCCGCGCGACGCGCTCTACCTGCACACCTCGCACCTGCGCCTCGACCGCCCCGGGCGATTCGACTGGCTCTACGACCGGCGCGACGTGCGCGCCGCCTTCTTCGTGCACGACATCATCCCGATCACGCATCCCGAGTACGGCCGGGCGGGCGAGGCGGAGCGGCACGCAGCCCGGATGCGCAGCGTCGGCCGGCACGCGGCGGCGATCCTCGTGAACTCGGCCGATACCGGCGCCCGCACGCTCGACCACCTGGAGGCCGCGGGGTTCGGACGGCCGCCCCTGGCGGTGGGACATCTCGGCGTCGAGCCCGCCTTCCGGCCGGACGGTCCGCGCTTCGCCCCCGAGCGGCCGACCTTCCTCGTCTGCGGCACGATCGAGTCGCGCAAGAACCACCTGCTGCTGTTCCAGCTCTGGCGGGTGCTGGCGGAGCGGCACGGGGCGGGCGCGCCCCGCCTCGTCGTGGTCGGGCGGCGGGGCTGGGAGGCCGAGAGCGCCCTCGACATGCTGGAGCGCTGCCCCGGGGTGCGGGCGCACGTCGTCGAGGCCGCGGGCCTCTCGACGCACGGGCTCGCCGCGCTGATGCGCAGCAGCACCGCGCTGCTGATGCCCTCCTTCGCGGAGGGCTACGGCATCCCGATCGTCGAGGCCGCCGCCTGCGGCCTGCCGGTGGTCGCCTCCGACCTCCCCGTCCACCGGGAGATCGCCGGGACGTTCGCGGAGTTCCGCGATCCCCTCGACGGGCCGGGCTGGCTCGCGGCGATCGAGGCCCTGAGCGACCCCGCCTCGCCGCTGCGCGCCGACCTCGCGGCCCGGCTGACCGGCTACGCGCCGCCGAGCTGGGCCGCGCATTTCGCCGCCGTGGGGCCGACGCTCACCGCGCTCTGACGGCGCGCCCCTCGGTTGCGCCCCCGTGCCCTGACGAATATGGGAAAGCGTCAGTCCGCAGCGGCGACCGGGGGCGTCCGCCCTCGCGCGCGGCGTTCTCGACGTGGAACGGAGATCCGGCCGATGCGGGTGATCGACCTCGATCGGGAGGCGGTGAAGCGGGGGCTGGCCGACGGCTCGATGCTGGTGATCGACGTGCGCGAGGAGCACGAGTACGAGGCCGGGCACATCCCCGGCGCGGTGTCGCACCCGCTCTCGGCCTTCGATCCGGAGGCGCTCGCGGAACTCGTGCGCGCGGACGGCCGCCGGCCGGTGCTGGCCTGTGCCGCCGGGGTCCGCTCCACCCACGCGCTGATGGCGGCGCAGCGGGCGGGGCTCGACCTGTCCGAGCACTACAAGGGCGGGTTCAAGGACTGGTACGCGGCCGGCGAGACCATCGCCTAGGGCGCCCTCGCGCCGGATCGGTCACCGGTCCGGCGAACGCGCGGGTCGGCGACGGCCCGGGGACGGTCCGGGAGGAGCCCGACCGCGTTTCGGCGCGTCTCCGCGCCGGGGACGGGCGCGGAGATGCGCCGGTCACGGAGATTTGGACCGGGATGTGCGCTCGCGCACAAAAAGCGTGGCGGGGCCGGATTAACGCCCGGCAGCCAAAGGACAGCACGACACGATGCGCAGCCGGCTCTCAAGCCTCGTCACGATCCTCGTCGGCCTCGCCGCGGGATCCCACGCAGCCCACGCCCAGGCCCCGGGCGGCCCGCCGCCGAAGGTGACGGTCGCCAAGCCGGTGGTGCGGGAGATCGTCGAGCAGGACCAGTACACGGGCCGGTTCGACGCGATCAACTTCGTCGAGATGCGGGCCCGCGTCACGGGCTACCTCGAGAAGATCAATTTCGTCGACGGCCAGAACGTCAAGAAGGGCGAGGTCCTGTTCGTCATCGACCGCCGCCCCTACAAGGCGGCGCTGGAGCAGGCGCAGGCGGCCCTGGTCTCGGCCAAGGCGCGGCAGACCTTCACCACGACCGACCTGGAGCGCGCGCAGACGCTGTCGCGCAGCGGCAACATCTCCGAGCAGGTCACCGACCAGCGCCGCCAAGCGTCGCTCACCGCCCAGGCCGACGTCGACAGCGCCCAGGCCGCGCTCAACAACGCGCAGCTCAACTACGACTTCACCGAGGTGAAGTCGCCGATCGACGGGCGGCTCAGCCGCCGCCTCGTGTCGGAGGGCAATATCGTCATCACCGACCAGACGCTCCTGACCACGATCGTCTCGCTCGACCCGATCTGGTTCAACTTCACCGTCGACGAGAAGTCGTTCCTCAAGTACCAGAACACGCTCGGCATCGGCATGGGCGAGACCCAGCAGGGCAAGGGCGTGCCGATCCAGATCGCCCTGTCCGGCGAGCCCAAGCCGACCCGCAAGGGCACCCTCGACTTCGTCGACAACCGCGTCGACAACGCCACCGGCACGGTGCTGCTGCGCGCCACCGTCGTGAACGCCGACAAGTTCATCAAGCCCGGCCTGTTCGGGATCGTCTCGATGCCCGCCACGAAACCGTTCCGGGGCGTGCTGCTGCCCGACGACGCGGTGGCGGCCAACCAGGACAAGCGGATCGTCTACCTGCTCGGGCCGGACAACGTGATCCAGCAGCGCGACGTGAAGCTCGGCCCCAAGGTCGACGGCTACCGCGTGATCCAGGACGGGCTGAAGGGCGACGAGACCGTGGTCGTCAACGGGCTGCTCCGGGTGCGGCCCGGCGCCAAGGTGACGCCGGAGACGATCGAATTGCCCCCGAGCAAGACCTGAAGACCCCACACGCTCCCCGCGCCGTCCGTCCGGCGCGAGGCCCGGCCCGGGCGACCGGCGGGCCTTGAGAGGTTCGACCGATGCGTTTCGCCCACTTCTTCGTCGACCGGCCGATCTTCGCGTCGGTGACGTCGATCGTCTTCCTGATCCTCGGTTTCGTCGCCTACGAGACGCTGCCGGTCTCGCAGTACCCCGAGATCGTGCCGCCGACCGTGACCGTGCGCGCGAGCTACCCCGGCGCCAACGCCGAGACGGTGGCCGCCACCATCGCGACGCCGATCGAGCAGGAGGTCAACGGCGTCGACAACATGCTCTACATGACGTCGCTGTCCACCAACGACGGCAACATGCTGCTGACCGTGACGTTCAAGGTCGGCACCAACCTCGATATCGCCAACGTGCTGGTGCAGAACCGCCTCTCGGTCGCCCAGCCGCGCCTGCCGCCGGACGTGCGCAACCTCGGCGTCACCGTGCGCAAGGCCTCGCCCGACCTGATGCTGGTCGTGCACCTCCTGTCCCCGAACAAGACCTACGATCAGAGCTACCTCGCCAACTACATCTACCTGAACATCCGCGACGAGCTGCTGCGCCTCGACGGCGTCGGCGACATCACGATCTTCGGCGGCAGCGAGTACGCCGAACGCGTCTGGGTCGACCCGAACAAGCTCGCCGCCTACGGGCTGTCCGTCACCGACGTGACGAGCGCGCTCCAGGAGCAGAACGTCCAGGTCGCCGCGGGCGCGCTGAACGCCCCGCCCGCCGTGCCCACCGCCGCCTTCCAGCTCGTGGTGCAGTCGCAGGCCCGGTTCAAGACGCCGGAAGAGTTCGCCGACGTGATCATCAAGGCCCAGGACGGGCGCTTGGTGCGGGTGAAGGACATCGCCCGCGTCGAGATGGGGCAGAAGGACTACACCACCAACTCGTTCCTCAACGACACGCCGGCGGTGGGCATCGGCGCGTTCCAGCGCCCGGGCACCAACGCCCTCGACGCGGCCGCCTCGGTGCGCGCCGTGATGGAGAACGTGAAGAAGAACTTCCCGCCGGACGTCGAGTACCGGATCGCCTACAACCCCACCGAGTTCATCGAGGAATCGATCCACGAGGTCTACAAGACCCTGTTCGAGGCGGTGGCCCTGGTGGTCATCGTGGTGATCGTCTTCCTCCAGAGCTGGCGCACGGCGCTGATCCCGGTACTCGCGATCCCCGTGTCGCTGATCGGCACCTTCGCGGCGATGGCCCTGTTCGGCTTCTCGCTCAACAACCTGACCCTGTTCGGGCTGGTGCTCGCCATCGGCATCGTGGTCGACGACGCCATCGTCGTGGTCGAGAACGTCGAGCGCAACATGGCCGAGGGGCTCTCCCCCGGCGACGCGGCCCACAAGACCATGGACGAGGTCGGCGGCGCCGTCATCGCCATCGCCCTGGTGCTCGCGGCGGTGTTCGTGCCGACCGCCTTCATCCCCGGCATCTCGGGCCAGTTCTACAAGCAGTTCGCCCTCACCATCGCGGCCTCGACGCTGATCTCGGCCTTCAACTCGCTCACCCTGTCGCCCGCGCTCTGCAAGCTGCTCCTCAAGCCGCACCACGAGCAGCGGCCGCCGCGCTTCTTCGTGGCCCGCTTCGTCAACTGGCTCGCGAACGGCTTCAACCGCGGCTTCGAGAAGACCTCGGACTTCTACGGGCGCAGCGTCCGGATGCTGACCGGCGGCGTCATCGGCCTCGCCGCGATGCTGCTCGTGTACGCGGGCGTGATCGCCGGCACCCTGCACCTCGCGCAGACGACGCCCACCGGCTTCATCCCGGACCAAGACCAGGGCTACCTGATCGGCGTCGTGCAGCTCCCCGCGGGCTCCTCCCTCGACCGCACCACGGCGGTGATGCTGCGCGCGGCCGCCGAGGCCCGGAAGGTCGACGGCATCGCCAACGCGGTGATCATCGCGGGCTTCGACGGGGCGACCTTCACCAACACGACCAATGCCGGCGTGATGTTCCTGACGCTGAAGAACGCCAAGGCGCGGGCCGAGCAGGGCCGCAGCGCGGCGGTCGTCACCGGCGACGTGCTGAAGGCCACGAGCAACATCGAGGAGGCGCGGGTGATCGTCATCCCGCCGCCCCCGGTGCGCGGCCTCGGCAACGGCGGCGGCTTCAAGATGCAGGTCGAGAGCCGCCAATCCTCGTCGATCGGGCCGTTGCTCGCCGCCGCGGGCGAGTTGATCGGTCAGGCCAACCAGAGCCCGGACGTGACGCGGGTGTTCACCACCTTCGGCAACGACACGCCGCAGCTCTACCTCGACATCGACCGCACCATCGCGCGCATGCTCAACGTGCCGCTCGGCAACGTCTTCTCCTCGGTGCAGGCCGACCTCGGCGGCACCTACGTGAACGACTTCAACACGCTGGGCCGCATCTACCAGGTGCGCCTCCAGGGCGACGCACCCTTCCGCACCTCGATCCAGGACATCTCCCAGATCAAGGTGCGCTCCTCTACCGGCGCGCTCGTGCCGCTCGGGACGCTCGCCAGCGTGCGCGACGTGACCGGTCCGCAGATCGTGCAGCGGTTCAACCTGTACTACTCGGTCCCCGTGCAGGGGGTGGCCAAGCCCGGCGTCTCGACCGGTCAGGCGCTCGAAGCGATGGAGCAGCTCGCCAAGAAGGCCCTGCCGGAGGGCTACGCCTACGACTGGACCGAGATCGCCTACCAGCAGAAGGCGGCGAGCGGCACCGGCGCCTACGTGTTCGCGCTGGGCGTGCTGCTGGTGTTCCTCGTGCTCGCCGCGCAGTACGAATCGTGGGCGCTGCCGCTCTCGATCCTGCTGGTGGTGCCCACCGGCGTGCTGGCGGCGCTCGCCGGCGTGCAGTTCCGGGCGCAGGACAACAACATCCTGACCCAGATCGGCCTGATCGTGCTGATCGGCTTGGCGGCCAAGAACGCCATCCTGATCGTGGAGTTCGCCCACGACATCGAGCAGCGCGAGCGGCGCGGCCCGGTCGAGGCGGCGGTGGAGGCCTGCCGCCTGCGCCTGCGCCCGATCCTGATGACGGCCTTCGCCTTCATCCTCGGCACCCTGCCGTTGGTGGTCGCCACCGGCCCCGGCGCGGAGATGCGGCAGGCGCTCGGCACCGCGGTGTTCTTCGGGATGATCGGTGCGACCTTCTTCGGCCTGTTCCTGACGCCGGTGTTCTACGTGGTGATCCGGCACTTCTCGCTGTGGCTCGGCCGGCTGCGCCGCAAGCCGCAAAGCGGGTCGGACGGGCATACGCCGGCCCACGCCTAGCGCATCGTCCTGGATATCGGATCCAGGACGATGCGCTAGGCCATTGTTTTTGCATCATCTTTTCCGAAAGCCGGTGACCGCCTTTCGGCACGATGCTCTAGACGCTCCCCGCCGAGGTGGACACCGGCTCGGCAGGGAGCGCGTCAGGACGAGGGCTCCGGCGCAGACGCGCGGCCCGAGGACGTGTAAGGCCAAGCCATGCACGTCCTCGGCCGCCTCCTCCTCGGAGGGTTCGCCCTCCTGCTCGCCGTCCCCACGGGGGCGGCGGTGCTGTTTCTGGCGCTCGTGCTCGATCCGGGCGCCAACGCGTGGCTGACGCACGGGGCGCTCGCCGGCCTCGACGCGGCGCTGGGCGACATCTCCGCCGGACTGCCGCCGGAGAGCCTGTTCCTGCTGGTCGCCGGCCTCGCCCAGGCGCTGTTCGTGTTGCTGTGCCTGCCCCCGGCCCTCGTCGGCCTCGCGGGCGAGGTGCTGGGGGCGCGCGGGATCCTCTGGTACGGGGGCGGATGCGGCCTCGTTACCGCCGCCCTGCCCTGGCTGGCCCGGGGCGCGACCCGTCCGGGAGCGGCCGGGCTCGTGGCCGCCGAGGCGCGGCTGACGCTGATCCTGTTCGTGGTCGGGGCGTGCGCCGGCCTCGTCTACTGGCTGGTGGCGGGCCGCAGCGCCGGGCGGGCGCGGGCGCCGGCCTGAACCCTCAGCGGGTCGGACCGGTGCCGGGATCGGCGGTGGCGCCGGGCTGCGTCGCGGGCGGCAGCCCGCTCGGCACCTTCAGGTTCGGATCCTCGGCCGCGCCGGGCAGGGTCGGGGCGGGGTTGCCCTCCTTGTCGGTGGCCGGCGGCGCGGCGGTCCGGCCCGCCTCTGGCGCGGGCGTCGCACCGGGCGTCTGCGCCGTGGCCGACGCGGCCGCGCAGGCGGCGAGGGCCGCGGCCAGGACGAGCGGGGTCGGAACGCGCAGGGGGTTCCTCCTGTGGTTGCGTACCACCACGAGTGCCCGCGCTTCGGGCAGGTCCGGGCACGCTCGGACGGGCGCTTGGACGGGGCCGCGTCGCCGCGCTACAGGGGACCGCCACGGACAGGTCCCGATGCTCGCCCTCCGCTCCCTCGCCTTCAACGTCTGCTTCTACGCCGCCACGACGGTGATCGCCTTCGCCGGCCTGCCGGCGCTGGCCTCGCGGCGGCTGGTGCTGCACGTCGCCCGGACCTGGGCGCGCCTGACCCTGTGGCTGCTGCGGACGGTCGCCGGCATCGAGGTCGAGTTCCGCGGCCTGGAGAACATCCCGCCGGGGCCGCTCCTGGTGGCGGCCAAGCACCAGTCGGCGCTGGAGACCGTGGCGCTGTGCGCGATCTTCCCGAACTTCGCCTACATCCTGAAGCGCGAGCTGCTCTTCATTCCGCTGTTCGGTTGGCACCTGTCCCGGGGCGGCATGGTGGCGATCGACCGCAGCAAGGGCACCCGGGCGATGGCCCTGATGAACGCGGCGGCGGCGGAGGCGGTGCGCGACGGCCGCCAGCTCATCATCTTCCCAGAGGGCACCCGCCGCCCGCCGGGGGCGCCCCCCGCCTACAAGCAGGGCCTGTCGCACCTCTACACCGCGCTCGGCGTGCCCTGCCTGCCGGTGGCGCTGAACACCGGGCTGTTCTGGTCGCGCAACAGCCTCGTGCGCCGGCCGGGCAAGGCGGTGATCGCCTTCCTGCCGCCGATCCCGCCCGGCCTGCCCCGGCAGGAGTTCCAGGCGCTGGCGCTGGAGCGGATCGAGTCCGCCTCGAACGTCCTGATCGGCGGCGGCCTCTCCGACCTCTCCGCCGCCGGCCACACCGTGCCCGCCTCCGAGGCGCCGGCGGCCGCGCCGCGCCGCTGATCCCGAGGCCGGCTCGTCCTGCACCCTGCCGCGCCCGGTGCTTGTGGATAACCCGGTCCGCCACCACATCCGGGGAACGATGCGTCGCCCTTGACGCCCCCGAGGCGCTGCGGATATTTTAGAACAAATGGCGAACAAGAGAGCCCTGTCCTGGTCGGCCGCGCTACGCGACCTGAAGGACGACCGCACACGGAGACGGGACGTGCGTGAAGAACGCCTGAGGACCGCCGCGGGCCTGCGCGGCTCCCCCGCCCTGGCGCTGTCGGCGTGGCGCGGACGGTCGGGCCGGCGCTACGTCGTCGGCGTCCACGAGGCGGGGGCGTTCGGCCCCGAGGAGATGAGCGAGGCGGTGGTGATGGCGGTGCGTCGCGACGCGTCCGGGATCGCCGAGCTGGTCTCGGTGGCCAATTCGGACGAGAGCCCCCGCGAGCACCTGCGGCGGGTGTGGCTCGACCGCGTCCGCCGCTCCGGCGCCACGGAGATGCACGTGCACCGGCTCGCCGAGGGCGAGGCCGAGCGCGTCGCGATCGTCGAGGATCTCAGCATCGAGTCCGCCGAGCCGGGCCGCGCCTGAGTCGCGGGCGGGACCGTCGACCCGCCGGGCTTCCGCCCCAGTTTCGCCCCCAGCGTGGCCTCAAGCGGGGCCCGTTGGCAGGAGCGAGTGGCATGACGCAGGACCCGACGCGGCGGGACGCCCGGGGAACGAGAGCGTCAAGGCGGTACGGCCGCCTCGGGCTGTTCCTGCCCTACATTCTGCTGCTGGTCGTCGCCGTGCTCTGGTCGGCGGGCTGGTTCTACATCCGCGGCCGGGCCGAGCGGGAGATGGATGCGTGGCTCGCCCGCGAGGCCGGCGCGGGCCGCACCTGGACCTGCGCGGACCGCAGCGTCACCGGCTACCCGTTCCGGATCGAGCTGCGCTGCGCGGCGGTGACCCTGGAGCGCTCCGACAGCCGCTTCCGCCTCGGCCCGATCACCGCCGCCGCGCAGGTCTACCAGCCGCGCCTCGTGCTGTTCGAGGCGCAGGGCCCCTTCCACGTCGAGCAGGGCGACCTGACGGGCGACGCGACGTGGACCGGGTTGCAGGGGAGCTTCCACGGCGCCGAGACCGGCTTCACCCGCGCTTCCCTCGTGATCGACGGCCCGAAGGTCACGGTCGCCGGGGCCGAGCCGCAGCCGATCGCGATCGCGGGCCGCCACCTCGAGCTGCACGCGCGCCCGACGCCGGGCCGGTTCGACGCCGAGGGTGCGGTCGATGTCAGCCTTCAGCTCGCGCAAGCCGCGATCCCGGATCTCGACGCGCTGACCGGCACCGACACGCCCGCCGACATCTCCCTCGACGCCACGATCACCCGCGCCACGGTGTTCGGAACCGGCGCGGTGCCGCGGGAGCTGGAGCGCTGGCGGGAGGCGGGCGGCAGCCTCGACCTCACCGCCCTGTCCCTGGCCAAGGGCGCGCAGCGGGTGCAGGCGAAGGGCACGATCACCCTCGACGCCGCCCACCGGCCCGCGGGCCAGATCGACCTGCGCGCCGCGGGCGTGGACGCGCTGATCGGCGGGATCGTCGGTCAGAGCCTCGGCTCGGACAAGGGGGCGCTGGTCGGGCAGCTCGTCGGCGGACTGCTCGGGCTCGGCAGCCGCCGGGCGGAGGCCGGGGCGCCACAGCCCGAGGGGACGCCGCTGAAGGCGCTGCCGCCCTTGCGGCTGGTCGACGGGCGGATCCTGTTCAGCGGCTTCCCGATCCCCAACGTGCGGCTGCCGGCCCTGTACTGAGCCCGGGGCCCGGGCGGCGCCCAGGCTGGCACATTCGGTGCCGATCCGGCAAAAGCGGGGCCGGGCGGACGGGCCGCACCCGCGGCGCGCGTCTTGCGCGGGGCGCCGCGGCGGCATCGCCCGTCCGAGCGAGGGACATCCATCATGTGCGGCATCGTCGGCATCGTCGGGCGCGACGCGGTGGCGGGCGGGGTGATCGAGGCGCTGCGGCGGCTGGAGTACCGCGGCTACGATTCCGCCGGCATCGCCACCCTGGAGCACGGCCGGCTGGAGCGCCGCCGCGCCTCGGGCAAGCTCGTCAACCTGGAGGCCCGGCTCGCCGAGGCGCCGCTCGCCGGCGCGATCGGCATCGGCCACACCCGCTGGGCCACGCACGGGCGGCCGAACGAGACCAACGCCCACCCGCACGCCACCGCCCGGCTCGCGGTGGTGCACAACGGCATCATCGAGAATTTCCGCGAGCTGAAGCAGGAGCTGGAGACCGACGGCGTCCGCTTCGAGACCGAGACCGACACCGAGGTCGTCGCCCAGCTCGTCAGCCGCAACATGGACCGGCAGATGGGGCCGGTGGACGCGGTCGCCGCCGCCCTGCCCCGCCTGCGCGGCGCCTTCGCGCTGGGCTTCATCTTCGCGGGTGAGGAGAACCTGCTGATCGGCGCCCGCCACGGCGCCCCGCTCGCCGTCGGCTACGGCGCGGGCGAGACCTATCTCGGCTCGGACGCCCTGGCGCTCGCCCCCTTCACCGACGCGATCACCTACCTCGACGAGGGCGACTGGGCGATCCTGTCCCGGGCCGGTGCGGAAATCCGCGACGCCTCCGGCGCCGTCGTGAAGCGCCCGAAGCAGACCATCGCCACGCAGGCCTTCCGCGTCGATAAAGGCGAGTACCGCCACTACATGGCGAAGGAGATCCACGAGCAGCCGGAGGTGGTGGGCCGCACGCTGGCCCACTACGTCGACATGGCCGCGGGCCGGGTGATGCTGCCCGAGGCGCTGCCCTTCGACTTCGCGCGTCTCACCCGGGTGTACATCACCGCCTGCGGCACGGCCTTCTACGCCGGGCTGGTGGCGCGTTACTGGTTCGAGCAGATCGCCCGCCTGCCGGTCGAGATCGACGTGGCCTCCGAGGCGCGCTACCGCGAGGCGCCGCTGGAGCGGGACGGGCTGACGCTGGTCATCTCGCAATCGGGCGAGACCGCCGACACGCTGGCCTCGCTCCGCTACGCCAAGAGCCAGGGGCAGCACACGCTCAGCGTCGTCAACGTGCCGACCTCGACGATCGCCCGGGAATCCTCGGTGGTGATGCCGACGCTCGCCGGTCCCGAGATCGGCGTCGCCTCCACCAAGGCGTTCTCCTGCCAGCTCACGGTGCTGCTCTGCCTCGCCATCGCGGCGGGCCGAGCGCGGGGCACCCTCGACGCGGCGGGCGAGCGCCGGCTGATCGACGCGCTGATCCGGGCGCCGGGCCTGATGGCCGAGGCGCTGACCCACGAAGGCGCGATCGAGATCCTCGCCCGCGAGGTCGCGAAGGCCCGCGACGTGCTCTATCTCGGCCGCGGCACCAGCTACCCGATGGCGCTGGAAGGCGCGCTGAAGCTCAAGGAGATCAGCTACATCCACGCGGAGGGCTACGCGGCGGGCGAGCTGAAGCACGGGCCGATCGCGCTGATCGACGAGAGCGTCCCGGTGATCGTCATCGCGCCGCACGACGCGGTGTTCGAGAAGACCGTGTCGAACATGCAGGAGGTGGCCGCCCGCGGCGGGCGGATCGTGCTGATCGGCGACGCGAAGGGCGCGGCCGAGCACGGACTGGAGACGCTCGCGACCTTCACGATGCCGGCGGTGGACGCGATGGTGGCGCCGATCGTCTACGCGGTGCCGATCCAGCTCCTGGCCTACCACACCGCCGTGTTCATGGGGAAAGACGTGGATCAGCCCCGCAACCTCGCCAAGTCCGTCACGGTGGAGTGACGATCGCGCCGATCCGGGTGTCGAGAGGGCGAGCCCTCGCGCGGGTGCGGGCGGAGCCCGCGAACCTGTCAGGGCTTCGGCCTGACGACCCACCGAAGGGCTCGCCCTCCGGAATCCCGAATCAGGTCTTCGCGCGGGCGGCCTTCTCGGCGAGAAGCGCGGCGCGCATCCGGGTCGCCCGCTCCGGCTTCACCGCCTGCCGCCCGCGCGCGACCGCGAGCGCCCCATCGGGCACCGAGTCGGTGATCACCGAGCCCGAGGCGACGTAGGCCCCCGCCCCGACCGTGACGGGAGCGACGAGGGCCGAATTCGAGCCGATGAACGCCCCCGCGCCGATGGTGGTGCGGTGCTTGAACACGCCGTCATAGTTGCAGGTGATGGTGCCCGCGCCGATGTTGGCCTTGGCGCCGACCTCCGCGTCGCCGAGATAGGTCAGGTGCGCGGCCTTGGCGCCGGGCCCGAGATGGGCGTTCTTCAGCTCGACGAAATTGCCGATCTCGGCACCCGCCTCCATCACCGCGTGGCCGCGCAGCCGCGCGAAGGGGCCGATCCGGGCGCCCGCCTCCAGCCGCGTGTCGGCGAGGTGCGAGAACGCCCGCACCGTGCAGCCGTCGGCCACGGTGACGCCGGGACCGAACACGACGTTGGGCTCGACCGTCACGTCGCGCCCCAGCACGGTATCGTGGCTGAGGAACACCGTCTCCGGCGCGGCCAGGGTGGCGCCGCCGAGCATGGCGGTGCGGCGCAGGCGGCCCTGGATCGCCGCCTCGGCGACGGCGAGCTGCGCCCGGTCGTTGACGCCTTGCGCCTCCGCCTCCTCCACCGGCACCACGGCGACGGTGAGGCCCTCGGCCACCGCCAGCGCCACCGCGTCGGGCAGGTAATACTCGCCGGCCGCGTTGTCGTTGCCGATCCGCCGGAGCAGGGCGAGCGCGTGCGCGCCGGAGAGCGCCATCAGGCCGGCATTGCACAGCGTCACCGCGCGCTCGGTCGCGCTCGCATCCTTCTCCTCGCGGATCGCCAGCACCCGCGCGCCCTCGGTCAGCACGCGGCCGTAGCCCGCCGGGTTCGCCGTGTCGAAGGCGAGGACGGCGACCGCCGCGCCCGCGGCGAGCGGCGCGCGCAGCCTCAGGAAGGTCTCGGCGGTGACCAGCGGGGTGTCGCCGAAGGCGATGACCACATCGTCGTCCGGCGATTCCAGAATCGCGGCGGCGGCCAGGACGGCGTGGGCGGTGCCCAGCCGCTCGACCTGGGCGAACACCTCGGCGCTGGGTGCCTGCCGGGCGATCTCCTCGGCTACGTCGGCGCGGCCGGGCTCGGCCACCACGGCGAGGCGGCCGGCACCCGCCGCCTGCACAGCCGCGAGCACGTGGCCGAGCATGCTGCGGCCGGCGAGCCGGTGCAGCACCTTCGGCAGCTCGGAGCGCATCCGCGTGCCCTTGCCGGCGGCGAGCACGATCGCGGTGAGGCTGCGCTGCGGCGTGGCGGTCGAGGTCATCGCGGGTCCCTGGGCAGGTTTCGCCGAAGTGGTCGCCGGGAGGCGTTTCCGACCCTCTACCTCATCCTGAGGTGCCCGCGCAGCGGGCCTCGAAGGAGACCTCCCGGGATCGCGCGGCTGGCTGGAGGGCTCCTTCGAGGTCTCCGCTTCGCTCCGGCACCTCAGGATGAGGGGGGGTGGTGGGATCGACCGACGCAAACGTCGAACTGTCGTGTATTGTGCGGCACGCCCACGGTCCGCGACGGATGGTCCGAACGTGGCCGCAGCGCAAGCCCGGCCGGCCTCAGCGCAGCGCCATCGCCGCGTGGCCGGCGCCGCCATGGGCGAAGCGCTCGCGGCGGCGCTCGATCGAACTCGGGATCCGCAGCGACTCCCGGTACTTGGCCACCGTCCGGCGGGCGATGTCGATCCCCTCGCCGCGCAGCTTCTGCACCAGCGCGTCGTCGGAGAGCACGTCCTCCGCCTCCCCGTCCACGAGCTGCTTGATGCGGTGGCGCACGGCTTCCGAGGAATGGGCCGCCGCACCCGCCGCGCCTGGGATCGCCGCGGTGAAGAAGTACTTCATCTCCAGGGTGCCGCGGCTCGTGCCGATCGCCTTGTTGGAGGTGACGCGGGAGACGGTCGATTCGTGCATGCCGATCGCCTCGGCGACCGTCTTCAGGTTCAAGGGCCGCAGATGGGCGACGCCGTGGGCGAAGAACCCGTCCTGCTGGCGGACGATCTCGGTGGCGACCTTCAGAATGGTGCGGGCCCGCTGCTCCAGGGAGCGGGTGAGCCAGTTGGCGTTCTGGAGCGCCTCGGACAGGAACGCCTTGTCGCCCTCGGCGCGGGCGTTGCGGGAGACGCGGGCATAGTAGCTCTGGTTGACCAGCACCCGCGGCAGCGCCTCGCCATTCAGCTCCACGAGCCAGGAGCCGTCGGGGGCGGCGCGCACGAACACGTCCGGCACCAGCACCTCGACGGCGCTCGACCCGAAGGCGCGGCCGGGCTTCGGGTCGAGGCGGCGGATCTCGCCGAGCATGTCGACCAGATCCTCGTCGTCGACGCCGCAGAGGCGGCGGAGCGCCGCGAAGTCGCGCTTGGCCACGAGGTCGAGGCGCGAGACCAGGGCCTGCATCGCCGGGTCGAACCGGTCCTGCTCGCGCAATTGGAGGCTCAGGCACTCGGCGAGATCGCGGGCGGCCACCCCCGACGGATCGAAGGTCTGGACGAGCGCCAGCACCCGCTCCACCGCGGCGGGCGCGGCGCCGAGGCGCTCGGCCACGCTCTCCACGGTCTCGCGCAGGTAGCCGGCCTCGTCGACCGCGTCGATCAGGAAGCCGCCGATCAGGCGCTCGGCGGGATCGCGGGTGGCGAGATCGAGCTGGGCGGCGAGGTGGTCGCGCAGGCTCGTCTCGGCGGTGAGCGTCGCCTCGAAATCCGGCGGCTCCGCATCGAAGCTGCCGCCGGTGCTGCCGTAGGGCGCGGGCGTCAGCGAGAGGCTGTCGCCGCCCTCCGCCTCGCGGACCCGCGTCGGCGTCTCGTCGGGAAAGACGTTGTCGAGGCGGGTATCGATGTCGCCCTCGATCTCGGTGCGGCTGGGGTTCAGGTCGGCGGCGAGCCACGGGTCGGGCTCCGGCGCGTCGAAATCGTCCGCGGCCGCCTCGCCCTGCCCGGCATCCGGAGCCTCGGCCGGCACCTCGCTCTCCACGCGCTCCAGAAGGGGGTTCCGCTCCAGCTCGGCGTCGACGTAGGCGGCGAGGTCGAGGTGGGAGAGTTGCAGGAGCTTGATCGCTTGCAGGAGCTGCGGCGTCATCACCAGGGCTTGGCCCTGGCGCACTTCCAGCCGTTGCAGCAGACTCATGCCACGCCCCGATGCCTTCCGGTCACGCCCGACGGCCGGGAGCACGCGGCTCGCGGCACGCTTCTTGCTTAGGTGCCACCCTGTGTAGCTTCATACCCGGGGCGCGTCAAAGCACGATCCCATGACCGGCGCCGGCCCGCGATCACCCGGCGGCGGACGTGGCAGAGCGGCCACATCGCTGACTGCCCCCCAAGCATACCGGTCCCCGCGCGGTTCACCGAGCGATCAGGGCCACGCAACGCTGAAGACGGCGTGAATCGCGACGCGCGCCGTCGACCGGACCTGTGCAAGGTCCGGATCGCGCCGGGCGCAGCCCGGCCGCCCCGGTCCGGGGACGACGCGCGTCCTAGAGCCGTTCCCGATCGCGTTGCAATCGTGCACGGCTCTAAGCCTTTGTTTTGACGCGCGCTCTCGCGCCGAGCCGGTGTCCACCTCGGCGGAGCGCGCTCTAAGTCCCGGCCTTCAGGTAGGCCAGCATCGTCTCCGCGTCCGAGACCTCCAGGCCCACGCCCGGCGGCTCGTCGCGGAAGCCCGGCTCGGCGAACAGCTTGCGGATCCGGCGGTCCTGCACGTGCATCGCGTAGCGCCAGCTCCGCAGGCCCATCCCCTGCCGCGTGCGCTGGACCAGCATGCCCATCAGGCGGGTGAACTCGCCGTTGCCGTCCGGCAGCATGAACACGTTCCGGACCGCGCGGCTGGCGGCCCACTGGAACATCACGAACGCGTCGTTGACCGATACGCAGTAGACGGCGTCGATGCCCAGCGCGCGGAAGGCGTCGTAGTGCCGCTCGTAGCCCGGCAGGTGGCTGTCGGAGCAGGAGGGCGTGAAGGCGCCCGGCACCGCGAAGAGGACGATGTTCTTGCCGGCGAACAGGTCGTCGGTGGTGACGTCCTTCCACTCGAACGGGTTGGGACCGCCCAGCGCGTCGTTCCGGACGCGGGTGTGGAACACGATCTCGGGGACGACGTCGGGTGTCATGGGCGCGGGTCCGCTTATGCGGGTGGCGGGTCGGCCGCGACCATGCCACCGAACGCGTTGGGAAACACGCCCCGACCGGGCGTTCCGCTGACAGGCGCAGCGCCCAGGACCCGACCGCCCGGACGCCTACGGCTTCGCGGCCGGGCCCGTGCCATCCTCGGCCGTTCGCGGCCGGCCGAAATCGGGGGCCGCCGTTTCCTGGCCCAGCGCGACGATGCTCCGCCGGATCGCCCGGGTGCGGGTGAACATCGCGTGCAGCGCCTCGCCGTCGCCCCAGCGCACCGCCTTGGCCAGCGCCGCGAGATCCTCGTTGAAGCGCCCGAGCATCTCCAGCACCGCGTCGCGGTTGTTGAGGAAGATGTCCCGCCACATGGTCGGGTCGGACGAGGCGATGCGGGTGAAGTCGCGGAACCCGCCGGCCGAGAACTTGATCACCTCCGACTGCGTCACGGTCTCCAGGTCGGCGGCGGTGCCGACGATGTTGTAGGCGATGAGGTGCGGCACGTGGCTGGTGATCGCCAGCACGAGGTCGTGGTGCTCGGGGCTCATCGTCTCGACGATCGCCCCCATGCCCTCCCACAGGGCGCGCACCCGCTCGATTGCGGCCTCCTCGGTGCCCTCGGGGGGCGTGAGGATGCACCAGCGGCCCGAGAACAGCGTGGAGAAGCCCGCGTCGGGCCCCGAATACTCGGTGCCGGCCACGGGATGGCCCGGCACCAGCGCCACACCCTCCGGGAGGTGCGGCCGGATCGCCGCCACGATCGAGGCCTTGACCGAGCCGACATCCGAAACGATCGCGCCGGGCTTCAGGTGCGGCAGCATCGCCAGCGCCACCGGGCCGATGGCGCCGACGGGGACGCACAGCACCACGAGGTCGCCCCCGGCCGCGCCCTCGGCCGCGTCGCCGGTGACGTGGTCGGCGATCCCGAGATCCTGCACCCGCGCGCGCACGGCGGCGTCGCCGTCGACCGCCACGATCTCGCGGGCGAGCCCGTAGCGGCGCGCGGCCCGGGCGATCGAGGAGCCGATCAGCCCGAGGCCGACGACGACGAGACGGTCGAACGGCTCGGGCTTACCCTCAGCCATGCACGCGCCCCTCGCCCCGCACGAAGTCGGTCAGCGCCGCGAGGAAGGCCGTGTTCGCCTCCGCGCCGGCCACCGTCACCCGCAGGGCGTTCGGCAGCCCGTAGGCGGTCACCCGCCGGGTGATCAGGCCGCGCTCGGTGAGGAAGGCGTCGGCGTCCTCCGCCGAGCGGCCGGGCGCGTCGGGGAAGTGGATCAGCAGGAAGTTGGCGACGCTCGGCGTCACGGCGAGGCCCAGCGCGCGGGCGCCCTCCGTCAGCTTCGGGAGCCACGCGGTGTTGTGGGCGGCGGCGGCGGCCATGTGCGCCTCGTCGGCGATCGCCGCGGAGCCCGCCGCGATCGCCGGCCCCGAGACGTTGAACGGGCCGCGGATGCGGTTAACCGCGTCGGCCACGTGCGCTGGCGCCACCATCCAGCCGATTCGTACCGCGGCGAGCCCGTGGATCTTCGAGAAGGTCCGGGTCATTACCACGTTCTCGGCCTCAAGCGCGAGTTCGAGCCCGGCTGAGTAGTCGTTGGCGCGGACGTACTCGGCGTAGGCGCCGTCGATGACGAGGAGCACGTTGGCCGGCAGCCCGGCGTGCAGGCGGCGGATCTCCTCGAACGGCAGGTAGGTGCCGGTCGGGTTGTTCGGGTTGGTGACGTAGACGATCCGGGTGCGCGGGGTGACCCGGGCGAGGATCGCGTCGACGTCCGTGGTCAGGTCGCGCTCCGGCGCCACCACCGGCGCGCCGCCGGAGGCCAGGATCGCGATCCGGTACACGAGGAAGCCGTGCTCGCTGTAGATGCCCTCGGCCCCCGGCCCGCAATAGGCGTAGGCCAGCAGCGACAGGAGCTCGTCCGAGCCCGCGCCGCAGACGATCCGCTCGGGATCGAGGCCGTAGCGCCGGGCGATGGCCGTGCGCAGGGCGGTCGCGCGCCCGTCCGGGTAGGTCTCCAGCTTGGCGGTCGCCGCGTGCAGGGCCTCCAGCGCCGCCGGGCTCGGGCCCAGCGGCGTCTCGTTGGAGGACAGCTTGTGGACCTTGCCGCCGCCGGGCCGCCCGCTCTTGCCGGGCACGTAGGTGTCGATCCGGAGGACGCCGGGGCGCGGTTCCGGGCGGGCGGGAGTCGGGGCGGCGGACATCGGCGTCGGTTCGGTCGAGCGGGGGACGGGTCCGTCTACAGCATTTCGCGAGAGCGTGAACCGGGTCGGCCCGCCGGGCTGGCCCGGGCGGCCGCGCTCGCTATCTCTCAGCCGTGATCGCCGGGCGAACCCGGCCCCCCTCGCGCGGACGGAACCGATGCCCCTCGAACGCTACATGGACGGCGGCGCCCACATCCTGCCGGCCGACGACGGCCTGATCCGCTTCGCGATGACCAACGGGCAGCGGGTGATCGGGATCGACGTACCGATCGCGACCCTGCGGACGCAGTTCGGCGAGGCCGGCGAGGACGCCCCGCTCGACCTGTTCGCGCGCAACCAGGCGGTTATCGAGGCGGCCGCGAGCCAAGCCTACGACCGGGGCACATTCCCCAACGACCTGATGGAGATGGGCCCGGAGGATTTCGACACCCGCCCCAGCCGCGCCTGATTCCGGGCTGCGAGCCGGCGCGGCGTCTCCCGCCGCGTTGACGCCCGCGCCGCGGCGCATTACCTCACCGCGACGCTGGCCGCTGGAGGCGCACGCGGCGCGTCCCGTCGCCGCCGCCGCCTCCGCGGCGGACGACACGTCGCCCCGACACGCCATGGACATCCAGCCGGACACGGCCCTGCGGCCGGATCCCATCGACGACACGGCCCGGCGCACCCCCGAGGTCTCGCAGGCGCTCGACCCGAAGAGCCCGGTCGTCCGTTTCGGCCCCGACAAGCCGCTGCTCACCGATGCGGGCGTGGCGCTCGCGCCCTTCCAGATCGCCTACCAGACCGCCGGCACCCTCAACGCCGCGCGCTCGAACGCGGTGCTGATCTGCCACGCTCTCACCGGCGACCAGCACTTCGCCCACACCCACCCGCTCACCGGAAAGGGCGGCTGGTGGGACACGCTCGTCGGCCCCGGCAAGCCGATCGACACCGACCGCTACTTCGTCGTCTGCTCGAACGTCGTCGGTTCCTGCATGGGCTCGACAGGCCCGGCCTCGATCGACCCCGCCACCGGCCGGCCCTACGGGCTCGACTTCCCGCTGGTGACGATCCGCGACATGGTCCGTGCCCAGGCGATGCTGCTCGACCACCTCGGCATCGACCAGCTCTTCCTGTGCATCGGCGGCTCGATGGGCGGGATGCAGGTGCTGCAATGGGCGGCGCTCCACCCGGAGCGGGTCTTCGCGGCGATGCCGATCGCCACCGGCGCGCGCCACTCCGCCCAGAACATCGCCTTCCACGAGGTCGGCCGGCAGGCGATCATGGCCGATCCGGCCTGGCACGACGGACGCTATCTTGAGGCCGGCACGCGGCCCTCCAAGGGGCTCGGCGTCGCGCGGATGGGCGCGCACATCACCTACCTCTCGGAGCCGGCGCTGCACCGCAAGTTCGGCCGCCGCTTCCAAGGCGGCTCGGCCCCGACCTTCTCGTTCAACGCCGACTTCCAGATCGAGAGCTACCTGCGCCACCAGGGCCTGAGCTTCGTCGAGCGGTTCGACGCCAACGCCTACCTCTACCTGACCCGGGCGATGGATTATTTCGACCTCGCCGAGGACGGGGGCGGGGTGCTGGCCAACGCCTTCCGCGGCACGCGGACCCGGTTCTGCGTGATCTCCTTCACCTCCGACTGGCTGTTCCCCACCGCCGATTCCCGGGTGATCGTCCACGCGCTCAACGCGGCCGCCGCCCCGGTCGCCTTCGTCGAGGTCGAGACCGACAAGGGTCACGACGCCTTCCTGCTCGACGAGCCGGCGATGTTCTCCGCCGCCCGCGGCTTCATCGACGCAGCCGCCCGGGCGCGCGGCCTGTGAGCGGCGCCGCCGCGGGCCGGCCCTGGGAGGCGACCGTCGCGCTGCCGCGGGCGGGCGAAGGCGCCGGCCCGGCCCCGCGCGTCGACCACATCGTGGTCCTCGGCCTCGTGCCGCCGGGCGCCCGCGTCCTCGACATCGGCTGCGGCGACGGCTCGCTGCTCGCGCTGCTGCGCGACCGGCGCGGGGTCGACGGCCGCGGCATCGAGTTGTCCCGCGAGGGCGTCAACGCCTGCCTCGCCCGCGGCCTGCCGGTGATCCAGGGGGACGCCGACACCGACCTCGCCAACTACCCCGACGGCGCCTTCGACGTGGTCGTCCTGTCCCAGACCATCCAGGCGACGCGCCAGCCCCGGGTGGTGCTGGAGCACCTGCTGCGCATCGGCCGGCAGGTGATCATCTCGTTCCCGAACTTCGGCCACTGGCGGGTGCGGGCGGAACTGGCCTTCCGCGGCCGGATGCCGGTGACCGAGATCATGCCCGACGCGTGGTACGAGACCCCGAACATCCACCACTGCACCATCCGCGACTTCGTCGGCCTGTGCCGGGTGGTCGGCGCCAAGATCGAGACCGCCGCCGCGCTCGATTCGCACGGGCGGCCGATGCGCTTCGCCATGCCCTGGTGGGTGTGGAACCTGTTCGGGGCGCAGGGGGTGTTTTTGTTGCGCCGTGGGGGCGGCGACGGGCGACGTTAGTCGCGCGCTCTTCCATCCTTTGGGTCCAGAAGCCAAATCAGCCTGATCGTGTGAAGGGCTGATTTGGGTGGTTTTCTGCCGGTCCGCTTCCCAATCTCAGATCGAAGGAAGCGGATTTTCCAGCCCCGGTCGGTTCAGCTTCTCGACACGACCGCTTCCGACACGAGATGCGCGCCGAGCGTACCCATTACCGCGCCTGCACCGCGATCAATCCAAGCCTTCGAGCGTAGGTAGGCCGAACGTGGCCGTTGTGCCGAGAACGCAACTGCTACGAGGGCGTACCAAGAAGCCTCCAGCGCAAAAACCAGTGGAGGCAGCGAAAAATACAACCATGTAGGTGCGGGCGAAGGCAGGAGAGCGGCGAAGATGCTCGCATAGACGATGGCCGTCTTGGGATTGCTGAGCTGCATAACGAGCCCGAGCGCAAAGGAGCGCAGCGCTGTCGAGGAGCAAGGCGTTTCTGCCTCCGACAACTCCAGAGGCTCCAGCGCCCCGCGCCATATCCGCATGCCGAGATAGAGGAGATACAGGCCACCGAGAACACGGAGCGCGAGATACAACCACTCCACCTGGAGAAGGATTGTCACGAGGCCGAACAGTGCGAGTGTCGCGAAGATCGCGCCGCCGACGCCCATGCCGAGTGCGGCGGCCAAACCGTCCGGACGGGACGCCTTCAGCGATACGCGGGATACGAGAACGAAGCTCGGGCCGGGGCTGACGGCACCGATGAGAAGAGCTCCGAGGATACTGATGAAGGCGAGGGTCGCAGACATGGGCAGACTCCTTGAACCGAGTGGAGTGCCCAGGCGAGCGGCATCGCGAACGATCCGCGCTCCCCGATGGTGATCCATCCGACTTCGCCAGTCACGCGGATCGGGATACTATGAGCCGATGTCAGATATAGCGCAATTGGCTCTGAGACGGGAAACTCGAATGTCGGCAATTCGGCGCCTCATAATGGCGCCCTTACGTCTTTAAAGGATCAAAAACAGCTATCCACACGATTAAGCTGATTGGGTTTTGCCTCTACCGCGCCCCGCGCCTCAAGTCCCCCTCGATCAGCAGCGCGCTGCGGCCGTCGAGCCGGGTTCGGTAGACCTGAAGGTTCTCCATCACCCGCTGCACGTAGTTGCGCGTCTCGGTGAACGGGATGCGCTCGACCCAGTCGACCACGTCGACGTCGCCCTTGCGCGGGTCGCCGTACGCGTCGATCCACTTCTTCACGTTGCCGCCGCCGGCGTTGTAGGAGGCGAAGGCGAGCACGTAGGAGCCGCGCCAATCCTCCATCAACTCGCCGAGATGGGCCTGTCCCAGCTTGGCGCAGAAGGCCGGGTCGCTGGTGAGGCGGTCCACGTCGAAGGCGGTCTGCACCCGCTTGGCGGTGCGCTGGGCGGTGGCCGGCATCATCTGCATCAGGCCGCGCGCGCCGACGCCCGACTGGGCGCGCGGGTCGAACTGGCTCTCCTGCCGGGCGATGGCGTAGACCATCGCCCGCTCCACCTGCGGCACCGCCGTGAAGGTGTCGTAGTGCGGGATGCCGATCGTCGGGTAGGCGTGCGCGTCGAGCGGCAGGCCGCGCTGGACCGCGAGCTTGCCGATCGCCACCAGCGCCCGGGCATCCTTCATGTCGGTGGCGAGGTCGCCGAGCGCCTGCAACTCGCGCGCGTCGGAGAGCTTCTGGGCGGTGTCGATGTAGAGCGGCAGCGCGAGGTCCCGCAGCCCGGCCTCTTCGAGGAGGCGCAGGGCCCGGATGTAGAGTCGCCCCTCGAACGCCTGCCGGTCGGCACCCTCCAGCTCGGCCGGCCGCCGCAACGGCAGGGAGGTCTGGCCGATGCGGGCCCGCGCCATCTGGCCGTAATAGGCGATCGGCTGCTGCGCCGCCCGCTCGTAGAACGCCCGCGCCTCGTCGGGCTTGCTCAGCGCGTCGGCCGCCCGGCCCTGCCAGTAGGCGGCCCGCGCCAGCGAGACCGGGCTCTCGGCCACCGCCGCGACCCGGGCGAAGTGGGCGGCGGCGGCGGCCGGGTCGCCCGCGAAGCGCAGGGCGATCCAGCCGGCGTGGAACTCGGCCTCGATCCGCTTCTCGGGCGAGCGCGCGGCGTGACCGCTCGCCACCGCGTAGGCGCCCCGCGCGTCGCCGAGGTCGAGGAGCCTGCGCGCGACGATCCGGCGCTCGATCCACCACTCGTCGCCGTCGACCAGCACGTCCGGGTTGGTCGGCGCCGCGGCGAGCACGGCGGCGGCCTCCTCGGGCTTGTCGGCCCGGCGGAAGTGCTGCGCCCGGGAGAACAGGTAGGAGGTGTCGTTGCGCAGTGACGGCGGCACCGCGGCCAGCGCGGCGGCGGCGCCCGAACTCTTGTCCTCCACGGCCCGCCGGGCGCGCACGAGGCTGGCATAGGCCCCGCCCGCGTAGCCCGCGGCGCGGCCGGCCGTCTCCCAATCCTCCTTCAGCAGCGCCCGCTCCATTCGGTAGCGGTGATCGATCCGGGTCAGCGTGCCGGGGAAGGCGTCGAGCACCTTCCCCTCCAGGGTCCGGCCGAAGGTCTCGCCCCGCCACAGGTCGCGCACGAGGTCGGCGGCGTCCGCCTCCAGGCCGTCGGCGCGCAGAGCGAGCGCCAGGGCGAACTTTCCCGGGGCGCTGGCGGGCCGGGCGGCGGCGAAGTAGGCGCGCACGATCGCGGGCGCCTTGCGCTCGGAGAGCAGCGCCTCCTCGGCGCGGCGCCGCAGCAGCGGACCCGCCGGCCAGTCGGGATTGGCCCGGGCGAAGGCGACCGTGCGCTCGAAGCCGATGCCGGCGCCCGCGCGGATCGCGGTCCATTCCAGCAGCGCCCGGGCCGCCGGATCGGTGAAGCCGTCGCGCATCCGGTCGCCGTCCGCGACCCGGCCGCGGCGGTAGAGGTCGATCGCCCCGCGCAGCAGCGTCGGGTCTGTGTCGCCGGAGATCTTGGGCCGGGCGGGATCGGGCACCTCCGGCACGGGAGCTGCGGGCGTCGTCGCGGCGTCGGGCAGCGGGAAGGCGATCGGCGCGTCGGCATCCGCGGAGGCGTAGGCGGCGACCGGCAGCTTGCGCGCCGGCTCCTCCGCCCGCGCGGCAGTGCCGTCGAGCTTGAGCGCGTCGGCCACCACCGCGTCGTCGCCGCCCTTCTCGGCGGCCTTCACCGAGACCGGGCCGGGGGCCTGACCGTTGACCTGTGCGGCCGGCAGCAGCGCGTCGCTCGCCGGCGGCGCGGGCTGGGTCGCCGGCGCGTCGGAGGTTCCGTGCCCGGAAACCCCCTGCCCCGCCAGGGCGACGCCGACGCTCGCCGCGAGCGCGGCGGCAGCGGCCAGATGCGAGCGCTTCCAGGCCACGGCTCGGATCACGGTCCCACCCTCCTGTCGACGGGCGCGGCAAGGGGCCAGGATCGCGGCCAGAGCGTTAAAAGCCCGTTAACCCTGGTGCCGATCCGTTTGCGCGGGGCGCCGCGAGCCCCTATGTCTGCGCCCCTGCGCCGACGCGCCGCGCCGCGCCGAGGCCGCAGAGACCCTCTGGGACGCCTGAGATGACCGAGATGACCGGGAACCGCCTGCGCGGTTCGCTGACCGCGCTGGTGACGCCGTTCCGCGACGGCGCCTTCGACGAGGCGGCCTTCCGAAAGTTCGTGAACTGGCAGATCGAGCAGGGCAGCCACGGCCTCGTGCCGACCGGCACCACCGGCGAGAGCCCGACGCTGACCCATGCCGAGCACGACCGCGTGGTCGAGGCGTGCATCGATGTCGCGGGCGGGCGCGTGCCCGTGGTCGCGGGCGCCGGCTCGAACTCCACCGCCGAGGCGGTCGAGCGGGCCCGCCACGCCGAGCGGGCCGGCGCCGACGCCGTGCTCGTGGTGACGCCCTACTACAACAAGCCGACGCAAGGCGGCCTCTACGCCCACTTCAAGGCCGTGAACGACGCCGTCGGCATCCCGATCATCATCTACAACATCCCGCCGCGCTCCGTCATCGACATGAGCGTCGAGACGATGGCCCGGCTCTTCGAGCTGAAGAACATCGCCGGCGTGAAGGATGCGACCGCCAAGATCGACCGCGTCAGCCAGCAGCGACAGGCCATGGGCGAAGGATTCGTCCAGCTTTCGGGCGAAGATGCGACGGCGCTGGGCTACAACGCCCACGGCGGCCACGGCTGCATCTCGGTTGTGGCCAACGTCGCGCCGCGGCTGTGCGCCGACCTCCAGGAGGCCTCGCTGTCGGGGGACTACGCCAAGGCGCTGGCGATCCAGGACCGGCTGTTCCCGCTCCAGGCCGGCCTGTTCGCCGAAGCGAACCCCGCCCCGGTGAAGTACGCCCTGTCCCGGCTCGGCCACGTGCGCGAGGAATTGCGGCTGCCGATGGTCCCCGTCTCCGACGCGACCCGCCGGATCGTCGACGACGCCCTGCGCCACGCCGGCCTGCTCGACGGCTGAGGGAAAGCGAACACACGATGGCGCCGAAGCCGGAGCCCGGGCGGCGCGTGGTGGCGGACAACCGCTCCGCGCGCTTCCACTACGCGATCGAGGACACGTTCGAGGCCGGCATCGCCCTGACCGGCACCGAGGTGAAATCCCTGCGCGGCGGCAAGGCCACGATCGGCGAGGCCTATGCCGGCCCGTCGGGCAACGACCTGATGCTGTTCAACGCCTTCATCCCGGAATACCTGGAGGCGAACCGCTTCAACCACGACACCAAGCGCCCGCGCCGCCTGCTGCTGCACCGCCGCCAGATCAACAAGCTGCTCGGCGCCACCCAGCGCCAGGGCTACACGGTCATCCCGCTGAAGATCTACTTCAACGACAAGGGCCGGGCGAAGGTCGAACTCGGCCTCGGCAAGGGCAAGCAGGCCCACGACAAGCGCGAGAGCGTCAAGCAGCGCGACTGGGAGCGCGACCGCGCCCGCATCCTGCGCGACCGCGGCTGACTTTTTCGGACTCCTGGCCGCGCGTGGCGTCACCCGCGCGGTGCCATCGAGGTCACGGGGCCCACCGTCGGGCGCGGCGCGATCCCGGTCGACCGGATCGCGCCGCCGGGCCTCAGCCCTCCTCGGCTTCCGGTTGGCGGATGCCGTAGCGGTTCTCCAGGCTCCGGCCCTCGCCGCGGTAGCGGCTCGGGGCCTCGCCCTGCGGGCGCGCGGGGCGCTCGCCCGGCTCGCGGCCGATACGCGACGAGAGGCTCGCGAGGTCGACGAACTCGTCGGCCTGCCGCCGCAGGTCGTCGGAGATCATGCCCGGCTGGGTCTGGATCGTCGAGATCACCGTCACGCGCACACCGCGCCGCTGCATCGCCTCGACGAGCGAGCGGAAATCGCCGTCCCCGGAGAACAGGATCATGTGGTCGATGTGCGGGCTCAGCTCCAGGGCATCGATCGCCAGCTCGATGTCCATGTTGCCCTTGTACTTCCGACGCCCGGCCGAGTCGGTGAACTCCTTCACCGGCTTCGTCACCACCCGGTAGCCGTTGTAGTCGAGCCAGTCGATCAGAGGACGGATCGACGAATACTCCTGATCTTCTATCATCGCAGTATAGTAGAAGGCGCGAAGCAGATTATCACGCGCCTGGAATTCCTTGAGAAGCTTCTTGTAGTCGATGTCGAAACCGAGTGCCTTGGTGGTCGCGTAGAGGTTGGCGCCGTCGATGAAGATGGCGCTGCGTTGTCTTGAATTCATCGAAGATCCGATCGTGAAAGAATGTGCGATTGTAGAAATATATTCGCAGTAAAGGCGGCCCCGAGGTCTCCCGAGGTCGTTCGATTGTCGGCCCGCTGAAATCCGGCGGGCGAAAGGGCGGATCGGTGGGTCGCGATCGCCGGCCGGGCTTCGACAGATTCGAGCCCGAAATCCACGCTGTCAAGTCGAGTTTAAGATTTTCTGATCAATCGCGTCCTCATGACCGATCGCATCGATCGGTGAAATCACCTAAGGTAATAAAGCCCGTGAATACGGCGGACGCCGACCGCGAAAGGAGATCGGAACGCGATCTCGTCCGGACGCTGCGCCTCGCCGTCCGGGCGAGACCTCAGCCGTTGACCCGCTCGACGCTGTTGACCGGCCGCTTGCCGCGCAGCTCGGCGATGATCGCGTTGAGGTGCTGGAGATCCCAGACCGAGAGGTCGATGGTGATGTCGGTGAAGTCCTGGGTGCGCCGCTTCATCGAGATGTTGTCGATGTTGCCGTCGTGGTCGGCGATGACCTGCGCGATCTGCGCGAACACGCCGGGCTCGTTGATCGACTTCAGCGCCAGCCGCGCGGGGTAGCGCTCAGAGCCGGAGGCCTCCGTGTCCCAGCGGACGTCGAGCCAGCGCTCGGGCTCGTTGTCGAACGCGGCGAGCGCGGCGGACTGGATCGGGTAGACCGTGACGCCGACGCCCGGGGTCAGGATGCCGACGATCCGGTCGCCCGGCACCGCGCCGCCGTTCGGCGCGAAGGTGACCGGCAGGTCGCCGTCGAGGCCGCGGATCGGGATCGCGCCGGACTTGGCGTCGCCCCCCTCCCCGCCCGGGAAGGTCAGGCGCATGGTCTGGTCGGGCGAGCGCACGAGCCGGCCGGCGCCGTTGCCGGGGGCCTGCGGCGCGCTCGGACGGCGCTCGTCGCGGTGGTCGGGGTAGACCGCCCGGACCACGTCGCCGGAGAACATCTCGCCGCGCCCCACCGCCGCGAACACGTCCTCGGTGGTCGCCCGCGCGAGCCGCGGCAGCGCGCCGCGCAGCTTGTCCTCGGTGAACGCCTTGGCGGCCCGCTCGAAGGCGCGGTCGAGGATCTGCCGCCCGAGGCCGGCATATTGCCGGCGCACCGCCGCCCGGGTCGCACGCCGGATCGCCGCCCGCGCCTTGCCGGTGACGACGAGGGATTCCCAGGCTGCCGGCGGCGCGGCGCCGTCTGAGCGGCTGATCTCGACCTCGTCGCCGTTGGCGAGTTCGTGCAGCAGCGGCGCGATCCGGCCGTTGATCTTGGCGCCGACCGCGGTGTTGCCGACGTCGGTGTGGACCGCGTAGGCGAAATCGATCGGCGTGGCGCCCCGCGGCAGGGCGATCAGGCGGCCCTTCGGGGTGAAGCAGAACACCTGGTCCTGGAATAGTTCGAGCTTGGTGTGCTCCAGGAACTCCTCGGGGCTATCGCCCTCGGCGAGCAGTTCGATGGTGCGGCGCAGCCACTGGTAGGCGCCGCTCTCGGTGGCCAGCCGCGCGTGGACGCTGCCGTCGGCGCACCGGCGGGCCGCGCCCTCCTTGTAATGGGCGTGGGCGGCGATGCCGTACTCGGCGATCTCGTCCATCGCGGTCGTGCGGATCTGCAATTCGACCCGCTGGCTCTGCGGCCCGATCACCGTGGTGTGGATCGAGCGGTAGTCATTCTGCTTCGGGGTCGAGATGTAGTCCTTGTAGCGGCCCGGCACCATCGGCCAGCTCGTATGGACGACGCCGAGCGCCGCGTAGCAGGCCTCCAGGGAATCCACCACGACCCGGAACCCGAAGATGTCGGAGAGCTGCTCGAACGCGACCGACTTGCGCTCCATCTTCGACCAGATCGAGTAGGGCCGCTTCTGGCGCCCGGTCACGGTCGCGGCGATGCCCCGGGCGCCGAGCTTGTCGGTCAGCACCTGCTCGATGCTCTCGACGAGGCGCTCGGACTTGGCCGTGAGCCGCGCCAGCCGGTCTGAGATCGTCGCGTAGACGTCCGGCTCCAGGTTGCGCAGGCCGAGATCCTCCAGTTCCTCGCGCAGCTCCTGCATGCCCATCCGGGCGGCGAGCGGCGCGTAGATGTCGAGGGTCTCCTTGGCGATGCGCTGGCGCTTGTCCTCGCGCATGTGCTGGAGGGTGCGCATGTTGTGCAGGCGGTCGGCGAGCTTGACGAGCAGCACGCGCACGTCTGCCGCGACCGCCAGCAGGAGCTTGCGGAAGTTTTCGCCCTGGGCCGCCTGCTTCGAGACGAGGTCGAGCCGCTTCAGCTTGGTCAGCCCGTCGACCAGCGCACCGATCTCGGGGCCGAACAGCCGGCGGATCTCCTCCAGCGTCGCCTCGGTGTCCTCCACCGTGTCGTGCAGCACGGCGGCGACGATGGTGGCGTCGTCGAGGTGCAGGTCGGTGAGGATCGCCGCCACTTCGAGGGGGTGGGCGAAGAACGGGTCGCCCGAGGCCCGCTTCTGCGTGCCGTGCGCCTGCATCGCGTAGACGTAGGCGCGGTTGAGCAGGGCCTCGTCGGCGGCCGGATTGTAGCGCTTGACCCGCTCGACGAGTTCGTACTGGCGCATCATCCGCCGGGAAATCGTCGCCTCCTGCGCGCCGCGCGCCGCCATGTTCACCACCCGCGTTGTCCCGCAACGCTCGCGCCCGCGCCAGCCCCGCGGCGCTGCAAAGGCGTCGCAACCGGCGTTTTTTTGAGGTTCCGCCGTGCCGCAGCGCACATCGCCGGGGGATGCCGCGGCCGGCCCGGCGCGTTGAGAGCGGGTCCGCCGCCGCGTCGGACGCGCGCAGCGGGACAGGAGGAACGATGGACGAGACCGGGATCCGCACCCTCGATGCCCCGCGCTGCCATCTCGGCGAGGGGCCGAGCTACTACCCCGCGACCGGCACCGCGCGCTGGCTCGACATCCTGGAGCGGCGCCTGTTCGAGATCCCGCTCGACGGGACGGGCCCGGCGCTGACGCACACCCTGCCGTTCATGGCGAGCGCCATCGCGGCGGTCGATCCCGGACGGATCCTGCTGGCGGCCGAGGACGGTCTCTACCTGCGCGACCTGCGCGACGGGACCCTGACCCTGCACGGCCCGCTGGAGGCGGACGATCCCGGCACGCGCTCGAACGACTGGCGCGTCCATCCCTGCGGCGCCCTGTGGATCGGTACCATGGGCCGGGACGCCGAGCCCGGCCGCGGCGCGATCTACCACGTGGCGGGCACGACCGTGACGCGGCTCTACGCCAACCTCACCATCCCCAATGCCATCTGCTTCTCGCCGGACGGCGCCAGCGGCTACTTCGTCGATACCGACGAGGGGCTCCTGCGCCGGGTCGCCCTCGACTCCGCGACCGGCCTGCCGGTGGCCGAGCCGGCGACCCTCTACGACCACCGCGGCGGCGCGGGCGGCATCGACGGGGCGGCGGTCGACGCGGACGGCCTGATCTGGAGCGCGCGCTGGGGGGCGGCCTGCATCGACGCCTACAGCCCGGCGGGCGAGCGTGTGCGCAGTCTGCCCGTGCCCGCCAGCCGCCCGAGTTGCCCGACCTTCGCCGGTCGCGGCCTCGACCGGCTGCTCGTCACCTCCGCCTGGGAGGGCATGGACGCGGCCGAGCGGGCGGCCGATCCCGGCCATGGCCTGACGTTCCTCCTCGATCCCGGCACGCGCGGCCCGCTCGAGCCGGCCTTCCGCCCCTGAGGCGATTCCCCCGTCGCCGCGGGAACGCACCACCCACCCCGCGCGTCGGGACGGCGGCCGCGTCGACGCGCGCTGGAGACTTCGGAGACCCCATGCCCGAGCCGGACCGGCCCTATCGCCCGATCGAGGATTACGCGCTGATCGGCAACGGCCACGGCGCCGCCCTGGTCGCCCGCGACGGCTCGATCGACTGGGCCTGCCTGGAGCGCTTCGACGCGGAGCCGATCTTCTCCCGGATCCTCGACCGCCTGCGCGGCGGCTACTTCGCGCTGCGGCCCGAGGGCGCGTTCGAGGCCGAGCGGCTGTACCTGCGCCGCACCAACATCCTCAGCACCACCTTCACCACCGAGACCGGGGTGGTGAGCCTGCACGACTTCATGGTGGCCCCGGAGGACGGGGCCCGCCACCCCCATCTCGTCCGGCTGGTCACCGGCGTGTCCGGCAAGGTGCCGATGGTGGCGATCTACCGGCCCCTGCGCGGCTTCGCGGAGGCGTTCGAGCCCCTGGAAGCCGAGGACGGGCACGTGACCGCCCCGGGCCATCCGCGGCTGGCCGCCGACGTGCCGTTCGCGATCGAGGGCGACTGCGCGGTGGCCCGGTTCAGCATCGACGGCGCCGAGGACCACAGTTTCGCGCTCCACGCCGAGGGCGAGCGGCCGCTGCGGCCGGACGCCCGCGATCTCCTGGAAATGGCGCGCCGCGCCTGGGCGGGGTGGACGGCGGGCGCCGCCTACGACGGGCCGCTCTCCGACGCGCTGACGCGCTCGGCCCTGGTCCTCAAGGGCCTGATCTACGAGCCGACGGGAGCGATCGTCGCCGCGCCCACCACGTCGCTGCCGGAGGAGATCGGCGGCGTGCGCAACTGGGATTACCGGTTCTGCTGGATCCGGGACGCCTGCCTGTCCTTCTACGTGCTGAAGAAGTTCGGCATGGTCGCTGAATCGGAGGCGTTCTTCCGCTACGTCTGCAGCCTCTCCGAGCGCGAGAAGGGCGGCCTGCGCCCGCTCTACGCGATCGCCGGCGAATCGGATCTCAGCGAGCACGCGGTGCCGCATTTCGAGGGTTGGCGGGGCTCAAGCCCGGTCCGCTACGGCAACGAGGCGGCCGACCAGCATCAGGCCGACGCCTACGGGCAGCTCCTCGACCTCCTGTACATGTACCACCGCCTCGGCGGCACGATCCCGGACGCCGCGGCGGCGCGGGCGCGCCACCTCGTGAAGTTCTCGGCCCGGCACTGGCACGAGACCGATGCGGGGCTGTGGGAGCCGCGGAAGCCCGAGAAGCACTACCTGCACGCCGCGATCATGAACTGGGTCGCGCTCGACCGGGCGATCCGCCTGTTCGGCGAGCGGGACGACTGGTGCGCCGAGCGCGACAGGATCGTCGCCCGGGTCAACGGCGAGGGCGTTCACCGCGACGGCTACTACCCGCAATACATCGGCAGCAACGACGTCGACGCGGCGCTGCTGATCGCGCCGATGGTCGATTTTCCCGTGGACGAAGCCGTGTTCGCGCGCACCGTCGACGTGATCATCGAGCGGCTCGGCCGCGGGCCCCTGGTCTACCGCTACCTGAACGACGACGGGCTGCCGGGCCACGAGGGCACGTTCCTGATCTGCGCCTTCTGGCTCGTCGACGCCCTGGCGTGGCTCGGCCGCATCGAGGAGGCGACGACCCGGTTCGCCGCCCTGCGGGCGCTCCAGAACGATGTCGGCCTCTACGCCGAGGAGGTCGCCGAAGACCACACCTTCCTCGGGAACTTCCCGCAGGCGTTCAGCCACCTCGCCTTCATCCACTCGGCGCTGGTGCTGGACCTCTACGCCCATGGCGGGCGGGCTGCGGTGCGCGGCACCTACGCCGACCGGACCCTGCGCGAGACCGACGAGCGCCGGGCCCCGCGCATCGAATCGCCCCGCGGCTGAGGCGGGACCACCCTTTCGAACACGGATGCGGGACGGCCGAAGGGCAGCCCCCAGAGCGCTCTCCGCCGAGGTAGATGCCGGTTCGGCGAAAGAGATCGCGACAGAACAAGAAATCGGAGCTGCTCCCGATCGCAACGCGATCGGGAGCAGCTCTGAGTCCTAGAAAATCACTCCGCCTCGTCGTCGGTCTCGGCGGGCGGCGCGAGGTTCTCGAGGCCGCGCAGCAGGTCCTCCTCGCTCATCCGGTCGAACTGCACCGAGGCGTCGTCGCTCGACGATTGCGGGGCCACCGCGGCGGCGGCCGGCGAGCTCGACAGCAGCGGCACGGTCTCGGCCTCCGGCTCGTCGACCTCGACGTACTTCTGGAGCGAGTGGATCAACTGCTCCTTGAGATCGTCGGCGGTGATCGTCTCGTCGCCGATCTCGCGCAGCGCGACGACCGGGTTCTTGTCGCGGTCGCGGTCCACCGTCAGCGGGGCACCGGCCGCGAGCAGCCGGGCGCGGTGGCTCGCCAGCAGCACCAGCTCGAAGCGGTTCTCGACCTTCTCGATGCAATCTTCGACGGTGACGCGCGCCATGCCTGACGGCTCCTTCTCGGGAACGGGATTCTCGGGGGTTGGCGGCGTCTTACACCGGAAGCCGATGTGCAACAAGCAGAGGGGGTTGACCGCCCCCTGCCGGGTTTACCGGCTGGGCGCGTTGCCGAATGTTGCTGCACGGTCAACGCCTGGAGGGAGGCATACGATGCGGCAAGGATTCAACCGGCGCCATCTGCTCGGCTGCGGCTGCGGCCTCGGCGCGGGCCTGATCGCGGCGGCCGCGATGCCCGCCCGGGCGCTGGCGGCGGCGCCCTCCTCGAAGAAGACCGACATGACGCCGGACCAAGCGCTCAAGGCGCTGAAGGACGGCAATGCCAACTACCTGACCGACTCGCCGGTCCGATCCGCGCAGGGGCGCGACCGCCGCATCGAGATCGCGCTCGGCCAGACGCCGTTCTGCGTGCTCGTGAGCTGCTCCGACAGCCGCGTCTCGCCCGAGATCCTGTTCGGGCGCGGCCTCGGCGAGCTGTTCATCGTCCGCAACGCCGGCAACACGATCGACACGACGGCGATGGGCTCGATCGAGTACGCGATCGCCCAGCTCGGCGTGCCGCTGATCCTGGTGATGGGCCACAGCCGCTGCGGCGCCGTCGAGGCCGCCGTGAACGTCGTGCAGAAGAACACCGTCTTCCCCGGCGCGATCGGCCAGATGGTCGAGCCGATCGTCCCCGCGGTGCTCAGCGTGAAGGACAAGCCGGGCGATCTCCTGGAGAACGCTGTCCGCGCCAACGTGGACCGCACCGTGACCCGCCTGCGCTCCGCGTCCGGGCCGCTGCTGCTGGATCCGCTGGGCTCGGGCAAGCTCCGGGTGGTCGGCGCCGCCTACAGCCTCGATACCGGCAACGTCGACTTCTTCAACGAGGCCTGAGCGCCCGGCGCGTTGTTGACAACGCGCCGCCGCGGGTGCGACTGCCCGGTCCCGAATTCCGGAGGCGGCCGAGAGGGGCGGCGCGGGCGCGCCGCGGGAGCCATGCGCGCACTCATCTTTCCGGGCCAGGGCAGCCAGGCGGTCGGCATGGCCAAGGACCTGGCCGAGGCGTTCCCGCAGGCGCGGGCCGTGCTCGACGAGGTCGACGACGCCCTGGGCCAGCACCTGTCCCGGCTGATGTTCGAGGGCCCGGCCGAGGAACTGACCCTGACGACCAATGCCCAGCCGGCGCTGATGGCGGCGAGCCTCGCGGTGGTCCGCGTGCTCGAGGCCGAGCGCGGCCTCGATCTCCCCCGCGACGTGGCCTGCGTGGCCGGCCACTCGCTCGGCGAGTACGCGGCGCTCGCCGCCGCCGGCAGCCTGACGATTGCCGACGCGGCGCGCCTGCTTCGGATCCGCGGCGAGGCGATGCAGGCGGCGGTGCCACCGGGGGCCGGCGCCATGGCCGCGCTGATCGGCACGGACGTCGCCGCCGCGCACGCCATCGCCGACGAGGCCGCGGAGGGCACGGTCTGCGGCGTGGCCAACGACAACGGCGGCGGGCAGGTCGTGCTCTCGGGCGACCGCGCCGCGGTCGAGCGCGCCGTCGCCCTGGCCCCGGCGCGCGGGATCAAGCGCGCGGTGATGCTCAACGTCTCCGCCCCGTTCCACTGCCGGCTAATGGCGCCGGCCGCGCGGACGATGGCCGAGGCCCTGGCCAAGGTCGACCTGCGCGCCCCGCGGGTGAGCCTCTACGCCAACGTCACCGCCGCACCCGCGACCGGGCCGGACGCGATCCGCACCGCCCTGGTCGAGCAGGTCACGGCCACCGTGCGCTGGCGCGAGAGCGTCGCGGCGATGGCGGCCGCGGGCATCGACCGCTTCCACGAACTCGGCGCCGGCAAGGTGCTCACCGGCCTGGTCAAGCGGATCGCCCCCGGCGCCCAGGCCGCCGCGATCGGCACGCCCGCCGACGTCGCCGCCTTCGCGCTCTGACGCGGATCTCTTCTCAACGCGCCCTCCCGCGCCGAACCGGCCTCCGCTTCGGCACCGGGCGCTCCAGCGGGACCTCAGCATGTTCGATCTGACCGGCCGCAAAGCCCTCGTCACCGGCGCGACCGGCGGCCTCGGCCGCGCCATCGCCACGGCGCTGCACGCGCAGGGTGCCACCGTCGCGCTCTCGGGCACCCGGCCCGAGGCTCTGGCGGCGCTGGCCGCGGACCTGGGGGAGCGCGCGCACCCGGTGCCCGCCGACCTCGCCGACCCGGCCGCGGTCGAGGCGCTGGTGCCGGCGGCCGAGGCCGCGGCCGGGCCCCTCGACATCCTCGTGAACAACGCGGGCATCACCCGCGACAACCTGTTCATGCGGATGAAGGACGAGGAGTGGGAGCAGGTGCTCGCGGTCAACCTCACCGCCGCCTTCCGCCTGTCGCGGGCGGCGGTGAAGGGCATGATGCGCCGCCGCCACGGCCGGATCATCGGCATCGGCTCGGTGGTCGGCGCCACCGGCAATCCCGGCCAGGGGAACTACGCCGCGGCCAAGGCCGGCCTCGTCGGCCTCACAAAGGCGCTCGCCGCCGAGGTCGCCTCGCGCGGCATCACCGTGAACTGCGTCGCCCCGGGGTTCATCGCCTCGCCCATGACCGACGCGCTGAACGAGAAGCAGCGCGAGGGCATCCTCGGCCGCGTGCCCGCGGGCCGGCTCGGCGAGGGGTCCGAGGTCGCCGCCGCCTGCGTGTACCTCGCCTCGGCGGAGGCCGGCTACGTCACCGGCCACACCCTGCACGTGAACGGCGGCATGGCGATGTTCTAGCGCTTCGCCGGAGCGGAGACCGGGGCCGGCGCGCGGCGCGAACCGGCCCCGCCGAGGGGCTCGGGACACGGAAAAGCCACAGCGATGAAGGGGCGGTGAACGGGCCCTCGCCAGCGCGGGAACCCTGTGCTACCACCCCCGGCGGCCGTACAGGGGCTTGACGGTTCAGCGGGTTTTCAGTCCAAGACCCTCGCCGGGGCTGTCCCGGCTCACCGCGATGCACGCGCGATCGGACACCGGCCTGCCAAGGGTCCCGCAGGGGCTCGGCGGGCCACGGCACACCCAAGACGACGCGAACAGACCAGAAGGACGAGGACGGAAGACCGATGAGCGATATCGCTGAGCGCGTGAAGAAGATCGTCGTCGAGCATCTGGGCGTCGAGCCCGAGAAGGTGGTCGAGAGCGCCAACTTCATCGACGACCTCGGTGCCGACAGCCTCGACACGGTCGAGCTGGTGATGGCGTTCGAGGAGGAGTTCAACGTCGAGATCCCGGACGATGCCGCCGAGACGATCCAGACGGTGGGCGACGCGGTGAAGTTCCTGGAGAAGAACTCCGCCGCCTGACGGGCTGTCGGTTTTCATGCGGCGCGGGTGAGGCGATTTCGCCCCCGCGCCGTTATCGTTTTTGAGGTCAGTACGGGACGGGAAGCATGCGTCGGGTCGTGGTCACGGGTCTGGGGATGGTCACGCCGCTCGGGCGCGGAGTGGAGCACACCTGGAGCCGGCTGATCGCGGGCGACAGCGGCGCCGGCCCGATCCGCGGCTTCGAGTCGGCCGACCTGCCCTGCCGGATCGCCTGCCAGATCCCGTTCGGCGACGGGACGGACGGCACCTTCAACCCCGACGCGGTGATGGAGGTGAAGGAGCAGCGCAAGGTCGACCCGTTCATCGTCTACGCGATGGCGGCGGCGGGTGAGGCGCTGGAGGATGCCGGCTGGCACCCGAAATCCCACGAGGACCAGTGCGCCACCGGCGTGCTGATCGGCTCCGGCATCGGCGGCATCGGCGGCATCTACGACGCCTCCGTGACCCTGCACGAGAAGGGACCGCGCCGGATCTCGCCGTTCTTCATCCCCGGCCGGATCATCAACCTCGCCTCGGGCCAGGTCTCGATCGCCCACGGCCTCAAGGGGCCGAACAACGCGGTGGTCACCGCCTGCTCCACCGGCGCGCACGCGATCGGCGATGCCTCGCGGCTGATCGGCCTCGGCGACGCCGACGTGATGGTGGCGGGCGGGGCCGAATCGCCCGTCAACCGTCTGTCGATTGCCGGCTTCTCCGCCTGCCGCGCCCTCTCCACCGGTTTCAACGACGCCCCCGAGCGGGCGAGCCGCCCCTACGACCGCGACCGCGACGGCTTCGTCATGGGCGAGGGCGCCGGTATCGTCGTGCTGGAGGAGTACGAGCACGCCAAGGCCCGCGGCGCCAGGATCTACGCCGAGATCATCGGCTACGGCCTCTCGGGCGACGCCTATCACATCACCTCGCCCTCGCCGGACGGCGACGGCGCCTTCCGCTGCATGACCGCCGCCGTGAAGCGCGCCGGCATCGATCCGGGTGCGATCGACTACATCAACGCCCACGGCACCTCGACGCCGATGGGCGACGAGCTGGAGCTGAAGGCTGTCGAGCGCCTGCTCGGCGACGCCGCCGGCACCGCGACCATGTCCTCCACCAAGAGTTCGGTCGGCCACCTGCTCGGCGCCGCCGGCTCGGTCGAGGCGATCTTCTCGATTCTGACGATCCGCGACGGCGTGATTCCGCCAACGCTCAACCTCGACAACCCCTCCGTCCAGACGAAGATCGACCTCGTGCCGTTCGAGGCCAAGCGCAAGCGGGTCGACGTGGCGCTGTCCAATTCGTTCGGATTCGGCGGGACGAACGCATCCCTGGTTGTGCGGCGGGTCGCTTGAGCCCTCAGCAGAGCTTCACGTTGCTGACCTGCACGGCGATCGTGTAGCCGCGTAAATCATTCGTGGTCGTGCCGGTGAACAGCCGAGTGATCTGCGGCAGGTAGGGCCTGTAGGTCATCGACATCACCACGACGATCGCCACGTCGAGTTCGTTGAGCACGGCGAGCGCCCGGGCCGCGATATCCGCATCGACGGAGGTGCTGGTGCCGCGGCAGACACGGATCGCCCCCGAGACCTCGTTGATCTGGAGAATGCCGAGCGTCATGCTCGGGAAGCGGACCAGCACGTTGGCCTTGCGGTCGGTGTAGGCCTGGATCGTATCGGTGGTGCAGCTCAGGTAGCCCGGCGTCGAGGAGGCCGGGCAGGACACGATCGCCGACGCGATCTGCGTGCTCGACCGCTCGATCTCGCGGTTGAAGGCCGAGATGTTGATCAGGTCGATGGCCGCCGCCGTCAGGCTCATCAGCATCGTGGCGAGCAGCGCGAACTCGACCGCGGCGGCGCCGCGGCGCGCCCGGACGAAGCGTGCGAGGCGACCCATCTCACGATCGCCGGAACACGACCGAGGCCTTCGCCCAGGTCGGGGGCCAGAGCGGCACGATCTTCACGGCGGGGATCGCCGCGCGCAGCACCAGCAGGTTCATCGGCAGGCCGGGCGAGAACGCCGCCCCCTGGATCGAGAGCGTCCCGGTCGGGACCGCCGCAAGCGGCGTCATCTCGACCAGCAGCTTCTCCTCGCAGGTCGCCGCCGGCATGATGCGGATGCGGGCGCAGACGATGGACTTGTATCCCGCCTGATTGCCGAGCAGCACGGCCGGCTCCGGGTCGGACGCCGTGTCGAACAGCGCGTTGCTCAGCGTCAGTTGGGTGTACTGATAGATGGCGAGCTGGATCCCGCCCATGACCAGCAGGATCACCGGCCAGACGAGCAGCGCGAATTCCACCGCCACGCTTCCGCGCCGGTCCGCCCGCAGACGCCGCACCGGGCGGAGGGCTTGGAGGGTCGGGTGCACGACTCAGCTCGCCGGGCAGTAGTTGCGGCAGATCAGCAGGTTGTCGATCAAGCCGCCGAAGGTGTCCTCGCGTCCCGCCGCCCGCCAGGAGATGCGGTAATTCGCGGTGGCAGGCACGGTGAAGTTGATCACCCGCTCCGTCCAGTAGTTCGACTGGACGCAGACATCGACCATGTTTGCCGCGTTGTAGGTGTAGTTGCCCTGCTTCTCGACGTAAACCTCGATGCGGTTGGTCTGGCCTTCGGTGGTGTAATAGGAGACGGCGCTGTTCGTGGAACCGCAGATCACCGAGTTGCCGATCGACCAGTCCCGGAGCCGCGAAAGGTACTGGTAGCGGATCTGGTAGGTGCCGGCCGGCAGGTTCAGGATCCGCGACATGGTCGAGTTTGACTTGCAGGAGCGGTTGCCGGAATTGGCGGATGTGCCGCAATCGCTGTCGAGCTCTGCGAAGTAGGTGCCGAACAGGATCGTCGTTCCCGAGGTCGAGATCTGGCTGTTGATCTCGATGCCGGCCGCCTGTGTGGTCCAGCCGTTCCAAGTGTTGCTGTTGTTGTAGCCGCCGAGCACGCTCCAACTGTTGGCGCCCACATTGTGGTTGCCCTCGAACGATTCCGAGATGAGCACCTCCGGCATCGACGTCGAGGTCGTCTTGGCAACCGTGGTTGAGATCACCGCGCAGTCCTTCGCGGCAGTGAAGGTCATTTTGATAGTATTGAAAAGCGATGAGAATACCAGATTCTGGTCCCGAGTCGCCTCGACATGAACGCTTGTATCGGTGTTCAGCGTGATCGGCGGCGGGGCGATGGAAATATTCTTGGCAACGAAGTTGCGCTTGGCGATATCCGCGACCATGTCCGGGTAGGTCGTCGTTGTGGAACGCACCGTCACGTCCTGCGGCTTCTGCGCGTTCACGTAGGCCGCGCTCTGGATGCACGACAACTCGACGGCGCTCCACAGGCGCTGGCGGAAGGTGACCGCGCGGGACATCTCGATGGCGCCGCCGATCCCGACCAGCAGGGCGGGCGCAGCGAGGGCCACGATCACGGCGAGGCTGCCGCGCCGGTCGCGTGAGAATGTGCCCCTGCCAGGCATGGGTGTCCCGCTCGGTCCGGTTTCGAGCGGCCGAGGCTAGAGCCCGGAGGCTAACACCCGTTTAAGGTCCAACACGACAATCCTCAGTATCGGCATCACCGATCCGTGAGGCTCCAGCCGGCGCGAAGTCCCGCGCGGCGCGTCACCACATCCGCCGCTCCTCCGCGTCCGGCATCCGCCCGCGCGGGGTCAGGGCGTGGACCACCTCCGGCAGCGCCCGCGCCAGCTCGGCGAGCAGTTGGTCCCGGTCCATGCCCGTCCGGCGTTCCAGCGCGCCCACCGTATCGTCGCCGAGGGCGCGGGCGAGCTGGTCCGGCCCGACCGGGCGGTTGGACCCCGATCCGATCCAGGACTCGATGACGTCGCCCAGCCCACCCTGCCGGAAGCGGTCGACCAGCCCGTCGAGACCTCCGAGATCATCCCCGCGATCGCCCCCGACATCGCGCGGGCCCGTCCCGGCCCGGGCCGGGGCGTCGCCGGGGCCGTCGAGCATGCCGCCGAGATCGTCGAAGCCGCCGCCCGGAAGGTCGGAGCCGGGCTCGTCGCGGCGATCCCCGTACTGATCGTAGCCACCGATATCCCCGCCCGGTCCGCGCCCCGGCGCCGGGCCGTCCCCGGCCGAGCGGTCGGCCTCCGGTCCCGGCTCCCCCCGGTGCCCCCGCCCGAAGATGTCGCCGAACCCGCCGCTCGCCCCCTTGGCCAGCAGCAGCATCAGGAGCGCCTTGACGATCGGCGACATCCCGCCGCCCTGACCGCCCTGGCGGCCGCCGAGCACTTGCCCGAGCACGCCGCCGATCGCCGATTCGAGCAGACCCATCCGTCCCTCCCCGAGGCGGGCGCATCGGCGCCCCGGAGCGACAACGGGGGCCGGGCGCGGCCGGTTGCGCGGCCTCAGCCGCGGGCGCCGAGGCTCCGGGCGAGCGCGCCCAGAGCGCAGCCGGCTCCGTAGGCCGCCACGAGGGCGCAGGCGCTGTCGAGCCACAGGCCGGGGGCGCCCGGCACGAGCCCGGAGACCGCGAGCGCGGCGAGGCCGGCCGCGAGCCCGAGGATCGCCAGCGGCACGCCCGGCCGCTCCGGCCAACCCGCCAGCCAGCCGATCAGGAGACCGAGCACCGTCGCCCCGGCGAGTCCGGGCCACAGCGCGGTGAGCAGCAGGGTCACGGGCGGGCGGTCTCCACGGGGACACGCGTCGGCGCGGCCCGGCTCATGGCAGCAGCGCGAAGGCGGCGCGGCCGGGCGCGGCGTCGGGGCCGGGCGCGACCTGATCGGGCCGGGCCCCGGCCTGGAGCAGGTACTCCACCAGGGCGAGCGCCCGCTGCCGCGGCAGATCGGCGGGCACCTCGGACTCGTCCGGCTTCTTCGCCGCCTCCGGCTTCGGAGCCGGCTTCGCCTTGCGCGCAGCGCCGGGCGCCTTGGCCGGCTCGGGCTTTGCTTCGGTCGGCGCGTCCACCTTCGGCGGCTTCGCCCCGGCGGTCTCAGCAGCCTCGCCCTGACCGGCCGTGACGGCCGGCTGCGGCTTAACCGGGTCGGCGGGCCCCGAAACCGCGATCCGCAGGGCCGGGCAGGCCCTGGCGAGGGCGGCCAGGGCGTCCAGGGTCGGGTAGAAGCCCGCCGCCAGGGCCGCGCTGCCGGCCGGGAAGCGCAGGTCCGCCGCTGCCATCGTAGCGGAGAAGTCCGCGCGGCACGTCGCGGGATCGCGCCGCTCCTCCGGCCTGCGCGGGGCGACCGCGGCCTTGCCGCTCCAGCCGCCGGGCAGGACGGCGGCGAGCGCTTCCGGGGCGCGGGCCGCGCTCTCCGGGTAGAGGCTCTCGCCGGTGAACCGCACCGTCCGGTCCGAGACCGCGATCTCGCCCGCGGCGAGGTTGGCCAGCAGGGGTGCCGTCGCGGCCAGCGCCGCGCCGAGACCGGACGGCGCGCCGTCGGCGATCCGGGTCCGGTCGATCACCGGCTCGCGGAACAGGCGGGGGCGCAGGGCCGCGAGGACGCGCTCGCGCATCTCCCGGTCGGGCAGGTGCCCGCTGACGGTCACGCCGTCGGCGGCGCGCCGGATCGTCACGCGGTAGGGCGAGAGCGGCCGGACGGCGAGATCGACAGATCCCGCCGCGACGCCGGCGGGACGGCCGTCGCGCAGCAGCGCGCGTGCCTCGGGGACGGCGTCGGCGTCGACGGCGTCGCCCGATACGGAGACCGCGCCGTTCGCGTAGGTCACGCGACCGGCCTGGATCAACTCCGCGAGCCGGCCGAGGAACGCCACCAGTTCCGCGACATCGACACCGTCGGGCAGGCCGCGCGCGGTGCGCAGGCGGTCCTCGACGGGCGCGCCCTCGGCGAGCTTGGCGGCCATGGCGTTCGCCATCGTCCGCGCCGCCTCGGCGGGCACGAAGCCGTCGAGGACGAGCCCGGCGGGTGCGCGCTCCAGGACGAGGCGATAATCGGCGATGCGCGGGGGCACCACCTCGACCCGGCCGACGCTGAAGCCGTCCGGCGGCTGCGCCAGCGCCGCGCGCAGGGCGTCGTAGGCCGGCATGTCCAGCGCCTCGCCGGACAGGCTGAGAACCGTGTCGCTGAGCGTCGCCCGGCCGCCCTTGCCGAGCCCCGAGAGCCGCGCCGCGAGGAAAGCGGCCGCCCCGGGGAAGTCGGGGGGCGCCCCGCGGGCGGCGCGGGCGGTGTCGTCGAGGCGCGTGCCGGAGGCCAGCGCGCCGGTCACCTGCACCTCCAGGGCGCGCCGGCCGACCTCCACCGGGCGGCTGCCTTCGAGCGCGACGCTGGCGGGGCCCGTCCGGGTCGCGGACCAGACGAAGGGGGTGGCGGTCTCGACGACGCCGAGTTCGGACACGACCCGTCGCGGCGCGTCGAGGGCGGCGAGTTGCGCCAGAATGCTCTCGCGCTCGACCACGTCTGGCGCCTCGCCCCGGGCCACGAGGTCGCGTCCGCGCGCCTCGACCCGCAGCCAGGGCTCGCCGGTCTCGGTGCCGGTTCCGGCGACGACCTCGGCCCCCTCGGCCTCGACGCGGGCGCCGATGCCGGGCGCGGCCCAGTACGTCGCGGCCACCCAGATCAGCGCCACGGCCGGCAGGCCGGCGAGCCAGCCGGCGCGGCTCAGGGCTCGGGCGGTCGCGTCAGGCAGCGGCACGGGCATCGTCCGGTGGATCTGTCCGCCAAGATCCACCGGCTTTCCGGCAGCATGAAGGCCGGCAGCATCGATGCCGTCTGCCCGGAACGGTCAGCCGTCGCGCAGCATCTCCAGCTCCAGCCAGCGATCCTCCGCCGCAGCCAGCTCGGTCTCGGCCTGAGCCAGGGTCGCCGAGGCCTTGTCGAAGCGGCCGGGATCGCGGGCGTAGAGGTCGGGGTCGTCGAGGATGCCCTTGAGCTGGCGGATCGCCGCCTCCAGCTTCTCGATGCGGCCCGGCAGGGTCTTCAGCTCGTGCTGGTCCTTGAAGCCGAGCTTCGGCTTGCCCGGCGCGGGGCGCTCGCGCGGCTCGGAGCGCTCGGGCTTCGTCTCGGCTTTGGCTCTGCCCGCGGCCGCCCGGGCCTCGACGCCGGATCCGCGCTGGGCGAGCATGTCGGTGTAGCCGCCCGCGTACTCGACCCAGCGCCCCTCCCCCTCCGAGACGAGGACGCTGCCGGTCACCCGGTCGAGGAAGTCGCGGTCGTGGCTCACGAGGATCAGCGTGCCCTCGTACTCGCCGAGCATCTCCTGGAGGAGGTCGAGGGTCTCCAGGTCGAGGTCGTTGGTCGGCTCGTCGAGCACCAGCAGGTTCGAGGGCTGGGCGAGCGCACGGGCGATCAGCAGCCGGTTGCGCTCGCCGCCCGACAGGACGGAGACCGGCGTGCGTGCCTGCTCGGGCGAGAACAGGAAGTCCTTGAGGTAGCCGACCACGTGGCGGCTGCGGCCGTTGACCGTGACGCTGTCGCCGCGCCCGCCGGTGAGCACGTCGCTCACCGTCATGCCCGGCTCCAGGGTCGAGCGGGTCTGATCGAGGAACACCGGCTTGAGATTGGTGCCGAGCACGATGTCGCCCGCATCCGGCGCGCGCTGGCCGGTCAACAGGTTGATCAGGGTGGTCTTGCCCACGCCGTTGGCGCCGACGACGCCGAGGCGGTCGCCGCGCATCACCCGCAGCGACAACCCGTCGACGATCCGGCGGTCGCCGTAGGCTTTGGAGACGCCGCGCGCCTCGATCACGAGGCTGCCGGAACTCTCCGCCTCGCCCGCCTGCATGCTGACCTGCCCGACCGGGCGGCGCAGCTCGCGGCGGCTCTGGCGGAGCGCCTGGAGGTTGCCGAGGCGGCGGACGTTGCGCTTGCGCCGGGCGGTGACCCCGTAGCGCAGCCAGTGCTCCTCGGCGACGATCTTGCGGTCGAGCTTGTGCTGCTCGCGCTCCTCCTCCTCGAAGAAGGCGTCGCGCCATGCCTCGAAGCCGGAGAAGCCCTGCTCGATCCGCCGGGTCTCGCCCCGGTCGAGCCAGATCGTGGCGCGCGACAGGGCCGAGAGGAAGCGGCGGTCGTGGCTGATGAGGATGAGCGCCGCGCGGGTCGCCTTCAGCTCCGCCTCCAGCCACTCGATCGCCGGCAGGTCGAGGTGGTTGGTGGGCTCGTCGAGGAGCAGCACGTCGGGCTCAGGGGCGAGCGCCTGGGCGAGCGCCGCCCGCCGCCCCTCCCCGCCCGAGAGCTTCGTCGGGTCCTCGGCGCCGGTGAGCCCGAGGCTCTCCAGCAGGTAGCGGGCGCGGTGCGTCGCATCGCCCGGCGCCAGCCCGGACTCGACGAAATCGAGGGTGGTGTCGAAGCCGGAGAAGTCCGGCTCCTGCGCGAGGTAACGGATCGTGGTGCCGGGCTGGACGAACAGGCGGCCGCGGTCGGGCTCGACCAGCCCGGCGACGATGCGCATCAGCGTCGACTTGCCGGAGCCGTTGCGGCCGACGAGGCAGGCGCGCTCCCCGGGCGAGATGCTGAGATCGGCCCGGGTGATCAGCGGCGTGCCGCCGAAGGTCAGCGCGGCGTCCTGAAGGGTCAGAAGGGGGGGAGCGGCCATGCCGGGCTTATGGCAGCGGCCGGCACGCTCTTCAAACGCGGCGCGCGGCCCTCACGCGGTGGGGTTGGCCGGGCCGGGCGGACTGATCGTCGGGCCGCCGGGATCGTTCACCGGGATCTCGGGCGGGTGGATTCCGGGGGCTTCGGTGGGCGTCCCGCCGGGAATCTCCGGCGCGGGCCCCGGCGTCGGCACCTGAGGGGGCTCGTAGGGCGTGTCCGGGGCGGGCGTCGGCGCCGGCTGCGGCACTTCGGGGATGTTTCCCGGATCGGACAGGCGGATGTCGGGCATGGCGCGCTCCTCAAGGGTCGGCGGCCTCCTCTCCCGGCGCCGCTCGGTCGAGGCGAACGGGTCCCCATGCCGGATGTTCCGGCTACTTCTTGGTGAGCAGCAGGTTGCCCTCCTTGCTCGCCACCTTCTGGATCTTCTCCGCGAACAGGGCGAGCAGGAACGGCAGCTTCACTTCGAGGCGCACGCTCTCGGCCCCGACGTCGATCGTGCCCGCCACCCGCTGCGTCATGGCCGAGACGCCGAAATCCAGGCGGTCGCCGGTCCAGGCGAGCTGGTCGACGCTGACGCCGCTCTTGGCCAGGAGCGCCCGGGCCTGCTCCGTGCCCTGCTCCAGGCGCCGCTTGGCCTCGTCGCGGCCGAGGTCGTGCGGGATGTCGACGATGAGGGGCTTCGGCATGGGACGGCGACCGGCTGCGGGGTGATACGGCAGCAGATGGGGCCGCCCGGCACCGCGGACAACGGTGACGCCGGGCGGCCCGTCCCATCCGGCGGCAGCGCCGCCCGGATGGCGGCGACCTCCGGATGCCTCAGTTGACGACGTGCAGCGAGACGTAGCTGGTGCCGCCCATGCCGAGCGCCCGGGCGGAACCCCGGGACAGGTCGATGATGCGGCCGCGCACGAACGGTCCGCGGTCGTTGATGCGCACCACCACCGAGCGGCCGGTGCGCGTGTTCTCGACGCGGACGCGGGTGCCGAACGGCAGGGTGCGATGCGCCGCGGTCATCCCGTTCGGATTGAAGCGCTCGCCGCTCGCGGTCCGGTGTCCGCTCCCGTACCAGGAGGCGCCACCGCTCTGTGCGGCGGCGGGCAGGCCGGTCCCGACGAGGGCGGCCAGCATTCCGAGAGTCTTGGCGAACGTGGTGAAACCGGACTTCATACCCAGCGCATTCCCTTTTGTTTTCGTGGGGCGGCGCCAGTCGTGTCCGAACCGGGCCGGAATGTGGCAGGGTTTCTGCGCCGTTTCCGGCCATCATTTCGCCGATTTCGAGCTGGTCATGCCGAAGACATCGAGGATTACATCGGCCGTCACGCGATCGAAATAATCAATATTTGCGGACATTCGCGGCGGCGTATTGGGCAAGTCGACGTCGCGCGCACCTCCGCGGCGCGATGTTCTGCATAATGTCCTAGCTCTGCACGCGGCGAAATGCTGGGTCCCACGTGGCTGCCGTCTCGGCACGATGCTTGGTGCCGGGGTCAGCGAGAGGCGCCTACGCCTCCGCGCGAAGTTCGGTTGCCCAGTCAGGGTTCCCCAGGGCCGGCGATCGACGAGAGGGCGGATGCCGCGACGCCGGCAAAAATTGCAGCCCCAGAACGGGACGCACGCACCGAAAATCGGAGAACGCGGCCTTTACCCTGTCCGACGCATGGTCCCCGGGTCAGTCGCGTAACCGGTGTGTGCCATGGCTTCCCAGCGTACCGTGGCCGCCGACGCCTTCGCCCGGAAACAGGTCTCGCGTGCCGGGCGGCCCGCGTCGGCGCCACGGATGGGTCTCGTACCCAGACCGTCGCCTCTTCAGACCCCGACTCTGCCCCTCGACGACGTGCTCGTCGGGGATTGCATCGCCGCGATGAACGCGCTGCCGGCGAGCAGCGTGGACTGCGTGTTTGCGGACCCGCCCTACAACCTCCAGCTCGGCGAGGCAGGCCTGCTGCGCCCGGACCAGAGCCGCGTCGATGCCGTCGACGACGACTGGGACAAGTTCGCGAGCTTCTCCGCCTACGACGCCTTCACCCGCGAGTGGCTCACCGCGTGCCGCCGGGTGATGAAGCCGAACGCGACCCTCTGGGTGATCGGGTCGTACCACAACATCTTTCGCGTGGGCAGCGCGCTCCAGGATCTCGGTTACTGGATCCTGAACGACATCGTCTGGCGCAAAGCCAACCCGATGCCGAACTTCCGCGGCAAGCGGTTCACCAACGCCCACGAGACGCTGATCTGGGCGTCGCGCTCGGCCGAGTCCAAGGGCTACACCTTCCACTACGAGGCGCTGAAGGGGGGCAACGAAGATCTCCAGATGCGCTCCGACTGGTTCATCCCCCTGTGCACGGGGGAGGAGCGGCTGAAGGATGGCGAAGGCCGCAAGGTCCACCCGACCCAGAAGCCCGAGGCGCTGCTCGCCCGCACCCTGCTCGCGGCCACCAATCCCGGCGACGTGGTGCTCGACCCGTTCTTCGGCACCGGCACGACGGGCGCGGTCGCCAAGCGCCTCGGCCGCCGGTTCATCGGCATCGAGCGCGATCCGGCCTACGCCGCCGCGGCGCGGACGCGGATCGCGGCAGTGGAGCGCCTGTCGCAGGCCGCCCTGCTCGTGGCGCCGGCCAAGCGCGCCGAGCCGCGCGTGCCGTTCCTGTCGGTGATCGAGGCCGGGCACATCCGGCCGGGCGAGACGCTGACCGACGAGCGCCGCCGCTACCGCGCCACGGTTCGGCCGGACGGCCAGCTCGACAACGGCCTCGTGGTCGGCTCCATCCACAAGATCGGAGCGCTGGTCCAGGGCCTGCCGGCCTGCAACGGCTGGACCTTCTGGCACGCCGAGCGGAGCGGCCGGCCGGTGGTCATCGACACCTACCGCGCCGAGTTGCGCGCCGCGATGGGGAGCTGAGCAAATCGGGGTTCCGAAAGGGCGGCGCCCTTTCGCGGGGTGCGGGGCGGAGCCCCGCGCTCCAGGGCTCGGCCCTGAAAACCCGCCGAAGGGCTCGCCCTTCGGGATCCCGGTTCGATCTCAGCGCCGGCGCGCCGGTCGCCGCGCGGACTTCGGCGGCGGCGGCGCAACCGACTCGGCATCCTCGTCGAACATGGCCTCGGCAGGCGGCGTCTGCGGGCGCGGCGCCGGCTTCGGCACCGGCCGCACGGTCGGACGGGGCGGCGGGGGCTCCGGCGGCGGTTCGGCCGCCGCCAGGAGCGGCATCGGCGCCGGCTCGCGCTTCGGCCGGCCGCGCGGCTTCTTCTCGGGCTCCGGCTTCGGATCGAAGGCGTGGGCCAGAACCTTGCGCATCAGGCCGGGCAGCGGCTCCCCGTCGAGGGCGGCGCGCGGGGTGAACCGCGTGCCAGGCGGCGGCACGGTGGCGAGCGCGACGCGCGCGGAGAACACCGTCAGTTCCAGCGGGAAATGCGTGAAGCCGTGGCGGACGAGTCCGGGCAGACGCTTCCAGCGGGCGTCCAGCGGCGCGTCGAGGAGCGCGGCCGCCGGGTCGTAGTCCGACTCCCAGGCACTGCCCGGCGGCTCGGCCATGCTGGCGAGCAAGCCTTCCGGCGGACGGGTCCGCAGCAGCACCGCCTCGTCGCCGCTGCGGATCGCGACGAACACGGCGCCCCGCCGCAGGGCGCCCTTCACCGCGCGGATCTTGCGCGGGAAGCTCTCCTGGGTGCCTTGCGCGCGGGCCCGGCAGGGCGCCATCCACGGGCAGAGGGCGCAGGCCGGGCGCTTGGGCGTGCAGATCGTCGCACCGAGGTCCATCAGCGCCTGCGCGAAGTCCCCGGGGCGTTCCGCCGGGACCAGGGTTTGCGTCAGACGCCGGATCTCCGGCCGGCTCCCCGGCAGCGGCGCCTCGACCGCGAAGAGGCGCGTCATCACCCGCTCGACGTTGCCGTCCACCGCCGCCTCGGCCCGGTCGAAGGCGATCGCCGCGATCGCTCCCGCCGTGTAGGCGCCGATGCCCGGCAGCTTGCGCAGGCCCTCGGCCGTGTCCGGGAACCGTCCGGCCGCGGCGACCGCGCGCGCGCAGGCGTGCAGGTTGCGCGCGCGTGAGTAGTAACCGAGTCCGGCCCAGGCCGACATCACCGCGTCCTCGGGCGCGGCGGCGAGCGCCGCCACGTCCGGGAAGCGCGCCAGGAACGTCGCGTAATACGGCCGCACCGCCGCGATGGTGGTCTGCTGAAGCATCACCTCGGAGAGCCAGACCCGGTACGGGTCGGGCACCTGCCCCGGCAGCGCGCGCCAGGGCAGGACGCGGCGGTGCCGGTCGTACCACACGAGCAGGTCGGCGGCGCGCGGTCCGGGATCGGGTCGCGGGCCCGGGGCGGGGCGGATCGGCATGGGCCAGGGCTGCATAGCGGGCACGGCCCGGCGTTCAAAGGGTCCGAGGCCGCTGCATTCGTCAACGGTCCTGCGCTAACCTGCCGGATGTCGAAGCCGGGGCCCTGGGACGAATGGCGCGCGTCAAACCGCTGGCCGAGCTGATCGAGGGCTGCATCGGGCCGGCCTTCGCCGCGCAGGGCTTCGCCTCGACCGACATCCTGGCCGCGTGGCCCGAGATCGTCGGCGAGCGGCTCGCCCGCTACTGCCGCCCCTCAAAGCTCGAATGGCCGCGGCGGCGGCGGAAATCCGCCGAGGCGCCGGATTCCGGTACGCTGGTGGTGCGCGTCGAGGGCGTGTTCGCCATCGAGTTGCAGCACCTCGCGCCGGTGGTGATCCAGCGCATCAACGCTCATTACGGCTGGGCCTGCGTCGGCCGCATCGTCCTCCAGCAGGATCGGGTCGGCGGCGGCGCGGCGCGGAAGGCGGCGCGCGCCGTCGATCCGGGCCGCCGCGGGGAGGTCGCGCAGGCGGTCGCGCCGATCGCCGACGAGCGCCTGCGCGATGCGCTCGACCGTCTCGGGGTCGCCGCCGTGGCGACCCGCCAAGTGCCCTGACCGCTCCGGACCTGTCGGCCCGCCGCGTTGACCGACCCCGGCAGGCGCCCGCGCGCGAACGCGCCGCCTTGCCACGCGCTGCGTCCGCGGATACCCGGTCAGGCCATCGGAACGGGCCCTCGGGCGGAGGCAGTCACGGCCATGACCACGCGACGCGACGCTTTGAAGATCTCCGGCCTCGCCCTCGGCGCCGGCCTCCTGCCGCGCATGACCGGCTCCGCGCGCGCGGACTCGATCAACGTCGCGGCCCTGATGCAGCCGGGACCGCTGGGCGACGTCTGGCTCGGGCCGGACGATGCCAAGGTGACGATCATCGAGTACGCCTCGATGACCTGCTCGCACTGCGCCGCGTTCCACCGCGACACGTGGCCGGCCCTGAAGGCGCGCTACATCGACACCGGCAAGGTCCGTTTCACCCTGCGCGAGTTCCCCCTCGACCCGCTGGCCACCGCCGCCTTCATGCTGGCGCGCTGCGAGGGCAACAAGATGTACTACCCCATCACCGACCTGCTGTTCGATCAGCAATCCGCCTGGGCGTTCACCCAGAAGCCGGTCGATGCCCTCGAACAGATGCTCCGGCAGGCGGGCTACACCAAGGAGAAGTTCGAGGCCTGCCTGAAGGATCAGAAGATCTACAACGCCGTCAACGGCGTGAAGCAGCGCGGCCTGGAGACCTTCAAGGTCGACTCCACGCCGACCTTCTTCATCAACGGCGAGCGCTTCACCGGCGAGATGACGATCGAGGGGATGGAGAAGGTGATCAAGCCGATCCTGGGAGCCTGATCCGGCGCTCCGGAACCGCCCGGAAAACAGGCCGGACAAACCGCGCTCGAACGACGAAAATAGAGCAAAAACAAAGGGTTGCCGTGAGGCCAGATCGCCTTGACACCCAAGGTAGGCGAAACTATGGTGCGCCGCGCTTGAAGGGGGCGTCCAGCCGGTTCCAGATCCTTCCGCCCCGTGAGTTTTGAGCCGTGAACGGCGACGGAACCAGGGACGGAAACGGGGCCGAGGGCACGCCGCCGGATAGCGACCTTTCCGCGAGGCTCAGACGTCTCGAGACGCAGATCGAACGGAAGCGGCCGCTGGCTGCTCCCGATCCTTCGACGCGCCCTCGGGACACTGGGCGCACCCCGCTGGCGCAGGCGATGACGCTCTCCACGGAGTTCGTCGCGGGCGTGATCGCGGGGGGCATCCTCGGCTGGATCGTCGATCATGTCTTCGGGACGAAACCCTGGGGCCTGATCGTCCTCCTGCTGCTCGGGTGCGTGGCGGGCATCTACAACGTGATGCGCGTGTCAGGCTTTGCCGGCGGGCGTCCCGGACAGCGCGATCGGTAGCAGCCATAAGGCGCGCCGATCACCAGGGGTTGTGAGTCCCGGCGCTGCCGGGCAGCGAGATGCGAGGGCGGGAAACGGGCATGGCGGTCACGATCGACCCGATCCACCAGTTCGAGCTGAAGACGCTCGTGCCGCTCGGCCATATCGGCAGCCAGCAGCTCGCGTTCACCCAGTCGGCCCTGTACATGTTCGCCGCGGTCGGCGTGATCGCGCTGATCACCATCGTCGCGACCGCCTCGCGCGCCGTCGTGCCGGGCCGCATGCAGGCGCTGGCGGAGATCTTCTACGAGTTCATGGAGGACACCCTCCATCAGGCGACCGGCGACGGCGGCAAGAAGTTCATGCCGCTGGTGTTCTCGCTGTTCATGTTCGTGCTGGTCCTGAACCTGTTCGGGATGATCCCCTACGCCTTCGCGGTCACCAGCCACCTGATCATCACCTTCGGGCTGGCCGCCCTGGTGATCTCGGTGGTCGTCGGCTACGGCGTCTACAAGCACGGCGCACACTTCTTCGGCCTGTTCGTCCCGTCGGGGGTGCCGAAGGTGCTGCTCGGCATCCTCGTGCCGATCGAGGTGATCTCGTTCATCTCGCGGCCGATCAGCCTCTCGGTCCGTCTGTTCGCCAACATGCTGGCCGGCCACATCGCGATGAAGATCTTCGCCTTCTTCGTGGTGCAACTCCTTCTCGCCGGCGCCTGGAGCGTGCTATCGCCCCTGCCGCTGTTCCTGACGATCGCCCTGACCGCCCTCGAATTCCTGGTCGCGGCGCTCCAGGCCTACGTCTTCGCGACGCTGACGGCGATCTACCTCAACGACGCCCTTCACCCCGGCCACTGACGGTCGGCTCCACCCGCCGCGAACGTCGCGCACGTTTTTCGCAAAGAAGAGACCTCAGGAGATATCATGGATCCCGTCGCTGCGAAGTACATCGGCGCCGGCCTCGCCTGCCTCGGCATGGCGGGCGCGGGCATCGGCCTCGGCAATCTGTTCGGTCAGTTCCTCGCCGGCGCCCTTCGCAACCCCTCCGCTGCCGACGGCCAGCGCGCCACCCTGCTCCTGGGCTTCGCCCTCACCGAGGCGCTCGGCATCTTCTCGCTGCTGATCGCCCTCCTCCTCCTGTTCGCCGTCTGAGGCGCACTCCGGGGGTCGCGGCGACGCGGCTCCCGGCCGGGCGGCCTCGGCCGCCGCTTCGCGGGTGAGCGTCCGGCGCCTGGGCGCGGGCGCTCACCGTGTTTCTGCACCGCCGCCGCGGTGCCCTCTCGGACGGTGTCATGGCGCAGCCCAACCCCCTCACAACGCCGCCTCCGGGCGCCGACACACAGATCGTGCCGGGCCATACCGAGCACGCCAACAGCCACACCGGCGCCTTCCCGCCCTTCGAGAGCTCCGGCTTCCTGGCGCAGCTCATCTGGCTCGCCCTCGCCTTCGGGCTGCTCTACTACCTGATGGACAAGATCGCGCTGCCGCGGATCCAGGCCATCCTGCACAACCGCGCCGAGCGGCTGCGCTCGGATCTGGACCAGGCGCAGGCGATGAAGTCCGAGGCCGACGCCGCGGGCGTGGCCTACGAGACCGCGCTGAGCGACGCGCAGGCCAAGGCGCGCGACATCGCCCAGGCCACGCGCAACGACCTCGCCGCCGAGGCCGACGACAAGCGGAAGTCGCTCGAAGGCGACCTGAACGCCAAGCTCGCAGCCGCCGAGGCGACCATCCGCAGCCGCACCGAGCAGGCCATGGGCAACGTCCGCGAGATCGCCGGCGACACGGCCGCGGCGATCGTCGAGCGCCTGACCGGGCAGGCTCCCGACCGGGCGAGCCTCGACCGCGCCCTCGACGCCACCGCACACTGACGGGGACGGTTCATGCTGCTCGAAGCGGAATTCTGGGTCGCCGTCGCCTTCTTCGTCTTCATGGCGATCGTCTGGAAGGTCGGCGGCTTCACGACGATGACCAAGGGGCTCGACGGGCGCGCCAACCGCATCCGCCACGAACTCGACGAGGCCAAGCGCCTGCGCGAGGAGGCCGCCGCCGTGCTGGCCGACTACAAGCGCCGCCGGACCGAGGCCGAGCGCGAGGCGGAGACGATCGTCGCCAACGCCCGCGAGGAAGCGCAGCGCGCCGCCGACGAGGGGCACCGCAAGCTCGACGAGTTCCTCGCCCGCCGGACCAAGGCCGCCGAGACGAAGATCGCGCAGGCCGAGGCCCAGGCCGAGGCGCAGGTTCGCGCCGCCGCCGCGGAGGCTGCGGTCCGCGTCTCCGAGACGATCCTGCGCGAGCGGATGCAGGGCGAGGCCGCCCAGGGACTGATCCGCTCCAGCCTCGGCGAGATCCGCACCCGCATGCGCTCCTGACGGGCGCGTCCCTCCGATCCGAAAAGCCGCCTCCGGGCGGCTTTTTTCGTTCCAAGGCGGATGGAGGTCTCAGCCTTTCAGGAAGTCCAGGAGGTCGGCGTTCAGGCGATCGGCGTGGGTGAACGGCACGGCGTGCGATGCACCCTCGTAGACCGCGAGCCGGGCCCCCGGGATCGCGGCGGCCGCCGCCTTGCCGGAGACGGGAAACGGCACGGTCTCGTCGGCGTCGCCGTGCACCACCAGGGTCGGCACCCGGAAGGCGGCCATGTCGGCGCGGAAGTCGGTCTCGCCGAAGGCGCGCACGCAGTCGACCGTGGCCTTCGGCGATGCCAGCATCGCGAGGTTCCCGGTCCACTGGATCAGCTCGGCCGACACCGGCGAGGAGAAGACCCCGGCGCCGAAGAACGTCTTGGCGAAATTGGCGAGGAAATGCGGGCGGTTCTTCTTGAGGCCGTCGATCATGCCCGCGAACACCGCGGCGTCGACACCGTCGGGGTTGTCGGCGGTCTTGAGCAGGTACGGCGGCACCGCCGAGATCAACGCCGCCCGGGTGACGCGGGCCCCGCCGTGCCGGCCCATGTAGCGGGCGATCTCGCCGCCGCCCATCGAGAAGCCCACCAGTGCCACATCCTGAAGGTCGAGACCGTCGAGCACGGCCTTCAGGTCGTCGGCGAAGGTGTCGTAGTCGTAGCCCGCCCAGGTCTGGTCGGAGCGCCCGAAACCGCGCCGGTCGTAGGCGATGGTGCGGAAGCCCGCCTCGGTCAGCGCCGGCTGCTGGTACTCCCACATGTCGGCATCGAGCGGCCAGCCGTGGATCAGCACCACCGGCCGTCCGCGTCCCCAATCCTTGTAGAACAGCCGCGCGCCGTCCCGGGCCTCGATGAAGGGCATCGCCATCGCTCCGTCGAAAGCGTGTCAACGGCCGGAAGCCCCGCGGCGGTTCCGCTCCACCGCCGTGGCATGGGCCGGTCCGAACGCGCGCGAGCGGCCTCGACCGGCATCGGTTCCCACGCCCTTTTTGCGCGGGCCGTGCGAACCCGCGCCGCCGCGGGTGGTTGGAGGGGTATTCGTCACATACTCACGGTGAGTATCTGGCGCCCGACATACGCGGGGATTTTCCCATGTACTACTTCGACAAGCGCCTTCAGTATCCCGTTCGCGTCGACAGCCCCGATCCCGTCTTCGCCCGCATGCTCCAGCAGGCGATCGGCGGTATCGAGGGCGAGATCCGCGTGTGCATGCAGTACTTCTTCCAGGCCTGGGGCGCGCGCGGCCCGTCGACCAAGTACCGCGAGATGCTGCTGAACACGGCCACCGAGGAGATCGGCCACATCGAGATGCTGGCGACGGCCGTGGCGATGAATCTCGAGACCGCGCCGTCCAAGGTCCAGGAGGCCGGGGCGGCCGACACCATCGTCGGCGCAGTGATGGGCGGCGAGAACCCGCGCCACATGGTCGAGGGCATGCTGCACCGGCACATCCTGTCGACCGGCATGGCAGCCTTTCCGGCCAATTGCGAGGGCGTGCCCTTCGACATGAGCCACATCTACGCGAGCGGAAATCTCGCGGCGGACATGTACTGCAACGTCGCCGCCGAGAGCACCGGCCGGGTGCTGGCGACGCGGCTGTACAACGCCACCAACGATGCCGGCATGAAGGACATGCTCCACTTCATGATCGCCCGCGACACGATGCACCAGCAACAATGGCTCGCGGTGATCGAGGAACTCGGCGGCCACGCCGGGGCGCTGCCGATCCCGAACTCCTTCCCGCAGGAGAAGGAGGATCAGCGCAACAACTACAATTTTTACGTCACGTCGGTGGACGGCACCCTGTCCGAGGGCGGCCGCTGGACGCAGGGGCCCTCGCTCGACGGCAAGGGCGAGTACACCGTGTTCAAGAACAAGCCGATGGGCGAGGAGCCCAATCTCGGCCCGGCCCGGCCCGACAGCAGCGCGCAGAACGAACAGATCGCCTGAGGCGTCGCGCGCGTCCCGCATCGTGCGCGGGGACCATCGCCATAACCTATGATAGGTCATGAACCCTCGGGGCGACGGGGGCAACCGTGGACGGGATCGAGGCGGACATCGCCGGGGACAGGATCGAACTCCGGCGCAGCGACGCGGCCAAGCGGCCGCTGCTCCAGCGCCTGAACCGGATCGAAGGTCAGGTGCGGGGCCTGCGCGGGATGGTCGAAGCCGACCGCTACTGCCTCGACGAGGTCCAGCAGATCAACGCCATCACCGCCGCCCTGCGGGAGGTGGCGCTGGTCATCATCGCCGAGCACGTGGCGGCGGGGGTCTCCCTCGCCGCCCGCGCCGACACCCCTGAGAGCGTCGCCGTCGCGGACGTGATGCGCGTGCTGCGGGCGGCCATGCGCAAGAGCGAGTAAGCGGGTCTCCGGACCGCCCTCAGACGACGAACGGATCGGCGAGGCCGACGCGGGCAGCCGCGCGCGCCCGCGCACGCCCGAAATCCTGCGCCGGACGACCCGCCGACCTCGGGAACGCACCGTTGGAACTTGGCCGTGTCATCGCGGGCTTCCTCGTCAGGCCGCGCCCGCGCGCACGCTTCCCATCTGGAGATCAGAACGATGAAGGCTCTCTGCTGGCACGGCAGGAACGACATCCGCTGCGATACGGTGCCGGATCCGCAGATCGAGGATTCCCGCGACGTGATCATCAAGGTCACGTCCTGCGCGATCTGCGGCTCGGACCTCCATCTCATGGACGGACTGATGCCGACCATGGAATCCGGCGATGTGCTCGGCCACGAATTCATGGGCGAGGTCGTCGAGGTCGGCCAGGGGTTCACAAAGTTCAAGAAGGGCGACCGGATCGTCGTGCCCTTCAACATCAATTGCGGCGAATGCCGCCAGTGCAAGCTCGGCAACTGGTCGGTCTGCCAGCGCTCGAACCGCAACGCCGAGATGGCGGCCGCGATGTTCGGCTACACCACCGCCGGCCTGTTCGGCTACTCGCACCTCACCGGCGGCTACGCGGGCGGCCAGGCCGAGTACGTCCGCGTGCCGATGGCCGACGTGGCGCCGATGAAGGTCCCGGACGGCATGGACGACGAGTCGGCCCTGTTCCTCACCGACATCCTGCCCACAGGCTGGCAGGGCGCCGAACACTGCGAGATCCAGGGCGGCGAGACGATTGCGATCTGGGGCGCCGGGCCGGTCGGCTTCTTCGCGATCCAGTCGGCCAAGCTGATGGGTGCCGAGCGGATCATCGCCATCGACACGGTTCCCGAGCGCCTCGAACTGGCGCGGAAGGCGGGGGCGACCGACATCATCGATTTTGAGAAGGAAGACGTGTTCGAGCGCATCAAGGAGATCAGCCGCGGCGAGGGCGCCGACGCGGTGATCGACTGCGTCGGCATGGAGGCCACCGCCGGCCACGGCATCGCCGGCGTGGTGAGCGCGATCCAGGAGAAGCTCACCGCGACCGAGCGGCCCTACGTGCTGACCGAGGCGATCAAGGCGGTGCGCCCCTGCGGCATCGTCTCGATCCCCGGCGTCTACGGCGGGCCGCTGCCGATCAACATGGGCTCGGTGGTGCAGAAGGGCCTGACCCTCAAGAGCGGCCAGACCCACGTGAAGCGCTACCTGGAGACGCTCACGGAGCTGATCCAGCAGGGCAAGCTCGATGTCACGTCGCTGATCACCCACCGTTCGACGAATCTCGCCGACGGCCCGGATCTCTACAAGACGTTCCGCGACAAGAAGGACGGCTGCGTGAAGGTCGTCTTCCACCCGAACTGATTTCTTCTCGCTCTACCGGCATCCGGGCGGCGCAAGCCGCCCGTTTTCATTGGGTATCACGCATGATCACGACGCCGACGATCCGGGCGCTGAGCGCCACGCTGTTCTACGCCACCGCTGCCCCGGCCCTGGCGCAGGAGCCGTCCCGTCCGGCCACACCCGCACCGACCGCATCGCCGGGCGGGCTCACGCAGGTGGCCCGGTTCGACCATCAGGTGACCGGCGTGACGGTCACCAAGGACGGGCGGATCTTCGTCAACTTCCCGCGCTGGACCGAGGACGCGCCGGTCTCCGTGGCCGAATTGAAGGACGGCAAGCCGGTGCCTTACCCGAACGCCGAGTGGAACGCGTGGCGCAACGCGCGCAAGGACACGCTCGACCCGAAGACCCACTTCGTCTGCGTGCAGAGCGTGGTGGCCGATCCCCACGACCGCCTCTGGGTGGTCGATGCGGCGGCCCCCGCCATGGCGGCGCTCGTCAAGGACGGGCCGAAGCTCGTCGGCATCGACTTGAAGACCAACGCGGTGACGAAGACCATCGCCTTCGACCCGTCGATCGCCCCGCAGGGTTCCTATCTCAACGACGTGCGGATCTCGCCGGACGGCAAGACCGCCTACCTCACCGATTCCGGCGCCGAGGGCGCGCTGATCGTCGTGGACATCGACTCCGGCTCCGCCAAGCGGCTGCTCGCGGGCGCCCCCGCGACCATGCCCGACAAGAGCGTGACCGTGACCTACGACGGCAAGCCCCTGCGCCGGCCCGACGGGCGCGGCGTCGAGTTCGCGGCCGACGGCATCGCACTCTCTCCGGACGGCGGGACGCTGTACTGGCAGGCGATCAAGGGCAAGACCCTCTACAGCCTGCCGACCGACGCCCTGACCGGCTGGGCCACCGCCGCGATCGTCCCGGAATCCTTGAGCGACCGCAGCCTGACGGCCAAGATCGCGACAATCGGCGAGAACGGCCCCGCCGACGGGCTGATCATCGCGCGGAGCGACGGCCGGATGTACGTAACCTCGCCCCAGGACGACGCGATCAAGGTCCGGGAACTCGGCGGCAACAATGCCGGCCTGACGACCCTGGTGCAGGATCCGCGTCTGCGCTGGCCCGATACGTTCAGCGAGGGGCCGGACGGCACGCTCTACGTCACCACCTCGCACATCCAGGACTCGGCCTTCTATAGGCCCGACGCGCCGATCAGCCTGCCGACCGAATTGTGGAGCTTCAAGCCCTCCGCCCCGCGCTGAGGCGGAGACTCAATCGATCCCGGCGATGCCGATGTGGAGTTGCTCCGGGCCGCGCAGGGAGGCGCCGGGGCGGTAGGGCGGCGGATCCATGACGAGGCGCGGCTCCCGCAGCCGCCGACACAGGGCGACGAGGGCGATCTCGGCCTCGATCCGTGCGAGCGGTGCGCCCACGCAGTAGTGCAGGCCGCCGCCGAACCCGAAGTGCTGGTTGTCGGCACGGTCCGGGTCGAACCGGTCCGGATCGGGAAACCGCTCCGGGTCGCGGCTGCCGGCGGCGAACAGCAGCACCACCGGCGCGCCCTGCGGGATGGTCACGCCGCCGATCTCGATGGCGCCGAGCGCCTTGCGGGTCCGGAAATGCACCGGCGGGTCGAAGCGCAGCACCTCCTCGATCACCCGCGGGGCCCGCTCCGGGTCGGCGCGCAGGCGCTCCAGCTCGCGCGGGTGGCGCAGGAGCTGGAGCATGCCGTTGGTGATGAGGTTCACCGTGGTCTCGTGGCCGGCGACCAGCAGGAGGATCGCGGTGGAGATCAGGTCGAACGCACCCATCAGGCGACGGCCATCGGGGCCGGGCCCCGCGAGTTCGCTCAGCATGTCATCGGCCGGGCGGCGGCGCTTCTCCCGGATCAGGTCGCGCATGTAGGCCGAGATCGCGTCGAACGCCGCGACGATGCGGTGCCGCCCGGCCTCGTCGTGGCGGGCATCCGGCTCGAGGGCTGTCGCCAGTTCGGTCGCCCAGGCCTGGAAGCGCGGCTCGTCCGCCTCGGGCACACCGAGCAGGTCGCAGATCACCGCGACCGGCAGCGGGTAGGAGAGGTCGTCCACGAGGCAGATCCGGTCGCGCCCGCGGCAGGCGTCGAGCAGCGCGTCCACGTCGCGCACGATCCGCCCGCGCAGGGCCTCGACCCGGGGCACGGTGAAGCTGCGCATCACCAGGGCGCGCAGGGTGTCGTGGTCCGGCGGGTCGCGGAAGATCAGCGGGCGGTGGGCGGTGGCGATCCGGTTGCGGATCGGGTTCAGGATCCAGTCCTTGAGCGGGTTGCCGGTGCGCGGCCGGCGTGAGGGCGGCAGATCCTCGGAGCTGAGACGCGGGTCGAACAGCAGGCTCCGGATCGCCGCGTGGGCGCTGACCACGTAGCTGCCGTCGCGCTGGCGGGAGACCGGCCGCTCCCGCAGCCGTGCGTAGAGCGGGTACGGATCCGCGCGGTAGGCGGGGTCCAGCACCGCGGCGAACAGCGCGTCCGCAGGTGGCGTGTCGTCAGGCATGGGCGAACTCGTCGGCGCTGACCGCCCGTGGCGACGGGAAGCCCGGCGCCAGCGATTCCGGGCGCGCTCGGTCGGTGGCGTCGCGGATCGGCGGGAACGGCCGCCCGGCGAGGATCGCGTCGGCGTAGGCGGGCAGCCAGCGGGCCTGATCGAACGACACGGCGGCGATCGTCTGCCCGGCCCGGCCGTAGACGGCGAGGAAGCGGCGCGAGGCGCGCGAGCCCTGCACCACGGCGACGGAATCGGCCCCGTCGGTCAGGCCCACCGCCTTGATGTTGATGCCGAACTGGCTCGACCAGTAGGCCGGCAGGTGCGCGTAGGGGCGCTGGTCGTCCGGCCCGGCCAGCATATTGCGCGCCGCGTGGCCCGCCTGCTCCACCGCGTTGCCCCAGTGCTCCACCGAGACCAGCCGGCCGCCGTAGACCGGGATCGGCCAGCGCGCCACGTCGCCGGCCGCGTAGATGTCTGGACAGGGCGTGCCGTCGGCGGCGAGCGCCCGGCAGGCCGCGTCGCAGGTCAGGCCGCCCGCGTCCGCGCGCAGGCCGGCACCCGCGAGCCAGCCGGTCGCCCGAGTGGCGCCGAGGGCGGCGATCACGAGATCCGCCTCGATCGCGCCGCCATCCGCGAACCGGGCGCGGACCACGTGGCCCGCGCCGTCGCCCTCGAAGGCCCGGACCTGCGTGCCCGGACGGAACGCCACGCCCGCGTCGCGCAGGCAGGCGGCGATCACCCCTCCGATGCCGGTGCCGAGCGAACGGGCGAGCGGCGTCGGATTCGGATCGACGACGGTGACGGCGAGGCCGAGATCGCGGCAGCAGGAGGCGGCCTCGCAGCCGATCAGGCCGGCGCCGACGATCAGCACCCGGCGCGGGCCGGCGGCGAGCGCCGCGCGCAGGGCCGCCGCATCGTCCCGGCCGCGCAGGGTGAACACGCCCGTCAGCGTCCCGCCGGTGGGAGCCGGCCAGGGCCGCGCCTCGGCGCCGGTAGCGACCAGCAGCCGGTCGTAGGCGAGGCGCGTCCCGTCCGCGAGGCGCACGATCCGGTCCGCGCGGTCGAGGCCGACCGTCGGCTGGCCGAGCCGCCAGCGCGCCCGCAGCGGCGCCAGCGCCGGCAGACCCGTCGCGTCGGCGGCGAGTTCGCCCGCGAGCACGTGCTTCGACAGGGGCGGCCGGTCGTAGGGCCGGTGGGGCTCGGCGCCGACGATCGTGAGCGGCCCCTCGTAGCCGCCCCGGCGCAGGGCCTCCGCGCCGCGCAGGCCCGCGAGCGACGCGCCGACGACGACGATGCCCGCCAGCTCCGCCGCGCTCACGCCACGTCCTCCTCGTCCGCCGCCGTCTGGACCGCGATGGCGCGGACCGGGCAGGCGAGCACGGCCCGCTCGATCTCGCCCCGGCGATGGGCCGGAGGCGACGGATCGTAGAACAGGATCTCGTGGCCGCGCAGGACGAAGGCGCCGGGCGCCGCGTAGCAGCACTGCGCGTAGCCCTGACAGCGGTTGAGATCGACCACGATCCGCAATGCGGGATCGCGCCCGTCAGACGCCGACATAGGGGCCGTCCCGCTCCTCCGCGTCCGGAACGAGCCGGCCGGCGGAGCCGAGCGGCAACCCGGTCACGAGGGCGAGCACGACGGTGGCGAGCGAGCGCCGCACCGGACCCGCCGGACAGGGCGCGGTACGGGCAACGGGCTGCGGGGCGGCGTGGGTGTGCGGGGTCATGCGAACCTCCTGTGCGGCTCTTCGGATCTCCGGTGACCGGCGGCCTCGTCGATCGCGGCCAGCGTCTCGCGTGCGGCGTCGCGCCGGGCGAAGGCCTCGGCCATCGCCGCAGCCCGTTGCCGGAAGCGCGGCTCGCCGAGCACGGTCTCGACCGCCGCGCGGATCGTCTCGCGGTCCGGCGTGTCGGTGGCGAGGTCGAGACCGACACCCGACCACGCGATCCGCACGCCGACCTCCGCCTTGTCCTCGGTGCGGCCGGCCGCGACGATCGGCACGCCCGCACTGAGCGCCTGCGAGACGCTGCCGTAGCCGCCATTCGTGACCAGCAGGCTCACCTTCGGCAGCAGCTCGCGGAAGGGCAGGAAGCGCGCCACCCGGACGTTGCGCGGCAGCGGCCCGCGCAGGGCCTCGACCGGCCGTCCGCCGGTGGTGGCGAGGACGAGGAGGTCGTCCCGGTCCGCCAGCGCCGCGAGCGTGGGCTCGATCAGCGCCCCGAGATCCGCGTTGGCGAGCGTGCCCTGGGTGACGAGGACCACCGGCTTGCCGCCGTCGAGCTCCGACCACCAGTCCGGCAGGTCGGCGGGCGCCTGCGGCAGGGGCGGCAAGCCGATGAAGCGCAGGCCCGGCGGCAGGGCACCGAAGTCGTACTCGAATTCCGGCACGGTCGGCTGAAGGAACAGGTCGGGCAGCACGACGACCGCGTGCGTCAGCGAGGCCGGCAGGCCCGGCAGACCCATCGCGGCGAGCCGTGCGTCGGCGCGGGCGCGCACCGGATCGACGTAGGCCGCGTCCACACGCGCCTTCAGCTCCGCGTAGCGGTCCCGTTCGGCGGCGCTCCGCGCCGGCGGCAGGCCGAGGGCGACGGGGGCGCCGTCGGGCCGGTCGAGGAACAGGAAGCTGATGTTCCAAGTCACGATCGGCGGCCGCGGCGTCGCCGTGTCCAGCAGCAGCGGCAGCACGCCTAGGAACATGCTGCCGGCGACAATCACGTCCGGCGCCTCCCGGGCGATGAGGGCTCGCAGCGCCGCCGCCTGCACCGGCATCGGCGCGATGAAGCGCCGGTCGAACTCGTTCCGCCAGCGCTCCGGGCCGGGCGGCAGGGCCGGCTCCAGGTACTGCGCCGAGCCGTCGTCGTCGTATCCCGAGAAGCGCAGACCGGCGGCCTCGACGGCTCCGCGGAACCGCGGGTCGGTCAGGACCGTCACGGCGTCGCCGCGTCCGGCGAGGAGGCGGCCGATGGCCAGGAGCGGGTTGACGTGCCCGGTGAGCGGCGTCGCCGCGATCAGGATCCTCATGGTGGCCTCCGAACGGCGGACCGTGTGCGTCGGGTGCACTGCACAAGATACGGCGCGCATCGGCGATCGTTACCTGCGCCTCCGATGCGGGGTGCGGCGGCGCACCCGGCCGGTGTCTACGCGGCGACCGGCCGGCAATAGCGCCCCACGGCCCGGCCGGGCTTGATCCAGGTGAGGCGTCCGCGCGGCGATCCGATGCGCCGCGCGCGGCCGGGACCGTCAGGCGCTCGAAGGGCCGGCCCACGGCGCGTCGACCAGCGCGCGCTGGAGATGGGCGATCAGCGCGGTGACGCGGGCCGGGCGCGGCTCGCCCGGCGGCATGACGAGATGCAGGGCGATCGGCGGCGGCGACCAGCCCGGCAGCACGCGCTCCAGCCGGCCGGCCTCCAAGTGCTCCCAGACCATGAAGTCGGGCTGCAACGCGACCCCGAGCCCGGCGAGCAGCGCCGGCCCCAGTGCCTCGGCGTTGTTCACCCGCATCGGGCCCCGCGGCACGACCACCGCCTCGGCGCCGCCTGCGTCGGTGAACCGCCAGCGGTCCGGCGTCGGCAGGTAGGCGTAGCTCAGGCAGGCGTGCCGTTCGAGATCGTCCGGGTGCCCGGGGCGTCCGTGCCGGTCGAGATAGGCGGGCGCGGCCACCAGCGAGCGGCGGACCGCGCAGAGGCGCCGCGCCCGCAGGGAGGAATCCGGCAGCGCCGCGATGCGCAGGCCGATGTCGAAGCCGCCGCCGACGAGGTCGACCACCGCGTCGGACAGGTGCAGGTCCACGGAGACGGCCGGGTGGCGCGCCAGGAAATCCGGCAGCAGCGGCGCCACGTGCAGCACCCCGAAGGTCATCGGCGCCGCGAGCCGCACCGGGCCACGCGGCTCCGCGGCACCGGCCGTCGCCCGCGCCTCAGCCGCCTCGCCGTCCGCCAGGAGGCGGGCCGCGTCCTCCCGGGCGGCCAGGCCCGCCTCGGTCAGGGCGAGCTTGCGCGACGTGCGGTGGAACAGGCGCGCGCCGAGGCGAACCTCCAGCCGGCCGACCGCCTTCGACACCGTACCCTTCGACAGTCCGAGTTCCGCCGCCGCCCGCCCGAAGGAGCCGGCCTCGACCACCTTGGCGAACACCGCCCACGCCTCGAAATCCGGCAGCCGCATCGGCGCATCCTGGAAACGATGAGTTTCGATCGTTTCGCTTTTCCGGAGCGATGGCAAGCCTCAGATTGCACCCATCGGAGCCCGCCCTATCGCGGCGGCGCGGCTCAAGCGGGAGACACCACCATGTCCGAGACCGGCCTCCACCACGTCACGGCCTTCGCCGGGTCGGCCGCGCGCAACCTCGATTTCTACACGCGCGTGCTCGGCCTGCGGCTCGTGAAGAAGACCGTCAACTTCGACGATCCGGGCACCTACCACCTGTATTACGGCGACGAGACCGGCCGGCCCGGCACGCTCCTGACCTTCTTCCCGATCGCGCACGCCGCGCCGGGGCGGGTCGGGATCGGCGAGACGCAGGAGACCGCCTTCCGGGTGCCCCGCGCCTCGATCGGCTGGTGGACCCACCGCCTGATCGAGGCCGGCGCCGCCCACGAGGCGCTGGTGCACGCGTTCGGCGAGCCGACCCTGCGGTTCCGCGATCCGGACGGCATGATGCTGGCGCTCGTCGGCACCGACGACGCCGGAGCGGCGCTCTGGACCGGCGGCACGGTCCCGGCGGAGCACGCGATCCGCGGCCTGCACGGGGTGACGCTGCTACTCGCCGAGGCGGGTCCCACCGCCGCGATCCTCACGGACGTGCTCGGCTTGACCGAGGCTGCCCGCGAAGGCTCGGCGACCCGCTACGTCGGCGGGGCCGCGATCGGCGGCTCGGTGACATTGCGGGCGGTGGGCGGCTTCCTGGCGGGCCGGACCGGTGCCGGCTCGGTGCACCACATCGCGTTCCGGGCGGCCGACGACGCCGCGCAGACCGCGATGGTCGCCCGGCTCAGGGAGGCGCACGGCCTCTCCGTCACCGAGCAGCGCGACCGCCAGTACTTCCGCTCGATCTACTTCCGCGAGCCGGGCGGGGTGCTGTTCGAGATCGCCACCGACGCGCCGGGCTTCGCGATCGACGAGCCGGTCGCGGCGCTGGGCAGCGGCCTGAAGCTGCCGCCCGGCCTCGAACCGCACCGGGCGCAGATCGAGGACGTGCTGCCGAAGGTCGCCTGACCTCTAACCCCGCCCCGCAGACCCGCGGGGCGGGCTTCCACGAACGCCGGAGAGGCTGCCATGACCGAGCGATCCCTCGAGTTCATCCACCATTTCGAGCCCAGCGCGGCGGGCATGCGGCCGCTGCTGCTGCTCCACGGCACCGGCGGCGACGAGCGAGACCTGCTGCCGCTGGGCCGGCTCGTGGCGCCGGGCGCCGCCCTCCTCTCCCCGCGCGGCCCGGTTCTGGAGAACGGCATGCCGCGCTTCTTCCGCCGGCTGGCAGAGGGCGTGTTCGACGAGGCGGACCTGCGCCGCCGCGCGGAAGACCTCGCCGACTTCGTCGCCGCGGCGCGGCCGCGCTACGGGCTCGATGCGCCGGTCGCACTGGGTTTCTCGAACGGCGCCAACATCGCCGCGGCGACCCTGCTCCTTCGGCCGGAGGCGCTGACCGGCGCGATCCTGCTGCGGGCAATGCCTCCGCTGGCCGACCCGCCCGCGGCGGATCTCGCGGGCAAACCGGTGCTGATCCTGTCCGGCGCGATGGACCCGATCGTCCCGGCCGAGACCGCCGCGCGCCTCGCCCGGCAGCTCGGCGCGGCGGGTGCCGCCGTGGAGCACCGGGTGCTGCCGGCCGGCCACGGTCTGGGTCAGGCCGACGTGAGCTTGGCAACGGCCTGGGCGCGGGGTCTACAGCAGGCCCGCGCGGCCTGACCGGCCCGGGCCCCGACTTCGCAGAACCGAGACCGGAGTTGCACGATGAGCACCACCCGAGCCCCGATCACCCGAGATCCGACCCGCGCGCTCGCCGCCGACAGCACCGTCGAGGCGCTGGCCCGCCCGCTGCCGGCGCTCGGACGCGCGCTGATGGCGGCGATCTTCTTGGTGAGCGGCGTCGGCAAGCTCGCCGCGCCGGCCGCGACGATCGCCTATATCCAGAAAGCCGGGCTGCCGATGCCGGAGGTGGCCTTCGCGGTCGCGGCGGCGGTCGAGGTCGTGGGCGGCGTCCTGCTCCTGGTCGGCTACCGGACCCGCACCGTCGCCCTGGTGCTGGCGCTGTTCACGGTCGCCGCCGCACTGAGCTTCCACACCGCCTTCGGCGACCGGAACCAGTGGATCCACTTCCTGAAGAACCTCGCCATGGCCGGCGGGCTCCTCCAGGTCGCGGCCTTCGGCGCCGACGCCTTCAGCGTCGACGCCCAGCGCGGCCGGGTCTGACGGCGGTCGCGGCTCAAACGTCGAGGTTGGCGACGCTCAGCGCGTTCTCCTGGATGAACTCCCGGCGCGGCTCGACCACGTCGCCCATCAGCTTGACGAACAGGTCGTCGGCGTCGGTCGTGTCCTTGACCTTGACCTGGAGCAGCGAGCGCACGTCGCGGTCGAGCGTCGTCTCCCAGAGCTGCTGGGCGGTCATCTCGCCCAAGCCCTTGTAGCGCTGGAGCTGGAGACCCTTGCGGCCGAAGGCCATCACCGCCTCGAACAGGGCCACCGGTCCGTGCAGGACGGTCTCGTCGGCCTTGCGCGCGAGCGTCGCCGGCTCCCCGTAGATCTCGCGGAACGCGTCGGCGCGCTCGGCGAGGCGGCGCGCCTCCTGCGAGCCGATCAGGCCGGCATCGAGCGTCGCGACCTGCCGCACGCCGCGCAGCGTCCGGCTCAGCCGGTAGCCGCCCTCGAACGCCTCGCCCGACCAGCCGCGCTCGATCTCGTCGGCGATGGCGTCGAGGCGCCGGGCGGTCATGTCGGCCAGCACCTCCGCCTCGCTGGCCCGGTCGGCGGCCTCCGGATCGAGGGCGCCGGCGAGCACCGCCTGCTCCACCACCGCCCGGTCGTAGCGGGTGTGCAGGCCCTGGAGGATGCCGCGGAAGGTCCGCGCCTCCTCGACGAGGGTCTTGAGCTGCGGGCCGGTGAACTCCGCGCCGGTCGAGAGCCGCAGCACCGCGCCCTCGGTGCCCTGGTCGATCAGGTAGTCTTCGAGCGCCCGCTCGTCCTTGAGGTAGATCGCCCGGCGCCCGCGCTCCGCCTTGTACAGCGGCGGCTGGGCGATGAAGAGGTGGCCGCGCTCGATCAGCTCGGGCATCTGCCGGAAGAAGAACGTCAGCAGCAGCGTGCGGATGTGCGAGCCGTCCACGTCCGCGTCGGTCATGATGATGATGCGGTGGTAGCGCAGCTTCTCGGGAGAAAAACCCTCGCGGTCGGTGGAGGAGCGGCCGATCCCGGCGCCGAGCGCGGTGATCAGCGTGCCGATCTCGGCCGAGGACAGCATCCGGTCGGCGCGCACCCGCTCGACGTTCAGGATCTTGCCCCGCAGGGGGAGCACCGCCTGGAAGGTGCGGTCGCGGCCCTGCTTGGCCGAGCCGCCGGCGGAATCGCCCTCCACCAGCAGGATCTCGCACTTGCTCGGGTCGCGCTCCTGGCAGTCCGCGAGCTTCCCGGGCAGCGAGGCGATGTCGAGGGCGCCCTTCCGGGTCACGGTCTCGCGGGCCTTGCGCGCCGCCTCGCGCGCGGAAGCTGCGAGCACGACCTTGCCCATCACCGAGCGGGCCTGCCCCGGGTTCTCCTCGAGCCACGTGGACAGTCCCTCGTTCAGGACGTTCTCGACGGCGGGACGCACCTCGGACGAGACGAGCTTGTCCTTGGTCTGCGACGAGAATTTCGGGTCCGGGACCTGTACCGAGATGACCGCGGTCAGGCCCTCGCGGCAGTCTTCGCCGGTGAGCGAGACCTTCTCCTTCTTGGAGATGCCCGTCGAGTCGGCGTAGCCGGTGATCTGACGGGTCAGCGCCGCGCGGAAGCCCGCCATGTGGGTGCCGCCGTCGCGCTGCGGGATGTTGTTGGTGAACGGCAGCACCGTCTCGTTGAACGCGTCGTTCCACCAGAACGCCACCTCAACGCGGATGCCGTCGCGCTCCGAGCGGACGACGACCGGCGCGGCCATCCCCTCGATCGGCTTGCGCGAGCGGTCGAGGTAGCGCACGAACGCCTCGATCCCGCCCTCGTAGTACAGTTCCTCGCGCTTCTTCTCGGCGTGGCGGGCGTCGGTGAGCACGATACGCACGCCCGAATTCAGGAAGGCGAGTTCGCGCAGGCGCTTCTCCAGCGTCGCGTAGTCGAACTCGATCATCGAGAAGGTGTCGGTCGAGGGCAGGAAGGTCACCTCCGTGCCGCGCCGGCCGTTGCCGGGGCCGATCACCGCCAGCGGGGCCACGGCGTCGCCGTGGCGGAACTCCATCGCGTGCTCCTGGTCGTTGCGCCAGACGCGCAGCTTGAGCCACTGCGACAGGGCGTTGACCACCGAGACGCCGACGCCGTGCAGGCCGCCCGAGACCTTGTAGGAGTTCTGGTCGAACTTACCGCCGGCGTGGAGCTGGGTCATGATGACCTCGGCCGCCGAGACGCCCTCCTCCTTGTGGATGTCCACGGGGATGCCCCGGCCGTTGTCGGTCACGGTGCAGGAGCCGTCGGCGTTGAGCGTCACGGTCACGAGGTCGGCGTGGCCGGCCAGCGCCTCGTCGATGGCGTTGTCCACCACCTCGTAGACCATGTGGTGGAGGCCGGAGCCGTCGTCGGTGTCGCCGATATACATGCCCGGGCGCTTGCGGACGGCGTCGAGGCCCTTGAGCACGCGGATGGATTCCGCGCCGTACTCGGCGTGCTGGATCTCGGGGGAATCGGCCATGAATGTCCTCGGGCAGGCGGACGGGCTCGCGGAAGGGGACACGCGCCGTTCGGCACCCGCGCCTGCGCTTCTTCTCGGTCAGCCCAATATAGGGGTTCCGCCTTGTGATTGCACGTTTTTCGGGCCGCTCGCGGCCCGTGCCGAACACCCTTCTGGCGCGGCTCGCGTTAAGGCCGCGTTAGCCGTCGATCCCCCCGGCACTGGCGGCGTCCAGACGTGCGACCGCCTCCTGCGGCAGCGTCAGCCGCACCGCGCCGAGCAGCTCGTCGAGCTGAGCCACCGACGTGGCGCTGGCGATCGGCGCGGTGATGCCGGGCCGGGCGATCACCCAGGCGAGCGCCACCTGTGCCGGGCTTCCCCCGAGGTCGCGGGCCACGGCGTCGAGGACGTCGAGCAGGGCGAAGCCGCGCGGGTTCAGGTACTTGGCGACCCGGTTCTCGCGGGCGCGGCCGGCGGCGGCCCCGGCCGACCGGTACTTCCCCGTGAGGAAGCCCGCCGCCAGGGAGAAGTAGCCGATGACGCCGACCTCCCGCTCCCGGCAGAGCGGTTCCAACTCGGCCTCGTAGCCGCGGGCGGCGAGGCTGTAATCGGGTTGCAGGCACTCGTACCGGGGCAGGCCGCGCTCCGACGCGACCGACAGCGCCTCGCCGAGCCGGGCTGCATCGTGGTTCGAGGCGCCGATCGCCCGGACCTTGCCGGCCGCGATCAGCCGCTCGTAGGCCCGCAGCGTCTCCTCCAGCGGCACGGAGGCGTCGTCGACGTGGGACTGGTAGAGGTCGATCCGGTCGGTGCCGAGCCGCCGCAGCGAGGCCTCGCAGGCGCGCTCGATATGGGCGGGCGACAGGCCTTGGCCGGCCTCGCCCATGTCCATCCCGACCTTGGTGGCGAGCACGATCTTTTCCCGCGCGCCGGGCCGCGCGGCGAGCCAGCGGCCGATCACCGTCTCCGACTCGCCGCCGACGTGGCCGGGCGCCCAGCGCGAGTACACGTCGGCGGTGTCGATGAAGTCGAACCCCGCTTCCACGTAGCGGTCGAGGATCGCGAAGGAGGTCGGCTCGTCGGCGGTCCAGCCGAACACGTTGCCGCCGAGGCAGAACGGGGCGACCGCGAGGTCCGAGCGGCCAATGCGGCGCTTCTCCATGGTCGTATTCCTCCGCCTCAGCCCTGGAGGAACGGGTTCGAGACCCGCTCCTCGCCGAGCACGCCGGTCGGCCCGTGGCCGGGGATGAAGGCGACGTCGTCGCCCAAGGGCAGCACCTTCTCCTTGATGGCGCGGATCAGTTGCTCGTGGTTGCCGCCCGGCAGGTCGGTGCGGCCGATCGAGCCCTTGAACACCACGTCGCCGACCAGCGCGAAGCGCGCGTCGCGGCTCACGAACACCACGCTGCCCGGCGAGTGGCCGGGGCAGTGCAGGATGTCGAAGCCGAGCCCGCCGACCGTGACCCCGTCACCCTCGTCGAGCCAGCGGTCCGGCGTCACCGGGCGCGCGGCTTCGAGGCCGTAATTGGCGGCGGTCTCGGGCAGGGAATCCAGCAGGAACCTGTCGGCCTGATGCGGCCCCTCGATCGGCACGCCGAGGCGCTCGCGCAGCTCGTCGGCGCCCGCGGCGTGGTCGACGTGACCGTGCGTCAGCAGGATCTTCTCGACGCGCACGCCCTGCTCGCGGATCGCCGCCTCGATCCGGTCGAGGTCGCCGCCGGGATCGACCACGGCGCCGACCTTGGTGGCGTCGTCCCAGATCAGGGTGCAGTTCTGCTGGAAGGGCGTGACCGGGATGATCCCGGCGCGGGGCGTTCCTGGCATCGGCTCGATCGGTCGCTGGGCGCGGCGAGGCGCGGAACCGTCCTTCTAGCCCCTTGCGCAGGTTTTGCGAGCCGGATTCCCCGCCCCCTCAGCGCGGAGGGAAGAGCAGGAGGGTGAGAAACAGTGTCCGCCCTTCTGAGCCTTCGGCCCGGAAACGGCGGATGGCAGTCTCGCCGATCTGGACCGCGATCAGCGCATCCGACGTGCGAACATGCGGTCTCGGATCGTAGTCGGCCCTGTGGCGCTTCTCCTGAAGCTCCAGCACGGCACTCGCGAAGCTCCGCAGGTTGGGTCCGAAACCCGTGCCGGACAGGTAGGGAAGGTACTTCGGTGACGGCTTCAACCGCTGCGCTTCCGTGCAGAGGTCGCGCAAGGCCCGATGATCGACGCTGCGATAGACCAGTGCGTAGCGGGCAGAAGTGCGCTTGGTCGACCCGACGAAGGCATCCGCGGCCGCGGTCAGGACGGCGTGGAAGACCCCGTAATAGGCGGCCGAGATCGCGTGGCGGCTGTCGACCTGTCGCGGCGGGCCGGCAGGCGGCGCTTCGACGAGGCGCCGGGCCTGATCGAACAGGTGATCCGCGTTCAGGACCGACACCGCTACGCCTCGTCGGCCCCGGCATCCGCGTGGAGTTCCTCTTCCGTCGCGTAGTCGATGAAGGCGAAGCGGTCTTCCCCGGCGATCTGGAGCTGCTGCTGGAGCGAGGACAGCACGTCGAGCGCCACATCACCGGTCACCCGCCGCGCGGCGCCGGGAGCGAGCACGACCGTGATCCGCAGCGCATCGTGCCCCGTGCTGTCCGTCATCGGCATCGCCACGATCCGTTCGAGGTCGGCCTTCGCGACGCGCGCCAGCGCCACGTCCCGGGCGATATCCTGAATCCGAGCGGTGTCGAGCATGGCGGCGAAGATTACGTGCGTCGCCGAAGAATAGCACGGATCGCGCCGCGCCGCCTCACGTCGGCCGCCGCTTCAGCAGGGCGTCGAGGCCGCCCACCCGGAACCAGTGGTAGCCGTAGCCCTCCAGCATCAGCCCGTGGCGGCCGTCCGGCCCGGCCTCGCTGCGGGCGCCGGTGAGCAGGTCGACCAGCACCGCGCCCTCCGGGGCCGGCACGCCGGTGTCGAGGGCGATCTCGACCGGACCGGGATCGAGGTTGTGCAGGCACAGCACCGCATTGCCGCGCCAGTCGTAGCGCAGGGCGACCACCGCCTTCTCGCGGGTCGGCAGGGCGACCACGTCGCCCCAGCCGATCTCGGGCACCTCCTTGCGCAGGCGGATGATGCCCTGCATCCAGTTGAGCAGCGAGTCGGCTTCGTGGCGCTGGTCGGCGACGTTGACGTGCGGGTAGCCGTAGGGGCCGCCCGCGATCACCGGGCTCACCGGGCGGTCGGACAGGGTGAAGCCGCCGTGGACCTCGCCGGTCCACTGCATCGGCGTGCGGGCGCAGTCGCGCTCCTTCAGGGTGAGGTCGTCGCCCATGCCGATCTCGTCGCCGTAGCGCAGCACCGGCGTGCCGGGCAGGGTGAACATCAGCGAGTAGGCGAGCCGGATCCGGCGCGGGTCGCCGTCCATCATCGGCGCGAACCGGCGGCGGATGCCCCGGTCGTAGAGCTGCATCCGCTTCTCGGGCCCGAACCTCTCGAATACCAGGGCCCGCTGCGTCTCGGTGAGGCGGCCGAGATCCAGCTCGTCGTGATTGCGCAGGAAGATGCCCCACTGGCAGGAGAGCGGCCGGGGCTTGGTGCGCTCGATCGCCTTCACCAGCGGCCGGGCGTCATGGGCGGCCAGCGCGTAGAACGTCGCCTGATTGACCTGGAAGTTGAACATCATGTTCATGCGGTCGGCGTCGTCGCCGAAATAGTCGAGATCCTGCTTCGGCAGGACGTTGGCCTCGGCGAGGATGATCGCGTCGCCCTGGCGCCAGCTCAGGAACTCGCGGAAGTCGCGCAGCATGTCGAACTGCTCGCGCGGCTCGCCGGTCACGTCGGCGCCCTTCTCGGCGATCACGAACGGCACCGCGTCCATGCGGAAGCCCGAGACGCCGAGTTCGATCCAGAAGCCCATGATCTTCAGGATCTCGGCCTGGACCTCCGGGTTGGCGGTGTTGAGGTCGGGCTGGAACGCGAAGAAGCGGTGGAAGTACCACGCCTTGGCCTTCGCGTCGTAGGTCCAGGTGGTGTCCTGCACCCCGGGGAAGACCATGCCCTCGTCGGCGTTGGCGGGCCGCTCCTGCGCCCAGACGTACCAGTCGCGGTAGGGCGAGTCCGGGTCGGAGCGGGCGGACTGGAACCAGCGGTGCCGGTCCGAAGTGTGGTTGACCACGAGGTCGATCAGCACCCGAAGGCCGCGCTGCTTGGCGGCGTGGGTGAAGGCGACGAAGTCGCCGAGCGAGCCGTAATCGGGATCGACGCCGTAATAGTCGGCGATGTCGTAGCCGCCGTCGCGCTTCGGGGACGGCTGGAACGGCATCAGCCAGATCGCGGTGACGCCGAGCCCCTGGAGGTAGTCGAGCCGGCGCTCCAGCCCGGCGAAGTCGCCGATGCCGTCGCCGTTCGAATCCATGAAGGTGGCGACCGACAGGCAGTAGACGACCGCGTTCTTGTACCAGAGGTCGGTGATCATGCGGTCTCCCCCGGGGCGCACAGCGTGACGCTATCCGACTGCCCGGACACGGCCGCCCGAGCACACAGACGGGGAGCCCGCGGATTCGGTTCCATTCCGCGTGGCGGGCCGGCTACTTCCGTGCGTGCTCCATGTAGGCGCGCAGCACAGCGTTGATCTTCGTCTGATAGCCGCGACCCTGGTTGCGGAAGAACGCCAGCACGTCCGGATCGAGCCGGATGGTCATCGGTGTCTTGCGCGTCTCGGGATGGAAGACCGCCTTGCTCCAATCGATCTCCATGCCGGCCTCATCAGGATCCGAGGCGACCGCCGCCTCGACCTCGGCATCGGTCATTGCCCTGACGGCGTCCCAGTCGGTCTCGCTTTCTCCCCGCTCGATCATCGCCTTCAGCTCAGCCGCAGAATAGCTGACGATACGCTTCTCGCTCTCCATCGCGTGCTCTCCTGAATGGGATCGCTCGTCGCTTGTCGTCGCGCCACGTCCAGACGCGCGCAAGCCCCAGGCCGCCGATCGCGGAACGCGCGTCTCCTTAAATCAGCCGCCTTGTGCACGCCCTGTTCAGGCGCGGACCGCTAGCCCTCGGACCGCGGACCCGAAGCGCACCGCCGACCGGCCTGAATGAACGCCATCCTCATCAAGCTGTTCGCGACCGCGCTGACCCTCAGCCAGGTCACGACGCGGCCGGACGCGGTGCGGACGCAGTTCGACCCCGCGACCGACGGCGGCCTCGTGGTGCAGATCCTGCGCGACGGCTGCGCCCACATGCGCAAGGCCTTCGACATCGAGGACATCAACCTCGACGAGCTGATCTCCACGGCGATGGAGGATCCGTCGAGCGTCGCCGGCGCCTCGGCGCCGAAGATCCTGCACGGGCTCGACCTCAACGAGCTGAACACGAGCTACAAGCAGTTCTGCAAGGGCGAGAACCCGGCGAACTCGCCCTTCGACGCGGGGGCGGTGATCGCGTTCTACAACAACGCGGTCAAGGACCTGCCGAGCGCCGAGTCGCTGCGCGACAAGGCGCTGCCGGGGATGAGCCGCATCCTCGACGCGTCCGGCAAGCCCTTCGCCGAGACCTTCGAGGCGAACGGGCGCCGGCTCGTCGTGCCGATCACCGCGGTGCCGAGCCTCGTGCAGAAGGCGTTCATCGCCGCCGAGGACAAGCGCTTCGAGAGCCACCGCGGCATCGACGAGCGCGGCGTGATCCGCGCCTTCATCGGCAACCTCGCCTCGCCCGGGCGCCCGGCCGGCGGCTCGACCATCACCCAGCAGGTGGTCAAGAACCTGTCGGTGGGCGACGACGTCACCTACGAGCGCAAGATCCGCGAGATGATCGTCGCGGCGCGGCTGGAGAAGATCCTCGGCAAGCCGCAGATCCTCGGCCTGTACCTCAACGGGATCTACCTCGGCCGTGGCGCCTACGGGATCGAGATGGCGGCGCAGAGCTATTTCGGGAAGTCGGTCGGCCAGCTCACCCTGCCCGAGGCGGCGCTGCTGGCCGGGATGCCGAAGGGCCCGAACTTCTACAGCCCGGACAAGTACCCGGAGCGGGCGCGGGAGCGGCGCGCCTACGTGCTCGCGCGGCTGAAGGAAGAGGGCGCCATCACCGAGGCGGAGATGGGCGCGGCGAGCGCCGCGGGGCTCGGCCTGAAGCCGCTCGACGCGGCGCGGCGGGATTCGGGCTTCTACCTCGTCGATCACCTGAACCGGGAGGCGCGCACCTTCGCGGGAATCGAGTCGCTGACCGCCGGCTCGTTCACGGTGCGCTCGACGGTCAATGCCGGCCTGCAACGCGCGGTGGAGACGGCCCTCCAGGACGGGCTCTCGACCTACGAGCGCGGCGCCGGCCGGCAGGTGTTCGCCGGGCCGGAACTCAACCTCGCCGACAGCGTCCGCCGGATCCAGGCGGCAGCCCCCGCCCCCGAGGCGTCGCCGCAGGCCGCACCCGCCGTCACCGGCGCCCGGGCGGAGGCCGTGAAGCCGGCCGGGAAGGCCGCCCGCGCGCCCAGGGCCGCGTCGGCCGAGCCGCAGAAGAAGCCCGCCTGGCTGCGGGCGCTGGAGAGCGCCCGGCCGCTGCTCTACGACGTGCACTGGCCGCTGGCGGTGGTGCTGGAGGCGGGGCGCGGGCCGGTGCGGATCGGGCTGGCCGACGGCCGGGTCGGCACCCTCGATCCGGGGATCGCCCGCGGCCGGCTGCAACCCTACGACGTGGTGCGGGTCAAGCTGTCCGAGGGTCGGGGGGCGCCGCACGCCCAGCTCCGCGTCAAGCCGTCGGTGCAGGGTGCGGCGCTGGTGCTGGAGAACCGCACCGGCCGCATCCTGGCGATGGCCGGGGGCTTCTCCTACCCGCTGAGCCAGCTCAACCGCGCCACGCAGGCGGTGCGCCAGCCCGGCTCGACCCTGAAGCCGCTCACCTACCTCGCCGCGCTCAACGCCGGCCTCCAGCCCAACACCCTGGTGCTCGACGCGCCCGTCACCCTGCCGCCGATCGGGGGCGCCGGGGATTCGTGGTCGCCGAAGAACTACGACGGCGGCGGCTCCGGCCCCACCACCCTGCGGCGCGGGCTCGAATTCTCGAAGAACCTCGTCACCGCGCGCCTCCTCCAGGGCGGGATCATGCCGAAGGCGCCCGCCAGCCTGAAGCGGGTCTGCGACATCGCGCTGGAGGCGCAGATCTACGCCGAGTGCGAGCGGTACTACCCGTTCGTGCTCGGCGCGCAGCCGGTCCGGATGCTCGACCTCGCCGGGTTCTACGCGGCGGTGGCCAACGAGGGCGCCCGCCCCGCGCCCTACGCCCTCGAAGCGGTCGAGCGCGACGGCAAGCCGCTCTATACCCGCCCCGCGCGCGAGCCGGTCCGGATCGGCTCCGCCGACCGGGTCGCCTTCTACCAGCTCAAGACCATGCTCCAGGGCGTGACCCAGCACGGCACCGCGGCGGCGCTCTCCAAGGTCTCCGCCTTCGTCGCCGGCAAGACCGGCACCTCGGAGAACGAGAACGACGCGTGGTTCGCCGGCTTCTCCAACGAGATCACCGTGGTGGTCTGGGTCGGCTACGACAACGCCGACGGCACCCGCCGGACGCTCGGCCGCGGCCAGACCGGCGGCCACGTCTCGGTGCCGATCGCCGGCCAGATCTTCCAGGCGGCCTGGGCGAACGGCGTGCCGCGCACGCCGCTGCGCGGCCCCTCCCCCGAGGCGCGGCCCTTCATCGCCGACCTGCCGATCGAGCCGCGCAGCGGCCGGCGCATCGCGGGTGGCGGCGTCCTGGAGCATTTCCGCACCGCCGGGAACGGGCAGATGGCCGACACGCAGTTCCGGCTCGTGCCGCGCGAGACCCTCTACGCCATGCGCCCGGACGCCGAGGACGGCGATCTCGGCGGGGACGAGGACGGCGCGAGCGTAGCCGGCGACTACGCGGGCACCATGACCGGCGAGCGGGCGCGGCCGGACGCGTTCGACCCGTTCGGCGACCGCCGGCCGCAGGCGCGCGGCCGCCGGGCGGACGGGACGGTCGACGCCTATCGCCAGGACCCCTACCAGCCCTGGCCCGGGCAGGCCGCGCGCTCGCCCTTCGGCGACGAGGATCTCGGCCGGCAGCCCCGCCGCCGCGATCCGGACTACCTGTTCGGCGACGATCCCGGCTACTGATCGCGCCCGGCGCGGCGACACACCGCGGCGCGGGCACCCCGCCTCCCCTCCCCGACCCGATGGGACCCGACCGTTGCGACCGCAGATTCCTGCCGCCCTTCTCCTCGCCCTGACCGCCGCCCCGCTCCCCTCCCCGACCGCGGCGCAGACGCCCGCCGCCAACACCGCGGGCGGCGCGGGCGCCGAGCGGATCAAGGAGGTGCCGTCGGTGAGCGCCGTCGATCCGGCGACGATCAAGCCGGGCCAGATCCTGTTCACCGACCACCGCGACAACCCTTCGGCGCCCGAGAACGGCCTGATCCCCTACCTGGACTGGCTGAAGGCGCGGCCGGCCGAGGCCGCGGCGCTGTCGCCCTACCCGGGCTACAGGGAGCCGGACTACACGGTGACCGTGAACGGGATCGCGAAGCCCCGCCACGAGACCCTGAAGGTCTACGTCGCGGAGGGGCGGTTCGTGGTGGCGCGGCCGCCGGAGGCGATCGACCTCGCGGGCTTCGCCAACCTCGCCTTCGTCCAGAAGATGGACCCGGCGATCAAGCACCGGACCCTGAACCCGGCCGACGCGACGCCGACCAAGGATCCGGCCGCCGCCTTCGCCAAGCGCCCCGACCGGCCCTGGTGCGAGGGCGCCAGCGCCTGCATCGAGTCCCGCTACGACCTCGAAGGCAAGCTGCCGCTCGGCGTGAAGCTCGCCAACAAGCTGGAGGAGGGCTCGGCCAAGAAGATCGCCGAGTTCGTGTCGTTCCAGAGCGAGCTGCGCGCCCTGAACGCCGAGCAGGCCGCCCCGCTCGCGGCGCTCACCCGGATCGGCACCAACCCGACCGGCGGGCTCGAGCAGAGGATCTTCTGGGTCAACCAGATCCTGCGGTTCGGCACGTTCCTGGCCGTGTTCCAGCCGCTGCCGGGGGACCCGACCCGGACGGTGGTGACCGCCTACATGGCGCTCGCCATCAAGGGCGACGTGCTCGACCGGAAGGCGGAGTACGCCCGCGTGCCGGTGCTGAAGAACCTCCTGCCGGCGCAGGTGCTGATGGGCAATTCGAGCTTCAACACCGGCACCTCGATCAGCGCCGGCCTCCCGGTCTACGCGCGCAACCGGATCGCCGCCTTCGCCGAGGCCGTCTCCCGGCGGTGACGGCGCGGCCGGGACCCGTGCCGCTCACATCCCGCGGTTGCCGATCGTCGGCAGCGAGGGCTGCGTGTAGGCCCGGTTCACGTCCCGGCGGGTCTGCGTGCCGTCGGTGCTGTTGCCGACCCGGTAGTTGTCGAGGCTGAAGGTCTCGGAGAGCCCGCTGCGGCCGGTGCCGTCGGTGCTGGAGCAGGCGCCGAGCAGCGCGACGATCAGCGTCGTGAGGGCGAGGGGAATGAGGCGCATCGCGTATCCTGGCTGACCCGGGCCCGGCCTTGACCGGCCGGCGGCTCCGGGATTGTCGGTCCGTCCGAGCGCCCCGCGCGGCCTCGCGGCCCGGGCGGGGCGGCGGCCCGCGGCGGGGGCCGCGGCTCGCGGCCCAGATGGACGCGCGATCCGGGCAAGGTCAGGGCAGCCCGGGCCCCGTCAAGGCGCGGAGGGCGGCCGGGCGCGGGTTCGGCGGCATCCGATGCGCCGCGGCCACGGAAAACTCACCACGGCGCGTCGTCCCCGCCGCACCGGAGCGGCATTCTGTTGAGCGCGCCGCGATCCCCCTAGCGACGCCTCCGGTTTCGGGCGACGAAGGACCGCCATGACAAACGTCCTGCCGACAAACGTCCTGCCCTTCCGGCCGCGTCCGGCCGTCGCCCGCCTCGCCCGCTGCGAGGTCGTGACCGTCGCCGGCGACCTGCTCGGCCTGCTGGAACAGCTCGAGGACGTCAGCGCGCGCGCCGCCGCGATGGGGCGGCCGACCCTGGAGGTCGAGCGGACGGTGCAGCACCTCCTCGACGCCGTCAGCGCCGTCGAGCGCGCCCTCGACTGCATCGGCGAGGGCGAGCACGTCGTCCCGGGCTGAAACGGGGACGGTGCGACATCCTGGAACCCTCCTCCCCGCATGCAAGTTGAGTGCGCGGCGGCAAGGTAGCTGAGGGTTGACGATGGCTTTCCGACTGACGAGGGCGGCGGCGGTCGTCGCCGCGACCGCTCTCCTGGCCGGCACGGCCGTGCACGTCCAGGCCGCCGAACTCAGCTTCTTCGAGATGCTGTTCGGGGCGCGCCCGGCCCCGCAGGCGCCGCAGGCGGCGCCCGATCCGGGCGGGCTCTCGCGGCAGGGGCAGGATTATCGCCGGGCGCGTGCCCGGGTCGGCGAGACCCGCCACCGCCTGCGGACGCGCTACGCGGCGTTGCCGGTGAAGATCCGGGTCAAAGAGCCGGTGAGCGAGCGGCAGACGCCGCTCGACATGTCGCAGGGCGCGGCGGCGGCGCTGATGAAGGACGAGACCCTGCGGCCCGGCGACATCGTGGTGCTGAACACCGGCGCCCGGGTGTTCACGGGCAACCCGGACAAGCGCCACCGGATGAGCGATTTCGAGCCGGTGCAGCGCTCGCCCTACGTGAGCAAGACGACGCGCAAGCTGCTGGCCGGCATGATGACCCCGGTCGGCGCGCTGCCGGCGGACGAGGCGCGGCGCGTGCTGGCCCGCATGCGCAAGGCGACGCCGGCGTCGGAACCCGTCGTCACGCAGGCCGCGACGATGCGGGTGATCAATCCCTGGCAGGCGCCCTGACGCCCTCGTCGCGCGGCAACCCGGCGCGGCGACCAGAAGCCGGCGGGAGCGCGCTAGAGCCGTTCCCGATCGCGTTGCAATCGTGCTCGACTCTAGGTCTTTGTTTTGACGCGCTCTCTTTCGCCGAACCGGCATCCACTTCGGCGGAGAGCGCGCTAGAAGAAGCGCTCCTTGATGACGATCGTGTCGCCCGGCCGCACCGGGTAGGTCATCGGCACGATGCCCGAGACGAGCCCCGTCCCCATGTCGCGGGTGAGGATCGCGTAGTCGCGCGCCGCCCGCGGCCCGAAGCCCGCGGCGATCGCCACGGCGGTCTCCACGGTCATGCCGTTGACGAAGGGGTACTGCCCCGAGGTCGTGACCTCGCCCAGCACGTAGAACGGCCGGTAGGTGTCCACTTCGACGGTGACGTGCGGCTCGCGCACGAAGCCCGCCGCGAGCTTGGCCTCGACCGCCTTGGCCGCCTGTCCGGTCGTCAGGCCGCCGACCGGCACGGAGCCGATCAGCGGCATCGCGATCTTGCCGGCGCCGTCGACGTTGTAAATGTTCGACAGGTTGTCCTGGCCGAAGACGATCACGCGGAGCTTGTCGCCCGCGGCCAGGGTGTAGCGGGCACCGATCGAGCCGGTGCCGGTGGCATCGAGCTGGTCGGTGCGGAAGCTCGGGCGCAAGCAGCCGCCGAGGGCCAGCGTCGAGCCGAGTGCGAGGAGCAGTGCGCGCCGGTTCATCACCATCGCCGTCGTGGAGGTCCGTTCGAACCGGCAATAGGCGGTTAGGGTTAATGAACCTTGACCGCGGCCCGCGACCGGATCCGGGCCGGGACGACGCGGCTCGGGGGCGCTTAACCCTCGGGCAACCTTAACAGCCTCTAATGCCGGAGGGATCGCCGCGCGGCGGTCCCATCGCCTTCCGCGTTCAGAGCCTGTGCATGTCTCGAATCAGCCAGCGCGCGACACCGGCCGTCGCCCGGCCGCAGCCCCAGGGTGGCGAGGGCCTGACCCTCGCGCAGGTGCCGCAGATCCTCCGCCGCTCGCTCGGCTGGATCCTCGTGCCGACCGTGGTCGCGGGCATCGGCGCGGGGGTGTTCGTCAACGTCGTGACGCCCCGCTACACCGGCGAGGCGAAGCTGCTCCTGGAGAGCCGCGACCCCGCCTTCGCCCGCACCGCCCAGGAGCGCGCCGACCAGGCGCTGCCGATCGACGAGCAGGCGGTGGCGAGCCAGGTCCAGGTGGTGATGTCCCGCGACCTCGCCCGGGAGGCGATCCGCCGGCTCAAGCTCGTGGGCAACCCCGAGTTCGACCCGAGCGCGGGCGGCATCGGCCCGGTCCAGCGCCTGCTGATGATGCTCGGGATCGGCCAGAACCCCCTCGACCGCCCCGCCGAGGACCGGGTGCTCGACGCCTATTTCGACCACCTGCTGGTGTTCCCGGCCGGCAAGTCGCGCATCCTCGCCATCGAGTTCCGGTCCAAGGACCCCAAGCTCGCGGCCGAGGGCGCCAACACGGTGGCCAAGCTCTACATCGCGTCGCTGGAGGCCGACAAGGTCGACACCGCGCGCTACGCCTCGTCGTGGCTCGGCGGCAACATCGAGGGCCTGCGCAAGCGCGTCGCCGAGGCCGAGGCGAAGGTCGAGGCCTTCCGGGCCAAGCACGGCCTCGTCGGGACCACCGGCGCGACCGGCCAGCCGCTCACCACCCAGCAGCTCAGCGAGCTGTCCACCCAGCTCTCGCAGGCGCGCACCCTCAAGGCGGATCTCGCCGGCCGCGTGAAGGCGATCAAGGACCTGATCAAGGACGGCCGCAGCTTCGAGATCCCGGATGTCGCCAACAACGAGGTGATCCGGCGCACGGTCGAGAACCGCATCGGCGTGCGCGCCCAGCTCGCCCTCGAATCGCGCACGCTCCTGCCCGCCCACCCGCGGATCAAGGAGCTGCGCGCCCAGCTCGACGACCTCGACGCGCAGATCAAGGCGTCCGCCGAGCGGGTGGTGCGCACCCTGGAGAACGACGCCAAGATCGCCGAGGCCCGGGTCGCCAGCCTCCAGGCGGCGGTCGACGGCCAGCAGGACGTGGTGGTCAAGGGCAATTCCAACGAGATCCAGCTCCGCGCCCTGGAGCGCGAGGCCAAGGCCCAGCGCGAGCAGCTCGAATCCTACCTGAGCCGCTACCGCGAGGCCGCCGCCCGCGACGGCGAGGCCGCGACCCCGGCCGACGCGCGGATCGTCTCGCGGGCGGTGACGCCGGAGGTGCCGTCCTTCCCCAAGAAGCTCCCGATCATCGGCTTCACCACCCTGCTCGCGCTGATGCTGTCGATCGGCGCCGTGCTCGCCCGGGCGCTGCTGTCCGATCCCGGCCACGCCGCGGGCGGGGAGGCCGACGCCCGGCGCGAGCCGACCCTCGAACCCGCGCCCTTCGCCTTCCCGGAGGCGCTGCCCCCCGGCCGCTGGCCCGACCAGGCCCCGGCCGCCGAGCCGGCGGTCCCGGCGCTGGCGACTGCACCGACCACCGCGCCGGAGCCGGCCGGCTTCGACCTCGAACCGCTGGTCGCGCGGCTGGAGGCCGGCCCGCGCCTGCCGAACGGACCGGCCGGCCGCACGGCTCTGGTGATGGAGACGCGCGCCCCGGCCGGACCGGTCGGGCTGTCCGACGGCCTCGCCGCCGCGCTCGGGCGGGGCGCGAGCGTGGTGACGATCGACCTGAACGGGCCGGCCGGCGCGGCGGATGCGCCCGGCTTCAGCGACCTCGTGGCCGGTCAGGCCGCCTTCCTCGACGCGATCCAGGCCGACCGCGCCGCCGGGATCCACCGGGTCGGCGCGGGGCAGACGGGCAGCGAGGTGCTGTTCGAGGAGCCGCAGGCCCTGGCCCTCACCCTGGAGGCGATGGCCGAGGCCTACGACTGGGTGGTCTGCCGCCTGCGCCCGTCGCCGGACGCCGCCGACCTGCTCGCCCTCGCGGCCGCCTGCATGGACAGCGTCGTCATCGCCTCGGACGCGAAGGCCGACGACCCCGCCCTCACCGCGCTCTACGCCGCGGCCGAGGAGGCGGGCCCCGGCCAGATCCTCGTCGCCCAGGACCGCCCGGCCGCCCAGTCGTCCGCCGCGGCGGAGCCGGCCGCCCCCGAGTTGCGCCTCTCGGCGGCCTGAGCGGCCGGGGCTCAGCGCCTGCGCAGCGCGCCCAGGCGCTCGGCGGCCGCGCGCAGGCGCGGGTTGCGCTTCACCCGCCGCTTGGCGCGGGTGAGGCCGACCCGGACGAGCCGGTACGCCCGCCCGCGCAGCGTGACCGGCAGCACGGTCTCCACCATCTCGATCGTCTCGTCGCAGATGCTCGCCTTGTAGCGCGCCTCGCCGACGCCGAGGTCGAAGCCCCGGCGCCCGCGCTCCGCCTGATCGCGCACGAGGTGCTGGAGCAGCAGGTCGCCGGGGCTGAACCGACCGAACTCGGGATCGAAGGCGGTGAACATGCCGCTGTAGCGCGCGCCGTCGACCGCCCCGCCGAACACCGCGAGCACCCGGCCGGTCTCGGCCAGGACCAGGGCGTGCAGCTCGATCGCCGGATCGGCGCCGGAGGCGGCCGCGGCCAGGAACCGGCGGATCGGCTCGGCGGCGTAGGGGTCGGCGATGCCCATGCCGGCGAACCGGGCGGATTTCTGCACGTAGAACGCGGCGAGGAAGGCGCGCGCCTCCTCCGGCGTCCCCGCCCGCCGGTAGGCCAGCGGCCCGTGCGCCTCGGCGAGGCGCTTCTCCTTGGAGCGCATCTTCTTGCGCGCGTCGGCGCTGAACACGCGGCGCACGGTGGCCTCCGGGTCGGGGCCGAGGATCAGGCCGTAGGCGTCGCTGGCCTCCGGCTCGCCGGTCGCCGCCAGGGGGTTGATCGCCCCGTCCCAGACCCGCGGCTGGTGCCGCAGGACGAAGGCGTCGATCCCGCCGGCGCGGCCCGCCCGGGCCAGGGCGGCGTGCAGGGCGGCCGCGGGGATCGCCGCCGCGTCGCGGGCGGCGAGCAGGGGAAACTGATAATTGGCGTGCGCGTCGCCGGCGCTGCGCGCCACAACCACGCCGGGCTCGCGCACCAGCACCAGCGGCAGCAGCATCCGCGGCCGCCCCCGCGCGTCGCGCAGCACCGCGACCCGGGCCTCCCCGTCCGTCCCGGTGGCGCGGAGATAGGACGCGATCCAGTCGAAGCGCTGGTAGGGCGTGCCGAAGCAGTCCGGATCGGCCTCCATCGACCGCCAGAGGGCCTCGACGGCGCTGAGGTCGGCGACGATCTCGGCCGCCAAGCCGCCCGGAGCGCGCTCGCCGATCATGTCCGCCCCCGCACGCTCGTGGACGATCACCGTCATCGCCTCGGTCTCCGTCGCGTCGGCCCGGTCCCGGCCCCGGCCTGCGGCCTCGACCCTGCGCGCCGCCGGCTGAATCGCGGGTTTAGGTATGTCCGCCCTCCCCGGCCTCCGAGGGGAGCGGCCGGACAAAGCGCGGGTTTGGGTAACGCAACCTTGCGGGCCCCGGGGGAGCGCCGGTTGCCGCTTTATTAACGGCGCCGGCGCGATTCTCGTCCCGCGGCCGGCTCGGCGGCCCGCCTCCCGGGTCCACGATGCTGTCCTCGCGCACCAAGCACCGCGTCTTCGAGGCCGGGTTCCGGGCGGTCCGCGCGACGGGCGCCGACCGCTGGCTCGCCCCGGCGGCGCGGGGCCTCGGCCTGATCCTCACCTTCCACCACGTCCGCCCGGAGCCCCCCGCCGCCTTCGCGCCGAACCGGCTGCTGGCGATCACGCCGGACTTCCTCGACGCGACGTTGCGCGAACTCGACGCCCGCGGCTTCGAGGTGATCGGCCTCGACGCGGTGCCCGGCCGGCTCTCCCGGCCGGATGCCGGCCCGCCCTTCGCGGTGCTGACCTTCGACGACGGCTACCGGGACAACGCCGCCCACGCCCGGCCGGTGCTCGGCCGCCACGGCGTGCCCTGGACCCTGTTCGTGACGAGCGACTTCGCCGAGGGGCGCGGGCGGCTGTGGTGGATCGAGCTGGAGCGGGCCGTGGCCCGCCTCGACCGGATCCGGGTGTCCGTCGGCCCGCGCAGCCTCGACCTGCCCGCCCGCAGCCCGGAGGAGAAGACGGTGGCCTTCGACGCGCTCTACCGGGACCTGCGCGGCGGCGGCGAGGCGCGGCTGCTCGACCGGGTGGCGGAGCTGTGCCGGCAGGCGGGCTTCGCGCCGGGGGCTCTGGCGGCGGAGCTGTGCCTCGGCTGGGACGGGGTGCGGGCCCTGGCGCGGGACCCGGCCGTGACGATCGGCGCGCACACGGTCAGCCACCCGATGCTCGCCAAGCACGACGCCGCGACCGCAGCCCGCGAGATCGCCGAGGGCCGGGCGCGGATCGAGCGCGCCCTGAACCGGCCGGTGCGGCACCTGTCCTACCCGGTCGGGGACCCGACCTCGGCGGGCGCGCGGGAATTCGCCCTGGCGCGTGACCTCGGCTTCGACACCGCGGTGACGACGCGGCCCGGCCACCTGTTCGCCGGCCACGCGGACCACCTGCACGCGCTGCCGCGGGTCTCGGTCAACGGCTGCCACCAGTCGCGGGCGGCGCTGGCGGGACTGCTGTCGGGGGTGCCGCTGCTCGCCTGGAACCGAGGCCGGCGGCTCAACGTCGCCTGATCCGGGTCAGGACCGGTGGCGGCGGCGGTAGTAGCTGCGCGAGCCGCCGCTCGTGAACACCGCGCTCTGGCGCCCGCGCCGGCTGCGGTAGCGCCCGTGCCGGGCCGGGGCGGCCTCGACGGCCTCCTCCGCCTGCGGCAGCGGCGTGGCGATCGCCGGGGCCGAGGCGGCGTCGAGCGAGGCGTAGCCCCCGGCCACGTTCTTGGCGGCGGGGCCGAACATCGCGAGGCACTGGTTGTAGGCGAGGTCGTTCTTCAGGCGCTCGCACTCCCCGATCGAGCGGGGCGTCCCCTGCGCCAGGGCGGGCAGCGGCACGAGCAGGGCGGCGAGCGCCGCCAGACGCGGGAGGGACATGTACACGGGACTCGGAGGGCCACGACGAATCGGCGGGGTGCTTGTCGGTCCGGAGTGCGGCGAAAACGAGGGGTCGGGTCAGCGGTCCGGCCGCTCCATCCAGCGGATCAGCGGCATCAGCGGGAAGATCCAGGCGATCCCGAGGATCGAGTAGAGCACGGCCTGGAGCGCGGCCGGCGCCTCGGCGATCCGGCTGTCGGCCAGCGCCATCGCGAGCGGGGCGTAGACGCAGACGAAGACGAGGATCGCCACGGTCCCGACCAGGGTTCTGACGCGCCGCCGCATCGCTCTCGACCTCTCCCGTCCCGCGGGCCGTCCGGGGCGCCGCGCCGGCCCCGGCTATCGCCGCGGGCCCGGGATGGCAACGCGCCGCGGCGCCGCGGACGTTGCCGCCCCGGGGAACATCCCCTAACCGGGGCGCCGCGGACGAGACGACGAGGCGGCATGAACCGGATCCAGGGGAACGCGGCGGCCGGCGGATCGGCGGTGCGGGTGTGGCTCTACATCGTCGCCGCCCTGGTGGTGGCGATGGTCGCCGTCGGCGGGGCGACGCGGCTCACCGGCTCGGGCCTGTCGATCACCGAGTGGCGGCCGGTGACCGGCGCGGTCCCGCCGCTCTCCGAGGCCGACTGGGCGGCCGAGTTCGCCAAGTACCGGGACACGCCGCAATACGCCATCCTCAACCGGGGGATGGGGCTGTCCGCCTTCAAGGTGCTGTACGGGTGGGAATGGGGCCACCGCCTGCTCGGCCGGCTGCTCGGCCTCGCGTTCTTCGTGCCGCTGCTCGTGTTCTGGTGGCGCGGGATGATCGGCCGCCGCCTCGGCCTCGGCCTGCTGGGGCTCGGGATCCTCGGCGGCCTCCAGGGGGCGATCGGCTGGATCATGGTCGCCTCGGGGCTCCAGCCCGGCATGACCGCCGTGGCGCCGCTCAAGCTCGCCCTGCACCTCACCACCGCGAGCCTGATCCTGGCCGGCCTCGTCTGGCTCGCGGCGGGCGAGCGGCGCGCGGCCCTGGCGCCGGCCCCTTCCCGGCTGCGTGCCGTCGCCCTGGTCCTGCCGGCGCTGGTGCTGGTGCAGATCTTCCTCGGCGGCCTCGTGGCCGGGTCCCATGCCGGGCTCGTCTTCAACACGTGGCCGGACATGGACGGCGCCCTGATCCCGCCGGCCGAGAGCCTGTTCGCGGTGCGCCCCTGGATCGAGAACTTCGTCGACAACCACGCGCTGGTGCAGCTCAACCACCGCCTGACCGCCTACCTCGTGGTGCTGGTCGCCCTCGCCCACGCCGTCGATGCGGCGCGGCGCGCGGAGGGGCCGTGCGCCCGCCGCGCCGCCGGCGTCGCCGGGCTGGCGCTGGCGCAGATGGGCCTCGGCATCGCGACGCTGCTGCTCGGCGTGCCGCTCTGGGCGGCGCTCGCTCACCAAGTGCTGGCCATGGCCGTGCTGGTGATGGCGACCGCGCATGCCCGCCTCAGCCTCGGGCTGACGCGGGCCCGGCCGGCGCCGGCCTCCGTGCCGGTCGGCTTCGAGGGCTTGGCCGGCCGCGGCGCCTGAGCTTTCCCGCAGTGCGGAGGGCACGCCGCGGAGAACAGCGGCGGCCGGGAACTTGGGGACAACTCGGCATGAGACAACCTTGCGCAGTTTGCGCGTGGAACGACTGACCTTGCCTGTGACTTTGTCTGTCGCCGTCGGAGGAGGCTTGGCAGGAGGCAGGTGATGTTCGTCGCGGAGGATGGTCGTCCGCTGTCTCTCACGTGGCACTACACGCCGCGCGAGATCCTGGCCGACGGGGTGGTCCACGCCCTCGGCGTCGCCCTGAGCCTCGCCGGCGCCGCGGCGCTCGTCGTCACCGCGGTCACCGCGCATCTCGGCCTCGGCGAGCGCGCCGCGGTGGTCCTCTACGCCGCCGCGCTGGTGCTGATGCTCGGCGTCTCGGCGGTCTACAACCTCCACCCGGTCAGCCCCCGCAAGTGGCTGCTGCGCCGGGCCGACCACGCGCTGATCTACCTGATGATCGCGGGCACCTACACGCCCCTCGTCGCCCTGGTCGGGTCGGGGGCTCGGGCCTACGTGCTGCTCGCCGTGATCTGGATCGTGGCGCTGGTCGGGATCGCGGTGAAGTTGTTCCTGCCCGGCCGCTACGACCGGCTGTCGATCGGCCTCTACCTCGTGCTCGGCTGGAGCGGCCTGTTCGCCTACGAGTCGGTGATCGCCGCGCTCCAGCCGACCGCCCTGTGGCTGCTGGCGGTCGGCGGCCTGCTCTACTCGGTCGGCGTCGTCTTCCACGTGTGGCGGAGCCTGCCGTTCCAGAACGCGATCTGGCACGCCTTCGTCCTGGCCGCGGCCGCCTGCCACTACGGCACCATCTGGGCGAGCCTCGCGAGCGTCCCGGTCACCTGACGGGTCCGCGACAGGACCCGCTAACCGTCCCGCCGGATTGCCGGGGGCGGAGCGGAGCGGATTAAGCCGGCGGCCATCCAAGCGGCGGGACAGTCGGGCGACGACGTTCGAGGATTTCCGCCGTGGCCGCCCCCCCTCCCCCCGCCGATCCCGCAGCGCCGCACCCCGGTGCGCCCATACCCCCTGCACCCCTGCCCGCCCCCCTGACCGCCGCCCCCCTGCCGGCCGCGCCCCACCGCATCCTGCACGTCTTCCGGGCGCCGGTCGGCGGGCTGTTCCGGCACGTGGTCGATCTCGCCCGGCTCCAGGCGGGGGCGGGCCACGCGGTCGGGCTGCTGTGCGACGCCACCACCGGCGGCGAGCGGGCGGAGCGGGCGCTGGCCGACCTCGCGCCCTCCCTCAGCCTCGGCGTGATGCGCGTGCCGATGCGCCGCAACCCGCACCCGGGCGACTGGCTCGCCCTGCGGGCGGTGCGGGACCGGGCGGCGGCGCTCGGGGTCGACGTGCTGCACGGCCACGGCGCCAAGGGCGGCGCCTATGCCCGGCTCGCCACCGCGCCCCGGGGCACGATCCGCGCCTACACCCCGCACGGCGGCAGCTACAATTACCGGCCCGGCACCCCGCTCCACCGCCTCTACATGGCCGCCGAGGCGATGCTCGCCCGCCGCACCGACGTGTTCCTGTTCGAGAGCGAGTACGTCGCCGGGCGGCACCGGGCCTTCGCCGGCGGCCCGGAGCGCGTCACCCGCATCGTCCACAACGGCATCTCCGAGGCCGAGTTCGCGCCGATCGTCCCGGCGGCCGAGCGCTACGACCTGCTCTACGTGGGCGAATTGCGCGAGGCGAAGGGCCTGCCGGTGCTGCTGGAGGCGCTCGCCCGGCTGCGCGCCGAGGGCCGCGCGCTGCGCCTGCTGATGGTCGGCTCGGGACCGGACGCCGACAGCCTGCGCGCGACCGTCGACCGGCTCGGCCTGACCCGGTCGGTGGAGATCGAGCCGGCCCAGCCGATCCGCCCGGTGCTCGCCCGGGGCCGCATCCTCGTGGTCCCGTCCTTCGCCGAATCCCTGCCCTACGTCGTCCTGGAGGCCGCCGCCGCCGCCCAGCCCCTGGTCGCCACCGATGTCGGCGGCATCCCCGAGATCTTCGGCGCCGCCGCGGGCGAACTCGTCCCCGCCCGGGACGCCGGAGCGCTCGCCGGGGCGGTCGCCCGGGTCCTCGACGAGGCGCCCGACGCCCGCGACGCCCGGGTCCGCGCCCTCAGCGACTCCGTCCGCCAGCGCTTCTCGATGGAGCGGATGGGCGCGGACGTGCTCTCCGGCTACGCGGCCGCCTTCCGGGCGGTCCGCGGCGGCGCCCGGGGCGTCGGCCGCCCGGAGACCGCCTGATCCCGGGCACGGGGCCGTGACCGCGTCGCCGCCGGGCCGGAGCCTTAAGGGTTCCGACAACCCCGCGTGGCAGGATGCCGGTGACCGCCCGGAGGGCTGCGGCGCAACCGGAGGAGAGGATCGGGTCCGTGAGAGCCTTCGATGTCCGCGATCTTCTCGAGGCCGCGGGGCCGCCGGGGACGGTCGATCCGGCCCCAGCTCCGCGGACCGGCGCGCCGCTCGCCGAGACGCTGCTGCCCGCAGCATCCCTGACCCAGCCCAAGGCGGTGTCGCCGGTGGTCGTCGCCGGCCTCGTGCGGACCGCCGAGGCGGCGCTGATCCTGGGGCTCGGCGCCGCCCTCCACGCGCTCCTGCTGCGCGGCGCCGTGCCCTTCGGCCTGACCTATGCCGGGGTGATCGCCCTGGTCTCGATCACCACCGTCGCCCTGTTCGAGGCGGCCGGCGCCTACCGGATCGCCGCGATGCGCGCGTTCTCCCGGACCGCCGTGCGGCTCGTGGCGGCGTGGTCGACGACCTTCCTCGTGGTCGCCGCGGTGCTGGTCTTCGCCAAGGTCGCCGACCACTACTCGCGGCTGTGGCTCGGCGCCTACTTCGCGGGCGGGCTCGCCCTGCTGCTCGCCGGCCGCTACGCCCTGGCCCTGGTGATCGGCGCGCAGACCCGGGCCGGGCGGTTCGACCGGCGCACCGCGATCGTCGGCGGCGGGCCGGCGGCGGAGGCGCTGATCGCCGCGCTGGAGGCGCAGACCGAGGCGGGCCTGCGCATCGTCGGCGTGTTCGACGACCGCAACGCCGACCGGACCTCGGACGTGGTCGCGGGCTACCCGAAGCTCGGCACCGTCTCCGACCTCGTCGACTACGCCCGCCACACCCGCCTCGACCTGATCGTGTTCACGATCCCGATCACCGCGGAGGCGCGCATCCTCCAGATGCTCGCCAAGCTGTGGGTCCTGCCGATCGACATCCGCCTCTCCGCCCACGCCGCCAAGCTGCGGCTGCGCCCGCGCAGCTACTCCTACCTCGGCGCGGTGCCGGTGCTCGACGTGTTCGACAAGCCGATCGCCGACTGGGACGTGGTGGTGAAGGCCGCCTTCGACCGCTGCGTCGGCGCGCTGATGCTGCTGGCGCTGGCGCCGGTGATGATCGCGGTGGCGCTCGCCGTGCGGCTGACCTCGCGGGGGCCGATCTTCTTCAAGCAGAAGCGCCACGGCTTCAACAACGAGCTGATCGAGGTCTACAAGTTCCGCTCGATGTACGTCGATCAGTGCGACGCCACCGCGAGCCGGATGGTGACGCGGGGCGATCCGCGGGTGACGCCGGTGGGCCGGTTCATCCGCAAGACCTCCCTCGACGAGCTGCCGCAACTGTTCAACGTGCTGCGGGGCGACCTCTCGCTCGTCGGCCCCCGGCCCCACGCCCTCGAAGCCAAGGCCGCCAACACACTCTACGATCAAGTGGTCGACGGCTACTTCGCCCGCCACCGGGTCAAGCCGGGCATCACCGGCTGGGCCCAGGTCAACGGCTGGCGCGGCGAGACCGACACGCCCGAGAAGATCCAGCGGCGCGTCGAGCACGACCTGTACTACATCGAGAACTGGTCCGTGCGGCTCGATCTCCAGATCCTGCTCACCACGCCGTTCGCGCTCCTGAAGACCGAGAACGCGTACTGAGGACGGCCGCCGGAGCGGGGCGCCTACGGCAGGGCGCCGGCCTTCTCCTTGGCCTTGAGGATCGTGTCGCGGCAGGCCTCGGCCTTGCCGGCGCGATCCTCCTCGCGGGCCTGCGCCAGGAGCTTGCGCGCCTCGGAGACGCCGGAGGCGGTGGGCGTCACGCTCGGGTCGCTGGGCTTGCCGGCGGGCGGAGCGGGAAGCGCCTTGTCGGAATGGGCCTTCGGCGCGCCGCCCGGGGGCGTCGTGCCGGTCACCTCGGCCGCGCCGGCGCTGTCGAGGCGCTTCTCCAGGGTGGTGACCTCGTCGGCGCAAGGGGTCGCGAGGGCCGGACCGGCCGCAGCGACGGCGAGGGCGGCGAGGGCGATGCGGATCTTCAAGGGCGTCTCTCCAGATCTGTCCCGCTGGGTGGTCCCGTGACGGGCACTGGCCGCGCAGACGGTCGCGATGTCGGTCGCGCTGTCGGCCGGGATGTCGGAGAGAGACGCGGCGGGGCCGGTCACGTTCCCGAGACAGGAGGCCGCAGCGGGCCCGTGCGGACATGGCGGATCGCCCCCACCCGCGTTGGCGCCGGGGACATGGCCCAAGAAAACGCAACACATTCGGCACAGGGGACGCGGGACGCCGCGGGAGCCCTGGTCGTGTGACACACGCGGAAGCCGGCCCCCGCGGCGCCCCGTGGCCGAGCAGCCCCCGTCACCGGGGCCGCCGGCCATCTTGTCGTCGCGGTGTCTTCCAGCCCGCCCGGTCTACGCCCGCACGTGAGCGGTCTCTGACGGGGCGTCCCTGGCCTCTCGGCCGCGCGCCCCCGGAACCCGCATCGTCGCTGGGGCTTTGCAGCCCGGCCCGTGCCCGTAGTGGCATGCGGGCCCGCAGTCTTACCTCAGGATCGGCCCAGGATGGGGTCCGGGCGCGGCTCATTTGGTGCCGCGCCGGGCGCGTACGCCCCTGCCTCCATGCCCACAACCCGAGCCGTCCCGCACCGGACGCGCCGCCCGGGTGGCCGGCCGACTGAAGCCTGACCCCGCGGGCACCGCCCCGCCGCCCAAACCCGCGCTCAGTCCAGCGCGGGTCCCTGCTGGACGCCCCTGGGATCGCTCCCTCGGCGCCGGGCGGCAGGTGACGGACAATGAGCACATAACAGGAACATTGTCAAGGACAATCGTCCGCGTGGCAGGGGTCCGAACGCGGGATGACGACCCGCACCCTGTGATACCGTTCCCGGGTGAACCGTTCGGTGCTCCGGCCCCGCACCGTCATCGCGAGCCGCAGGCGAAGCGACCCAGGGCAGCGCGCGGTTTGAGACGGTGGCGCCCCTGGATTGCTTCGCTCCGCTCGCAAAGACGGAGAGCGTCGATCCCGAACCCTTCAGCCGGACGTCGTAGGAGAGATGCAACCCCCTCTCACACGCAGTCCGCCATTCCGGGACTGCGCAGCAGGGCCCGGACCGACGGGCCCTCTCGCAAACGCCGCTGCCAAGCCTGCGTTGACCCGCGTTCGGAGCCGTGGTCCGCGCGGGGCATCGCGCGATGTCACGAACGCGCGACATCCGGTGGCCCCGGACCGTGCGGCGGGCTATGCCCGGGCGCCGCGCCGGACCCCGGACGCGGCCCGTCCGCGGGGGCGGATCGGCGCCGGGCGAACCGACGGTGAGGACATGGGCTTCGTCGACTTCCTGTACGCGGCGCCGGTCTGGCAGATGGGCTGCATCGTCAGCGCCATCGCGATCGGCGGCACGACCTTCAGCATGTTCCTGATCGACCGGCTCTGGCCGAAGGAGCGCCGCCGCCTCCACAACGACATCGCCGGCTTCCTGATCGCGGTGGTCGGCATCGTCTACGCGATCCTGATCTCGTCGCTCGCGATCACCGTGCTCGCCCGCAAGGACCGGGCGGAGAACCTCGTCTACGAGGAGGCCGACCGGCTCGCGGCCCTGGAGCGCGAGGTGGTCGTGCTGCCCCAGGACGTGCGGCCGGCGATCCGCGCCGAGATCGGCGCCTATCTCGACGCGGTCATCGACCGCGAGTGGCCGCAGATGCACCGGGCGGAGCGCCCGGATGCCGGGGAAGGCGCGCTGGCCGCCCTCTGGCGGGCGGTCGCGGCCCTGCCGATGACGAACCTCGCGGAGATGACCGGCGCCCAGGAACTCCGGCGGCACATCGACCGGCTCTACGAGATGCGCCGGGGCCGCAGCGACCTCGCCACCTCGGGGGTCGATCCCGTGGTCTGGACGGTGGTGCTGCTGGGCTCGGTCGCGACGGTGGTGTTCGCGGTCATGTTCGGGGTCGAGAACTTCGTCGCCCACCTGTTCATGAGCTGCCTGCTCGCCTTCTCGATCGCGCTGGCGATGACGATGATCGTGGCCCTGGACTGGCCGTATTACGGGCCGGACTCGGTCCCGTCGCAACCGTTGATTGATTTGAGGGCCAACCTCGACTGGCACTCGTGAGGGCGGGACCCGCCCGTCAGGTCCCTCGGGGCTTTCAGGTCCCGCGCGGTTTGGCGCGCCGGGTGGGATCGGCGGCGAGGGGGTCCTCCGGCCAGGGGTGGCGGGGATAGCGCCCGCGCATCTCGGCGCGCACGGACGCCCAGGAGCCGCTCCAGAAGCCCGGCAGGTCGCGGGTGATCTGGAGCGGGCGCTGGGCCGGCGAGAGCAGGTGCAGCACCAGGGGCCGCCCGCCCGCGCACGGATGGCGGTCGAGGCCGAACAGCTCCTGCACCCGCACCGACAGGGCCGGCTCCTCGGCGCCGTAATCGACGGGGATCCGCGAGCCGGTCGGCACCTCCACGTGGGTCGGCGCCCGCGCGTCGAGCGGCGCGCGCAGGTCCCAGGGCAGCAGGGCGTGCAGCGCGCCGGCGAGGTCGTCGGCGGTGACCGCCGCGAGGCTCGGGCGCCCGACCAGCGCGGGGGCGAGCCACGTCTCGATCGTGTCCGCCAGCGCCGCGTCCGACAGGTCGGGCCAGGGCTCGCCCTCCGCCGCCCGGAGGAACCGGACGCGGGCCCGCCACTGCGCCAGCGCCGGATTCCAGGGCAGGCGGTCGAGGCCGAGCGCGCCGATCCCGCGGGCGAGGCTCGCCGCGGCCTCGGCGTCGGCCGGAACCGGCAGGGGCCGCTCCCCGAGGCTCACCGCCCCGAGGCGGCGGACCGCGCGGGCGCGCAGGGCCGCGGCGGCGGGGTCGAAGGTCACCTGCGTCCGCGCCTCGATCCGGTCGGGGAACAGCCGCTCGATCGTCTCCGCGTCGATCGCCGCGGCGGCGAGGATGCGGGCGTTGCCGGCGGCGCCCGCGAGGTCGGCGACCACAAGGAAGGTCTCGCGCGCCAGTGCGCTCGCCGAGTCGAGACGGCCGGCCCGGCCGTTCGCCATCACGAACTCGCCGTCGCGGCCGCGGGCGCGGGCGATCCGGTCCGGGTAGGCGAGCGCCAGCAGGGGGCCGGCCGGCGCCGGACCGGCGTCGCGCCCTCCCTGGTCGCGAACCCCACCCGCGCGAACCTCACTTTCGCGTACTCCCCCGGCGCCGCGCGCCCAGCCCTCCGCCAGCCGGCGCATGTCGGCGGCGCGGCCGCCCCGGTCGCGGCGGAAGCGCTCGACCCGCTCGTCGAGGTCGGCGCCGTCGCCGCCGAGGCCGCGCTCCACCAGCACCGCCGCGAGGTCGGCGGCCGCCCGGGCGCGGCCCTCCGCCGCCGCCGCGGTGACCATCCGGGCGAGCCGCGGCGGCAGCGGCAGGGCGCGCAGGCGCGTGCCCGCGGCGGTGAGCCGGCCGTCGGCGTCGAGCGCCCCGAGATCGGCGAGCATCGCCCGCGCCTCGGCCAGCGCCGGGACCGGCGGCGGGTCGAGGAAGCGCAAGGCGCGCGGGTCGGTCACGCCCCAGGCGGCGCAGTCGAGGACCAGCCCGGCGAGGTCGGCGGAGACGATCTCGGGCCGGGAGAACGGGTCGAGGGCGCCGGTCGCCGCCTCCGCCCACAGCCGCCAGCACACCCCGGGCTCGGTGCGGCCGGCGCGGCCGCGGCGCTGTTCGGCCGAGGCGCGCGAGACCCGCGCGGTGGAAAGCCGCGTCAGCCCCAACCCCGGCTCGTGGACCGGCACCCGCGCGAGCCCCGAATCGACGACGATCCGCACGCCCTCGATGGTGAGCGAGGTCTCGGCGATGGCGGTCGCGAGCACCACCTTGCGGGTGCCGGGCGCGGCCGGGGCGACGGCCCGGTCCTGCTCGCCCGGGGTGAGCGCCCCGTAGAGCGGGGCGAGGACCACCTCCGGCCCGACCCGCCCGGCCAGGAGATCGTGGGTGCGGCGGATCTCCGCCTGCCCCGGGAGGAACACGAGCACTGAGCCCGGATCGGCCCGCAGGGCGCGCAGGGTGGCCTCCGCCACCGCCTCCTCGATCCGCCGGTTCGGGTCGCGGTCGAGATGGCGGGTCTCCACCGGGAAGGCGCGGCCCTCGGAGGCGATCGCGGGGGCGTCGCCGAGCAGGCCGGCCACCCGCGCGACGTCGAGGGTCGCGGACATGACGAGGATCCGCAGGTCCTCCCGCAGGCCGCCCTGCGCGTCGAGGGCGAGCGCGAGGCCGAGGTCGGCGTCGAGCGAGCGCTCGTGGAACTCGTCGAACAGCACCGCGCCGATCCCCGTCAGCTCGGGGTCGTCGAGGATCATGCGGGTGAACACGCCCTCGGTCACCACCTCGATCCGGGTGCGCGCCGAGACCTTGGAGCCGAGCCGGACGCGCAGGCCGACCGTGCCGCCCACCGCCTCGCCGAGGGTGGCCGCCATCCGCGCCGCCGCAGCCCGGGCGGCGAGCCGCCGCGGCTCCAGCAGCACGATCTTGCGGCCCGCGAGCCAGGGGGCGTCGAGCAGGTCGAGGGGCACCCGCGTGGTCTTGCCGGCGCCCGGCGGCGCGGCCAGCACCGCGGCGTTGCGCCCGGCGAGCGCCCGGCGCAGATCGGGAAGCGCCGCCTCGATCGGCAGGGCGGGGGCGGAGGCGTCCATGGCGCCGCTGATGGCGCGCCGCGGCGGCCGAGGCAACCGCTCGGCCCTGCCGGCGCGATCCCCCGGACATCGCCCGAGGACTGGCCATCGCGCCCGGATCGACACGTTCGGGACGAAACGGCAAGCTCTCGGCAGGGAAAACAACCGCGCGTCGCGGCCGTGATCAGTCGACTGTGGACATCGGGCCGGGCGGGTTCACGACGGTGTCGCAGCCGGCATTGTGTAGGCGCGGGCTTGTCGGTATGGAACCCGTCCTTCACCTGCGGAGCGTCCGTGCCGAACGATCGAGACTCCGGCCCGACGGGACGGCCGCACGCGACGCTGGGTCGGATCGCGGATGCCCTGGGCCAGCCGCGGAGCCTGTTCTACGACGACGGCGCGGCGACCGCCGACCTCGCCAGCCTCATCGAACTCGTCCGGCTGTGGGACGGCCTGAGGCGCGACACGGACCGGGAGGAGGTGCTGGCGCTCGCCCGCACGCTGGCCGCGGCCCAGGACGCCCGGGACGACGCGGCGGAGTGAGACCCGGCAAAAGCTCGGGCACGGGACGGGGATCAGGGCGCCCAGCGGCAAAGCGGGCGCGCCGAGTCTCGCGTCCCGGCGCGCCCGAGTCTGGGTCCGGCCTCGGGAATGGCCGCGCCCGTGATATCCCACGATCGCCGGGATCGACAGCCGGCCAATCCTGATTTGAGCCGATCGCAACCGGCCGTTGCATCACGACAACAGATCGTCCGGCCCGGAGACGGGGCGGATACGCAGTCTTCCGGCAGAGATCGACACGCTCGGTCCGGGCGCGCCCTGGCATTCGCGCCGGGACCCCCCATCTGGGCCGCATGGACACGATCGTCGCATGGCCCTGCCGCGTCTCCGTCATCCCGAGCGAGACCGAGATCGGCTGCTTCCGCTGGGTGATCCGCGGGTCCGACGGCGCGCTGGTGGCGCGCTCGCCCTACGCCTTCGTGACCGCGCTCGGCGCGGAATTGTCGGCCGACCTGTGGCTGCGCGAGATCGAGGCGCATCACCAGCCCGAGTGATCACCCGCTCGCGTGACGGGGCCACGCCGGCATCCTGTGGGTTGCGGGGATAAGTGAGCGCCGCGCGTCCGGGATCGGGGATCGTCGCCGGGGGGTGAAGCCCCTGGGCGCCTAGGGGCTTCGCGGGAATACCACCACCGCGTGCGCATCGCCGACGGGACCTGCCGTGCGTTGACGGGGCCGGTCCCGGCGTGGCTTGTTCTCTTTTCGTTCCATGGCACGAGGGAGAGAGCGATGCCGCGCGAGGCGCCCGTCGACCGTCCGGACCACGCCTGCCCGGTCGAGGCGATCACCGCCGCCTATCTCGGCTTCGCGGGGGGCGACGCCCGCCTCGCCCTGCGCTGCGCGGTGGCGGACGCCCTGTCCGACCTGCTCGACGCGGAGCGCCGCACCCGCGAGCGCAGCCGGCTGATCTCCCGCGGCTACGTCCGCGGCGCCCTCGCCGAGGCCGAGCCTGGGGCCGAGTCCCGGGCGCCCCCGAACTGAACGGCGGCTGCACGGCCGCTTCAGGCCCGGTGCAGCGGCGGACGGTGAAGCTCCCGGTCGTGATCGGGGCGCCGCTGCGGCGACCCCGCGGAACGGGAGACGAATCATGACGCGGATCGCTCGGGTCGCGGCCGCCGCGCTGGCGGGCGCCGGACTCGCGACGGGCCTGCTGGCCGCCCCGGCGGCCGAGGCGCGCGGCGGCGGCGGCGCGGTGGCGGCCGGCATCATCGGCGGGCTGGCGGCCGGGGCGCTCCTCGGCGCGGCCGCACAGGCTCACGCCGCGCCCGCCTACGGCTATCCCGCCTACGACGGCCCGCCCCCGCCGGCCGTGCGCCGGGTCTACGGCCCCGACCCCTACGGCGGCCCGGTCTACGAGACCCGCCGGGTGGTGATCGACGAGCGCGTGCCGGTCGGCTACGGCCCGGGCCGCGGCTGGCGCGGCGACTGGCACGGGCCCTACGGCGGGCGCGACTGGGACGGGCCCTACGGCGGGCGCGGCTGGTGATCCGACGCGGGTACTCTCACGCCGGGGCCGCTCAGATCGCCTCGTAGGCGAACAGCAGAGCGATCATCGACAGGCCGATCAGCCCGAGCACGAAGCAGGCATCGGCCGCGCGCTCCAAGCGGAGGGCGAGGTCGCTATCGGCCGCGACCCGGATCGACAGGTAGGAGCCGATCGCGCTCGCCAGGAACAGGACCGCGGCGAGCGCCGCCGCCTCGTCGACGCGGCTCGGCCCGGTCTCGGTCTCGTAGATCTTCACCAGCCCGATCAGCGTGGTGCACACCCCGATCATCGTGCCCGCAGTCGGCAGGATGTGGTGCGAGAGGCCGCTCGCCCGCGCCGTGGCCCGCAAGAACATGCCGCTTTCTCCCCGTGACCGCGACGCGGGCCGCCCCGGCTGTCGCGCGGGCGAGCCTGAGTATAGATGCCGGCGCGGGCGTGGCACGGGCCCGCGCAACACGGGGATCGCCATGAAACCGCTCGCCTACGCCCTCGCCGGGGCGCTCGCCCTCGGCGCCGGACTGACCGCCGAGGTCGCGCCCGCCCGCGCCGACGAGGTCGCCGTCGGGACCTATCGCGGCCGGCCGGTCTACCGTCACCGGGTCGCCCAGCGGCCCCGCCGCGCCGTGCGAGAGGTGATCGTCGAGCGCCCGGTCTACCGGACGCGCCGGGTCGTGCGCACCGTGATCGTCGAGCGGCCGGTCTATCTCCGTCCGCGCCCGGTGTTCCGCGAGGTGGTTGTCGGGCCCTACGGCTACGGCCCGCCACCCTACGCCTACGGCCCGCCGCCGTTCCGGCCGCGCTTCGCCTACGGCCCGGGCTTCTACCGGCCCTTCCGCCCGATCGGCTTCGGGTACGGGTTCGGCCCGGGCTTCGGCTGGGGGCCGTTCTTCTAGAGCGCTCTCCGCCGAGGTGGACACCGGCTCGGCGGAGAGCGCGTCAAAGCAAAGGCTTGGAGCCGTGCGCGATCGCAACGCGATCGGGAACGGCTCTAGCGGGGCGTTCTTCTCCGGGGCGGGACCGCCTCAGCCCCGGAACCGCGGCCGGGTCTCCCACCCGAGCCAGGCCGCGGTCAGCACCAGCAGCAGGGCGGCGGCGGCGCCGGTCCAGCCCAGGGCGTCGAGCCCGGCCCAGCGGCCCGGGCCGAGGGCGCGGACCAGCAGCGGCCCGGCGACCTGACCCGCGGCGAAGGCCGCGGTCATCCGCGCCAGCAGCGGCGTCGGGTCGTCCGGCCGCTCCTCGCGGGCCAGTTGCAGGCCGGCCATGGTGGCGACCATGAAGGTGCCGCCGACGAGCACCGCCGAGGCGATGACCGCCCACAGCGCCGGCACCGCCAGCGGCAGCCCGGTGCCGAGCGCCATCGCGGCCTGCGCGAGCGCCCAGACGCGCCGGCGCGGCCAGCCCGCCAGCCAGCGCGCCGCGGCGGCGACCGACAGCGCCGCGGCGAGGCCGAACACCGGCCACGCCAGCCCGAACACCAGGGGATCGGGCGTCAGCGCCCGGGCCATCACCGGCAGGAACGTGGCCGGCACGATGTAGCCGAACCCGAAGGCGCCGTAGCACAGCACCAGCGCGCCGTGGCGGCCCCGCGCCGCCGGCGCCATCGCCGCGGCCTCGCGCTCCGGCATCTCCGGCCCGGCCCGGGGCCCGCCCGCGCAGGCCCGGACGAGCAGCGCGCCGGCCCCGCTGATCAGCCCCAGTTCCAGCCACAGCCTGTCGGCGGGCTGGCCCCCGCCGAGCCACGCCAGCGTCCCGGTCAGCGCGATGCCGAGGCCGACGCCGGTGTAGATCCAGGCCCCGAGCCGCGGCACGCCCCGGCGGGCGAGGTCGGGCAGGCACCACGCGCTCGCGCAGATCAGCGCCCAGGCGCTGAACAGGCCCGAGGCGGCGCGCAGCCCGGCGCCGAGGGCGAGGCCCGCCCCCCGGTCGCTCCAGGCCATCGCCGCCGTGGTCAGGGTGATCCCGACGAGGCTCCAGGTCAGGCCGCGGCGCGGGTCGCGCGCGATCCGCGCCGCGGTCAGCGCGCCCATGAGGTAGCCGGCGTAGTTGGCCGCGGCCCACGCGGCGCCGGAGGCCGCGGTCAGGCTGCCGTCGCGCATCATCAGCGGCAGCAGCGGCGTGAAGGCGAACCGCCCGACCCCCATGGCGACCGCGAGGGCGACCGCGCCCGCCAGGACGATCGCGGCGCCGCGCGCGGGCGGGACGATGGGCGGAGCGGAGGACGGGGGCGGAGCGGAGGACGGGGGCGCGCTGCTCATGGATCCGCGATGAACACCCGATCCGACCGCTTGTGAAATGAATTTTCGTGATCCATCCTTCTCGCCATGAGAACGATGGACCTCGACGACCTGCAGATCTTCCGCTGCGTGGTGCGGGAGGGCGGCGTCACCCGCGCCGCCGGCCTGCTGCACCGGGTGCCCTCCAACGTCACCACCCGGATCAAGCAACTGGAGGAGCGGCTGGGCACGGCCCTGTTCCGCCGCCAGGGCCGCGGCCTCGCGCTGACCGATGCCGGGCGCACGCTGCTCGGCCACGCCGAGCGCCTGCTGCGCATGGCCGATCTGGCCGAGCAGGAGATGCGCGGCGGCGGCGTGCGCGGCGTGCTGCGCCTGGGCTCGCTGGAGAGCGCGGCGGGGGCGCGGCTGCCGCCGATCCTGTCCGCCTTCCACGCCCGCTACCCGGACGTGTCGATCGAGCTCCAGACCGGCACGACCCGGGCGCTGCTGCGCCGCCTCGACCGCTTCGAGGTGGAGGCGGCGTTCGTGTCGGAGCCGTTCGAGCGGGGCGGCCTGTCCTCGGTCCCGGCCTTCGCGGAGGAACTGGTGCTGATCACCGCCCGCGGCGGCCCGGCGATCGGCCGCGGCGGCGACCTCGGCGGGCGGACGCTGGTGGCGTTCCCGCACGGCTGCTCGTACCGGCGCCGCCTGATCGAGTGGCTGGCCGAGGACGGGGCCGCCCCCGACCGCGTGCTGGAGATGAGCTCGTACTACGCCATCGTCGCCTGCGTGGCGGCGGGCACCGGCGCGGCGATCGTGCCCGCGGAGGTGCTCGACCACGTGGTGCTGAGCGCGGCGGTGGAGCGGCACCCCCTGCCCGCGGCCCTGCGGGTCAACCGCACCTGCCTCGTCTGGGCGGGGGAGGCGAGCGCCCCGCTCCGGGCGTTCACAGAGTTGCTCCGACCGGAGGCGACCGGGGATCATACCTGACGCAGGTTGCGCCGCGCCGAAGGCCCGCAACCCGCATCCCCGGCTCTCGCGGACCGACGACCGCGGCACGGGCGACGGCATGACAATCCCGGCATGACAATCCCGGCCGTCCTGTCGCCTCCCGGGCCCGCGCGCGTTCCCATGGCCCCGGCGCGCACTAGTTCGACCCCTCTTTGCCTCCCGCGGCACGCCACAGGCCGGAGGCAGGGAATACTGATTGCACGAAGACCGGCACAGACCAGATCTTCCAGAACAAACGGCGAGGAAACGATGGACGACAGACCCGTGGACGAACAGCTCGAGAAGGCCGCGCTCGACTATCACCGCCTGCCCCGCCCGGGGAAGATCGCGGTGCTGCCGACCAAGGCGATGGGCACGCAGCGCGACCTCGCGCTCGCCTACTCGCCGGGCGTCGCCGCCGCCTGCCTCGCGATCAAGCGCGACCCGCTCACCGCCGCCGACTACACCTCCCGCGCCAACCTCGTGGCGGTGATCTCGAACGGCACCGCGGTGCTGGGGCTGGGCAACATCGGCGCGCTCGCCGGCAAGCCGGTGATGGAGGGCAAGGGCTGCCTGTTCCGCAAGTTCGCCGGGATCGACGTGTTCGACATCGAGATCGACGAGACCGATCCGGCGAAGCTCATCGACATCATCGCGAGCCTGGAGCCGACCTTCGGCGGGATCAACCTGGAGGACATCAAGGCGCCGGAGTGCTTCGAGATCGAGACGCGCCTGCGCGAGCGGATGAAGATCCCGGTCTTCCACGACGACCAGCACGGCACCGCGATCATCGCCGCCGCCGCGATCCTCAACGGCCTCAAGGTGGTGGACAAGCCGATCGAGTCGGTCAAGCTCGTCTGCTCGGGGGCGGGCGCGGCGGCCATCGCCTGCCTCAACCTGCTCGTGTCGCTCGGCATGAGCCGGGAGAACATCACCGTCTGCGACAGCCGCGGTGTGATCTACGAGGGGCGCACGGCGGGCATGGACCCGCAGAAGGCCCTGTACGCCCGGGCCACCGAGGCGCGCACGCTCGCCGACACGATGGCGGGCTGCGACATCTTCCTCGGCGTCTCGATGGCCGGCGTGCTGACGCAGGACATGGTCAAGGCGATGGCCGAGCGGCCGCTGATCCTGGCGCTCGCCAACCCCGACCCGGAGATCCGGCCGGAGGCCGCCCGCGCGGTGCGCCCGGACGCGATCATCGCCACCGGCCGCTCGGACTACCCGAACCAGGTCAACAACGTCCTCTGCTTCCCGTTCATCTTCCGCGGCGCGCTCGACGTCGGCGCCACGACGATCAACGAGGAGATGAAGCTCGCCGCCGTGCGCGCCATCGCCGACCTCGCCCAGGCCGAGCAGTCGGACGTGGTGGCCGCGGCCTACGGCACGCAGGACATCAGCTTCGGGCCCGACTACCTGATCCCGCGCCCGTTCGACCCGCGGCTGATCACCCGCATCGCCCCCGCGGTGGCGGTGGCGGCGATGGAGAGCGGCGTCGCCGCCCGGCCGCTCGACGATGTCGGCGCCTACCGGCGCTCGCTGGAGCAGGTGGTCTACACCTCCGGCACGGTGATGCAGCCGGTCTTCGCCGCGGCCGCCGAGACCGGCCTGCGCCGGATCGCCTATTCCGAGGGCGAGAACGACCGGATCCTGCGCGCCGCGCAGGTGGTGGTCGACGAGAAGCTCGGCCGGCCGGTCCTGATCGGCCGCCCGGAGCGGATCGCGCAGAAGATCCGCGATCTCGGTCTGCGCATCGCGGTCGGCCAGGACGTGGACGTGGTCGGCCTCGGCGACGAGGCGGTGGTCTCGGAGGCGGCGGAGGGCTACTACGCCCTGCGCAAGCGCGACGGGCTCTCCCGGGAGCTGGCCCGGGCGGAGGCGCGGCGCAACCCGACCCTGATCGGGGCGATGCTGCTGCGCTTCGGCCACGTCGACGGCCTGCTCTGCGGCGGGTTCGGCTCCTACCACAGCCACCTGCGCGCCGTGCGCGAGACGGTGGGCACGCGCTCCGGCGTCCAGGGCCTGACGGCGATGAGCCTGCTGCAATTGCCGCAGCACACGCTGTTCATCTGCGATCCCTACATCCACCTCGACCCGAACGCCGAGGAGATCGCCGGCATGACGGTCCTGGCCGCCGCCGAGATGCGCCGCTTCGGCCGACCGCCGAAGGTCGCGCTGGTCTCGCATTCGAGCTTCGGCACCGCCCGCAACCCGTCCGCCGAGAAGATGCGCCGGGCGCTCCAGCTCATCCGCGAGCGGGAACCGGACCTCGAAGTCGACGGCGAGATGCAGGCGGACGCGGCGCTGAGCCCGACCCTGCGCGAGCGGGTCTTCCCCGACTCGACGCTCAAGGGCGAGGCGAACCTCTTGGTGATGCCCAACCTCGACGCGGCCAACATCACCCTCAACGCCCTGAAGGTGGTGGCCGGCCAGGGCATCAGCGTCGGGCCGATCCTGCTCGGCGCCGCCCAGCCGGTCCACATCCTCACCCAAACGACCACGGTGCGCGGCATCGTCAACATGACCGCGCTCACCGCCGTCGCGGCGGGTGCGGCGGGAGGGGACCGGGCGTTGAAGGCGGACTGAACGCCTTCGCCGGCGACGGGTGGGCCCCACCCGTCGCCTCCGGGACAGGCTGCTGAACCGCACCGCGAGTCCCCTCCCCCGCTTGGGCTACCGGAAGCACGCATCGTGGCCCCGCGCACTCCCTCTCCCCTCTGCGGGAGAGCGACTGTCTGGGGTGTCAAGCGGGTTGGGGCAGAGCGGCACGGAGATCTCGGGCTTTTGCGTTGAGGCGCACGAGCAGCTTGTGGGCGAGGGCGACGCGGATGACCTTCTTGGGCTTGCCGGCTTGGCTCAACCGCTGATGGAAGGCTTGGAAGTCCGGTTCATGGCGGCGGACGATCTCGGCCACCACGAACAGGATGCCGCGCACGCTCGCGCGCCCGGCCCGGATCGGCCGCGGGCCGGTGCGGCGTCCGCTGTCGTTGGCCAGGGGGGCGAGGCCGGCGAGCTTGGCCGCCGCCTTGCCCGAGAGCGTGCCGATCTCGGGCATCTCGGCCATGAGCAGCGCCACCGTGCGGCCCGCCACGCCCTTGATCGTGCGGAACTCGGCCTCCAGCGCCGCCCAGAGCGGGTCGGCGGCGAGCGCTTCGGCGATCAGCGCCTCCAGGCGCCGGGTCTGCGCCGCGACCGCGGCCAGGATGGGCGCGAACGAGGCCAGGGCGTCCGGATCGGTGACGAGACGGGCTTGGTTGCTCTGGCTGACCTTGAGCGCGGTGAGCTGGCGCAGGCGGGTCACCAGGGCGGTCAGCCGGGCCTGCGCCGCCGAGGCGAGCGGGGTGGGCCGGACAGCCTTGACCTGCGCGTACCAAGCGATCAGCCCAGCATCGATCCGGTCGGTCTTCTCCAGCACGCCCATACCCTCGGCGAACCGGCGCACGGCGCGCGGGTTGAGCAGCGCGCAGGCGAGGCCCTCGCCCCAGAGCAGGCCGAACGCCAAGCGCTCGTAGCCGCCGGTGGCTTCCATGGCCACCACGTCGACCCGATGCGTCCGGCAGAAGGCGACGAGGTCGGCCAGACCCTCCGGCGTGTTGCGGCAGGTGTGTTCGGGCCCGTCCCGGCCCAGGCGGGCGACCAGGGTGTCGGCGCCGATGTCGACGCCACAGAGGATGCGTGTCACGGTGACCTGCCTTGTCCATGCGAGCGGCAATCGAGCGACTGTCCGGTCGTGCGTGACGAGGCGGCGTTCGGTCCCAAAGCTCTCCCACGGTTGTGGCCGGAGGGTGGGCGGGCGCCAAACGCCGCGCGCCGGGTGGGGTGGCCACCCCACCCGGCGCAGCCCCAATCTCAGCACATCACAGGGCCGCCTCCTAGATACAAGGGTGGC
>NZ_JAUYZI010000070.1 GCF_030700245.1 Methylobacterium amylolyticum
GCGAACCAGCCGGATCCGCAGCTCGTTGGGACTGCGCTCATCGACGGGCCGGCCACTACGGGCTCGATCCGGCAGATGCGGTGGTGCGGGGCCGCGTCTTGGTGCCGATGACTGGCAGGATCATCGTCGCAGCCCTGGCCCTGATCGAAGACCACCACGTCGAGCGCGGTGTGCCGTCGGTCATGGAGATGCACGACATCCGCGCGGCGATGGAAGCCCGAGGGGAGGGCGGCACCGATCCGGCGACGCTCGCCCACGACACGCTCATGGCCCTCGGCTGGCGCGTCGAGATGGTCGACGGCGTGATCTACCGGCTCGAACGGTAGGCGGTCGGTTCGGCCTACTCAGATCCTGATGCCGATTTCCCGGGCCCGTACCTCGCCCGTGATCCGAGCACTATGGGCGCTGGCGTGAGCGAAGCGGGAGCGCTCGATCTCTCGTCCGTCCGCCGACGAGATCGTCCACAAGAAGCAACCCGCCTGCATGGTGCAGGGGATGACGACAATCCGGGAGGCGGGAGAGGAGCGACGCAGCATTACGAGATACTGTCGAGCTTCGCGTGGGGATCCAAGTCTCACGGATCCCCTCGGTGGACGTATCGAGGCTCGCGCCATTCAATTCGACGTGAGGCACCGCAACTCGGTTCGGCCCCGCCCGATCTGCTCACGGGCGAGGGAACCCCGGATCTCACCAGCGCCGGGCCGATACGCGACGTGGCCCAGGCGGATGATGGATGCGGGCGATTAGCGGAGGATCCAAAGACAGGTGGCGGCCGGGTCTTGATGTAGGACGTCGAGCAGGGCCGGTCGAAGCCGGACAAGTGATGAGGATGGGGCTGCGTGGTGAACCGCACGGCTGCCCACGCTGTTTCGTGCCTGCCCAGTCACACGGCTGCGCGAACCACGGAGCCGTATGTGGCACGCCTTCTCACCCTGATCTTGTCCAGCGGCCTGCTGCTCACCGCCTTCGGCCGGGCTGACGCCGCGAAGAAGAAGGTCGATGTGCCAGATCGCTTCGACGGAAGCTGGAGCATCACCGCCTTGTCGACCTCGGGCCCCTGCGCGAAGAGCACGAGCTACAGCGTGAACATCAAGAACGGTGACGCCTCGATCCCGGGCGACGTCGACATCGACGGCGGCGTGTCGGCGAGCGGCGTAGTACAGGCCACGATCATCCAAGGCGCCAACAAGGCCCCGATCACCGGCCACCTGGACCCGGATGGCAGTGGCAGCGGCACGTGGCGCACGAGTGGCGGATTGGTGGAGTGCAGCGGTAGCTGGAGCGCCAAGCGAAGCGGGTAGGGCACCCGTCGTCCCGAGGCGCGTTCTGACGGCGCCGGTCGCCCGCTCTGAAAAGGGGGGCTTTTCTGGTCCGCGCAGATCGGCCCGTTTCCCTGCGGCCGCCCCTATCTCCGAATAAAGAAATCGGGCCCTTTTTACAGTGCGCCCATAATGGGACCGGCTGCATATCGGGCCCGCGGTCGGCTCAGCCGGTCTCACGCTCGTTCCGCAGGCGCGCGGCGATCTCGTGCTGCTCGGCGAGGAGTCGTTGCAAGGTCGTCTGCGCCTTGCCTCCCTGTGGGTTCCGGCTTCCGACCAACTCCCACTCTCCGACCATGGCCTCCGCGTCGACGCGGGCCTGGAGGGCCTGGGCGGGCTTCAGCGGGCCGTCGCCGAACTGCTCGCGACCGACCTCAGCGACGATCTCCTCGAACTTGGCGTCCCACTCGGCCTGCGTCGTCATCGGCCCCCCAACCTGCTGTCCTACCGCCGAACCGTCGCTTGCTCCTGACCCCATGGGGCAGGGCACACGGGTTTCGCGCTCGGTCCTACGGGTAAGCCGCGTTTCGGGATTGGATCAGGCTTGTCGAGCACTCGTATGGTAGGGCGGAGCAGCCGTGAAGCCGGCTGAAACGGGCGTGCCCTCGCGCGCTACCCTTTCCTCGTCTTCTCGCAAGCTGTCGACGCGGTGCGCACTGTGCCGGGCACGCGTCACGGCCACCGCAGCAAAGCCAACCGCGAACAGAACCGCGATGGCCGTCAGAACCACTGTGCCGATCATCGCAGCTCCTCCAGAGCGAGCAGAGCGCCCGAATGTAGGATGACCGCGCCGAGGAACCAAATCAGCATCAGCATCACGCTCGCGAACGTCATCCCGGCGCCGCTTATGACCAGGGACGCGAGCGGTGTGATGATGCCCGCGACGACGAGACCGGCAGCGATGGTGTTGAGGATCGTCGCCCGGATCTTCGTCTGCTCGTTGTGGATCAGCGTGCGCCGAGCGGCCGTGTCGATTGGCGTGTTGACGTTGCTCGGCCGACCGAACGGGGGTTGTGGGTCGCCAGCCACGGTTACGCCTTCCGCTCCCGGAACCGGATCCCGGCGCCCGCGCCGTTCTCGGGGGTGAGTTGTCGAGGACCGCTCATGCTGCTGGAACCACGGCCGTGATCACCGTCGCGACCAAAGCCGCCACGAGGCAGTCTTCCAGGGCATACGCCATGCCCACGGCCTGAAGTGCTCTCGCTGCGCCGACGAAGACGGTCGCGATGCCCACGGCCATGAGGCGAGCGCGGATCACTTTCATGCGGCCGGCTCGGCGATAGCTGCTGCCTCCCGGATGCCGAGCCACGCCAGCGCCGCGGGCCGGGACCGGAAGAAATGCTTCTGCGCGGTGAAGGGTGCGGGCCGCTCGGCCGCCGGCATCTCGTCTAGCAGTTCGATCTGCCAATCGCTGCCCGGCCCGCTGCGGTGGACGCTGCGCACGAGCCCCGCGATCACGACGCCATTCAGCAGCACGTCGTAGCTGCCGGGCGCGAGCTGTTCGAGGGTGTAGGCCATGGGGCGCTCGCTCACGCCTGATCCTCGCCCCGCAGGCGGACGCCAGGGCGCCCGTGGTTCATGAATTCGACGCCGGCCGCTTCAAGGGCGGATTGGACGCGCCGTACGATGTCGGCACCGCTGGTGATCTCCGCGGTGCCCTTCCCTTCCATTTTTCGGATCGTGTTGACGTGGAGGTCCGCCCGAGCGGCGAGATCCGTTTGCTCCATACCTATGAGGGCTCGCGCCGCCTTGAGTTGATGGCCCGTCACAAGCATTGGTGTTTGCCACACACATTCCGAGGTTAACGGCACATACCGACCCGTATATGTGTACCACACACACAGTGGCGTTGCCAGCCGCCATATACGGGTACTCAGCCCATGCCCCTTCAGCGCTCCATCTCCTGGTCCTCCGCCCTCCGCGACCTGAAAGACGACCGCAAGCGCCGCCCGGCCGGCGCCCTCGGCGCTCAGGCGTCGATCGCCTTCCAGGCCCGGATCCGCCCGCTCGTCGTCGCCGGTCAGTACGACCGCGCCGCGATCATGGCCGTCGCGGTGTTCGCGGCGAAGACCCATCAGCTCGCCTACGGCTCGACCTGGGCCGCCGCGATGTCGCTGGCGCTGAAGTCCGCATGAGCCGCTGCCAAGGCCGCCCGCGCCCGTACCGCGCACTGACCTGACCCCGCGCCGGTCCGGCGCACCACACCGCCCCTGCCGACCAACCCAACGAGCCCTCTGGAGCCCGAACGATGACGCACGCCTTCACCCTGCCCGCGGCCGACCCGATCCACGCCGCGATTACCCGCCATCGCGCCGCCTACGACGCTTATCAGGTCGCCCCCGAGGGCCGCCCCAGCATCGAGGCCAACGACGAGTACGACGCCGCGTCCGAGGCGATCGTCACCACCGCCTGCACCACCCGGTTCGGCGCCCTCGCGCTGCTGGAGCACTTCCGCTGGTGGCTCCCGCGAGGAGGCCGCGTTCAAGGCCGGCCACCAGCCCGCCTACGGCATCGCCGAGGCCCGCGCCGCCGACCTGACCCTGTTCCTCGGCACCAACCTGCCGCCCGTGCCGCTGCACCGGGCAGCGCCGCAGGGCCGTCTCGCTCCACCGCTTGCGGTCCGCCCGGTCCTCGCCCTCGACCTCCAGCGTCGGGACACGGTGGCCGCGCTCCACGACGAGCGCCTGCCCGGCGAGATCGAGCCGTGGGAGGCCGTGCAGCCCGTCCGGCCGGACACCGCCCACGTCCGCGCCCCGCGCTTCATCGACCTCGCGGGCGAGCTGCTGACCGCCATCGCCATCATCGCCGGGGGCGTCGCCGCCTACGGCTTCCTGCCGATCGCCTGAGGGGAGGGGCCGTCATGAAGCTCGCCCGCATCCTCCGCCGCGACCCCGAGACCCCAACCCTGCGCGAGCGGCTGGCCGCCGTCACGAGCGGCGCCGCCGACGTGAAGAGGCGCGCCACGCTGGCCGCGAAGGTCGGCCGGGTCGCGTTCACGCCCCCGGTGCCCGAGCCGGAACCCGTCGACCGCCTCGCCCTCATCAACTACGCGACGTGGCTGTTCATGGAGCGGCGGCTGGTCTGCCGCGAGCTGTACCCGCACATGGGTGCCGAGGCCGCCATGTTCGTGGCCGCCAACACCGCCGCCGACCTGTTCCACTTCCCGGCCGACCACCGATCCTGGCAGGACGTGCCGCCGCCCTCGACACGCGCGGTCCAGATCCTCGATCAGGTCGGCGTCGGCTGGCGCAACGACCTCGCCCATCGCGATGACCTCGACCCATCATCGAGCGGCGACACCGCCGAGCGGCTGATCGCTATCCTCGATACCTGGGACGGCGACGCAGACCTCGAACCGGATGCCGACGCCGAGCCGTCGCTGGCGGCGCCGGAGAACGCCCACGGCTCGCAGGTGGCGTGGATGCGCGGCGGGGACGAGGACCGCGAGGCCGAGGCGCCGGAGACCGTCCTGCCCGAGGTGTCCCGCAGCCCCGCGCCGCGGGTCCGGAGTGTACCGGCGCCAGCCCCTGCGCCCCTCGCCTGGGGCGGCAACGGGAACGTGCTGGCGGCCGCGGGGGTCGCCCTTATGGTACTGGTCGGAGGGCGCTGATGCGGACGATGCTGAAGTACATCGAAGAGGCCACGAACCTCCTCGGTGCCGTGTGGGGCGACGCCAAGTCGAACGAGATCCGCACCTACCTTAAGGCGCACCTGTCGTACTGGTCCGTCGACGAACAGGAAGACCTTCTGACCCTCTGCGCTACTCTGGCCAACTGGCACGCCGAAGGCGCCCGAGAGGCAGCATGGGAGGCCGAACGCCGCGCGCGTGAGCATGAGGACGCCGCCCGCCAGACTAGCAAGAACCTGTCCCGGTTCAAGCTCCGCGAGAAGGACAAGCGGGAAACCGAGCGCAGGCAGGCGATCATCGAGCGGCATTTCGGGGCCGCGCTGCGTGGCGAGGCGCCGCGGAATGATCCAGACGAGGACGACGCCTGATACCGAATGCCCGACCTGTCCCGAATGCCTGAGTGGGTGATGGTCACGCAGACGGCTGAGAGCCCATACTGCTGCGCTCTATCTGCCAAGGCATGGTGTGTTTGCGCACCGTGTCATCGAAAAAGCCGCCGCCATGCGCCAAATGCATCCTTTGTTGGTTGCATAGTGCAGTGCAGCGGCTTAGAAATGTCATGCGTGGTCGCGATGGCGTCGCGGTCCCGCAGCCCTTCTTGGGCGTTTCCTCCCTAGACTTCGGGCCGCTCCTTCGAGAGTGGCCTTTTTTCTTGTCCGGGAGGCCGGGTGTAAACATTTCTCCTCTGGACCACAAGCACAATGATGCGCCGTTCGGCGAGAGTGGCGTTATCCTGCGCATAACAGGCTTTGTTGGCGCCGACCGCGACACCGAGGTCGACTACCAAAAATCGGCCCAGTACGCCTAATTTCGAACCGCTTGGGCAATAGCACCATGCGGATACAGGATGTCGACGGCGCCACCGAGGTCACGTCGCCGAAGTCGGTCCCCCTGAGGCGACCCGCAGCCCGTCCCCACGGATCAGGGCTAGATTGGCGACGGCCCTGCCCCGAGGCAGCGACGGCAACATCATCTCGGCGGCTGGCGTCGCCCTGTTCGCCCTGATGGCGGACGAGGGCTGATCCTGCCGTCTCGTCCTGACCGGTCGGAGGGCTGGCGGCCAGAACCTACGCCAGAGCCTCCGGATGCGGCCATGCCTCACCCCTGAACGACTTGGGCGTGAGCGGGCAGCCCCGGTGGTTCTTCCGGTGCGAGAGGATGAGCTTGAACGGTCCGCTGTAACTGCCCGACACGATCACCCGCCCGTGGCAGGAGGGGCAGCGTTTGTCCGTTCCGCCGTGCTTCGCGTGGGCCTCCTTCAGCGTCACCCCCTGCCATGCTCCGCCAACCTTCACCTCGCAGGTCGCGGCGATCGGTCCCGACATGCTGGTGGTCTCGCTGGTGATCATCGACCCACGGTAGCTAGGGATCGTTCAAGGGCGATTAACCGTGATCGCCGCCGGGATTGTCGCCTATAAGTGGTGCGATGCCCCGCCGATTTTGTCGAACCCCTGACAACTGCCGTGCCGCGGGTCGCGGTGGTCCCTGCCGCACCTGCGACGCCGAAGCGATTGCGCGCCGTGCAGTCGCTCTGCGCGAGCGCATGGCGGCGAACCGGGCCGAAGGGCGGTCGCTCTACGCGGAGCGTCCGACAAGCGGTAGGGTGACTGTCTAAACTTAGACAATCTGCTCTCTAAAACAATATGCTCTAGCTAAGAGACAAAAATTACGCATCAACCTTGACCGATTGTAGCCCGTCTCGCTTCGGATTGAAGACCAAGTCAGTTTACGAGCGCATATGTAGGGAATGGAAGACAGTCCCAACCCCGCTCGCACCCTTCATCGCATCGCAGAAGCCCTCGGTCTGCCGCCGGATATATTCTTCGGCGGGGATGACCGGCGGACCGATGCCCTGGCTGACTTGGCGGCGATGGCCGAGCTGCTGCGGCTGTGGAGCGCGCTCAGGAGCGACGTGGATCGCGCCAGGGTGCTGTCGCAGGTGCGAGATTTGGTGAAGCAGCGGGACAACTGACGCGTCGCAGCCGCGCGGCCCGCGGGTGCAGACGATCATGAACGTGAGAACGGCCGCCTGGATGCAAGCGCCCACACTAGACCGAGGAGGCCAGCTATTCGCGCACCGGTCTCGGATCCGCCTTACCGAACGTGGACTGGCTCAACATCGAGGGCGTCTATGCCGCTATGCCGGTGCTCGACGGCCATCGGTCGACATGGTGGAACCCGGCAGACCCATTTTGTCCGGTCGAAGGCATTCCAGCAGCAGACCGAATAACTTATGTGAGCGTGGTCTACTGGCTCTCGAAGTAGGCATGCCCATCGCTGGCCTTGCTCTGAGCCGTCAGCGACTGCGAGATGCGTGTGCTCCCGGCTCTCAGCCAGCAGAGCACAGCCATGCCGCGCTACTTCTTCGACATCCACGACGGCGGCTCGCAACACGACGAGGCTGGCACGGAGTGCGCGGACCTTGCCGCGGCGCGCATGCAAGCCGTCCAGCCCCTGCCCGACATCGCCCACGAGGAGATCCCGCAAGACGGCGACCGGCGTACCTTCACCGTGCTGGTGACCGAGGAGAACGAGCGCCCGGTCTACTCGGCGACTCTGGCCTACGCCGGCTTGTGGCTGCTGAGATGACTGGTCCGATCATCGTCATCGCCGCCTCGGCCGGTGGGCTGGAGCCCCTGAAGCGGATCGTCGCCGCCATGCCCGCGGACTGTGCCGCCTCGCTGTTCGTCGTGGTACACATCGGCGACCACACCAGTCGTCTGCCGGATGTCCTGGCGGGGATCACCCCCCTGCCGGTGGCGTTCGCACTCGATGACGAGCCGATCGAACCGGGCCGTATCTACGTGGCGCCGTCCGGCCGGCACATGCGCCTGGAGAACGCCAGGATCAGGCTCGATCGCGGCCCGAAGGTGCATTCCACCCGACCCGCCGCCGATCCGTTGTTCGTGTCGGCCGCCGAGACCTTCGGCGCCCGTGTCGTCGGCATCGTGCTCAGTGGCCGCGACTCCGACGGAGCCGAAGGATTACGCGTGATCAAGCTGCGGGGTGGCCAGTCCCTGGTGCAGCACCCTGCCGAGGCGCTCGTGCCGGAGATGCCGTGGTCGGCGTTCCTGCGGGACAGCCCCGACGCGAGCCTGTCGGTCGACGAGATCGCCGGTCACGTCGCCGCACTGTGCTCGGGCAAGCTGGATCGTGACGCGGTCCGCAGCTGAGACCGATTTCGCACTTCGCGCCGCTGGATGGGGCGCTGCCGAGAGCGGAACATGCTGAACGAGCCGAGCCTCAGCCGCCTCGCCCGCTTCTCCGGGACCCTCGGGCGGAGTGAGACGGTCGAGAGCCTGACGAAGCACTGAGGCTGGGGGATGAGGTATGGGACGGCAGACCACCTTCATCGTGGTTAGGACACCGATTGCCCTCGGCAATAGTAATCGGCTTGGGCGTCCCCATATCCCTCATACCCTCCGCGCGATCGTGTGCTTTGGGCGACGACCCGGAGTTCATCATGGCGCGTACCTCGAACGGCGGCGGCGCACAGCCGGTTACAGCCGAGGGCTTCAACGAGCGCATCAAGCGCCTCTTCAGCGACAAGCCCAATCCCGAACGGGCCCCCGAGCGCCGGCCGTCGGCGCGGCAACCCCGGCCGGCGAAGCCTACGACCGGCGCGTGATGTCAGTCGAAGCCCCGGTTGACACGAGTTTCGTCGTCGAAGCTCACAGAGCATGACGCTGCGCGTTACGGGCCGCTCGTGCGGCTCCTGTACAGTCTGCTGTCAGGTTCTGGAGATCCGAGCGCTGACCAAACCGGCGGGTACGCTGTGCCGGCACAACACTGGAGCGGCATGCGGTATCTACGCGACGCGGCCGCCGGTCTGTGCTCGCTGGGGCTGCCTGTGGCTCAAAGTCGGCGCCCTGCCGGATGAGCTACGTCCCGATCGATCGGGTGTGCTGTTCGCGCTCGAAACCCGTCCACCCGCTGCAGATGTCGCCGAGGAAGCGTGCATCGTGGGCCGTGTCGTCGACCAACCAGCCGCCCCCGCACGAGGGCCCGTAGCGGAGGCGTTCGCGATGTTCGCCCGTGAAGGCTCGCTGCCGGTCTGGCGAGTGTCCGGCCGGGGCACGACCCGGCTGCACGCCGGACCGCGTCCAGCCGGGAGTGCTGGGCAACGATAGGAACGTAGAGATCGGCCGCCTCATCGGCGGATCCGCGTGTATCCCGCCCACGTTCTTCATCGTCATGCCCATCGCGGCGGTCGAGCACCCTCATGCTCCCGTTCGCGAGCGCGCCGGTCACCGTGTCGCTCATGACGTGCGCGGCCGGCGCGTCCCTTGGTCTCGACGCTCGGCTCGTGCGAAGATGGGACATGACCATCAACCCGACGCATCCCTTTACCCTGGAAATCTTTCCTCCGAAGAGCCCGGGCGGCCTGTACCACTGGACCATCCGTAAGCACGGCAAGCTCGCACAGCGCTCGGATCGGGACCTGCCCAGCGAGGCGAAGGCCCACGAGAACGGCATGAAGCAGATCGAGCGGTTTCTGACCGATCGCGGATGACAAGGGTCGATCGGCGCTCGCGCCTTGCGGTCCGGATCGCATTGCCATAGCTCATGGCCATCGGCGCGTGACTGGATCGCTCGGACCGTCACGCCCTCGCAGGCCGGCCCCTGATTTTCCTTCGCATCCTCGTCGAGCTGGCGACGCAAGCCGCGTCTCCGCACCCGACCCATGGCTTGCGAGGAAATGGAAAGCACGATGACGACTGGCACCGTGAAGTGGTTCAACGAGACCAAGGGCTTCGGCTTCATCCAGCCCGACGACGGCGGTAAGGACGTGTTCGTCCACATCTCGGCCGTCGAGCGCTCCGGGATGCGGAACCTCGTCGAGGGGCAGAAGATCTCCTACGACGTCGAGGCCGACCGCCGCAGCGGCAAGGAGGCCGCGGCGAACCTGAAAAGCGCCTGACGCGCCCTCCGAGTAGATCTGCGAAGCCGCCCCCACCTTGGGGCGGCTTTTTCAATGATCGAAGCAATCGGAAGCCCCCGAGAGTCGGGCACCGTTCCCGGAGCTATCTTTTCCAAGTCCCAGGGCGCAGGGTGAGCGCACCGCCGGATGAGCGACCCTCAGGCTCCGGCGGCTGGGGGCCCGTACCCTCGCCTGCGAACCGACAGGCGGGCTATGGCCGACCTCATCAAGTTCCCCGGCAAGGGCCGGCGATCCGCGACGTATCAGCTCCATCGCTTCGCCGTGAACGGCAGCCCTTGCGGCACCGCGCTCATCCTGGCCCGCGACGATGCTGATGCGACGCGGAAGGCCTACGCGGTGACGGAGGGGCTCCGAGCCGATCTCTGGTTGGGGAGGCGGTTCGTGAACAGCTTCGCGGCAACGGACCAGCCGATCGCAGCGTCGATCCGGCTGCTGAGCGATCCAGCCCCGGGTCAGAGAAGATGACGGGACGCCCCGTGGCAGCGCACCAGCGCCGGCGATCTGCCCGATCATGCGCGAGCTGATCGCGTTGGTAAGACATATCGCGCGGGAGGCGTCCGCCTTCAGGCCGAAGGATCGGGCCGAGCTCCTCGACCGGATCACGGAGCTTGAGGCCGAGGCGGTACCGGCGGATGCGCCATCCCGGACCCTGGAGACGATCCGCCGTATACGACGGCAGATCTGGGTCGATGGCTTGATCCCGAGATCATTCGGCCTGAGGGGGCATTGAACTCGATGAGCATGACGGCGCGGGAAGATTGCGTGAATGAATTGCGGATGCTGATCGATGAGGCTGACGAGGCACGCTTCGGCACCGCGCAGAACCTCCTCCTACGGTATGCCTACAGCCAGGATGGTCCGGAAGAACGGGCTGCGGCGTTGGATCGATTACTCGACGACCTCGGCGGCGGCCGAGCCGACATGGGGTCGCCGGCTCAGCAGGCATTTCGTGCAGCTCTACTCGCGATGATCGAGCGAACCAGCCTGGTGGTTGGACCAGGTCATTAGGTACCCATTGACGTCTGCCGCCGCTCATGGCGCCAGAGTGCGACTGCGACGCGCCGGGCTTCGTAGCTCCGCCGCAACGACGTGCCGAGCCCGCCCTGCCCCTCCGGCGCGTACCCGTAGGTGAGCACCGCGTCCGCCCCGTATGCCCGGCGCATCTCCTCCCGCCAGAGGCGGTCCGCGGAAGCGAGCGCGGCTTCCGTAAGCGCCAAGCGGGTGGGATCTGACAGGGACATCGCGGCCTCCGCGCATATATCGCTCAACGCGGCGACCGGGTCAGAGGTCCAGTGACCGGCGTGTCTACACCTGAGCTTATCGTGTGGTGCGACGTAGGAGTGCCAGTCGTCGGCAGGTCCGAGGGTATCTTTCTTGGAAGTAAGGGCGCACAGTGTGTCCATCACCGGATCGGCTGACCCAGGCTCCGGTGGCTGAGGACCTCGTGTCCCCGCCTGTGATGGACAGGCGCATGGCCAACATCCTCAGCTTCCCAACTACCCGACGCTCTTCCTGCACGATTTCGCCCTACCGGGCGTATCGCTTTGCGCCGAACGGCAGCATCAGATCCACACTGCTGATCGAGGCTGAGACAGACGCGGAGGCCGAGCGGCGCACGTTGGCCTTGGCCGACGGTCACCGCATCGAACTCTGGTCGCGCGCGCGGTTCGTCGCGCACATCCAACCGATGGGTGGCCAAGTCGCCGTCTCGCTGACCAGCCCTCACGTCGAATAGCCCTCGCGCGGACCCAAGTGAAGCCGCCACTCGGGGCGGCTCTGTCGTTCCGATCCCCGAACGTCCGTGACTGCGGCAACATCCTCTCATCGACGACATCAGGAGCGACCATGCCCCACAAGTTCAAGATCGGCGACCGGGTCTGCGGCGCTCAGGTGTTGCCCCCCACTGGCAAGGGCGCGAGCGAAATCTTCGCAGTGGCGCGCCTCATGCCTGAGGACCGGGCCGGCGAGCCGGGCTATCGGGTCCGAACCGAAGCTGGCGAGCGCGCGATGTCCGAGGGTGAACTCGTCGCGGCGCGACGATGATCGCTTTGTACGGCATTGGACCGACGTTGACGGATGCCGCGATCATCTTCCGGGTCCGCGCGGATGCCAACGGCTCGCAGCCTTCGCCTTGGGCGTGGAGCATTCATCGGACAGGACAGGCCGTGCCGTTCATGCGCTCGACCCTCACGTTCGCGAGCCGCGCCCTGGCAGTCGCAGCTGGCCGGAAGGCTCTCGCTCGTTACCAGCACGCCGAGCGACGGGCCGAGGCGCAGGCGCGTGATCCATGACGGCGCACCTCAGCTTCCCTGTGATGTGCGCACCTAATCCGGTACCTGACGATCCGACGGAGATCTCGCCCGTGCACTTGAACATCGATCCGAGCGGGAATTGGCTCGTCGATCCGAGCGAACTCGCCGAGCGGCTCGGGGTCGCTGCCAGCGACCTTCGACGGCAGATGAGCTGCGGGCAGGTGACCAGTCGGATCGAGGTCGGGAGCGGCGAGGACGACGGGCGCTCGCGCGTGACTATCCGGCTGCCAAAGAAGGTCTGGCGGGGCGTTTTCGATCAGGGCGGCGCCTTGATTGGTGAGGAGACTTGGTAATGGGCACAGAGAAGAAGCGCGGCAACCGCGAGAGCAAAAAACCCAAGAAGCCCGTGCCGAAGACCAACGCAGCGGCGCCCTCGACGAAGAGCACCGTGGTGGGGGCGATGAAACAGACCGGCCGGAATTAGGACGATGATCAAGCCGGACAGGGTCTATCCATGATGGCGCGAAGCCGACCGCAGATGTGCCCGACCATGCGTGAGCTGATCGCGACGGTGGCCCGGGGCTCGCCACCCTCCGACCTTCGGGGACAGGGACGACTGATCGAGCGCCTCATCGAACTGGAGGCCGAGGCCTTGGCTACGAACGCACCGCGACGAACCATCGAGGCCATTCGTGCCAAGCGGTTGCAGGTGCGGGTAAGCCTGACCCCGAGAACATCCGGCCTTCGCGGTCACTGATCTGTGTCCCCTTCTGCGGCGATCCGTTTAGGATCTATGCCGTGACGTTTCGACACGTGGTGAGATATGTCGGATCTTCATGACCGGGGTTCTGTTCACCACTTGAGAACGAGGAAAGTAGATGCCCATCGATCATGCTACCCACTATCCCGCTACTTGGAAGTCACTCCTGGTCGCCGCGAGCGGCGCGTTCATGATCTTCCTGGCTGCATGGATCGTCATCCTGGCGCAGACCGGTTGAGATCGACGCCGTATGGAAGCCACGGGGTTACGCGAGCATGATCGTCTTCACGCCCAATCCTCACACGTTGCGCGTGAGTGCCTCCTCAACCGAACCGGGCCGGTTCGACTGGGCGATCATCAGGGACGGGACGGTGGTACGCCGCTCGATCCGATCGTTCGGCTCCCGCGGAGCTTCGGAGGCGGACGGGGATATGGTGTTTCGGGAAATCACTGCCCTCTGGCAGAGAGGTCGTGGGAACCCATGACCGGGCCGATGACGTTCCACCGTCCTTTTCCCATCGCGGCGGTTGAGCACGCCTGAACGGGTGTTGCGCTACCGACCGCGAGCGCTCCGGCTGCCGTGTCGCTCATGACCTGCGCGGCTGGCGCGGCCCTCAAGAGGGCTAGCCGCGCGACTGACCACCTCCAGCGTCAGATCCCCACACTCGAAGCTCCTGCTTCTGCGGCCTGTTCGACCGTAGCCCCGTCCCGCAGCGCCATGGCGATCGCCGTCGAGGCGGTATCGATGACCCGCGCCCGCGGCTCGCCATACCCGTAGACGGGCTTCGCGGTGGAACTCAGCCGCTCGTGGTAGGCGCTCGGGTAGCTGCCGTTCATCCGCTCCCGGAGCAGAGCGGCGGCGGCATGGTAGTCGCTCTCGAACGACTGCGCCCTGTCGGCACCCGGCCCGTGGAACGAGCCGCCCTCCTGCTGAGTGACCATCCTGCGCATCGCCTGTTCATGCGGGCTGCCGGACATGAACCGGCGTAGCTTGGCCCTGAGGCGTTCGAACATGTTCACCTGCGCTGTTCGCGGGAATGGCCGGTCGCATCGCCCGCGGCTGATCCCGTCGGGCAACATGTTGTCCAATGCGATATTCGCGGGGTCAGAGTGCCCGGGCCATGCCTGCTTCGAGATCGAGTGCGCTGGCCGTCTGCTGGGAGAGGCGAACGCCCGTCGGCTCGATCTCCGCGTCCGCCTTCACAGCCCGTCGCACGACGGCAAGGGCCTCGTCCTCGGAGGTGGTGATCGCAGCATAGAACATAATCAATTGACCGGACAGCTCGGCGTCATCGGCGCGCGTGACCTTGAGGATGTATGCAGTTTGGTTCGGTTCGATCATCGCTGCGTCCGGGGAATGCACCTTGGTATTCGACGGCGCGGAGCTATCGGCTGACATGTCAGCTCGTCATCGCCGAGAGCATGATGCCCAATCCGCCGAGTGCGGTGAGGCTGATGCCGCCCATGAAAGCGAGGTTCCAGCCCGTGAATTGATCGGTGACCGGGGCGCGGGCGTAACTCGTCAGTGCGGCGGCGACCCCGCTCACCGATAGGGCAAGCGCGATGAGCATCATCAGCGACATGGGAGGATCCTCGACCGCAAGCGGCAGGACGATCGAGCCCACGTGCGCACTGACCCAATCGATAGGGGTCAAAAAGTATCCGTTTCTCAAGAAATAAAATTCTAGTGCTCAATAATCGCTCTTTTGCGCGCGAGCGACAGATCCGCGGACAGGTCCATGAGGTCACAGCATGGGATCTACGGTGCCGACCATCCGTTCGCTTGTCACCTCAGCATGCGGGGCAGCGGAGTTTCGAAATGGCAGAACACCTTTCCGGCCAGGCCGGGCGCCAGGGCCGACGCGGCAAGCCGGCGCTTTATGTGCTGATTGCCAGCGTCGCGTTGATGGTGATCGCGCTCGGCGCGCTGATGATCTGGCAAGGAGCGAGTTCGCCGGCCGATTACGCGAGCCAAAGCCAGGCTGCCTCGCGCAAGGAGATCACCGGCAGCGAGAGCGGCGCGGGCGGTGGCGCATCCCCCAGCAACAGCACGGCAGTCCCGGGCGGCAATCCGGCCTATCCGCAGCCGGCCACTCGCGATGCCAACCGGTGACGGGCGGAACTCGACATGATCACCGTCACGCGGCCGACATCTGTCGGGAGAACGGCTGGGGCGTGGGGACGCGACTGCTCGGGGATGCGGGTTTTGGGCCGACGGTGATCCGCATCACGGCGCTCGGCACGCGGGTGATGCTCGCGCGCATGGTCAGCCACAATGGCGTCGTGGTCGGCCATAACGACGAACATGCTTGGAGCCTCACCGCGCGTGACTGGTGTCGGATCGTAGGGTGACGAGCAGCCAAGGCGGTTCGGGCAATACCCGCTTGGCGGTGTCTAAGCTCGGGTTTCCCACCTACGAGAGCGCCCGATACAGGCTCTCGCGGGACAGGCCTGCCTCGCGGGCGATCTGCGTCATGCCCCGGGGGAGGGCCACGACGCCGAAGGGCATGGCTGAACAGAGGCCGATCGATGCCTGGATGGTGACCCAGGGCGCTCGCGATCCTGCCTTGATGAGGCGGCGGGCCAAGCCTCAGATCGCGCCGGTCTGCCGGGAGACGAACCCGAACACCGCCGCGATGAGATCCTGATCGCGACAGGGCTTGGGCAGGAAGCGAACACCCCGCCGTCGGCTCGCAGCTTGTCCTCGATGTCGGTCTCGCCCGCCCGCTTCGGGTGATCCTTCACATGGAAGGTGGTGATGCAGGCGAGGTAGGCGTGCCGGCGCGATCGACGGTTCACGCCGAAGTCGCGCTCGGTCGGCTCTACGACCTCAGCGATGGAACTCGGCAGGCGTCATCGCGATCGACAGCCTCGCTTGCATGACGAAGTGGGCTTCCAGGCTGTGCTCCGACATCGCCGGATGCCTCGCCCAACCCTCTCAACGTTGACTTAACGGTTCGGCCCAGCCGACATGCCGTGTCCGGCTACGCACCGCCTCGCGCGAGTCGCCCGGATCATCAGGAGACCACGCCGCCGCAAGTCGACCCCTGAAACGCCAACGGCCCCCCGTCGCCAAACGGAGGGCCGTCGAAACCGAAGTGGTCTGTGAGGACCGTGTCACTACCCCTCACAAGCCACGAGACGCCCCTGGGCGTCAAGCGGGAACGCCAATTCCCGCGACGGTTGCGCTTTGTCTGTGGACCGGACGCCCTCTGCGGCGGCCCGGAACGACCTGTTGCGGCCCTTTTCAGGGGCCGGGGAGCATGTTCGCCGAGGAACTGAGGCGCGCGATCGAGGGTGCGCCACGAATCACCCTGCCGCAGGTGACGGCGCTGCTGTGGCGCGCCTACGGGGAGGGGCGGGTCAGCGAGGCCGAGGCCGAGGCCCTGTCCGGGCTGATCGCGGCGCGGCGCGAGGTCGGCGGCCGGTCGCCGGCTGGACAAAGCCCGAACCCAAGAGGAATCGAGGCACCGGCGGCGACAGACCCCGCTCAGGGTCGCCAGACCGGCCCCAGGAAGCCGGGGGCCGGAGCGCGGCCGCGGACGGACGCGTCGCTGGAGCGGCGGCGGCGGTGGGCGGCGTCGGGGCGTCTACCGCCGGGTCTGGCGGCGCGGTTCACGCTGGCGGAGCAGGCGGTGCTGGCGCTGGTGGCGTCCGAGGTCGCCCGGCGGAAGGACTGCCGTCTGGCGATCGAGCAGGTGGCGGCGGTGGCCGGGGTGTGCCGCTCGACGGTGAAGAACGCGGTGCGGGAGGCGGTGCGGCTGGGGCTGCTCACCGTCGAGGAGCGGCGTGTGACCGGGTTCCGCAACCTGCCGAACGTGCTGCGCATCGTTAGCCCGGAGTGGACCGCTTGGCTGCGGCTGGCGCGACGTGGGGGCCTGCCCTCTGCGGGGAACGACCGGCGCGATCTCCCGGGACAGGGGGGAGGGGTCAAAAGCGCGACCCGCACGCCTACTCAAGTTCCAGAATCGGGGAAAACCAGCCCCACGGACCCCAAAGAAAGCTGCCGAGGGGCAGCGGGCGACCCGCGACGCAGCGACCCCACGAGAATCCGCGCGGGTGGTGGGACGGTTCGAGCCATGCGGTAGGCGCACGCGGCCGGACGGTCTGACGAACGAGGCTCTGGGCATTTGGATGACGCGCGGGTCCACTGCGGGCGGTCGCCACGAGAGAGCTGTGCGACCGTGGGGCGTTGCGACGCGTCGGCTTTAGTAGTAACGTTGCTACAAAAATGGATCGAACCTGAGCGCCGAACCGATGACGATCACCACGCTCTCCAGCCGCGAGTTCAACCAGGATACCGGACGGGCCAAGAAGGCCGCAGCCGGGGGACCGGTGTTCATCACCGACCGCGGCCGGCCGGCCCACGTCCTGCTCAGCATCGAGGAATACCGGCGCCTCACGGGAGAGAATCGCACCGTCGCCGACGCACTGGGCTGGCCCGCCGGCATCGAGGACGTCGAGATCGAGTTCCCGCGCGCGCGCGCTCTCCCCAGGGCGGCCGACCTCGCGTGACGTTCCTGCTCGACACCAACGTCGTCTCCGAGCTGCGCAAGGTCAGGGCGGGCAAGGCCCATCCCCACGTCGCGGCCTGGGTGCGGACCGTGCCGGTGGACAGCCTGTTCCTTTCGGCGATCGTCGTGCAGGAACTGGAGATCGGGGTGTTGCAGCGCGAACGGCGCGACCCGGTCCAGGGTGCGCTTCTCCGGACCTGGCTCGACGATCACGTGCTGCCGACTTTCGGGGAGCGCATCCTGCCGCTCGATACGGCCGTGGCACGGCGTTGCGCGGGTCTGCACGTGCCCGATCCGCGGCCCGAGCGCGACGCCTTCATCGCCGCGACCGCCCTCGTGCACGGGCTGACGGTCGTGACCCGCAACGTCGCGGATTTCGCGCCGACCGGCGTGCGCATCCTCGATCCATGGGCCGGGGAGGGGACACCGGCCTGATCCAGGACCCGGATCGGCCAGACGCTGGGCTCAGGACCAGATCGGCTTGGCCGAGGGCGCTCCCGGGCGGCAGGTTGCGGGGGGAGAGATGATGAATCCCCCCACCCTCAGGGTGGGGAATGCCCGCGGATCGGGTGGGCGCGGGGCGGTGATTTCGCGGGTGTCGGCCGGACGATCGACCGAGCGTGGTTGAAGCTGCCGCTCCGCACGGATAGACGCGCCCGCTCGCGGTCGGCTGGGGACGGGGATGGGCGTCGACGTGACCGCGCTGCTGATCGCCCTGGCCCGCGAGAACGCCGATCTGCGCGAGCAACTCGCGGCCGCCCAGGACATGCTGATGGAGACGGCGCTCGACGCCGGGAACCCGCACGCGCTGATCGAGGCGATGGTGGTCGAGCGGGATGCGTGGCGGGCGGAGGCGGAGCGGCTCGGGGCGAGGGCGTCACGCGCGGGCTGAAGCGACATCGGGCGCGAAGGACAGGCTGGCGGTGGGCGGGTCCGTGGTGTCAGCCGAGACGATCGTCAGGCGATCACCTGAACGGCGATCCGGTGCCGCGGTCGCGTGACCGCGCAGCCTTCGGAAGATGGGCCGTCATGGCCCGCCCGAGATCCATCTCAGGCGGCGGCGTCCCCCGCCCGTTCGGCTTCGACGGCGCCCGTACCTCTCACCGGAGCTTCCGTGCGCGCAGTTCCCGCCGGGGGGCCGATGAGATCGGCGAATAGAGCCTTGTCGGCGTCGCGGGTGAGGAAGCCCGGAAGCTCGCGACGGAGCCAGTCGGCGAGGCGCTGGGTGAAGGCGGGATCGTGCCCGGCTTCGAGGCGCTGGAGGACGAGGGCGCCGAGCAGGACCTTGCGGCGGGTGTCGCGGGCGCGATCCTGCTTGTCGAGGCGAGCCAGGAGGGTCTTCTTCCGCACGTCGAGCTGCGCGATGCGCTCCGCGATCGTCCGTCGCGCCATGGCCGTCTCCTTGGATGAGGCAAGCCCGTCATACTGACTTCGTCGCTTACGGCCAAGCTCGTTGATCGATGCGTGACTGAGTTCCTCGGATCGCCTGCCCGCTCTGCAACGCTCAGCCCCACCATACTCGCACAAGTAGTCCTGCGGGCGGACACCGGAGCATCGTCTGGAGCGAAGCGGAAGGGGATGTGAAGGGCGCAAGTACGGGTCGCTGTGCGACCCCTTTGCTGCTAAGCTCGGCCGTGAGCGGAGCCGTCCCCGTTGGCGATCTATCACTGCCAGATGTCGGTCGTCGCCCGGTCCTCGGGCCGTTCGGCGGTGGCGGCGGCGGCCTACCGCAGCGCCGAGCGGCTGGAGAACGCCCGCGACGGCCTCGTGCACGACTACACCCGCAAGGCGGGCGTGATCCACGCGGAGATCGTGCTGCCGGAAGGCGTCGACGCGGTCTGGGCGCTCGACCGCTCGGCGCTGTGGAACGCGGCCGAGGCGGCGGAGAAACGCAGCGACGCCCGGGTGGCACGGGAATTCGTCGTGGCGCTGCCGCACGAGCTGAGCGCCGAGGCGCGCACGGCGCTGACGCGGGCGTTCGCGCAGGAGCTGGCCGATCGCACCGGCGCGGCGGTGGACTTCGCGGTGCACGAACCGCACCGCGACGGCGACGATCGCAACCACCACGCTCACCTGCTGATGACGACGCGGGCGGTCACGGCGGATGGGCTTGGCGCGAAGACCGCGCTGGAGCTGGCGAACAAGCAGTTGCAGCCGCGCGGGTTGCCGACGACGCAGGCGCAACTCGTCGGGATCCGGCAGGCGTGGGAGGGCTTGGCGAACGCGGCCCTGGCGCTGGAGGGGCACGACGTGCGGATCGACCACCGCAGCCACGCCGAGCGCGGTCTGGAGATCGCACCGACGCAGCACATGGGTGTGGCGGCGACGAACGTGCAGCGGCGCGGGGGCGAGGTCGAGCGGACGCGGCTCGATCCGGCGGCGGCGGAGCACAACGCGGCGGTGATCCGCGCGCACCCGGAGCAGGTGCTGGCGATCATCACGAACGAGAAGAGCGTGTTCGACCGGCGGGACATCGCGCGGGCGCTGCACCGCTATCTCGACGACGACGCGCAGGGGTTCCAGAACGCGCTGGCGGCGGTGACCGCCTCGCCCGAGCTGGTGACGCTGCAAGCCGAGCGCACCGACCCGGCGACGGGCTCGGTGCAGCCGGCGCGGTACGCGACGCGGGAGATGATCGCGATCGAGGCCGGCCTGGCGGAGGCGGCTGACCGGCTGCATGGTGCGCGGGATCACGGGATCAAGCAGCGGCACGTCGCGCGCGCGATGGCGCGGCAGGACGCGGCGATCCGGGCGAGCACGGGCGAGGCCGGGGCCGGGCTGTCGGTGGAGCAGCGGCGGGCGATCGGGCACGTGACCGGGCCGGAGGGGATCGCGGCGGTGGTGGGGTTCGCCGGGGCCGGCAAGAGCACGATGCTGGCGGCGGCGCGGGAGGCGTGGGAGGCGGCCGGCTACCGGGTGCACGGGGCGGCGCTGTCGGGCAAGGCGGCAGAGGGCTTGGAGGAGTCGTCCGGCATCGCGAGCCGCACGCTGGCGTCGTGGTCGCGGGGCTGGGACGCCGGGCACGGCCGGCTCGGGCGCGGCGACGTGCTGGTGATCGACGAGGCCGGGATGGTCGGCTCGCGCCAGCTCGCAAGGGTCGTGGGCGAGGCGGAGCGGGCGGGGGCGAAGCTGGTGCTGGTGGGGGACCACGAGCAGCTCCAGGCGATCGGGGCGGGGGCGCCGTTCCGGGCGGTGGCGGAGCGGGTCGGGCACGCCGAGCTGTCGGACATCCGCCGGCAGCGGGCGGGGTGGCAGCGTGAGGCGTCGGTGGCGTTCGCGACGCACCGGACGGGCGAGGGGCTGGCGGCGTACAGCGAGCACGGCGCGATCCAGATCGAGGCGGGCCGGGAGGCGGCGCGGGGGGGGATCGTGCGGGACTACCTCGCCGACCGGGAGAGCCGTCCGGAGGGGACGCGGGTGGCGATGGCGCACCGGCGGGCGGACGTGCGGGCGCTGAACGCCGAGATCCGATCCGCGCTCCAGGCGCGGGGCGCCCTGGCGCGGTGCGAGGAAGCCGGGGAGCGGAGCTACCGGACCAACGACGGGGAGCGGGCGTTCGCGCCCGGGGACCGGATCGTGTTCCTGGAGAACAGCCGGGCGCTCGGGGTGAAGAACGGGATGCTGGGGGTGGTGGAGCGGG
>NZ_JAUYZI010000071.1 GCF_030700245.1 Methylobacterium amylolyticum
TGGGCTCGGTTCTGGAGGGGATCCCGGCGATCGTGCTGTTCGGGCCGCTGCTGTTCCCGATCGCGCGCACGGTGGGCGTGCACGAGGTGCACTACGCGATGGTGGTGATCCTGGCGATGGGCGTGGGTCTGTTCGCCCCGCCGTTCGGGGTCGGCTACTACGCCGCCTGCGCGATCAGCCGGATCCACCCGGACGCAGGGATGCGCCCGATCGTGGGCTACATCCTCGCCCTGCTCGTCGGCCTGCTCGTCATCATCCTCGTCCCCTGGTTCTCCATCGGGTTCCTGTGATGCATCTCGCCCTCGCCCCGGAAGCGGGAGAGGGCGACGCCCGAAGGGTGACGGGTGAGGGGAACCCGGCTTCCGAATAGGCCCGAGCCGCGGGGAGAGCCGAAGCCTCTCCCGGCACCGTCGCTCCCCTCTCCCGACTCGGCCTGACGGCCGGGCCACCCTCCCCCGCAATGGGGGGAGGGACGGGCGCTGCGCGCCCTCTCAAGCACTGCCCAAGCGAGACCGCCATGCCCGACGCACAGCTCACCGCCCGGATGGCCGACGCCATCCGCTTCCTGTCCCTCGACGCGATCGAGCGGGCGACCGACGGGCACCCCGGCGCGCCGCTGGGCTGCGCCGAGATCGCCACCGCGCTGTTCACCCGCCACCTGAAGTGCAACCCCGCCGATCCGGAATGGCCGGACCGGGACCGCTTCGTGCTCTCGAACGGGCACGGCTCGATGCTGCTCTACTCGGTGCTGCATCTCGCCGGCTACGCAGGCATGCCGATCGAGCAGATCCGGGCGTTCCGCGAGCTCGGCTCGCACACCCACGGCCATCCCGAGATCGCCCCCGAGCACGGCATCGAGGCGACCACCGGGCCGCTCGGCCAGGGCATCGCCAACGCGGTCGGCATGGCGGTGGCCGAGGCGCGGCTCGCGGCGGAGTTCGGCTCCGACCTCGTCGATCACCACACCTACGCGCTCGTGGGCGACGGCTGCCTCCAGGAGGGCATCGCCCACGAGGTGATCTCGCTCGCCGGCCACCTGCAACTCGGCAAGCTGGTCTTCCTCTGGGACGACAACCGCATCACCGACGACGGCTCGATCGACCTGTCGATCTCCGAGGACGTGGGCGCCCGCTTCCGCGCCGCGAACTGGCACGTCACCGAGTGCGACGGGCACGACGTCGATGCGGTCTCGGCGGCGATCGACCGCGCCAAGGCCGATCCGCGCCCGAGCCTGATCGCCTGCCGCACGATCATCGGCCGCGGCCTGCCCCGGCTCGAAGGGCAGCGGGGCGCCCATGGCGGCCGCGTGTTCGACACCGACCTCGCCGAGGCGCGGGCGGCCCGCGGCTGGGACCACCCGGCCTTCACCGTGCCGGAGGAGGTCGGCGCGGCGTGGCGCGCGGGCGCCGGGGAACGCAACCGTCCGGCCTACGCGGCGTGGGAGAGCCGCCGCGCCGCCCTGCCGGAGGCGACGCGAAAGGAATTCGAGCGGGTGAGCGCGGCGCGTCTGCCCGAGGGTTGGCGCGAGGCGCTGCGCGCGGTCCGCGACCGTCTGGCCGGGGCGGGCGAGGCGCGCGCGAGCATCGAGGTCTCGGCCGAGATCGTCGGCGCGCTGGCCGACGCGATCCCCGAGCTGTTCTCCGGGGCGCCCGACCTCGAAGGGCCGACCAAGCACAAGCAGGCGTTCGCGGCCTTCACGGCGGGGGACCGCTCCGGGCGCTACCTGCATTACGGCATCCGCGAGCACGCCATGGGCTCGATGATGAACGGCATCGCGGCCCATCGCGGCCTCGTGCCGGTGGGCGCCACCTACCTCGTCTTCTCCGACTACATGCGCCCGTCCCTGCGCATGGCGGCGCTGATGCGGCTGCCGGTGATCACCGTTTACAGCCACGACTCGATCGGCATCGGCCGCAACGGCCCGACCCACCAGCCGGTGGAGTACCTCGCGAGCCTGCGGGCGATCCCGAACATGCTGGTGCTGCGCCCGGCCGACGCGACCGAGACGGCGGAGTGCTGGGAGCTGGCGCTGGCCAACCGCGAGGGCCCGACCTCGCTGATCTGCTCGCGGCAGGCGCTGCCGGCGCTCGGCCGCCCGGCCGGCGGCGAGAACCGCTGCGCCCGGGGCGCCTACGTGGTGGCGGAGGCCGACGGCGAGCGGCGCGTCACCCTGATCGGCACCGGCTCGGAGGTGGCGCTGGCGCTGGCCGCCCGGGAGACGTTGCAGGCTCAGGGCGTGCCGACCGCGGTCGTCTCGATGCCGTCCTGGGAGCTGTTCGCGGAGCAGGACGCGGCCTATCGCGACCGGACGATCCCCCGCGGCACCGTGCGTGTGGCGGTGGAGGCGGCCCTGCGGTTCGGCTGGGATCGCTGGATCGGCGAGGACGGCGGCTTCGTCGGGATGACGGGCTTCGGCGCCTCGGGCCCGGCGGACGAACTGTTCCGCCACTTCGGCATCACCGCCGAGGCGGTGGTGGAGGCGGCCCGGGCACGGCTGCCGATCTGAGAGGAAACGGGGTTTCCGAAGGGCTGGGCCCTTCGGCGGGTTGTCAGGGCGGCGCCCTGACGTTCGCGGGGCTCCGCCCCACACCCCGCGAAAGGGCGCCGCCCTTTCGAAACCCGGATGGGCCCGAGAGCCTCAGATCATGCCGGCGATGCCGGTGCGGGCGATCCGATCCCGCTGCTCGGCGTAGCGGGCCGCGGCGGTGCGGCGCAGCGCGGCGCCGAGCGCGACCCGCAGCGTGGCGGGGCGGTCCGATCCGAAACCGACGAACTGCGCGATCGCGGCCATGATAGGTGGTCCTGTTGCGGCCGAGCCCCGTGCCCGGCGTGTTGCAACGCAATATGGCTTGACCGCGGGACGCGGGTCAGAGGTTCCGTGCGTGGTCAGACATGCGCTTCATGCATGAACGAACGCGACCGCTTTGAGACTTCGTTCATGAATGCGGGTTCGAACGCGTTCGAGCGCTGTGCGATGCAGCATTCTCGCCGCGTCTCAGGAGCGGACTGCCCTTCCCGCCTTGGGCGCCGGGTTCGCCGCCCCCCTGCGCCGCCGCCGCGCCAGCATGTTGAGGCCCTCCACGCCCGCCGAGAACGCCATGGCGGTGTAGATGTAGCCCTTCGGCACGTGCGCGCCGAACCCCTCGGCGATCAGCGTCATGCCGATCATGATGAGGAAGCCGAGCGCCAGCATCACAACCGTCGGGTTCCTGGCGATGAAGGCCGAGAGCGGCTCGGCGGCGACCAGCATGACGATCACGGCGGTGACGACGGCGATCATCATCACCGGCACGTGCTCGGTCATGCCGACCGCGGTGATGATCGAATCGATCGAGAACACGAGATCGAGGAGCAGGATCTGGCCGATCGCCGCGGCGAAGCCGAGCGAGGGGCCGGATTCCTTCGCCTCCGGATCGGGATCGACGGTGTGGTGGATCTCCTTGGTGGCCTTCCACAGGAGGAACAGGCCGCCGCCGATCAGGATCATGTCCCGCCAGGAGACGCCCTTGCCGAGCACGGTGAAGACCGGCTCGGTGAGGTGGACGATGAAGGCGACCGTGCCGAGCAGGCCGAGCCGCAGGATCAGCGCCAGCCCGATGCCGATGCGCCGGGCCCGGGTCTGCTGGTGCTCGGGCAGCCTGTTCGTCAGGATCGAGATGAAGATCAGGTTGTCGATGCCGAGCACCACCTCCATCACCACCAGGGTGGCGAGCGCGGCCCAGACGGTCGGGTCGGCGGCGAGTTGCAGAAGCTCGTTCACGGGCGGTCGCTCTGTCCCAGGATACGGCTGCCGAGCGCCGCGATGTCGAAGGGGCGGGACCGGTCGGCCGGGTCGGGCGCGTAGATCGACAGGATCTTCGGCAGCACCTTGAAATGGGCCGGGGTGTGGGTGGTCAGCTCGCCGTCGGTGTTCACCGGCCGGGGGCGGCGGGTGGTCAGGCGGATCTCGCGGGTCTGGAAGGCGCGCACGTCGGCCGCGCGACCGTGCGTGCCCCGCCGCAGGGCCGGCAGCAGGGCGAGCAGCCGCCACCAGTGGGCGATCTCCAGGCTGTAGAAGTCGAGCTTGCCGTCGTCGACCGTGGCGCCTTCCTCCACCGTCATGCCGCCGCCGTAGTGCCGGCCGTTGCCCACCGAGACCTGGATGGTGACGACCTTCTCGGTGGTGCCGTCGTGCTCGATCGTCACCGTGAACGGCCGCACCCGGCGCAGCACCCGCACGGCCGCCACCGCGTAGCCGAGCACCCCCCAGCGCTTCTTCGACTCGGCGGTGAGCTCGCCCGCGAGCTCGGCCGAGAAGCCGATGCTCGCCACGTTGAAGTAGTAGTGCCCGTTGACCCAGCCGAGATCGACCGGGTGCGCCCGCGCCGTCGGGATGAAGCGGGCGGCGGCCATCGGGTCCAGCGGCAGGCCGAGCGAGCGCGCGAGGTCGTTGGCGGTGCCGAGCGGCAGGATCCCCAGCGGCAGGCGGGTGTCCACCAGGGCGGGGGCGGCGGCGTTCATCGTGCCGTCGCCGCCGCCGAGGATCACGAGGTCGACGCGCTCCGCGTAGTCCCGGATCGTCGCTTGGCAATCGGCGTCGGGGGCCGGCTCGACGGGCTCGATGCCGCCGGCCCGCAGCACGTCGCGCACCGCGTCGAGGGGCAGGGCGCCGTTGCGGGCCTTGGCGTTGCAGATCAGGAGGGCGCGGCGCGGCTGGTCGCTCATCGGCGGCCCCCGGGGCGGCGGGCCGGACGCGGCCGGGACGAAGGGAAGGGCACCACGTGCTGGGGGTCCTCTCGAGCGCCCGCGCCGGGCTCCGCCGCGCGGGACCCCGGCCGCGTGGCGTGCCGCGGATGCGCGTGACCGGGCTCGTCCCGCAACGGTTATCCCGCACTTGGGCGACAGACGTGCGAACTCAACCCCGTCATCCCCGGAATTCGCCCCTGGCGCCGCGCGGGCGCACCTGCCACGCGATACCTGCGACTCGTACGGGGACGGCCTCCGGAACCGTCCCGGCGTCCGGAAGCGTTCTATCGGGTCATACCCGGCCGCGGCCCCCCACGTCCCCACTGAGGTCCGTCCCATGCGCACCCCCCCGCCGAACCGGCGCTTCGCCCTCGCGCTCGGCCTCGTCCTGCCCCTGGCGACGGCCGGCGCCGCCGCGGCGCAGCCGGCTGGCTGGGTCGATCCGCCGGCCAAGGCGGGGGCTGCCAAATCGGATGCCGCCAAGTCGGATGCCGCCAAGTCGGACGCTGTCAGGTCGGACGCTGTCAGGTCGAGCGCTGCCAAGTCGGATGCGCCCAGGGCAGGGTCGCCCGCCGCGGGCGTGGCCAAGGCGGAGCCCGGCGAGCCGGCGCGGGCCGTTGCAGAGCGGAACCGCGAGAAGGCCGGCCGCCGGGAGCCGACTGGCGCGGCGGCGTCCCGCGAACCCGAGCGGCACGCTCCGCGGGAGGCTCGGGCCGAGCCCCGCCGGGCGGCGCCGACGGCCGAGGCCGCGCATCGCCACCCCCGGCCCGGCCGCCGGCTCGCCGAGACCCCCGCCGCCGGCCCGGGACCGATGGCCGGACACGCCGACGCCGCCCGCGCCCTCGCGGCGGAGTACCTCGCCACGGTCTCCGGGCCGGGCGAGGCGCTGGTCGGCGCCGCACCCCGGTTCTACGGGGCGCGGGTGCGCTTCTACGGTCGCCCGACCACGATGGCCGCGCTGATCGCCGAGAAGCGCGATTTCGCCCGGCGCTGGCCCGAGCGGCGCTACGAGGCGCGGGCGTTCCGCACGGCCTGCGCGCCCGACGGCGAGACCTGCACGGTGCGCGCCCTCGTCGATTTCCGCGCGGCGAGCCCGTCGCGCGGCGCCGTCTCCCGCGGCTCGTCGGAGCTGGTGCTGGAGGTGAGCTTCGCCGGGGGACGCCCGGTCATCGTCGCCGAGAGCGGCCGGGTGCTGCGGCGCGGGGCCGAGGCCCGGGCGGCTCTGGTCCCGGCCGACGACAGGGCGTAAAGCCCGGGTTCTCGAGATCGCGCGAGACGAGCAGTGCAGGATGGGGCCGGGATCGGACGGATGACGGCGTCGACGGCGGTGGCCGAGCCCGGGGCCGAGGAGGGGACGCGACCGGCGCTCGACGCGCCCGGTCGCGCGCCCCTGCGCGAGACGATCCGGTCCGAACTCGCCCTGGCCCGTCCCCGGCCGGTGGCGGCGCGCACGCTGGAACTCATGGCGCTCGCGGCGCTCGAACCCGACGCCGCCCCGCCGGGCTACCGGGTGGTCGATCGGCGGGGCGCGCCGCGCCTGCGCGCGACCGAGGCGGGCGCGGACGGGCAGGGGACGCAGGCGGGGGACGCCGCGCCGCGCCCGATGACGCTCGCCGACCTCGTCGCCGAGCTGCGCGCCGGACACCCGGCGCTGTTCCTGCCGCCGGAGCCCGAACCCGAGCCGGAGCCCGCACCCGCGCAGGCCCGCGACGCGTCCCTGCTCGCCGGCGCCTCCGAGATGCGGGCGGCGACCGCCCGTTTCGTCGAGGCGCAGTCCGGGCGGGCCCGGTCGCTCGCCGAGCGCTCCTCGAACCAGGGGCGCGCGCTCGCCCAGTCCGCCGCCGGAGCCCTCGCCGCCCTGCGGGCCCGGGTCGGGCGCCCGGCCGCCCCGGCGGAGGGCGCCGCTTCCCCGGCCGGGACGGCGACGGAGTCCGTCGATCCCGCCGCCGCCTGGAATTCCGGGGCCGGCCGGTTCGGGGACGCGGTAAGCGAGCGCCTGCGCACCCTGCGCGACCGGTTCGGCGGCCCCGAGGACGACCCGGCCGTGCGCCGCCGCCGCTGGTTCGCCGGCGTCGGCGCCGCGGCCCTCACCGCGATCGTCGCCGCCGGCCTCGTCACCCTGCTGCGCACGCCGTCGCCGCAGGCCCCGTCGAGCACGGCCGCGCCGACCCAGACCGCCCGCGCGCCCGCGATCCCCGACACCGTCACGCCCCCGCCCGAGAGCGACGGCCGGGGCGATCCCGAGCCCGAGGCGACCCCGCCGCCCGCCAACGCGGTGACCGGCCCGGTCCAGGTGGTGGACACCGCGACGCTCAAGGTCGGCGGGCGGGTGGTCCGCCTGTTCGGGGTCGAGTGGGTGCGGGGCGGGCAGGCGCAGGAACTCGCCCGCTACATCGCCGGCCGCCCGGTGGTCTGCCAGCCGGCGCCCGGCAGCGAGACCATGAACTGCGCGGTCGACGGGCGCGACCTGTCCGAGGTGGTGCTCTACAACGGCGGCGGCCGCGCCTCCCCTGAGGCGAGCCCCGAACTCGTCGCCGCCGAGGACCACGCCCGCAGCGAGCGGCTGGGGGTGTGGAAGCGGTAGCCGTCCTTGATCGGTCACCCGCCGGCGCCAGATGCGAGCGGGGCCGTAGCTGGGCCCGATCGCGGGAAGGGCGGCCATGCCGGACGCGGGCGAGGTCTTCGGGCGCACGGCCGACGGGCGGATCGTCCGCCGCCACACGCTGGAGCGCGGCTCCTTGCGCGTGCAGGTCATCGATCTCGGCGCGGCGATCACCGCGATCGAGACCCCCGACCGGGCCGGCCGCCGCGCCAACGTCGTCCTCGGCCTCGACAGCGTGGGGGGCTACGAGACCCTGAGCCCGAGCTTCGGGGCGATCGTCGGCCGCTACGCCAACCGCATCGCGGGCGGGCGCTTCAGCCTGGACGGGCACACCTACCGGCTGCCGACCAACGACGGCCCGAACACCCTGCACGGCGGCCCGGAGAACTTCGTGCGCCGGCTGTGGCGGGTGGAGGCGGTCGGGGCCGATCGCCTCGACTTGGCCTACCGGTCCCCCGACGGCGAGGAGGGTTTCCCGGGCAACCTCGACGTGCACGTCGCCTACAGCCTGCCCGAGGACGGGGTGCTGCGGATCGACTACGCCGCCTGGACCGACCGGCCGACCGTGCTCAACCTGACCAACCACAGCTACTTCAACCTCGCGGGGGAGGGGAGCGGCAGCGTCCTCGACCACGTGGTGCAGCTCGACGCGGACGCCTTCACCCCCACGGACGCCGCGCAGGTGCCGACCGGCGAGATCCGGCCGGTGGCCGGCACGCCCTTCGACTTCCGCGCGCCGCACGCCCTCGGCGTACGCATCCGGACCGGCGACCCGCAGCTCGCCTTCGCCAAGGGCTACGACCACAACTTCGTGCTGCGCGGGGAGGCGGGCCGCCTGCGGCCGGCAGCGACCTGCCACGATCCGGCGAGCGGGCGGCGCCTCGCGGTCGCCACCACGCAGCCGGCGCTCCAGCTCTACACCGGCAACAACCTCGACGGCACGCTGATCGGCCCGTCCGGGCGGATCTACCGCTCGGGCGACGCGGTCTGCTTCGAGACGCAGGGCTACCCGGACGCGCCGAACCAGCCCGCCTTCCCCGCCGCGGTGCTGCGGCCGGGCGAGCGCTTCACCGCCAGGACGGAGTTCCGGTTCTCGGCCGCCTGAGACGCGCGCGCGCCGCCGTTGCGGAAGCGGCGCGATCCGGGCAAGGGAGGGCCCGAGCGGGCTCAAGGCCCCGCCCATCCTCTGCGACACGCGGCGCCCGGTCCCGAACGAGGGGCGCCCCAACAGGAGGGGGCACGCCGCGCGGCCGGGCGCCGCGGGGGCCGCCCCGGCACGCGATGCGGCTGATCGTCGGTCTGGGCAATCCGGGGCCCCGCTACGCGGGCAACCGGCACAATATCGGCTTCCTCGCGATCGACGCCATCGCCCGCGCGCACCGGGCGAGCCCGTTCCGCCGCCGCTTCCAGGGGGAGGCGGCCGAAGTGGTGCTGGGAAGCGAGCGGGCGATCCTCCTGAAGCCGCAGACCTTCATGAACGAGTCCGGCCGTTCGGTCTCGGAGGCGCAGCGCTTCTACAAGATCGCGCTCGGCGACGTGATCGTCCTGCACGACGAGCTCGACCTGCCGCCCGCCAAGCTCCGGGTGAAGACCGGCGGCGGCAATGCCGGCCACAACGGCCTGCGCTCGATCACCGCCCAGTGCGGCAACGATTACCGCCGGGTGCGCCTTGGCATCGGCCATCCCGGCGACAAGGCGCAGGTGCACGCCTACGTGCTCAACGATTTCGGCAAGGCCGAGCTGCCCTGGGCGGAGGACCTGTGCGAGGCGGTCGCCGCCCACGCCGCCGTCCTGGCGGCCGGCGACGACCCGGGCTTCCAGAACAAGGTCCACCTCGCGATGAGCGGGCGCGGCTGAGACGAGGTGAAGGCGCTGGGCGCGAGAAATTGACACGAGAACACGGGGACACGATAGGATCGGCGGGTGGAGGATCCGCCATGAAGAACGTCACGGTCACGATGAGCGAGGCGCTGTTGCAGCGGGCACGCGTCGCCGCCGCGCGCGACGGCAAGAGCCTGTCGCGCTTCGTGGCCGAGGCGGTCGAGCAGCGGGTCGGCCGGCCCCTGACGCAGCGCGAGGCACTCGACCGGTTCCTATCCGGTCCGCTGATGCGATTGACGGACGAGAACGGCAGGGCACCCTCGCGTGACGAACTTTATGAGTGAGCCCGTCTTCATCGACACCAACGTGCTCGTCTACGCGCGCGACGACCGGAACGCCGACAAGCGCGAGCGTGCCCGCGCCTGGCTCGCGGCCGTCACCGGATCCGGCCGGGCGCGCACCAATCTCCAGGTTCTCAACGAACTGACGCGCTGGATCCTCAAGAATGAGCCCGACCGGCCGCTCCTCGATGTTCAGGACGAGATCGAGAGCATCGGCGTCTGGGGGGCACGGCCGGTCGATCAGGATGATACCGAACTGGCTTGGCTCGTGCGCAAGTGCTTCGGATACCAGTGGTTCGATTGCTTGCTGCTCGCGGCGGCACAGCTCGCCGGATGCCGCTACTTCCTGACCGAGGACATGGCGCACGGCGTCGTGTTCGAGGGCATGACCCTCATCAATCCCTTTCGCGCGTCGCCGGACGACGTGCTGCGACAGACCTGACAGCGGATACGACCTATGGGCTTCAAATGCGGCATCGTCGGCCTGCCGAACGTCGGCAAGTCGACGCTCTTCAACGCGCTCACGCAGACGGCGGCGGCCCAGGCCGCCAACTACCCGTTCTGCACGATCGAGCCGAATGTCGGCGAGGTGGCGGTGCCCGACCCGCGCCTCGATGACCTCGCCCGCATCGCGAGCTCAAAAGAAATCATTCCGACGCGGCTGACCTTCGTGGACATCGCCGGGCTCGTGCGCGGCGCCTCCAAGGGGGAGGGGCTCGGCAACCAGTTCCTGGCCAACATCCGCGAGGTCGACGCCATCGCCCACGTGGTGCGCTGCTTCGAGGACGGCGACGTGACCCACGTCGAGGGCAAGGTCGACCCGGCCGCCGACATCGAGACGATCGAGACCGAGCTGATGCTCGCCGACCTCGACAGCCTGGAGCGCCGCGCCGTCGCCCTGGAGAAGAGGGCCAAGGGCGCCGACAAGGAGGCGAAGGAGACGCTCGGCCTCGTCAACCGCACCCTGCCGCTGCTGCGCGACGGCAAGCCCGCCCGCTTGGCCTCGCGCAAGCCCGAGGAGGAGCGGCTGTTCCAGCAACTCGGGCTGATGACCGCCAAGCCCGTGCTCTACGTCTGCAACGTCGACGAGGCCGACGCCGACCAGGGCAACGCCCATTCCCAGGCGGTGTTCGCCCGCGCCAAGGCCGAGGGGGCCGTGGCGGTGGTGGTCTCGGCCAAGATCGAGAGCGAGATCGCGGTGATGCCGGAGGCCGACCAGGCCGAGTTCCTGGAGGCGGTGGGGCTCACCGAGCCCGGCCTCAACCGGGTGATCCGCGCCGGCTACGACCTGCTCGGCCTCGTCACCTACTTCACCGTCGGCCCCAAGGAGGCCCGCGCCTGGACGATCACCAAGGGCACCCGGGCGCCGGGGGCGGCGGGGGTGATCCACTCGGATTTCGAGAAGGGCTTCATCCGCGCCGAGACCATCGCCTACCGCGACTACACCGCCCTCAACGGCGAGGCGGGCGCCCGGGACGCGGGCAAGCTGCGGCTGGAGGGCAAGGAGTACGTGGTGCAGGACGGCGACGTGCTGCACTTCCGCTTCGCCACCTGATTCGTTCTCGGACTCAAGACGCGGCCATGCCGAATCCCAGCTTCGAAGACTTCTCCGTCGGCGACACGCTCGTCGGCGAGCCGCTGACGGTGACGCGGGACGACATCGTCGGATTCGCTCGACACTTCGACTTCCAGCCCTTCCACCTCGACGAGGCGGCGGCGGAGAAGACCTTCGTCGGGCGGCTGATCGGCTCGGGCTGGCACACGGCGTCGCTCGGCATGCGGCTGCTCCAGCAGGGGCCGCTGCGGGGCGGCTCGTCGCTGGGCTCCCCGGGCATCGACGAGCTGCGCTGGCTCGCCCCCGTGCTGCCGGGCGATGCCCTGCGGGCCACGCTCCGGGTGAACAGCACCCGGGACTCGTCCACCAAGCCCGGCCTCGGCTTCGTCGGCGCCACGCTGAGCCTCGACAACCAGCGCGGCGAGACGGTGATGACGCAGCGCTTCACGTTCATGCTGGCCCGGGCCGGGACCGACCCGCTGCCGCCGCGCCCGGTGACCATCGCCGAGCCGGAGCCGGTCGTCGAGCCGGAGGACGCGCAGGTCATCCCCTTCCTCGGCGAGGCCGAGATCGGCATGACCCGGGAGCTGGGGCCCTACGCCTTCGACGCGGCGGCGATCGTCGCCTTCGCGCGGGCTTACGATCCGCAGGCCTTCCACCTCGACGACGCGGCGGCGCGGCGGACCCATTTCGGCGGCCTGTGCGCCTCGGGCTGGCACACGGCCGCCGCCTACATGAACCGGCTGCTGACGACCCGGGCGCGGGACGCGGCCTACACCGCCGCGCGCGGTCCGGTGCCGGCGGCCGGCCCGTCGCCGGGCTTCAAGACCATGCGCTGGCTCAAGCCGGTCTACGCGGGCGACACGATCCGCTTCTCGACCCGGCTGACGGACAAGCGCGCCTCGGCCTCGCGCCCCGGCTGGGGGCTGGCCTTCGCCCGCAACACCGGCGTGAACCAGCGCGGCGAGCCGGTCTTCACGTTCGACTCCGCCGTCTTCCTGCAATGGGCGCCGGACGCGTGACCGGGCGCTGCCGCCGGCCGGATCCAGCGCCGCCGCGAGGGGGCGGGATCAGGCGGCGCGGCCGAGCGCCGGCTGGCTCAGGCCGGCCACGTAGGTCTCGACCCGGCCGATGAAGGCCGCCAGGTGCGGGGCGATGCCCCGCAGGCTCGCGAGGTCGCGCACCAGGATGTCGAGGGAGAGGGCGCGGTCGCCCGCCGTCGGCGCGCCCGCGAGGTAGGCGTCGACCGCGTGCTCGGCGATGCCGAGGGCACCCGCCCGTCCGTCCTCGGCCAGCGCCCTGATCACCTGCTGGATGGCGGGCTGCATCGCGGTCGTCCTCTCCTGCGTTCGGCCCGGGACGAGCCCGGCCGGAAACTTGCGACTCTGTTCGGCGCGGGCCGCGAATCGGCCCGCGCGGGCTGCCCGTCTCAAGCCGGCAAAGCCCGCTCGAATCAAGGCCGGCGGGCGGGGTGCGGAGCAGGCATGCCCCCCGCGCATGCGCGTGGCGAAACCTGCGCGCGCGCAACACTGTCCGAAAATGGAACTCTTCGCGCGATGGGGGATTAAATCGCCCTCCATTTTTCGTTGTGCAGTGCGTCGGCCCGTGCGAGCCTCACCCCCGTCATCTTCAGGCGGGGCGCGGGGCATGCGGCGCGTCGACGGTACGGTTCCGGGCTTTCCCTTCGGTCCCGACGGCCTCGGGGGCCGGTGGCACTGGTCCGGCCCGGCGCGCCGGATCCGTCAGGCCGCGAGCCTCGCCCTCGTCGGCGGCATCCTGATGCTGGGCGGCGCCGCGACGCACGCCCGCACCGGGGCGGCTCTGCCCGCCGCGGACACCGCGGACGCCAAGGATGGGGAGATCGGCCCGCCGACGCGGCCCATTCCCGGCTGGACCGATTTCTGCCGACGGATGCCCGCGGAGTGCACCGTCGATGCCCGCGAGCCGGCCCGGATCCATCTCACCGTGGCGACGTGGCGGACGCTGCGCAGCGTCAACGCCCGGGTCAACGCGCGGATCAAGCCGATCACCGACAAGGCCCACTGGGGCGTGGTCGATCGCTGGGACTTTCCCGACGACGGCTTCGGCGATTGCGAGGACTACCAGCTCCTGAAGCGGCGCATGCTGGCCGAGCGCGGCCTGCCGCGCCGGGCGCTGCTGATGACGGTGGTGATCGACGAGATCGACGAGGGCCACGCGGTGCTGACCGTGCGCACCGACCGGGGCGACTTCATCCTCGACAACAAAACCGACGCGATCCGCAACTGGCGGCGCACGGGCTACAGCTTCGTCAAGCGCGCGGGCCAGGACGGGCCGGCCTGGGTCGCCCTGGACAAGGAGGACGCCCCGGAGGTCGGCAAGGGCCGGAACGCGGGCGCGCAGGTGGCGACCGCCGAGCCCTGAGGGGCGTCAGGCGCCGACGATCAGCGCCGCGAGATCGAGGGCGACCCGGCCCGAGAGCAAGCTCCAGCCGCAGGCGATGATGGTGGCCAGCATCACGAACGGGATCGGACGCCCCTCGATGCGCCGGCCGCGGACGGTGTTGCGCAGGATGATGAACGGCGCGGAGAAGGCCAGCATCGGCAGGGCCGCGACCGCGCCGAGGCCGCCCCGCTCCAGCAGGTTGAAGCTCGCGCGCCGGGCGGCGAACAGTTCGAAGGCGCTGGCGATCAGCCCGGACAGGGCGAGACCGACGCACAGGGTGCGGATCGATTCGAGGGCGGCGGGGGTGGGGACCATGGGACGCGCTCCCTGACAGCGCGCGCAGTCTAACCACGCCGTTTACCGATCGTTAAGCAGGTCTTCGGATCAACGTTAATCCGTGCACAGGCCCGGCGCCGGGACGCCGGGCCCGCGAGGCCCCCGCCTCAGACCTCTTCGAGGTCGATGTCGAGGATCGCCATGCGGAAGACGAAGGAATCGTCGCCGTCCTCCTTGTCGTCGGCGATCACGCCGATCGACTCCTCGCCGATGAACACCTCGGCGGTGTCGCCGGTCTTCATCGCCACGAGGCGGATGTTGGTGTTCGCGAAGGTGCGGCGCAGGTAGGCTTGCAGCTTCGCGATCTCGGGCTTGGTCACGCTGTTGGGTCTCCGCTGGCGGCGATGGTCCGGTCTGGGGCCCGCGCTTGCCACGCCCGGGCCGGGGCGGCAAGCGCGGCGGGCCGGGCTCAGATGCCCTCGCCGAGATGGATGAACTGGTCGAGGCTCACGAGCTGGTCCATCGCCCGGGCCGGGTCGTCGCAGCCCGCGGTCCCGACCACCCGGGCCGGCACGCCGACCACGGTGGTGTTGGGCGGCACCGGCCGCAGCACCACCGAGCCCGCCGCCACCCGGGCGCAGGCCCCGACCTCGATGTTGCCGAGGATCTTGGCGCCCGCGCCGATCATCACCCCGCGGCGGATCTTCGGGTGGCGGTCGCCGCGCTGCTTGCCGGTGCCGCCGAGCGTCACCGCGTGCAGGATCGACACGTCGTCCTCGATCACCGCGGTGGAGCCGACGACGAGGCCGGTGGCGTGGTCGAGGAACACCCCCCGGCCGATCCGCGCCGCCGGGTGGATGTCGCACTGGAACACCTCCGAGACCCGGCTCTGGAGGTAGAGGGCGAGGTCGCGCCGCCCGCGCGTCCAGACGTGGTGGCCGAGGCGGTAGGCCTGGAGGGCGTGGAAGCCCTTGAAGTACAGGACCGGCTCCAGCGCCCGCAGGGTGGCCGGGTCGCGGTCGATCACCGCGCCGATATCGGCCCGGAACGCCTGCCCGATGCCGGGATCCGCGTGGATCGCCTCGTGGAACGTGTGGGCGACGAGCTCGGCCGGCATCGACGGGTGCCCCAGCCGCGCGGCGACCCGGTGCGCCACGGCGCCCTCCAGGGTCGCGTGGTTCAGGATCGTGGCGACGATGAAGGTGGCGAGCTGCGGCTCGGCGCGCAGCACGTCCTCGGCCTCGGCGCGCAGCCGCGACCAGACCGGGTCGCACACGGCGAGGTCGTTCGCGGCGTGGGTGACGGCCGGGCTCGCGCTCATGACTGCTCCTCGTCCGGGGGGCGCGGCGGCCGGGGCTCGGCGATCCGCCCCGTTCCCGCGTCGCGGGCACCGCGAAAAAGAATCCTCTCCCGCAGCGGCGGGACCTCGGGACGGGTCTACCGTGGTGCGCCGCAGCGCCGCGATCAAGGGGGGCCCGCGCGGGGGCGTGCCGCGCGGGCCAGGGGTGTCAGGTGCCGAGTGTCAGGTGGCAGATGTCAGGTGCCAAGTGGCAGGCGTCGGGTGTCAGGCGCGCGTGCGCCTCACGCGGCGCCCGAGACCGGCTGCCCGAACCGCGCCTCGATCGCCGCGGTGAGCCGGTCGAGCATGGTCGCCACGGGCACGTCGGCGGTGTCGACTTGGGCCGAGGCGCGGGCGTAGAGCGGCTCGCGGCTCGCCAGCACGGCGCGCAGTTCCAGCATCGCCGAGGCGTGGTCGCCGGTGGTGGCGAGATGGCCCTGCTCGCGCACGCGGCTCATGTGCTCCTCGGGGCGGGCCTGAAGCCAGATCGTGTAGAAGGCCTGGAGCAGCAGGTCGTAGGTCAGCGGCTCGGCGACGATGCCGCCGCTGGTGGCCAGGATCAGCGGGCCCGGGTGCTCGGTGAGGCGGCGCAGCGCCCCCTGTTCGAGCCGGCGATACCCTTCCTGCCCGTAGATCGCGAAGATCTCCTGCACCGACAGCGCGTTCTCGCGCTCGATCTCGGCGTTCAGCTCCACGAAGCTCCAGCCGAGCCGCTCGGCGGCGAGCTTGCCGAGCGTCGACTTGCCGGCCCCGCGCAGGCCGATCAGCGCCACGCGCGGCCGCGCCCCGCCCGCCCGGCTGCCGCCCGACAGGGCGTCCTTGGCGGCGGCGATCTGCGCCGGTCCCGCCTGCGCCAGCAGGTCGCGCATCACCGGCCAGTCCGGCAGGCCGTCGTGGCCGGTGATCAGGTCGTCGAGGCGCACGCCCATGGCGTTGGCCACGCGCCGCAGCAGGATGATCGAGACGTTGCCCTGGCCGCTCTCCAGTTGCGCGATGTAGCGCTCCGACAGGCCCGAGGTCTGCGACAGCGTCTTGCGCGAGAGCCCGCGCACGGTGCGCGCGTGACGGACCCGGCGTCCCAGGTCCGTGAGAAAGAGCGATTCCTGTTCCACCACGCCGGTCATGGCGTCGTTCGCTTTCCTGCCGGCCGACATCTGCTGCTGCGGGCCCGCCGGTCCGAGGCGGGTCGGGCATCCGGAACGGGCAGGCCGCTGCCTGTTCGTCCGCCTGCGGCCGACGCTTCCTGCCCCGGTTGAACCCGTATCGGCAGCCCGTCCGGCCGGGCGGAGCGGGCGCGGCGCGCCGGTCCGGCTGCTGTGCCGACGTGCGGCCTATCTGTTGCCCCGGGGACCGATGGTCAAGCCTCGGGCGCGGATTCCGGTGGGGGCGGCGGACCGCGTCGGAAATCCGACCCCTACTCGGCGGGGAGGGCGGCGGCTTCGCGGACGGTCTCCGCGGCGGGCGCGCGGCGGGGCATCGCGGCCGCGAGCATCTGGACGGTGGGCCGGCGCGGCGGCAGCGGGACCGCCACGGCCTCGGCGGCATGTGCCGCGGCGGGCGTCATCGCGGCGGTCTGGGCGGTGGTCTGGGCTGGCGTGGCGGGGGAACCGACGCCCTGCGCCTGGGCCTGCGGGGAGAGCCGCAGATCCGCGAGCCCGGCCGGGGCCGCCTCGGCGACCTGCACGGTCGCCGGGCCATCGGCGAGCCCGGCGGGCCGGCGCGGCGGCAGCGGCACCTCCACCGCGGCGACCTGCACGGTCGCCTGGACGGAGGCGGCCTGACCCGCGACCTCGGCGCTCGCCACCTCGACGAGGCCCGCGAACGCGGCGGGCCGGCGGGGCGGCAGCGGCACCTCGACCGACCCGGCCGGCGCCGCCGAGACGGCTGCGGAGGAGGCCGCGGGGGCGTAGGCGAGCGCCGCGGTGCCCGTGTCGGCGGCGGGCGCGCCGCCGCCGAACAGGCTGGCCAGGGCGCTCGCGGAGGCCGCGACCGGCGCCACCACCTCGGCGACCTCCGTCGCGACGCCCTGGCGCTTGGCCGCGTGATAGTAGCCGCGGTTGTAGTAGCCGTAGGCGCGGGCGAGGTTGCCCTGCGCCGTGCGGTAGGCGCCCGCCAGGTAGGCGACGCCGTAGCGCAGGTTGGTCGCCGGATCGTAGAGCCCGGCCGCGTCGCCGGTGTAGCCGAGGCCGCGCGCCGTGGCGTGCTTGATCTGCATCAGGCCGAGCGCGCTGCCGCCCTTGGCGTTCGGGTTGTAGTTGCTCTCGCGCTTGACCACCGCGTGGATGAAGCTCGCCGGGATCCCGTTCGCCTTGGCCTGCTGCTCGATCAGCGCGTCGATGTTGTCGCGCGCGGCCTGCCCGAAGGCGGCGGCGGGCACGACCGCGAGGGCGGCGGCCAGGAGGAAGCGCTGCATGCCGAGACCCGGTTTGCTTGTTCTGTGGTCAAGCTAGGTCGCGGGAAAATGAGGCCGGAAAGCGGCCCCGATCCGGCAGGCTGTGGGCGGCACCCCGTTCGGGCCGGATGTGCCCGGCGGGTCACAGGGCCGCCTCGCTCGAGCCCCCTCCGCGCTCATGCCCCCTCTGGCAGGACGAAGCGGGCGATGCCGTGGGCGAAGCCGTCCGCGTCGTTGCCGTCGGTGACCGCGCGCGCGGCCGCCTTCACCGCCGCCTCGGCGTTGCCCATCGCCACCGACAGGCCGCTGCGGGCGAACATCGCCCGGTCGTTGCCGGCGTCGCCGAAGGTCGCGATCCGCTCGGGCGGGATCCCGAGATGGGCGCTCATCCAGGTCACGAAGCGGCCCTTGTCGAGGTTCGGGGGCGTCACGTCGAGGTAGTAGGCCTGGGAGCGGTGCACCGTGGCGCGGCCCGCGAGCGCTTCGGCGACCGTCCCCTCGCAGGCGGCGAGGTGGGCGTGGTCGGCGCTGACGCCGACGATCTTGGCCGCGTCGTCCGCGAGGTCCGCGAGGTCGGCGGTCACCCGCGGCTCCACGCCGATCGTGCGCCGCTCCAGGTCGGTGTAGGCGCCGTTCGGGTCGCGCAGCCACCACGCGCCGCGGGCGAACACCCAGACGTCGAGCCCCTCGGCCGCGAGGCGCTCCATCGCCTCCCGGGCGGTGGCGGCGGGGATGACCTGCGCCTCGATCGCCGTGAGGTCCGGCCGCACCACCGAGGCGCCGTTGAAGGCGCCGAGCGGCAGGTCGAGGTCGAGGGTCGCGACGAGGTCCCGCAGCCCGACCGGCGGCCGGGCCGAGGCGATGCTGAAGCCGATGCCGGCCGCCCGCAGGCGCCGCACCGCGGCGACGGTGGCCGGGGTGAGCCGCTTGTCGGGGGTCACCAGGGTGCCGTCGACGTCGGAGATCACCAGCGCGATGTCCGGGGCCCGGCCGGCCTCCCCGGTCATCGGCCGGCCCCCGTGACGGCGGGCCGCGCGGCCTCCGCTTCGAGACGGGCGATCACCCGCCCGGCCACCGCCTCGGGCGGCTCGACGATCCCGACGGTGATCGGGCGCTCCTCCGGCCCCGGCGGTTCGAGGGTCGCGAACTGGCTGTCGAGCAGGCGCGGCGACATGAAATGGCCCTGCCGCTCGGCCAGCCGCCGGGCGATCAGCCCCTTGTCGCCCTCCAGGTAGACGATCCGCACCCGGCGGCTGCCGCCGGTGAGCGCGTCGCGATAGGCCCGGCGCAGGGCCGAGCAGACGACGACGCCCGATTCGCCGGCTTCCAGCCGCTGGCGGATCCAGGCCGCGATCCGCGCGAGCCAGGGGGCGCGATCCTCGTCGTCGAGGGCGAATCCCGCGTGCATCTTGGCCACGTGTTCCGGCGTGTGGAAGCTGTCGCCATCCACGAAGATCCAGCCCAGGCGCTCGGCGATCAGTTCCGCGACCGTGCTCTTGCCGGAGCCGGACACGCCCATCACCACCAGGACCTGGGCCGCGCGCGCGGCCCGCCGGGGTGCTTCCTCCGTGCTCATCGTCGGTCTGCCTCCGCGACGGCGGCCCCGGTCGGGGCACCGCCCCTTGAATAGGCCGGCGGCTCGGGAAGGAAAGTCGGCGGCCTGGAGGAACCGCGCCGCGTGCGCGGGCGTTCAGTGGAACATTCAGTGAACGAGGAGCCGTCATGGCGAAGGCAGCCGAGAAGTCCGCGCCCGCCGCGCAGAACCCGAAGACCGACCCGAAGGACACGTCCAACCAGATCAAGGACCCGGACCAGTGGACCACCGGCGCGGAGCCGATGACCGGTGCGCAGGCGTCCTACCTCAAGACCCTGTCGGAGGAGGCCGACGAGCCGAAGGCGTTCGCGCCCGATCTGGAGAAGGCCGAGGCGTCCAAGCGGATCGACGCGCTGCGTCACAAGGCCGGGCGCGCCTGAGGGAGCGTCCCGCCGCATTAAGACCCCGGCAAGAGTGGCGCGATAATCCTGCAACCCGTGTCTGTGTCCGGCCCCGGCGGGCCGGACCTGCGCCGGGGATTCGTCCGGAGATGTCCGAGTCGCGCAGGGCGGTGCCGGAGAGCGCCGGCTCCCACGGGGTGGATGCCCCCGCTCCGTGCCGGTTCCGCCTCGGCCGGCGCTTCGCCCGGGACGCGCGGGGCGGGACGGCCGTGGAATACGCGATGATCGGTGCGCTGATCTTCGCCGTCGCGGCCGGCAGCATCCGCCTCTACGGGACGAAGGTGAACGGCGTCTACGGCCAGCTCGGCAACGCGATGGCGCAGATCAACTGATCTCAAGTCCGTGGGAGACCGGTCGGCGCCGACGAGGCCTCGATGCCGCTCGGCGCGAGGGTCGGCGGCCGCGGCGCGCCCGTTATCCGGCGGGCCGGGCGGCTCCGGCGGGCGGCGAAGCCCCCGTGTGAAACCCCTGTGGACTGCGTGCTTAACGAGGACGGTCGCGTGGATGGGGCGGCCGGCCCGCGCGTGGCGGCCCGAGTGTGGCCGACCCGCTACGGACACCCCGACGGCGATAGGATAGGCACGGCCTTCGGCAAAACCGATGAGCGACCTCCGGATGCGTGCCTTCCGATCCCTCCTGCTCGCTGCGCTCGCGGCCGGCTCAGCCGCCGGCTGCACGGCGCTGCCGGCGGCGGGCCCGACCGCCTCGGCGATCGAGGCCGGCGCCGAGGTCGCCACCGCCGACGGCGCCCTGCTCGCCCGCTACGAGATCATCGACGTCTCCCCCGCCGCCGTCGAGGCCCTGCGCGGCCGGCCGCTCGACAGCCTGCTCGCCTCCTTCGGCGACCACAGACCCTCCACCGAGCCCGTCATCGGCGTCGGCGACATGGTCTCCGTCTCCGTCTGGGAAGCCGGGTCCGGCGGCCTGTTCTCCGGACCGCTCGTCGCCGACCGCTTCTCCGCCGGCTCCAAGTCCGCCCTCATCCCCGAGCAGCCGGTCGGGCGCGACGGCGCCATCTCCGTGCCCTACGCCGGCCGCATCCACGTCGCCGGACGCCGGCC
>NZ_JAUYZI010000072.1 GCF_030700245.1 Methylobacterium amylolyticum
AGCGGCCGAGCGCCTGATCGGGGGCCGGCTCGGACGCGGGCTGATCGCCAGACCCCCTTTTTTCGCGCCCGCCGCATGTTGGTGGGCGCGCACGATGGTGGAATCCACGATCAGGTACTCGAAATCGGGATCATCCGACAGCGCCGCGAAGATGCGCCACCACACGCCCTTCTGGCTCCAGCGGCTGAAGCGGCGGAACACGCTGTTCCACTCACCGAACGCAGCGGGCAGATCACGCCAGGGCGCGCCGGTGCGCACGATCCACAGCACGCCTTCGACGAACATCCGGTTGTCGCGCCCGGTCGAGCCGCGCTGATCGGGACGTCCGATGATCAGCGGTGCCATCCGCTCCCACTGCGCGTCGCTGAGAACCAAGCGATCCTGAACGCTCAAGGCTGTCCTCCAAAAGACAGCCTTGAATCACGCCTCCCGCTGAACGTGAACCCCAACAGTCCACACACCCTAGGCCGTCGACCGAAAGGTGCCACCCAGACGACGCTTACTTTCGGACGGCAGTCGTGCGACCCTCTAACAGCGCTCAAGCGGCTAGATAGCCTCCATCGACTGGTAGGATCGTCGCCGTGATGAAGGCCGCGGCCGGGCTGCATAGGAAAGCGACCGCCGCAGCGACATCGTCCGGCTCACCCCAGCGCCCGAGTGGCGTGCGGTCGAGGATGGGTTTGGCGCGCGATGGGTCGTCTTGCAGCGCCTGGGTCAGCGGTGTGGCGATCCAGCCCGGCGCGACCGCATTCACTCGGATGCCGTCAGGCGCATAGGCTATGGCGAGCGACTTCGTCAGCTGCGCGACGCCGCCCTTGCTGGCGCTGTAGCCCGGCACAAGGCCGCCGCCGAAAAAGCTAAGCATAGACGCCATGTTGACGATGCAGCCTTGGCTTTCGCGGAGTTTCGGCCGCGCCAGACTGCAGAGCCGCATCGTGCCGGTCAAATTTATAGCTAGCACGCGCTCGAACGTGTCGAGCTCGTGCTCCTTCGTGCGGGCGATGATGCCGGCACTGTTCACTACGATGTCGAGCCGGGGCAACCCGTCGATGAGTCGACGCACGTCCTCTTCGCGGGTCACGTCGAGCTCCTCGACGCGGAAGTTTGGGTCAATTTCGGCAACCTCGGCACCGAGGCCCGCAGCCACCACCTCGGCTCCAAGCCCACGCAGCATCCGGGCGATGCCGGCGCCGATCCCCTGAGTACCACCTGTGACGAGTGCGGTGCGCCCCGCAAAAATGTCCGTTCGAAAGGCGGGCATTATACGTCTACTACAATGTAGTCTTCGTCGACTGACACAGGAAAGCTTTCGGCTATGTAGGGGCCCTTGATAAGCTTCTCACCCGCCGCTACCGAGGCCGCATAGGCCCGCACTCGCGTCCGTTTTGGGTCGCACCAGGATTCTCCGGTTCGGATGTCGAACTCCCAGCCATGCCATGGGCAACGAACCATTTCGCCTGGCCGCGTATAGCTGTAGTGGCCGGGGCCATCTGACTGAACGAGCCCGATGCGGTCGCCCCGGCATAGGCTAGCGCCCTCATGCGGACAACGATCCAGCAAAGCGAAATAGTCGCCATCGACGTTGTAGATGCCGATCGGACGTCCTTCGACGTCGACCCGCTTAGAGCAGCCGGGCGGAATCTCGCCCAGCATCGCCACGACATGTCGCCCCATCGTGATCAGAGTCCAAATACGCCGCGGGCGTTCTCAGAATAGATCATCCGCTGCTGTTCGTCTGTCAGCGTGCCCTTGAAGGCAAACCGCGGGTCGTCGAAGTCCCAGTGGGGATAGTCAGTCGAGAACAAGATACGGTCGTAGCCGATCCATTCCATCGTCTGCTTGAGATCGGCGCGGTTTTCCGGTTCCTCCATGGGCTGTGTGGTGAACCACACATTGGAGCGAACATAATCGGACGGCGGCCGCTTCACGCGTGGTACCTCGCTCCGGCCGCGTGACCAGTGGGAGTCCATGCGCCAGGCATGAGGGGGTACCCAGGCGAAACCACCCTCAACTAGGATAACTTTAAGGGTGGGAAACTCCTCAAACACGCCCTCGAAGACGAGGCTCGCCAGCACGGATTGCATGCCGATCGAATGGTTGTGATGGTCTTCGAGGTAGAAGGACGGCCAGCCGCCTGGCGTCGTCGGGATCGCGCTGGTGCCGCCGACATGGATGCCGATCGGTAAGCCTGCCTCAACGGCGGCCCGGTAAATCGGCCAATAGCGTCGCTGACCCAGCGGCTCGCGGTTGCGCGTCATCATCAGTATTTGAGCAAAGTTCCTGTCGCCCGCGCGGCGCTGGATCTCGGCAACAGAGGTTTCGGCATCCTCGACCGGGATCACGACCGATCCCTTTAGTCGGGGCTCGGGGCGAGTGAATTCCTCCACCTGCCACTCATTGAGCGCGGTGCAGAGCGCGGCGGCGAAGTCGGGGTTACGCTCGTCCTTGCCGGTAAGAGCGAAGACCTGAAGGATGCCATATTCCAACCCGTTTGGGTCGAGGTGCTGTTTGCGCATGAAGTCGAGGTCGGAGCCCGGCGGGTTACCGTTCTCTGGCCATGCGTCGCGCCGAGCCAGGGCAGGCGTGGCCTTCGGATAGGTGGGACTCGCCGTGAAGGGCTGGCGCAGATAGGGCCCGTATTCGTGGAAGTGCGAGCGCCACTGCGCCGTCAGGTAAGGGTCGAGCGAGGCTCGGGACTTCAGCGCAGGATGGATGTCGCAATCGATGACTTGAAGTCGGGTCGCACTCGTGGTGTCGCGGTCTGATACGGAAACGTTCATTGCACGGTTTCCTTTAGGCGCTGGTAGGTGTCGAACGGGTTGTCGGTGGTGATCCGGCGGGCAAGTACCGGGTCGAAGCCTGCAGGCAAGGCGGCGTTGCCGTCGAATTGCCAATGGGGGTAATCAGTCGAAAATAGAATCAGCTTGTCGGACCCCATCTGTTCGACGACTCGAGCGAGGTGGTGCGGATCGGGCGGCGCATCAGCAGGCTGCAGTGTGAAGCGAATGTGCTGCCTGATGATCTCGGCAGGGGGCCGATCTACCCATGGCACTTCGGTACGCAGGCCGCGCCAGGTCTTGTTAGCGCGCCATAGAAAGGATGGCAGCCAAGTGAAGCCCGCCTCAATCAAGACGACGCGCAACGTCTTAAACTTGCAGAAGACCCCTTCCGCGACTAGGCTCAACAGCGCGCTTTGGAAGGCAGCGGATTGGCCGACATATTCCTCGACGATGAAGGACGGCCAACCCGAGGATGTCGTGGGATTGTGGTAGTTCGAGCCAGCATGAATACCGACCGCCAACCCCAGGCGTTGCGCGGCCTCGTAGACCGGCCAGTACCGGCGGCGGCCGAGTGGCATGTCGTCTGATACCAGCAGCAAAACCTGGACGAAGCGGGGGTCGGCAGCGCAGCGCTCGATCTCCTCCACCGCGAGCCCGATGTCCTGCGTCGACACCACGATGGAGGCGCGTAACCGATTGTCGGCATCGAGCCATTCGGCTGCTATCCAGTTGTTGACCGCACGGGCCAGCACTGAAGCGAGATCGGCATTGGTCAGGGCCTGCGCGCCGTAGAGTGGGTTCAGGATGGCGAGCCTCGTCCCCCATGGCTCAAGTGCCTGCGCGCGGAGGTCGTCAAGCGTCAGGGCATCCCGTCTGTCCGCACGGGCGCTGATCGGGGCGCCAGGCGGATAACTGTTGAGCCCTAACCCATCCGTGCCGCGGCTTGACACCATGTCGCGCCAATAGCTGTCCATGTAGGGCAGCAGCATCGCCATGGTCGGGGTCGGTGGGTGGATATCGCAGTCGATTACGCATGTATCTGGCATCGTCAGCGTCCCCTCCTCTAGAGGTCCAGCACTAGACGTGATGACTGTGACCCAGAGCAGCACACCATCATGGTCTTGTTGGCCGCCTTTTCAGCTTGACTCAGCACGTCGTCCCGGTGGTCCGGTACGCCTTCCAGAACGGTGGTCTCGCAGGTACCGCAAACCCCTTCCATGCAGGAACATGGAACATCAATCTTGGCTTCCAGTAGAACGTCGAGAATGCTGCGGCCGAGGGGCACTGGCAGTTCCATCCCTGAGCGGACCAGTTTCAGCATGAAGCCGCCCGCGGTCGCGGCTGCCTGGGACGGTGCAAATGACTCGGTATGGACCCTATGCTGGGGCAGATGCGCAACCGCTGCCTTGAAGCTGTCCAGCATGGGACGCGGCCCGCAGCAGTAAAAGTGACTGTTTGACGGCGAGGCGGCGACGATTTGCTCAATATCGAGCAGTCGCCCGTCAGTTAAGTCGTCGAACCAAAAATCGACGCAATCTCCGAAACTTTTCAGCAAGGGCACGAAGCCGGCCACGGACTGGCCGCGGCTACAATAGTGCATGCGCCAGGACCGATTGAGCGCAGCCAGCTGATGCGCCATTGCGATCAACGGCGTGACCCCAATGCCTCCGGCGATGAGTACGCTGTGAAGCGCAGTTTCGTCGAGCTTGAAGTTGTTGCGAGGCCCCCGCAGGTCGACGCTCATTCCAGGCACCAGCACGTCATGCACATAGGTCGAACCGCCGCGGCTAGCCCGGTCGCGCGCCACGGCAATGAGATAACGATGCCGCTCGTCAGGCGCGTTAAGCAGAGAATAGCTGCGCACGAGCCCGCCCGGCAGCACAAGATCAACATGGGCGCCGGGCGTAAAGGGTGGCAACTCGCTCTTATCAGCTCGAAGATCAAGTAAGCGAATGTCGTCGGTCTCGGGCAAAAGATCATGAATTCGGACGCGAAATGTGTCGCTCTCTGCCATAGACATCACGCTCACCGCACGAATTGATCGACAAAGGCTTCGCCTAAGCCGACGTCCATAAAATGCTTTCGGCACATGTCGATCTTTGAAAAAACGTCTTCGTAGCCGATGCCTTGCCCCCAAGGATCAACATAATACATAACGCCGTTCACCTGAAAATAGGTAATCATTTCATCGACGTCATCTGGTACAACTAAAGTATGAGTTTCGCCCGGTGGCTCGCACACATAGCTGCCTTCAGTCGCAATCCAATCGTGTTCGAGATAGCGCCAGCGCCCCTTGAGCACGAAGCCGTGCACCGGGCCGGGGTGGCGATGCCGACTCAAGACACCCGCCTTGCGGACTTTGAGCAGATTCATCCAATAGCCTTGACTGACGTTTAAGCAGAGCGGGCGGAACCACACGTTCTCACCTTGGGGTACCCACTGCCGGTCATCTTCGGGGATAGCATTCGGAACCACGATCTCGACCCGCGCCTACTTCGGAAACGGGAGCTGGTAGGGCATGGTTCGGATGTCGGCACCGGGCTGCGCGGTGTTACTGATCGCGGCCTTCATGGCTTGTCCTCCGTCAATCTAGGAGGTGCCGTCGGTTCCTGCGCGCGGCTCCAGCACCATGTTGGCGGGTCGCTTCGCGCAAGGCGCTTGTCCGACGTTCCTACCGTCCGATGCTGCATCAGAATTTGGAAAAGGCAGCCTTCTTCCTGACTGACTTGTAAGTCAGGATCGAGTGGCTTTCAAGGGCTTTTCGGTTGCGGTCGCGCTTAACGGCCATCATGAAGGGGGGCGCCGCGGCAGCTTGTGCCGCAGTCCTCTCGTCCGGAGGCTCAAGATTGCCCGCCGTAGGCTCAGCTTTACACGTCGAGGTGGATGCCCAGGGGAGTATGCGCGATAGGATCAAGGACGTAGCGCGCGACTTGCTAATCGCGCACGGCTACCGTGGGCTGCGTTTTGCTGATATTGCGTCAAGTCTATCTATCACACGGGCTAACGTGCACTATTACTTCGGAGATAAAAGTAAGCTTGTCGACGAGGTCATTGCTGAATACACGGCTAAGTCATTAAGTGAGATTATCGACATCTGGCAGTCGGATGATGAATATATCGACAAGATCTTGCGCACGATCGAGCACAACCGCACGCGCTATCTTCGCCTAAACCAGGGCGGTGTCGAAGGAGCGCCCTGGAGCCTGATCTCGCGCATGCGGCTCGACGCGGCACTGCTGAGCCCTGATGCACGGGAGCATCTTAGATCGTTCTCGGTAGGCGTCGAGGGCTGCGTGCTGCGTAGCATCGAGACCGCGAAGGAAAGGGCTGAATTCGTCGCCTCGGCGCCGGTGCGCGACATTGTGGTACAATTTGTCAGCGTAATCGACAGCGCGGGGCCGATCACCCAGGATGCTGGGTCCTTCGCCCGGCTTGAGCATTTATACCTAGCCTGCATGCGGATTATAGTGCACGGGTACGGTAGCGAAACCGCCAAGCGCCGTCTTGGTTCAATGTCGGGATGATTTTGATTCTAATCATTTTGAGATGTTCAAAATTAATAAACGATGGCTATTGCTTAGTGCGAGTGCGACTCCTGGATGTCGTTGAAGCGTGCTGCCGGCCTCACGGCAAGCAGACAATGTCAGCATCAATGAGAGCTGTCATTCCTCCTATGAAGCATCGATACTGATCTCGGAGGGCATGTGATGCCCTGGATGTCGATAAAGTCCCGGCTTTGAAGAGAATGCTCGATCTAATGTGAGCTATTTCGTAAGATCGCTGGAGTGACAACACGGGGTACTTTATGGGATCGATCGGTCGGCCAGAACTGGTTGTGCCGCCGGAATCATGCTACCTTGCGTGTATGTCTGAGGCTCTCGAGATCGCTCATGGCACCTTCGGTCGCGTGGCGCTCCTCGACATGGACCGGAGCCTTGTCAGGCACGCGCATCCGCACTGTCACGTTCTTCTGAAGATCGAAGGGGACGACACCGAGTTCCTCGTCGGGGACCGCGTCGTCGCGCTGACCGACGAACAGGCTGTGCTCGTCAATGCCTGGGAAACGCACGCTTATCTCCATGATCCGCGCCGCGCCAAGGCGATGATCCTGGCCCTCTATATCGAGCCGAACTGGCTGGGGGCCTTCCGGCGCAATTGGGCGGCGAGCGGGGCGCCTGGCTTCTTTGAAAAGTCCTTGGGCGGCGTGACTCCGACGATTCGGCGTCTGGCGCACGATCTCGCTGCCGAAATGGTCTACGCGCCGCACTCCTCGCATATTCAGGATCAGTTGCTGTCGGGCCTAATGATCGCGGTGATCGAGCGGTTCACCGCGTGGCGTGAGGAGGCCGAGTCGCTCCGCGCTGCCGCCAGGTGCAACGCCAGCGATTGGCGCATCCGGCGAACTATCACGCGAGTGCGCGCCGAGCCCGGTGCCACATTGGGGATCGAGGCCCTGGCCCGTGAAGCGGGCCTGTCCCGGGCGCAATTCTATCGCCTGTTCGAGCAATCTACCGGAGCTCCCCCCCACGTCTTCCTCAACGCGATCCGCATTGAGCAGGCCGTCGAGTCGATCGTGGGCAGCGGGGAATCCTTGGCGGCGATCGGCACGCACCTCGGCTTCGCCGCACCTGCCCATTTCTCGCGCTTCTTCCGGGATCACGTCGGCGTGCCCCCGAGCGTCTTCCGCAGCATTGTCCGGAGGAGCGGCCAACCCGCCGTGTGAGGCTAAAGGCCCTTCTCCACGTCGAAAATGAGACGTTTGGGTAAGTCGCGAGACGCCTCGGCATCGTGGCGCCCGCTCGGATCCTCCACTCTGCCCGCGACATGGACCCCTTTGAGAGGTCCGGCGGAGGAAGCGGTTTGGGCATCGTGTCATCGAGCTATGTCGGACGGTCTGTGGAGCGCGTCGAAGACGCCGCCCTGCTCTCCGGGCTCGGCCGCTACATCGACGATCTCGGCACGCGGCCCGGCACGCTGCACGCGGCGATCCTGCGCTCGCCCCACGCCCATGCGGACATCCTTGGCATCGACGTTCAAGCGGCCACGGCGCTGCCCGGCGTCACCGCCGTGGTCACGGGCCGGGATCTCGATGCCATCACCACCGGTCTCGTTCCGGCCCTGCGGGCGGCCGTCGATGCCCGCGCCATCGCGGTGGACCGGGTGCGCTATGTGGGTGAGCCCGTCGCCATCGTCGTCGCCCGCGACCGCTACCTCGCGGAGGACGGCTGCGACCTGATCGAGGTGCAGTACCGGGTCCGCCCGGCGGTGATCGATCCGCTCGCGGCCCTCGCCCCCGACAGCGAGGTCCTGCACGAGGGCGTCGGCGCCAATTGCGTCAGCGACCGCCGCTTCCGCTACGGCGACCCCGAGGCGGCCTTCGCGCACAGCCCGCACAGCCTGTCCGTGACCGTGCGCTACCCGCGCAACACCGGCTCGCCGATGGAGACCTACGGCGTCGTCGCCTCCTACGACCCGACCGACGACTCCTACGACGTGCTCGCGAACTTCCAGGGGCCGTTCAGCATCCACGCGGTGGTGGCCAGGGCGCTCAAGGTGCCGGGCAACCGCCTGCGCCTGCGCACGCCCCCGGATTCCGGCGGCAGCTTCGGGGTCAAGCAGGGCGTCGCCCCCTACGCCGTGCTGATCGCCGCCACGGCGCGCCTCGTGGGCCAGCCGGTGAAGTGGATCGAGGACCGGCTGGAGCATCTCTCGGCCTCTGTGTCCGCGACGAACCGGGTCACGACCCTCCGCGCCGCCTTTGATGCAGACGGGCGCGTCACCGCGCTCGACTGGGATCAGGTGGAGGATTGTGGCGCTTACCTGCGGGCGCCCGAACCCGCCACGCTCTACCGGATGCACGGCAACCTCACCGGCGCCTACGCGATCCGCAATGTCGCCGTGCGCAATCGGGTGGTGCTGACCAACAAGACCCCGACCGGCCTCGTGCGCGGCTTCGGCGGGCCGCAGGTCTACTATCCGCTCGAACGGCTGATGCAGCGCATCGCCCACACGCTCGGCCTCGATCCCTTCGCGGTGATCCGCCGGAATCTGATTCCGGCCGACGCCTTTCCCTACCGCACCGCGACCGGCGCCCTCTACGATTCCGGCGACTACCAGCGCGCCCTCGATGAGGCGGCCCGGGACGGAGGGCTCGACGAGCTGAGGCGGCGGCGGGACGCCGCCCGCGCCGAGGGTCGCCTCTACGGCATCGGCCTCACGGCGGCGGTCGAGCCCAGCGTCTCCAACATGGGCTACATCACCACCGTCCTGACGGCGGAGGATCGCGCCAAGGCCGGGCCCAAGAACGGCGCGCAGTCCACCGCCACGATCACCCTCGATCCCGTCGGCTCGGTGACGGTGCAGGTCGCGTCTGTGCCCCAGGGGCAAGGTCACCGGACCGTGCTCGCCCAGGTGGTGGCCGACGTGCTCGGCCTCCCGATGGAGCAGATCCGGGTCACCGCCGATCTCGACACCGCCAAGGACGCGTGGTCGATCGCGTCGGGCAACTACGCGAGCCGCTTCGCCGCCGCCGTGGCGGGGGTCGCCCACCTCGCCGCCATGCGCCTTCGCGACAGGCTCGCGCGGATAGCCGCGGCGCAGCTCAACCTGCGCCCGGAGGATCTGGTCTTTGCGGGTGGTCGCGTCGCCTCGCGAACGAACCCGGATGCGGGCCTGCCCTTCGCGCGGGTGGCCGCCACCAGCCACTGGTCACCGGGCCTCGTGCCCGAGGAGGTCGGCGCAGCGATCCGCGAGACTGTGTTCTGGACGCCCCCGGAGTTGACGGCGCCGGACGCCGAGGACCACATCAACTCCTCACTCTGCTACGGCTTCATCTTCGACATCTGCGGCCTGGAGATCGACCGGGTCACCGGCAAGATCATCATCGACCGCTACGTCTCGATGCACGATTGCGGGCGCATCCTGCACCCCGGCATGGTCGAGGGGCAGGTGCGCGGTGGCTTCGCGCAGGCGCTCGGCGCGGCGGTCTACGAGGAACTCGCCTACGGCGACGACGGCGCCTTCCTGTCCGGCACCTTCGCCGACTACTTGCTGCCCACCGCGACCGAGGTGCCGGACCTGCGCATCCTGCACGTCGAGAGCCCGTCGCCCTTCACGCCGCTCGGCGCGAAGGGGGTCGGCGAGGGCAATTGCATGTCGACGCCGGTCTGCCTCGCCAACGCGGTGGCCGACGCGCTGGGCCTCGAGGCCATCGACCTGCCCCTGACGCCAGCCAAGCTTGCCGCCCTCGCGGCGGGCGGCGACGAGCCGGCGCCCCCGGCGGGCCAGGCCGCGCCGAAGCCCGCCACGAAGGCGGGCGACCGTACCCTGCGCGGGGAGGGCTCGGCCGCCGTCACGGCTCCCCCGGAGGCGGTCTGGACGATGCTCCTCGACCCGGAAGTGCTCGCCTCCGTGATCCCCGGATCTCACGGAGTGAAGAAGCTCTCGGACACTCGGTTCCAGGCCGAGGTCACCCTCGGCGTCGGCCCGGTGAAGGGCCGCTACAAGGCCGAAGTTATCCTCTCGGACCTCGACGCTCCCCGCGCCGTCACGCTCACCGGTACGGTCACGGGCGGTCTCGGCAGCGGCGGCGGCACCGGCCGATTGACCCTGGAGCCCGAAGGCTCGGGGGGCACGCGGATCGCCTACGTCTACGAGGCGGCGGTGGGCGGCAAGGTCGCGGCGGTGGGCGGACGCCTCCTCGACGGAGCCGCGCGGGTGATCATCGGCGGGTTCTTCACGGCCCTCGCCCGACGGGCGGGAGGCTCCGCCGGCCCCTCGTCCAAACTTCCGGCCCTCCTGCGCCGCCTGCTTGCCCGCCTCGGAGTCTCGGCATGAAGCCCGCTCCCTTTGATTATCTGCGCGCCGCATCCCTGGACGACGCCCTCGACGCCTTGCGCCAGTACGGCCCCGAGGCCCGGCTCATCGCGGGCGGCCAGTCCCTCATGCCGATGCTCAACATGCGGCTGACGAAGCCCGCCGTGCTCATCGACGTGATGCGCATTACGGCGCTCAAGGAGCCCCGTCTCGACAATGGGTCCCTCGTCATTCCGGCGGGCGTGCGGCAGGCGATCCTGCTCGACCGGCCGGGACTCGCCAGGGACCTGCCGCTTCTGGCCGCCGCCCTGCCGTGGGTCGGGCATATCCAGACCCGGGCACGGGGGACCCTCTGCGGTTCCGTCGCCCATGCCGATCCGAGCGCGGAAATCCCCCTCTGCCTTGTGGCGCTGCAAGGCGAGATTCACTTGCGCAGCCGCCGGAAAGTTCGGCGCGTAGCGGCCGAGGACTTCTTCACCGGCATGATGGTCACCGACCGGGCCGACGACGAGATGATCGAGGCCATCGCCTATCCCCTGCGCCGGGAGGGCGCCGGTACGGCTTTCGCCGAGGTGGGGCGTCGGCACGGCGACTACGCCATCGTCGCCTGCGCGGGCGTCGTGGACGGCTCCCGGATGCGGCTCGCGGTCGGCGGCGTCGCCGACCGGCCCACCGCCCGCGACTTCCCCCACCTCGACGGGTCGGCGCTCGACGATGCCCTCAACGCCTTCGCCTGGGACCTCGGCGCGGGGGACGATCTCCACGGCACGGCCCGCTATCGCCGCGACCTCGTGCGCAGCCTCGGCCGCCGGGTGCTGGAACAGGCCGCCAAGGTCGCCCGCGGCGACACCCATCAGGAGGCCGTGCCATGCCACAGCTAGATGCGAAGGGCCGTCACACGGTCGCCTTCACCCTCAACGGGCGCGAGACCACGGTTGAGGTCGAGACCCGCACCCTGCTGACCGACGCCCTGCGCCACGGGCTCGGGGCCACAGGCACGCATGTCGGCTGCGAGCACGGCGTCTGCGGCGCTTGCACGGTGTCCATCGACGGGGTGCCCGCCCGGGCCTGCTTGACCCTTGCGGTGGGGGTCGAGGGCTGCGCCGTGCGGACCGTCGAGGGTCTGGCTCCGGAGCCCGGCCGGCTTGGGGTGCTGCAGGCGGCCTTCCGGCGGCGGCACGCCCTGCAATGCGGCTTCTGCACCGCCGGCATCCTGATTTCGCTCGACGCCTATCTCGCGTTCCGGCCGAACCCGTCGCGCCGGGAGATCACGGAAGTGATCGGCGGCCATCTCTGCCGCTGCACCGGCTACGCGCCGATCATCGAGGCCGCCCTGGAGGCGGCTGCGGAACTCAGGGGCGACATCCCGGCCCCGTCATCCCCGGAGGCCGCCCATGCTTGATCTTGGCACCAGCTTCCTCGCGAGCGTCTCCCGCGATCCCCGTGCCCTGGCCCTCGTCGACGGGGAGACCCGGCTGACCTACGCGGAATGGTTCGGGGTCATTTCCGCGACCGTGGCCGGGCTCGACCAGCTCGGGTTGAAGCCCGGCGACCACCTCGTCACGGTCCTCCAGAATCGGCACGAGGCGGCGACCCTGCACTGGGCCTGCCAGTTCGCGGGAATCGTGATCACGCCGATCAACTGGCGGGCCAAGACCGAGGAGATTGATTTCGCGATCGAGAACGCGGAAGCCCGCGCCATCGCCTACGAACCGGTCTCGGCCGGGAGCCTGCGAGACAGCGCGGCATCGCAGCGGATCCCACGCATCGCCGTCGGCACGCCACCCGGCCCCGGCGAGACAGCCTTCGCCGACCTCGCCGCCACCGAGGGACCCCCGGCGACGCCCCAGGCGGACGCGGAGGCGATGTCGCTGATGCTCTACACCTCCGGCACCACCGCCAAGCCCAAGGGCGTGCCGAGGCGGCACCGGGCGGAGCGGGCGGCGGCGCTCGCCCACGTGGCGCAGAACCTCTATGGGCGCGGCGAGCGGACGCTCGGCGTCATGCCGCTCTATCACACGATGGGGGTGCGCTCGCTGCTCGCCATGTCGCTGATCGGCGGGACCTTCGTCTGCCTGCCGCGCTTCGATGTGGCGGGGGCGTTGCGGCTAATCGCGGCCGAGCGGATCACCAACCTCTACCTCGTGCCGACGCTCTACCACGACCTCGTGCACCACCGGGATTTCCCGGCGACCGATACGTCCTCCGTGCGCAAGCTCGGCTTCGCCGGAGCACCGATGACGGACGGCCTGCTCGCCCGCCTGACCGAGGCGTTCCGGCCGGACCTGTTCGTGAACCACTATGGCTCGTCGGAGGTCTATACCTTCACGATCAACCACGAGGCGGCGGACAAGCCCGGCTCGGCCGGGCGGGCAGGCCTCAACACCATGGTGCGCGTCGTGCCTCTGGGGGGCGATCCGGGCCGGACCGCCGCGCCGGGCGAGGAGGGCGAGATCGCCGTCATCGCCAAGGGCGACGAAGCCTTCGAGGGCTACTGGCATCGCCCCGAGGCCGACACCAAGGCCTTCCGCGACGGCTGGTACTTCACCGGCGACACCGGCTTCGCCGACGCCGACGGCGACCTCTACGTCACCGGGCGGGTGGACGACATGATCATCACCGGGGGCGAGAACGTCTCGCCCGTCGAGATCGAGAGTTGCCTGTCCCTACATCCGGCCGTGTCGGAGGTCGCCGTCGTGGGCCTGCCCGACGAGCGCTGGGGCCGGATCGTCGCGGCCTTCATCAAGCGGAGCGGCACCGCCAACGAAGCGGCGCTGGACGCCCATTGCCGGGCCGGCGGCCTGCCGAGTCACAAGCTGCCGCGCCGCTACGTCTTCGTGGACGAGATCCCGAAGTCGCCGGTCGGCAAGCTGCTGCGCCGCCAACTCGTGGCCGGGGAATACGTGCCCGAGAGCGGGGCCGAGCCCCATGCCGAAGGCCACGAGGCCGCCTGACGCCCCCTCGAAAGTTTCCAGCGAGAGCAAAGCCCATGACGAGCGACACCCCCACCACCGACCCGCGCCTGACGAACCTCGACGGCTTCCGCGTCGAGATCGACGCGGAGCGCGAGCGCGCCGACGTGATCCTGGCGCGGCCGCCGATGAACGTCATCGCGATGCCCCAGCGCGATGAGATCCGTAAGGTCTTCGAGGCGCTAGACGAGGATCCCCGCGTGCGGGTCATCGTCCTGCGGGCGGAGGGCGAGCACTTCTCGTCGGGGGGCTATATCAAGGGCTTCCTCGACGCCTCTCCCGAGCACGTCTCGAAGCTCGCCTGGAACATGGCGGCGCCGGCCCGCTGCTCGAAGCCCGTCATCGCCGCCAACCGGGGCTACACGTTCGGCGTCGGCTTCGAGATCTCGCTGGCCTGCGACTTCCGCATCGTCTCCGAGACCTGCCGCTACGCGCTGCCCGAGCAGAAGCTCGGCCAGATTCCCGGCTCCGGCGGCTCCGCCCGTCTCCAGAAGATCGTCGGCATCACCCGGACCAAGGACATCGTGATGCGCTCCAAGCGCATCCCCGGCCGGCAGGCCCTCGACTGGGGCATCGCCACCGAATGCGTGGCCGATGCGGACCTGGAGAAGGCCACCGACGCCCTGGTGGATGAGTTGCGAGCCTTCTCCCCCATCGCCCAGCGTACCGCCAAGAAGCTCCTCAACGACACGGAGGACGCGAGTCTGTCGATCGCCATCGAGCTCGAAGGGCACTGCTACAGCCGCTTGCGTCAGGCCGACGACTTCCGCGAGGGCGTCGAGGCGTTCCACGCCAAGCGCGCGCCACGCTTCACCGGCTCATAGTCCGGTCGCGCCGGGGGGCTGCAAAGCGGCTCCCCCCATCCTGTGACCCCCACCGCACCGCTTCGATCCCGCCCAGGCGGGAAACGACGGCGCACGCCCGAATGGCTCCCGCCCAGACCCAGAGCCCGAACCGGCCCCCCCGCGGCAACGACCGCATCCCCCGGAGGAAATCCATGCAGACCGCCGCCACCTTCGCATCCGATCCCCCCGCCCTCGCCAAGCCCACAGGCCGGCAGACGGCGACCGCCGCCATGGCCTCGCTGTTCGGCTGGGGGCTCGATCTCTTCGACCTATTCATCCTGCTTTACGTCGCGCCGGTCGTCGGCACCTTGTTCTTCCCGGCGGACAAGCCGATGCTGTCGCTGGCCGGGGCCTATGCCTCCTTCGCGGTCACGCTGCTGATCCGGCCCCTCGGCTCCGCCCTGTTCGGCTCTTATGCGGACCGCTTCGGCCGCCGCCGCGCTCTCATGGTGGCGGTAACCGGCGTCGGCCTGGCGACGGCGGTCTTTGGCCTCCTGCCGACGGTCGGCCAGATCGGATGGCTCGCCACCGCAATCTTTCTGTTCTTCCGTCTCGTCCAGGGCGTCTTCGTCGGCGGTGTCGTTGCGGCATCCCACACGATCGGCACGGAATCCGTGCCGGAGCGGTGGCGGGGGCTGATGTCCGGGGCGGTCGGCAGCGGGGGCTCAGCCATCGGCGGCCTCCTGGCCTCTCTGGTCTTCTATCTCGTCTCGCTCATGGCGCCGGGCGAGGCCTTCGCCGACTGGGGCTGGCGGGTGATGTTCTTCTCGGGCCTCCTGACCTCGGTGATCGGCCTGATCCTCTTCCGCAACCTCGAGGAATCGCCGATCTTCAAGGACCTGCAGGCCCGCAAGGCCGCGCTCCGGGCAGGCGCTCCGGCCGAGGCCTCGCCGATCCGCTCCCTGTTCTCGCCGTCCAACCGGGGAAGCTTTGCGGTCGCGACGCTCATCTCCTTCGGCGGCGGAGCGGCCTACTACCTCACGTCCGGCTACCTGCCGACCCTGCTCAAACTCGTGAACGGCGTACCGAACGCCACCGCCTCGATAATCCTGATCGGCGCCAACGTGGCGGCGGCGATCGGCGCCTGCGGCCTGGGCGAACTTAGCCAGCACATCGGGCGCAAGCGGTCGTTCCTGCTGATGGGGGTCATCCGCCTTTTCGCCTTTCCCGCCCTCTTCCTGACTATGGCGAACACCACGAGCCTCATGGGGGTGGCGGCCTGCGCCTTCCTTCTCTCGCTCATCGCCAACGCCAGCTACGCGCCGCTGTTGATTTTCCTCAACGAGAAGTTTCCGACGTCCGTGAGGGCCACCGGGACGGGCCTGACCTGGAACATCGGCTTCGCGCTCGGCGGCATGCTGCCGACATTCGTCTCCCTCGTTGCCGACGGGCCGACGCAGATCCCGATGGTGCTGACGGTCGTGATGACCGGCGTCACGCTGGTCTACCTCGTAGGCGCCGTCATCACTCCGGAGACGCGGGGCAACCTCGACCGGGCGTGACGGCCCACCGTGCTGGCGGAGCCACCTCCCGGGGCGAGCGTCCCGCTGGTCCTCCGCCTGCACGGCCCGACTGGTCCGTCCTTCCCTATCCCGAGGGAAGGACGACACGTGCCGGTCGAATCCCGGTGGGAGTGATGACATGGCTCGCCTGCAGTCCTCCGGCCTCTTCGATCTCGGCGATAGCCGGCTGGAATACCAATTCGTCGGTCGACATCCGGAGGTGACCCCCACGCTGGTGTTGCTCCACGAAGGCCTCGGTTCAGCGATGCAATGGGGCGCCCTGCCCGAGACCCTCGCCCGAACGACCGAGTGCGGTATCCTGGCCGTCTCCCGCCAGGGCTATGGCGCGTCGAGCCCGGTGCCCCTGCCTCGCCCGGCCGACTATCTCGAGCACGAGGCCCGCGTGGTCCTCCCACGGATACTTGACGCGGCGGATGTCAGGAGCGGCGTGCTGATCGGCCACTCCGACGGCGCGTCAATCGCCGCGCTCGCCCTGGCGGAAGGCGATGCCCGCCTGCGAGGCGGCGTGCTGATCGCGCCACATTTCTTCGTAGAGGAGGTCACGCTGTCCGCGATCCGGCGAACTCGAGCCGCCTACGAGCGGGGGCTCTTAAGGACCCGCCTCGGCCGCTGGCACGCCGATGTCGAAGGGGCCTTCCGCGGCTGGAACGACGCATGGCTGGATCCGGTCAGGCGCAAATGGACAATCGAGGCTGCGCTGCCACGCCTGACCGTCCCCGTGACACTCATCCAGGGAACCGAGGACGCCTACGGGACACGAGCCCAGATCGCTGCAGCCCGAAGATCCTGCCCGCCCGGCCTGCTCACCGTCCGTGAATTGCCACACATCGGTCATGAACCACATCGCGAAGCTTTCGCGGACACGGTCGAGATAATCTCGGCTTTCGTCAGGCATGTCTTGAAAGACGAAGGGGGTCAAATAAATACATAAGCCCGATGGCGCTACAATGAGTGAATGAGCCTTCTCGGATCACAGAAGCACATCGTGTGTTCGCAATTGTGTGCGAGGCCGCAACGCCACGTCTGCTATCTGCCCCCAACTTCCGCAAACCGCCCTTCCGCTTTCGTGAAGAGTTTCGGGCGCCGTGAGGCGTACGAAAGTCCCCGAGGAACGAACCCGCGGGGACCGAGGCAGTCTGCTATGGGGATTGAGCGATCCGGCCTGATGGCGCGGGCGAGCGCGATGGCCGGCGAGGGGCTCGGCGGGGCTGGCGGGGTGATCCGCCGGGACGGGCCGACGGCCAGCACGGGGTGGTTGGAGCGATGGCCGGCGGGTCTCGGTCTGGATCGGGCGGCCGGAAGTGCGGGTCGAGGCGGTCGGGGCGCAACGCTCCTCCGGCCGCGGCTCGAAGGCCGGCGGCATGGCGGTGGCTGACGACGTGCGGGGTCACGGTGCTCTCCTCCCGGTCGGGGCGGACGCGGTCGGCGGGCCGCGCGGTTGCAGGAAGCGACCGAAGGTCTCGACGACCGTCATGCGGCCGCCGTAGCACCGGCAGGGTGAGCGCCAGTCGAGCGGCGCCGTGGGCTCGGGCGGGATGACCGGCGGCGGGACGGCGAGCAGCGCTCGGATACGGGTGAGGTTGGCCCGGCGGCCGGCGCTGGCGAGCAAACCGCAGTGGCGGATGCGGTGGAAGCCCTTGGGCAGGACGTGGAGCAGGAATCGGCGGAAAAACTCGTGCGGGCCCAGCGTCAGGGTGCCGTAGCGCTCGGGCCCGTCGCGACGGTAGTCCTTGATGCGGAAGGTGACGCCGGCCTCATCGAAGCTCATCAGCCGGCTGTTCGAGATCGCGACGCGGTGGGTGTAGCGCGACAGGTAGGCCAGCACCGCCGCGGGACCGGCGAACGGGGCTTTGGCGTAGACCACCCAGCGCTTCGTCCGGGCCGGGGACAGATGGCGCAGGAAGGCGCGGCGCTCGGCCAGGGGCGCCAGGCCGCCGAAGAAGACGAGCCGTCCGGCCGCGTGCAGCGCGCTCAGCCCGACCAGGAACAGGCGGCGGAACAGCTTGCCCAGCACCCGCACCGGCAGGAGGAAGGCCGGCCGTGACGCCACCCACCGTGCACCGTCAGGCGAGAGGCCGCCGCCGGGCACGATCATGTGGATGTGCGTATGATGCGTCAGCGCCGAGCTCCAGGTGTGCAGCACGGCGGTCAGGCCGATGCGGGCGCCGAGGTGCTTCGGGTCGGCGGCGATGGTCAGCATCGTCTCGGAGGCGGCCCGGAACAGCAGGTCGTAGACGGCGGCCTTGTTCTGGAGGGCGATGGCGGCGATCTCGGCCGGCAGGGTGAACACGACCTGGAAGTAGCCTACCGGCAGCAGGTCGGCCTCGCGCGCGGCCAGCCATGCGCGCGCGGCCGCCCCTTGGCATTTGGGGCAGTGCCGGTTGCGGCAGGAGTTGTAGGCGATCCGCCGGTGGCCGCAGTCGTCGCAGCCCTCGACGTGTCCGCCCAGCGCGGCGGTCCGGCAGGTCTCGATCGCTGCCATGACCTTGAGCTGGTGCAGACTCAGGTGCCCGGCCTGAGCTGCCCGGTAGGCCGGCCCGGCGGCGCGGAAGATGTCGGCGAGCTCGATCGCGGCGCGCACCGGCTCAGCCGGGCGTGACCTCTCCGATCTTGAATAGCCCGAGCTTGTCGAGCGGGCTGGTCACGGTGCGGACCGTGCGGGTGGCGACCTTGGTGTAGAAGGCGGTGTTCTCCAGCTTGGCGTGGCCGAGCAGGACCTGAATCACCCGGATGTCGATGCCGTCCTCCAAGAGGTGGGTGGCGAAGTTGTGGCGCAGGGTGTGCGGGCCGACCCGCTTGGCGATGTCGGCCGCCCGGGCCGCCTCGACGACGATGCGGTGGAGGTGTCGGGTGCTGATCGGCTTCATCGGATGCTGGCCCGGGAACAGCCAGCCGTCACGCTGCATGACGCCCTGCTCTCGACCGACCCGCCACCACTGCCGCAGGAGGATAAGCAGGTCCGCCCGGAGCAGGGCGTTACGGTACTGTCCGCCCTTGCCGGCTCGACCCGGATCAGCATGCGCAGGCTGTCGATGTCGGCGACCTTCAGCACCGAGACCTCGGCCACGCGCAGGCCGGCGCCGTAGGCGACCGACAGAGCGGCCTGGTGCTTCAGGCAGGTCGTAGCGTTCAGGAGCCGGGTAACCTCGTCGCGGCTGAGTACTATGGGCAGGGTGCGCGGATAGGCCAGCCGGACGAGCCGGCGCGCGAGGTCGGGCCGGTCGAGGGTGTGGGTGAAGAAGAAGCGCAGCGCCGAGACGATGGCGTTGAGGGTCGGCACCGGCACGCCGGCCTCGCGCTGCTCGACCTGGAAGCGGCGCAGGTCCTCCGCGCTCGCCGTGTCGGGCCGGCGCCCGAGGAAGGTGGCGAGGCGGCCGACGTCGCGAATGTCGTTGCGCTAAGTCTCGTGCGAGAATCGGCGCAGGCTCATGTCGTCGATCAGGCGCTGGCGCAGCGGGCTGATCGCGAGGGCGGAGACGAGATCGTGCATCGTGGGGCTCCTCGGATGAAGGAGCCGCGATGCTCGGCCCGCGTCCGAGCGGCCTCAAACGACGCGCAAGGGTCCCGACCCGACCGCACCCTCACCGCACGCACCCTCCCGCGCAGCGGGTTCGTTCTCCGGCCAAACCCGGGCATTCGGGTTATTCTGGACTACCCGCAAGCGGACCTTCCGAAAGGCATAGGTGAAGGTTTTCGGATACCGGCCGGCGCAGGTCATGCGGCTGGGCTGAGCGCCGGCGTCCGCAAACCGCCCCAGCACGAACCCGCGGTGGTGCGAGCGCACCGTCTATGGGGATTGGAAGATCTGCGGGCTGAGCGCGGGGTCAGCCGGTGGCACGGACCTGCCCTTGGGGGGCGGGGTGGGGCGGCCAACACGCGGGTTTAGACGCACCTGCGGGGGCGTGGCGCAGCGGCGGCGGGCCGGTGGGGCGACGATCGGCACGACGGCGATGGTTGCGGCCGGGTTGGGCACGCGGCGGCTCGCTGGCCGAAGCGACACGGCTTCGACGCGGGGCTGGACTGGAACGGGCCGGGTCACAACGCCCTCATCGCGGAGGGGCGCGGCGCGGTGGGTGGTACGCGCGGCTGAGCCGGGCTCGGGATGGCCGCGATGATGATCATGCGCCCGCCGCAGCACGGGCACGCCGGGCGCCACGCCGACGATCGCTCCGCCTCGATCTCGGTCGGT
>NZ_JAUYZI010000073.1 GCF_030700245.1 Methylobacterium amylolyticum
CAGCCCGACCACGTCGCCGATCCGGGCGACCGCGCCGTTGAGTTCCTGCACGAGGTGGGCCGTCTGGTCCGCCTCGCCCATCGCGCGCTGGGCCAACGCCGCCGAGCCCTGCACCTGCCGGCCGATCTCCTGCACCGAGGCGCCGAGTTCCTCGGCCGCTACCGGTGGCCCCGAGGGCGTCCGCTCAGGCTGCTGCGACGGCGGGCGTGGCGGGCTGGCGCCCGAGAGTCCGGTAGACCGTCGGCCGTGAGATCCCGAACAGCTCGGCCAGGTCGCTGATCGCGTACTCGCCGGTGTCGTACATCCGGCGCAGCTCCTTCTGCTGCCGGTCGGACAGCTTCGGCTTCTTGCCGCGCAGCTTCCCCTTGGCACGCGCCACCGCCATGCCCTCGCGCGTGCGCAGCCGGATCAGGTCCGCCTCGAACTCCGCGAAGGTGGCCAGGATGTTGAAGAACAGCTTGCCCATCGGGTCGGCCGGGTCGTGCACGCTGGCGCCGAGCTGGAGCTTCACCCCCCGGGCGGCGAGCGCGTCGCCGATCGCGCGCGCGTCCGGCACGGAGCGGGCGAGCCGGTCGAGCTTGGGCACCACCAGGGTGTCGCCGCCCCGCACCGCCGCCAGCGCCTGGTCGAGGCCGGGGCGGGCTCGGTTCGTCCCGGTGAAGCCCTTGTCGGTGTAGATGCGCTCGGGCTCCACCCCGAGCTGGAGCAGGGCGTGGCGCTGTGCGGCGAGGTCCTGCTTCTCGGTCGAGCAGCGGGCGTAGCCGATCAGCACGTGCGTCATGGGCCGGACTGTAACGTATGAGGCCCGGTCACTGCAATTCTTATCGTACCAATCGAGTGAGACGCGGGCTGCCTCGGCAGATCGCGGGTTTGCGGGCGGGTCGGCCGGTGTCCGCTGAACGATCCCCTTCCGGACGCAGCGTGAACGATCAAGTAGGGTGGTTTGCAGGCCGTCAGCTTTCCGGCAAAAGCCGTTCGATATCGGACCATTGAGGACGATTGAACGTGGGCGATTGGGATGACATCCACCTGTTGCCGGGGGAGCCGGCCGATCTGCCTTTGATCTTCCAACTCGAACATGCCTACATCACGGACTACGAGCCACAGAACATTCGGGCTTGGCAATCGGCGATGAATCGCCACCTCGAACAATGGGTGCGTTGCCTGCCCTATACGGTTGTTGGCGCTGTGGGTGGTGAGAAAGTCGGCTATATGTTCTGGGAGAAGGCGTCCCTGACTGCGACCCTGGCCTCTATCCACGTCAAATCCGATTACCGCCGACGCGCGATTGGGCGTTTGCTGCTGGCAAGTTTCGAAGAAAATGCAGCTCGACTCGGGTGCGAGATTGCTGAACTGCATGTGTTCGAAGGTAATCCCGCCATACGCTTCTACGAAGCGGCAGGTTACGCCATCATCGGAAATGTTGGCTCCTACTTGACCCTGTCAAAAGATTTGGATGTCCGACTCAATCCTTCGTGAGTTTGCCGCTGGTTGGCACCATCTATCTCGCTGGCGTTCCCAATCAGTAGCTGCTGCAAATTGGGGGTTTGTCGTGGAAGGCGGATCGATGACTGCTCTTAAGTATCACGAAACGCACCGCTATTGACTGAGTTGGGTCGTAACCGGAAGCGTCCGGTGTACCACCCCCTTCCGGACGCACCGGGAACGGCTACTCCGGGTGGGGAGCAGTAGATGGCTCGTCGCCCAGAAGCGGACCCGATCTACCTGCCGAGCATTCGCATAAGCGGGAGGTTACGGCACGCTCGGAGCGACATCGACGCGCGTCGGACCGGCGTGACGCAAGGTGCAACGTCCTCTAGTCAAGCATGGAAGCACCGGCTCAATAGCAGCTCCGTCCGCCCCGCCTTGCCCGAACCAATGGACACCGATCTCACGTCACTTACCCGTGCGGAACTGGAGGCTGAGGTGCTCCGCCTGCGAGCCCGTTGCGCCAAAGGCCCCGGGCAAGGAGAGATCGAGGGCGGCGGCCTTCGCAGTGAAGCGCCGCCCGGCCGCTCCACCCCGGCCGGGGCCGACGTGTTGTTCTCGGCGGTCGAGAAGACCGGCCTGCCGATGATCGTCACCGACCCCAACCGGCCCAACGATCCCATCGTCTTCGCCAACCGCGCCTTCCTGGAGCTGACCGGCTACGCCGCCGACGAGGTGATGGGGCGCAACTGCCGCTTCCTCCAGGGGCCCGACACCGAACCCAACCGCCTCGCCGAGCTGCGCGCCGCGCTGGCCGAGGACCGCGATATCGCCCTGGAGATCACCAACCACCGCCGCGACGGCACGCCCTTCGTCAACCACCTATTCGTCGGGCCCGTCTACGGCGCGGACGGGCGGCTACTCTACCGCTTCGGCAGCCAACTCGATGTCACCGAGGTCCACCGCAACCGCGCGCGCCTAGTCGAGAGCGAGGAGCGCCAGCGCGCGATCCTGGACAGCGCCATCGAGATGGCGATCATCGCCACGGACACCGAGGGCCGCATCACCGACTGGAACGTCGGGGCCGAGCGCATCCTGGGCTGGTCGGCCGAGGAGATGCGGGGGCGGACCGTGGAGCGGATCTTTACCCCCGAGGATCGCGCGGCGGGGCGGGCCGAGGCCGAGATGCGTCGGGCCCTGGCGGACGGCAGCGCCGAGGACGAGCGCTGGCACCTTCGCAAGGATGGGCGGCGGTTCTACGCGGCCGGCGACATGACGCCTCTACGTGGGGTGGGCGGGGAGCATCGCGGCTTCGTCAAGGCGATGAGCGACCGCACCCCGCAGCGCGAGGCCGCGGCCAAGCAGCAGGCCGACGCCGAGTTCATGCGCGGCGTGCTGGCCTCCTCGGCCGACTGCATCAAGGTGCTCGACCTCGACGGCGACCTGACCTTCATGAGCGAGGGCGGCATGCGGGTGATGGAGGTCAGCGACTTCAACCACATCCGCGGCTGCCCGTGGCTGAACTTCTGGCAAGGCCAAGGGCACGCCGACGCCGTCGTGGCGCTGGATGCGGCCAAGGCCGGGGGCGTCGGACACTTCCAGGGGGCGGCCGACACCTACCTCGGCACGCCGAAGTGGTGGGACGTGCAGGTCACGCCGATCCTGGGCGCGGACGAGCGCCCGGAGAAGATCCTGTCGGTGTCCCGCGACATCACCGAACAGAAGTCCGTCGAGGGCCGGCTCGCGGCCAGCGAGGAGCGCTGGCGCGGCTTGTTCACCGGGATGCAGGAGGGCTTCCTCAGCGCCGAACTGGTCCGGGATGCGGACGGCCGAGCGGTGGACTTCCGGTTCTTGGAGGTGAACCCGGCCTTCGCCGGGCTGACCGGGCTGCCCGCCGACAGCGCCGGGCGCACGATGCGCGACCTCGTGCCGGACATCCCGCAGTGGCTGATCGACACCTACGCCCGCGTGATCGAGACCGGCGCGCCCGAGAACTTCGAGATCCACGTCCCAGAGCTGCATCGCACGTTCGAGGTGCGGGCCAGCAGGCAGGACGAGCGGCGGTTCGCGGCGCTGTTCCTAGAGATCTCAGACCGCAAGCGGACCGAGGCCCGCCGCGCGGCGACGGCCGAGCTGGGCGACCGCCTGCGCGACGTGGACGACAGGAGGGAAATTACCCGGATCGCCGCCGAGATCATGGGGCGCACCCTCGGGCTGAGCCATGCGGGCTACGGCCAGGTCGATCTCTCCGCGGAGACGATCCTGGTGGAGCAGGAGTGGACCGCGCCGGGCCTGACCGACATCGCCGGTCTGCATCGTTTCCGCGACTACGGCTCGTACATCGAGGACCTCAAAGCGGGGCGCAACGTCGTCATCGGGGACACCGCCGGCGACCCCCGGACGGCCGAGGACGCCGACGCCCTGGCCGCGATCAGCGCGCGCGGGCTGCTCAATTTGCCGGTGCTGGAGCACGGCCGGCTCGTGGCCCTGTTCTACGGCTTGAGGGCTGAGCCGGGTGCGTGGGCGCCGGAGGACATCGCATTCGTTCGCAACGTCGTCGATCGCACCCGGTCAGCCGTCGCGCGGGTCGAGGCGGAGGCACGACGGGACTTGCTCAACCACGAGCTCAGCCACCGGATGAAGAACCTGCTGGCGATGGTGCAGTCCATCGCCGCGCAGACCATGCGGGCGGCCAGCGCGGTCGAGGAGGCGCGCGACGTGCTGGGCGGGCGGCTGATCGCGCTGGGCAAGGCGCACGACCTGTTGATGGGCGGGGCGCTGGCGGGCACGCGGATCCGGGACGTGGTCCGGGAAGCGCTCGCGGTGCACGGCGCCGGGGGCGACCGGATCCAGGTGTCCGGGCCGGACGAGGGGATCGGGGCCGACCAGGCGCTGTCTCTGTCGCTGATGCTGCACGAGTTGGCGACCAACGCGGCCAAGTACGGGGCGCTGTCGAACGGGGACGGCCGCGTCGAGGTCGATTGGGAGCGGCTGGCGGACGGCGGCGAGCCGCTGTTGCGGCTGCGCTGGCGGGAGCGGGGCGGGCCGCTAGTGGCGCCACCGACGCGTAAGGGGTTCGGCTCGCGGTTCATCCAGCGCGCGCTGGCCACGCAGGTGGGCGGGGAACTCTCGCTGGACTACCCGCCCGAGGGCGTGGTCTGCACGCTGACCGCGCCGCTCGCCGCGTTCGGGGCCACGCGCGAGACGACCGCGGCGCCACGAGGGTGAAACGAAGCCCGATCCCGCCTGTTCACTCCCCATGAGTACCCCGTCCCCCCGGCATCGCGCCCTGGCCGTCGTCGCGGAGGATGAGCCGCTGATGCGCTTCGAGACGAGCGATTTCCTAGCCGACGAGGGCTACGAGGTGGCGGAGGCGCACGACGCGGCGAGTGCGCTGGCGGCGGTCGAGCGTCTCGGCGGGGTGGACCTGCTGTTCACCGACGTGCGCATGCCGGGGGAGCGGGACGGGGCCGACCTTGCCCGCGAAGTAGCCCGGCGCTGGCCGGGCACGCGCATCATCGTGTGCTCGGCCCTGCCGCGACCCGACGCGTTGCCGGGGGGGGCCCACTTCTTCGACAAGCCGTTCCTGGCAGCGGCGGTTCGCAAGGCGCTGGGCTGAGCACGTCCGCCGGGCCGGCAACCGCCCGGGCGTTCTGCCAGCAATGATAGCCAGCTGACATCGAGCCCCTGCCATACCGTCGAGTGGGAGGTGTGGCGAATGGAGCGAGATGGCTCGCCACTCGCATGAGCGCGGCTATGGAACCCTATTCACGCCGCGGCCGTGTGCCCGACTGGCCGCAAGGATCGCTCGGGTTCGGTCGAGGTTCTCGCGCAGCAGCGCCCGCTCCCGGCGCAGGCTCTCCACCAGATCCTGCGCCCGCTCGCTGTGGCAACTCGCCACTGGCCGCCCGCGTCCCGCCCCCGATCCTCCGCGGATCCGCTCGCGGAACGGAACCTCAAGCAGACGCCGCTCCGCCTCGTCGACGATCACGAAGGCGCAGCCCAGCGGATCGCGGCCCACCTTCAACAGCTCCCGCGCCAGCGCCGGGATCGTCGCGTAGGCTTGCAGATAGGCGGCGTCGAGGTCGGCGAACGCCAGTCCGTCCTCATCGCGCTCCAGCCCGTCGGGCGTCAGCAGATGGAAATGGAACCGCGGCATCGTGTCGAGGGCTGCACGTCGTGCCATATGACGGTAGGGGGCCGGTGTCGCCCGTCCAGATGGGCGGCTAGCGACAGGCTCGCAACAGCGCCCACGCACGCCGCGCAGCCTCGCGTCCCTCCGCAACCCCAACGGTCATCGCGACGACCTCGGCGCGCATCGCCGCCACGAGCTGCCGTCCACGCTGGAGATCCCCGACGAGATCGGGCACCTCGGGCCTCGGCTCCGGCCGCACCGGGGCCCGCCCGTCGCGCAGTCGCTCGGCGAACGGCACCTCCATCAGCTCCGCCTCCGCCGCGTCGGCGATGACGAAGGCGAACGGCAGCGGGTTCACGCCCTGGCGCACGTAGTCCGCCGCCATCTCCTGGATGGTGACGCACACGTCGAGGTAGGCCGCCTCCAGGCTCTCGAACTCGACCCCGAGATCGTCCCGGTCGAGGCCGTCCGGCGTGCGCAGGTGGAACAGGAACAGCGGCATCGCGAGTGAGGCACCGAGCCTGGGTTATGCCGCCACAGCGCAGACATAACCTAAGTTAGCGTCAGACGACCCCGATCTTGATGTGAATCAAGCCCGGCCGCCCATACATGGGTTGGGTGCGGGGAGGAGCACCGGCGATGACGAACCCGCTGGTCACCAAGCTGAAGCTGTTCGCCCGCCTGTCGGGCAGTGACAAGGCCGCCCTCGCCGCGCTGACCGACGCGCATGTCCGGCGCTACCGACCGGGCGTGGACATCGTCCGCGAAGGTGACGTGTCCCGGGTCGTGCACGTCCTGCTGTCGGGCTGGGCCGGCCGCTACAAGCACCTGAACGACGGCCGCCGCCAGACTCTGGCCGTGCTGCTTCCCGGCGACTTCTGCGACCACGGCGTCCTCGTCGGGTGCCCCATGGATCACTCGGTGGGCGCGTTCAGAGAGGTGACGGTGGCCGAGGTCGAGCCCGCGGCGTTCGAGGGGTTGATCGGCGCTCGTCCGCACCTCGTCCGCGCCTTCAGGTGGGAGGCGCTGTCCGCCGCGGCGATGCAGCGCGAGTGGGCGCTGAGCCTCGGTCGCCGCAGCGCGATTGAGCGGCTGGCGCACGTCTTCTGCGAGCTGGCCTGCCGCCTGCGCGTGCTCGGGTCGGCGACCACTGCGGACGGCGCGCTGCCGCTGCCGCTGACGCAGGAGGAGTTGGCCGACGTGATCGGCATGACGAGCGTGCACATCAACCGCACGCTGAAGCAGTTGCACGCCGATGGCCTGATCGCGCTGCGGGATCGGCGGCTGTCGATCCTCGACGAGGACGGTCTGCGACGGGTGGCGCAGTTCGACCCGAGTTATCTGCACCTCGGCGGCGAAGCGGCGCGGCTCGACGCGCGCATGGGCTGAACGCGCGGCGGATCCGGCTGCACGACCATCACAGGATCTGCGGGCGGGTCGGATCGGGGGACAGGTGAGACGGGTGCCCTATCCAGGCTCCCGAAGCCCGGATCGAGGGGGCAGTCGGTCAGCATTCGCCGCGCCGCTTCGATCGCGGCGTTGCTGCTGGCGAGGCAGGTCGCGCTCGCCGTCAGCGCCCGCTTGGACTGAGCGAGCGCCGCTCGGGATCGTGCCACGGCCTGGACGGTCGCGTCGTGGAGCGCGTCGAAGTCTGCGGGCATCGATGATGCCTCCGGTTCAGGCGAGCCCGGCGTCGATCTGCTCGATCGTGGCGACGATGAGCTGGCGGTGCTCACGGAGGACGGTGAGCGTCTGCTGCATCGTGCGCAACAGGCGTTCCGCATCGGTGCCGACGGGGTTGTCCGCACCCAGGTATGCGATCCGTAGACGCTGCTCGGCGATCAGCCGCTCGGCGGTACCGATGTGGTGGTCCGCGGCGTTCAGGCGCTGCACCTCCGCGCGCCGATCCATGCCCATCCCGTCCCCCCTGCGGATGCGCCGCGTCCGCGCGGATGGCGCGGTGGGAACGACCGCGCCGGCGGATCGGGACGGCGCGGCCGGCCCGTGACGTCGATTTCTAGGGTATGCCGGGCGTCATGCATAATCGCGACCTCATCGTCATCGGCGGATCGGCGGGCGCCATCGCACCGCTGCGGGCGATCCTCGCCGACCTGCCCGCCGACCTGCCGGCGGTGGTTCTCGTCGTCCTGCACATCCCGGCGCGCGGGCCCGCCCTCGTGCGCTCGCTGGCGAACGCCGGGCCTCTGGCGGTGCATCAGGCCGAGGACGGCCTGCGCTTGGAGCGGGGCCACGTCTACGTCGCCGTGCCCGACCACCATCTCATCGTCTTCGACGGCCACATCACCCTGGGCCGCGGTCCGCGCGAGAACATGACCCGCCCCGCCATCGACCCGCTGTTCCGCTCGGCCGCCCTGCACCACGGCCCGCGCGTGGTCGGGGTGGTCCTCAGCGGCCTGCTCTCGGACGGCGCCGCGGGGCTGGACGCGATCGAGCGCTGCGGTGGCGTCGCCCTGGTGCAGGATCCGGCCGAGGCCGAATTTCCCGAGATGCCGACGCGCGCCCGCCAAGCCACGACCGCCGGCCTGTCCCTGCCAGCCGCAGCGATCGCCGGGACCTTGTCCGATCTGGTCCGGCAGCCGGCGGGGCCGCGCCTGACGGTGCCCGAGGAGTTGGCCTTCGAGGTAGAGGTTGCCGCCGGCGGCCAAGCCGGCACGGCGCTGCTGACCCGGTTCGCCGATCCCGTAGCCTTGAGCTGCCCGGATTGTGGGGGCGTGCTGTCGAAGGTCCGGGGTGGGCGGCCGCTGCGCTTTCGCTGCCAGGTCGGGCACGCCTACGGGGCGGACGCGCTCGCCCACGAGCAGGAGGACCGGGTGGACGAGGCGATGCGGGTGGCGCTGCGGATCATCGAGGAGCGGGCGGAACTGGTGTCGCGCATGGCCACGGACGAGCGCCGGTGCGGACGGGCTGCGCTGGCGGAGCTGCACGAGGCGCGGGCGCGGGAGTACCGCGAGCGGGCCAACACGATCCGGGAGGCGGTTCTCGGTGCGCTGGAGGGCATAAAAAGTACCGAGCCTGCGGCCGGGTGATCACGGGATGTGAGCGGTAGAAGGCGCACCTCGTGATGATGCTATGTTTCAGTAAGGTATACCCGGGCGAGGCGGCGCCGTGAGACGCTTCTGACGTCTCGAATGGGTCTCGATCAGAGTTTCGAGGCACCCAGTGCCGAGGGTCTGGACCCATCCGAACCAGCCACAAGCGGACCTTCCGATGGTCCGAGACGGGTCGAAACCGGAAGCGTCCGTTCGACCACCGTCATTCGGACAGATAGAGCGGCCGCGGATCATCAGCTTCCATCCCGACATGGCTTAGCGCCGGCCATGCCAACCGGTACTCGCAGGTTCGGCATGGATCGCCAGCAACAGGTCCTTAACCGCAGCCCCACACCATCGCACAATCCAAACGCGAAACCGCCATGCCGAACCGCAACCCTATCGTTCGTCGAACCATCCGCGCCGAGACCACGGCGGTGGAAACCCTGATCATGGCCGAGCGGATGCGCGCGCTCGGCGCGTGGAGCGCCTATTTCACGCTGATCGCTGCCGTCAGTGCTCAGCGTGAGCGTGCCGCACGCACCGGGAAGCAGATCGCGGCCGATTGGGCGGCCGTCTGAGCCACACTGCAAGGCGGGACCATGCCCATGCTCGGTGGCACTCGCCCTGGGGCCGCGATGTAGCTGCGGATGGCTTCGGTGATGAAGACCAGTCTGCCGGCTGTCGGCAGCGCTCGTCCACCGTCCGGCTCCCGGGGCGGGTCATTGTCCGTGAACCCGGCAGCAGGCCATATCCGTGACCGGCGCTTGGCCTCATACGCTTTTCTCGTGCTACCGTTTGCGCGGCGCCCGTCTCAACAGCGACGCCACTTCTCTCAGTCTCGCGGCAACACCTGCGACCTGGAGCGAGGCCCATCCGGCAGTCTGCCGCGACGGGCCTTTCCGGCGCTGTTTGCAGTCTTGGAACCCTCCGTGATTCAGTCTGATCAGCCACCTCGGCAAGACCATCTACAGATCAGGTTACGTTGATCTTGATCGATGATCTCGCACTGCGACGGTTGCTGAGCGGGATCGCGCGTGGCGACGAGGACATGTTCGCCGAACTCTACGACCTCACCAGCCCGAAACTCTTCGGCCTGATCCTGCGTATCCAGCGCGACCGTGCGTTGGCGGAGGACGTGCTTCAGGACGCGTACCTGCGGATCTGGCAGTCGGCCGGGTCCTACGCACCGGACGCGGGACGCCCGATGCCATGGCTCGGGACGATCGCCCGCAACCGCGCGATCGACAGCGTGCGCAAGGCCGAGGTGCGAAGAGCGGTTGGGGATGTCGGCGAGGACTGGGAGGCTCGGTTGATCGATCCGCGCGACGATGCGGCGACGTTCCGGGACCGGGACGCACTCGCCGTCTGTCTCGGACGGCTCGACGCGGCCCACCGCGATTGCGTGGTACGCGCCTACTGCGAGGGCTTATCGCGCGAGGAGCTCGCCCGCCTGCACGATCGGCCCGTCAACACGATCAAGACTTGGCTGCACCGCTCGATCGCAGCCCTGAAGGCCTGCCTGGAGGAGGTGTCGTGAGCGCCGACATCGGGTGGTCCGAGGCGGACCTGCGTGCGGCCGAGTACGTGCTCGGCACCCTCGACGCCGAGGAACGGGCGGCTGTGGTACGCGAAGTCGCCGCAGACCCGATGGCTCTCGCTCGGCTGCGTGACTGGGAGCGGCGGTTCGCCCCACTGATGGATGCCGTGCCTGTCGTGCCGCCCCCGCCGGGCCTGCGCGACGCGATCCTCCGGGCCGTTCGGGTAGATCCGCTTCGAGCTCAGGGAGAGATTGCCGCCCTTCGCATCAGATTGCGGCGCTGGCAGCGCGTCGCGTCGGGTGCCGGTCTGCTCGCCGCGGGGCTCGCCCTGTTCGTCACGGTCGGACCCCTCTGGCGAGCGCGAGAGGGAGGAGCCCGCTACCTCGCGGTGGTCCAGGGCGGAGGAGCCGTCCCCGCACTCATCGTGCAGGTCGATCTGGCGGCTGGCACGGCGCAGGTCCGCCCGATCAGTGCCGAGGCTCCCGCCGGACGAAGCTTAGAGATGTGGTACGTCGGTGCCGCGGGACCGAAGCCGCTGGGCCTCGTGGGTGCTGTCCCAAGCCGCATCTCGCTGCCGCCGGATACGAGATCCGATGGCACGATCGCGGTGTCCGTCGAGCCGCCCGGTGGCTCCCCGAGTGGGCAGCCGACCGGTCCGGTGATCTACACCGGCAAACTGATCGCCGAGTAGCGCCCGCGGGCTGCGGACGCCACTCGCGCGCTCAGGGCATCAGCACGCCGTTGACGACGTGGATCACACCGTTCGACTGCATCACGTTCGGGATGGTCACCGCGACCGTGTTGCCCTTCACGTCGGTGACGTAGACCTTCTTGCCTTTCGTCTCGACCGCCAGCGGCTCGCCCTGGACGGTTGTGAGTTGGCCCTGGCCGCCGCCCTTCTTGGCCAGCGCCATCAGGTCCTTGGCGGTGTAGAGGTCCGGGACGACGTGGTAGGTAAGGATCTTGGTCAGCGTCGGCTTGTTCTGCGGCTGCACGAGGCTCTCCACCGTGCCCGGCGGCAGCTTGGCGAAGGCGGCGTTGGTGGGGGCGAACACCGTGAACGGGCCCGGACCGCTCAGCGTGTCGACGAGGCCGGCCGCCTTCACGGCGGCGACCAGCGTGGTGTGATCCTTCGAGTTGACCGCGTTCTCGACGATCGTCTTGTTGGCGTACATCGGCGCGCCGCCGACCATTGGGTTCTTGGCCTGCGCACCACCGGCCGCTCCAAGAGCGAGGGCCAGGGCGACAATCTGGACGGCGCGTCGGCCGCTGAACTTTCCAGGCATTCTGGTGATCCTCCCGATGCCCCCGGAACTGGGGGTACGCCATCGGTACGGGCGATCATCTCGGGAAGTTTCAGGCGGTAGATCTCCAAAGTTCTCCGATATGGCGTGCGAGCCGCCGTACCTGAAACTTCTGTGGCCCGTGGGCCGTATGAAGCTGCCGAAGCCCGGATTGGGCTCGGCGTGGGGCAAGCTCCCCAGCGCCTCGCCAGTCCTGTGCGCCCTCCTCGGGGTGACAAATTCCTCAATATTTCAAGAAACTTAGCGAGGAAATTCCTGCTTCTCCTGAGTGTCCGGACAGCATGTCCGTCCTCTTACGGGAGATCACCATGACGAAGACGCCCCTCACGCTCGCCGCCGTCACGCTGCTCGGTGGCCTGATCCTAGGCGCCGGCCCGGCCTCGGCCGCTCCGTTGTCGATGACCGGCCTCCAGACCGGTCAGTCCGGCGTCAAGCAGGTCGCCATGACCCGCAGCGAGCGGATGATGATGAAGAAGCGCATGATGCGGAAGAAGATGATGAAGCGCCGGATGATGAAGAACAACCGGATGTAAGGTCGTTCGTATCGGAAGGAGGGGCCGCACCGGCTCCTCCTCCACCCGCGGCCATGGCGTGACCTCGCCCTCGGCGGAGAGGCGGCAGGGAGCGAATGTCGGCCGATGCCTCACCGACCGCCGATCCTCGATCTCAACTGGCCGACGACTTGAAGGCACGGCTGGCCCGGCGGTCTCTCAGCACGGGCAGTCTGTGGTCTCGGAGTGACGATGCCGGAAAGAGGAGATCACGACGATCTGAGGATCGCCGTCGAGCCACACCGAGGCGGGTTCCGGTGGGTGCTGCTGTCGAAGGCGGGCGAGGTGATGGAGCGATCAGCCTACATATACGCCACAGAGGTCGGCGCACGGCTGGCGGGCGAGCTTCGCTTGACGAAGCCCGAGCGCTCATGAAGGCGGTGCATACCCGTAAGGCGATGGATTTCCCACCCAAACCTCCATCGTCCTCGTCGTTCAGGACGAGCCGGTTTTGTGCTTCTCGATGGTGGAACAAATCGAGGAAGCGGACCGGGAAGCGCCACGTCCGGCGCCCGGCTTGCGAACGGGCGCGGCATCGGGATGGGCAGCGCGTCTGGTTCTGGACCCGCGTCGCGATCGAACTGGCCGTCCTCGATCGTTAGGAAAGCGGCATGCATGCCGCCGACCGCTGTCGATAGGCTCGACCGCAGCACGCCCTGTTGGAACTTCGTTTGCGGAGCGGCCGCTCCCCCGCGCCTTTCTCGAACCGCACGAATGTGGAGGTCATGGAACGTCGGGTGTCTGATTTTATGGAACCTCGTGTTGCAAGGTTAGGCCGCTCAGCGCGGTAGGGACACACTCGAATACGACACGACTAACCGCCCATCGCCGGTGTGTACTTCATAGGTCACGGCGTTGCCCTGCCGGCCGGCGATCATTGCACCTTCTTGGGCGATGCGCACCGCCTCGATCTCGGAGGCCACCTCGAACGCCGTGGACTGGTCCTTGCCCGGCTCGCCGCGCGCCGGGCGCAGCATGGTCACGAGGAACGCTAAGGTCCCGTTCTTCAAGCCGCAAACCGACGGATCGCCGCGACGATCTTGCGCCGGTCGAATGGCTTGCCCAGCACCACCCCCCGATCGGGGATCTGCGCCGCGTCCCACGTCTGCGAGGAGATCATCAGTAGCTCAATCGGCGGCCAGCGGTCGCGGATAGACAGCGCCAACTGCATGCCGGCGGTTGAGCCGCGCATGTCGAGGTCGGTGAACACCATGCGGATGTCGGGTCGCATCTCCAGCAGACGGATCGCCTCGGCGACGGTGTTCGCCTCGATCGCCTCACACCCGGCATTCTCGACGTAATCGACCAGCGCCATCATCAAGATGGGATCATCTTCAACGACCAGCACGTACGTGGGCCGCGACGGATCAGCTTGCGCCATAATCAGTGTACTTGAACCTGTATGTCCGCCAACGGCGCGCGGAACTCAGCGTGCAAGCCCACGGAGTCGTAACGGAGGCTAGCGGCGCGCGTTCCCACCAGCCCCATGCGGATCAGCTTCGAGCCGAACCCCCCGCGCCCGCTCGGCGCCGTCACCGCCGGCCCGCCGCTCTCGTTCCAGCCGAGCACGAGGTTGGGGACCTTTCCGTCTTCGGTGCGCCATCCGATCCACACCGTGCCGGTCTCGGCCGAGAGTGCACCGTACTTGAGTGCGTTGGTCGCCAGTTCGTGCAGCAGCAGCGACAGCGACAGGGCGGCCTGAGGGGATATGTCCATGTCCGGCCCGTCGAACGCGAAGCGGTCCAGGCCGGCCTGCATACTCAGCACGCCTTCCATCACCGCTCGCAGCTTGGCCGCCGTCCAGCTCTTCTGCATCAGCACGTCGTGGGCGCGCGACAGGGCCAGCACCCGTCGCTCGAACGCCTCCACCGGCTCGCGCTCGGCCACCCCGCGCAAAGTCTGCGTGGCGATCGACTGGACGATGGAGAGGGTGTTCTTCAGGCGGTGGGCCAGCTCCTTGTTGAGCACCCCCTGCAACTCCTCGGCGCGCACCCGCGCCACGCCGACCTCGACCCGGTCGGCCACGTTGCGCAGGAACGCCAGCTCGTCGGCGGTCCACCGCCGCACCTGCACGTCGTGGACGATGAACACCGCCACCGTGCGCCCGCGCTCGCGCACCGGCATGTGCACGAAGGCGTTGATGTCGAGGCCCTGCCAGATCGCGGCGTCACTATGGGTGCGCGGGTCGCTGGCCACATCATCGACCACCAGTGGCTCGCCGCGCCGCAGATGCTCGCGGATGTCGCCGTAATCGTCGTAGCGGTGCCGGCCGGCGACGCTGACTTGGCCGGGCGCGGTCCAGTCCGGCTCGATGTCGATCACCTCCACGTCGCCCTCGACGCGCCCGAACCCGGCACGGGTCGCCCCCAGGGTGCGGCCCACGATCTCGGCGGCGGCGTAGGTCATCTCGGCAGCGGTGCTCAGGTCGCGCAGGCGGTCGCCCAACGCCAGCAGCGCGAGCCGACGGGCGTCCGCCTCGACGCGGGCTGTCACCTCTAGGAAGATCAGCCCGAAGCGTTCACGGTCGATCCGAAACGCCCGGCCCTCGTACCAGCGCCCTAAGGCACCGACTTGGCGGGTGAACGCGTTGACCTCGCCAGTCTCGACCACCTCGGCGAACTCGCTGATCCACGCCTCCTCTATGGTGGGGATCAGCTCACGCACCGTGCGACCGACCGCTTGGGCGGGGTCGAAGCCGACCAGCTCACCCCAAGCCGGATTGACCTCGATGTAGCGCCAGTCGTGGACCTTCCCGGCGGCGTCGCGCACCATCTCGCCGACCACGAAGCCCTCGCTCAGGCGGTCGAACATCCCCCGCCAATAAGCATCCTTGGCGTGCACCTCGGCGCGGGCAGCCGCTTCGGTCAGCCCGGCGGTGGCCGCGCCGGCGAACAGGCCGAGCAAGGCGAGGTCCGCAGTGCTGAACGCGAAAGGGTGGGCGGCTTGCAGCTTGAGCACGCCCAACACTTGGCCGACGCGTGCGATCGGCGCGTGGATCGCCGACCCCAGGCCGATGCGCGCCGCCAGCTCGGTATCAACGCGCGGGTCGGTGCGGGCGTCGAGGAGCAGGATCGGCGCGTTGGTCCGCGCGCACGCCCCCGAGGTGCTGCCGTTGAGCTGCGCGCGCGCACCCTGATGCGCGGCGAGGCTGCCCCCCGCAACGGCATACTCCAAGGCGTCGCCGTCGATCAGCTCGACCACGCCGCCCTCGGCTGCCGGCACCGCCCGCATGGCCCCGGCCACCACGGCGTGCATGATCGCGTCCAGGTCGCCCTGTGCGGCGGCGATATCCGCCTGCGTGTCGCGCAGCGCCTCGCGCGCCCGGTAGGCTTCGCCTTCGGCGGTCCGCAAGGTGTCCCGCGAGGTCACGGCACGGCGCAGCTCAAGCTGGCTCATCACCTGCTCTGCTAGCAAGCGCAGGCCGGTCTGCTGCGCCGGGGTCAGGCCCTCCGGACGAGGCTCCCGGTCGATGACGCACAAGCTGCCGAGCACGAGTCCACTTTCGGTCCGCAGCGGCGCGCCCGCATAGAACCGAATGAAGGGCTCACCCGTAACCAAAGGATTGCCTGCGGTGCGCGGGTCTCGGGTGAGGTCCGGGACGATCAGGACGGCGTCGGGCTGGGCGAGCGCGTGGGCGCAGACCGAGCTGTTGAGGTCGGTTTCGCTCGGGGCGAAGCCGACCCGCGCCTTGAACCATTGCCGGTCCTCGGTGACCAAGCTGACGAGCGCCACCGGCACATCGCAGAGCTGGCAGGCGAGCTGCACAATGCCGTCGAACCCCGGCTCGGCCGGGGTATCGAGGATCACGTAGCCGTCCAGCGCGCCGAGGCGCGCGGGGTCGTGGACGGCGGGTGGAACAGGATACGGCATCGCCCACGGGACCAACGTATGACCTGGCTTAGCCCGACAGGCCGTCATTAGCCACTGAGGCGATTAGTCGATGAAGGTTGCTCATCCGACGGGGTAGCCGCGCGGACACGGTTCGGGTTCGCGTGTGTGGCAGCGCCGATCCTGATTTATGGAGCGGCGGGGCGGCCTGACCTATGTGGTGGCGGCAGCGTCTGCCTCGTATAAAACTGCACAATCGTTGGATTGCACAGCCTGGGCGCCCTACGACCGAGAGTTTTCACGCTCCCGCCCGACAGAGGGGGAGTACCGCGTGCCACGCTACTTCGTGACGACGTCCGACGGGGTTATGGTCCAGGATGGGGAAGGGACCGAACTACCGGACCTGGATGCGCTGGAGAAACTGCTGCGCCAGACCCTTGCCGCCATCATGAGCGACGAGGGCAAGCCCGGCAGCCGGAACGAGTTCCGGGCCGATGCCGCCGATGAACGGGGCGAGCGGGTGATGACGGCACGGATGAGCCTGTCCGTCTCAAGGCTGTAGGCCCGTCCATGGCGGGCGGCGGGGCTGGCGGGAAGAGCCGGCTGGCGCCTACCGCACGATGCGCACCGCCGGCTCCAGCACATAGGGCGAGCCAGGTAAGTGTAGGCCGTCCTCCTCGCGGCGCACGCTGATCTCATAGGCCCGCCGCGGCGAGAGCAGCCGAGCCGGCAGGTCGAGCGCGAAGGCATGCCGCCCGTCGCCGACGCCTTCCACCACCAGGTCGTCGCTGTAGCGATCGGCTCGGCATCGCCCCAGCACCCGCCGCTCGATCGCCACGAGCACCGTCACCGCATCGTCCGGCGCCTCCGTCTCCCACGCCCAGCCGACGACGCGCCGGTGCGTCAGCGTGCCGACGTGCCCGAGCAGCGCCACCGGCCGCTCACGCCGCTAGCAACAACTGGTGATACGTCGTTCGCGGTCATGAAGATCTCCTGCACGAGAGCGGATTTGCTGGAGCAGGGGCGATACCACGCGCGAGACCCGGTCGGGTCGAATTCCCGCCCCGGGGAGCGGCCCCTGTCCGAGCGGCGAGTGCATTCTTCACGCGCCCGCCCTCGTCCACCAGCATGCGAAAGCTCGGGCGTCGGACCCCAGAGCAGGATGGCCCTATGGGCACCGCTTCGCGCGGAGGATCGTCGCGGAAGCGGGACATATCCCTGTCGCCGTGGCTGAACGTTAAGGTGTATGGGCGTGTCACCCTTGTTCCCAGATGTGGAACTGGGTATAAGACGCCCATGCAGGTCATCGCCAAGCGCAGACTCCAGGAGTTTTGGGAGCGCCACCCGCGCTCGGAGCCTGCATTGCGCGAGTGGTACGCGCGCGCATCCAAGGCGCAGTGGACGGGCCCTGAGGACGTAAAAACGACTTTCGGGAAGGGGGTCGATTTCGTCGGTGACAACCGCGTGATCTTCGACATCCGGCGCAACGAGTTCCGGCTGATCGTCCACGTTGCCTACGCACATCGCCGCGTGCTCATCAAGTTCATCGGAACACACGCCGAATACGATCGCATCGACACGGAGACCGTTTCGCTCTGACGCCTACGAACACCACCAGGACAGGGGATACAGGCATGGACATTCGCCCGATCCGCGACGAGGCCGACTATCAGTGGGCGCTAAAGGAGATCGAGCCTTACTTCACCGACGAGCCCGCCCTCGGCAGCCCCGAGAGCGACCGCTTCGACGTGCTCGCCATCCTCATCGAAGCCTATGAGAACCGGCACCACCCCCTCGGACCATCCGACCCGGTGCGTATCCTGCACTATGCGATCGAAGATCTCGGTCGCAGCCAAACCGAACTGGCAGACCTTCTCGGATCCCGCTCGCGCGCCTCGGAGATCCTGAACCGGAAGCGATGCCTTACCCTGGAGCAGGCCCACCGCATCAGCACCGCGTGGCATCTGCCGCTGGAGTTACTCGCCGTACCGTACCGGCTGGAGGGGGCGGCCGCCTGACCGTCGAGAGCGCCCTCACCGACAGCCCTGATGATATCGGACGACCGGCTCCACGCCTTTCCACGCCCAACCGCCTTCGAACCGCCGGGGTGGGCTATGCCTCTGCCACCTTTCGGCCGAGGCCGAGGCTCCTGGCCAGCGCCGAACGCGCCTCCGAGTAGCCCGGCGCGACGATCGGATAGTCGTCCGGCAGGCCGTAGCGCGCGCGGTAGCCCTCGACCGTCAGTCCATGGGTGCCGAGGTGGCGCTTGAGGGTCTTGTAGGGCTTGCCGTCGATGAAGCTGATCAGCGCCGCGTGGGTGATCGATTTGCGGATCTGCGCGGACGTCGCCTTCTCAGCCGCAGCTTCAGCAACCGTCGCGCCGCCCTCTGCCAAACCGTTCATGGCCGCGTGGACCCCGGCGATCAGCGCGGGCAGCTCGGCCACCGGCACCGGGTTGTTCGCCACGTAGGCGCACACCAGTTCCGCGGTCAGTTCGATACGCGATACAACTGGTGATACGTCGTTCGCGGTCATGAAGATCTCCTGCACGAGAGCGGATTTGCTGGAGCAGGGGCGATACCACGCGCGAGACCCGGTCGGGTCGAATTCCCGCCCCGGGGAGCGGCCCCTGTCCGATCCGCCTCGGACCTCGCGCGCGGGCCTCCTACACGCACGGCCTCGTCGATCGTTCCGCGTCCATCACGCCGTTCGGCCCCTCGGCCGGATCGGGAGACGCGAGCCCGCACGATGCGCCGGTCCCATCCGGATCCGCGTCGATGGGAGACGTGGCCTCCCGGGAAGCCTCGGCCTCTCGCTCGGCCCGGCGCAGCCTGGCCCGCGCGATGCGGCTTTGGCTGTCGCGCTGCGCGTCGTGGCGATCGGTCTCGCTCACCGGCTCGACCGGCGTGCCGGCGAGGTCATGGCGCATCGAGCCGGGCTGCGCCGCGGCGAAGACGTACAGGAAGCTCCGCGCGTAGTCGTGGATGGCCCGCTTCAGGGCGGTGGCCGGCACCTCGGGCTTGCGGCGGGCCGCGATCTCGGCGCCCAGGCCGAGCCGGAACGGCCGCACCACGTCGCCCTCCGCGGTCGGGAGCACGCCGATCGGCGCGACCAAGAGGTCGTTGACCCGGCGGGCCCGCTCCACGTCGCCGCCCCGGGCCCGGATCGGGCCGCGCGCCCGCGTCCAGGGCCGGAACGGCCGCGCGGGCTCGCTCCGCGGCGGTGCGGCGGTGGGGTCGACCGCGGCCGGCTCGGGGGCGGCCTCCCCTGCGGACGGGGTCGGGCCGGCCGGCGACGGGCGCGGGGCCGGCGGCTCGGGTGAGACGGGCGGCGTTTCGGTCGCGCGGGTGGGCGGCGGCCGCGTCGACGGTGCGGCCGCGGACCTGCGCGCCCTGCCCGGGACCGATCCACGCGGTTGCTCGCTCCGGGTCGCCATCGCGCCTCGCATCGCGTGCGGATCTACCTCTGCCCGGCACGCCCCGCGATCTATCGCGCCACGCGGAGAGCGCCTGTCAATTCACGACACCCACCCGAGGGAGCGGGTCCGGAACCGGCTTCCCGCGCCGCTGCGCCGAGGCGCCCGCTCCTACGGCGTCGGCACCGGCACGACCACCGTGCAGCGCTGCTCCGTGCCGGCCTTCGCCGCCGCCGCCCGGCACCCCGCCAACGCCTCGCGGTTCGCCTGCACCAGCCGGTGCGCCTCGACCAGACCCTGCCAGCCCGGCGCGCTCCCCGCCCGCATCAGCGCCGCCCCCGCATCCCACCGATCCGCACCCAGCACCGTCGCCGCCACGCTCAGGCCCACCCCGTCCGGCAGCCCGCGCGGCAGCACCAGCACCGCCAGAACCCC
>NZ_JAUYZI010000074.1 GCF_030700245.1 Methylobacterium amylolyticum
CGACTGTCCGGTCGTGCGTGACGAGGCGGCGTTCGGTCCCAAAGCTCTCCCACGGTTGTGGCCGGAGGGTGGGCGGGCGCCAAACGCCGCGCGCCGGGTGGGGTGGCCACCCCACCCGGCGCAGCCCCAATCTCAGCACATCACAGGGCCGCCTCCTAGATACAAGGGTGGCCCCCGAAGGGGGTCGGGTGAGGGGAGCGACGGTGCCGGAGGTGGCGCGCGGCCCACACCGCACCGCCAGTCCTGAAGCCGGGCTCCCCTCTCCCGACCCTCGCTGACGCGAGGGCCACCCTCCCCCGCAGAGGGGGGAGGGCGCCCGCGGCTACCCCTCGATCTTCGAGAACTCGGCCACCTCCCGCGTCGCGGCGCGCAGCGCGTTGAGCAGCAGCAGCCGGTTCTCGCGCAGGCGCGGGTCGGGCGCGTTGACGGTGACATCTTGGAAGAACGCGTCGACCGGCGCGCGCAGGGCCGACAGCGCCCGCATCGCCCCGGCAAAATCCTCGCGCGCCACCGCCGCCGAGGCCTCGGTGCCCGCCGCCGCCAGCGCCTCGGCCAGCGCCCGCTCCGCCGGCTCGCCCGCGGCGGCCAGGCCGGCGTCGGGCTCGGCATCGTAGGCGCGGCCGTCCTTCTTCTCCTCGATGCGCAGGATGTTGGCCGCGCGCTTGTAGCCGGCGAGCAGGTTCTTTCCGTCTTCCGTGTCGAGGAATTGCTGCAACGCCTCCACGCGGCGGACGATCAGCAGCAGGTCGTCCTGGCCGGGCAGGGCGAAGACCGCGTCCACGAGGTCGTGGCGGGCGCCCTTGTCGCGGAGATAGACCTTGAGGCGGTCGGCGAAGAAGCGGAGGAGATCGTCGACCCGTGGATCGGCGAACAGATCCATATCCGGCGGCAGGTCCTTGAAGGCGGCCTCGACGCCGTCCGACAGATCGATGATCACGGCACGGCGCCCGCCGTCGTGCTGCTCGAATGCGTCCGGCAGCACGGAATAGGAGAGCGGGACGCTGATCTCGTTCTCGAGGATGATCCGAATGACGCCGAGCGCGGCGCGGCGCAGGGCATAGGGATCTTTGCTGCCCGTCGGCTTCTCGTCGATCGACCAGAAGCCGGCGAGCGTGTCGATCTTGTCCGCGAGTGCGACGGCGATCGCCACGGGATCGCGCGGCACGCGATCGGTCGGCCCCACGGGCTTGTAATGGTCGCCGATCGCCGCGCAGACGCTCGGATGCTCACCCTGGAGGGCGGCGTATCGCGCGCCCATCAGACCCTGGAGTTCGGGGAACTCGCCGACCATCTCGGTGACGAGATCGGCCTTGGCGAGCGCGGACGCGCGATCCACGAGATCGGCGTCTGCGCCTATCGCGTGCGGCATGCGGCGGGCGAGCGCCGCGATCCGCTGGACGCGCTCGCCCTGCGTGCCGAGCTTCTCGTGGAAGACGATCGCGTCGAGCTTCGGCAGCCGACTCTCCAGGGGGGTCGCGCGGTCCGTGTCCCAGAAGAACTTCGCGTCCGAGAGCCGCGCGCGCACCACCCGCTCGTTGCCGGCGGTGATGGCGAGCCCGCCGTCGCGCGCCACGAGGTTCGAGACGAGGATGAAGGCCGGGGCCAGATCCTCCGACCCGGATTTCCGCAGCACGAAGCACTTCTGGTTGGCGCGGATCGTGGCGCGGATCGCCTCGGCCGGGATGTCGAGGAAGGCCGGATCGAACCCGCCCATCAGCACGACCGGCCACTCCACGAGGCCGGCCACCTCCTCCAGGAGCCCGTCGTCCTCCACGAGGTCGAGGCCGCGGGCGAAGGCGAGGTCGCGGGCGTCGTGCAGGATCACGTTCTTGCGCCGGTCGGCGTCGAGGATCACCCGCGCGCGCTCCAGCGCCTGCACGTAGTCGTCGAAGCGGCGGACCTCGATCGCCTCCGGCGCGAGGAAGCGATGCCCGTAGGTGACGGTGCCGGCCGCGATGCCGTCGACCGCGAACGGCACGACCTCGGGCGTCTCGGTCTCGGGCCCGAAGGTCGCGACGATCGATTGCAGCGGCCGCACCCAGCGCAGGGAACCGGGCTTGGCCGAGGCCGCGCCCCAGCGCATCGCCTTCGGCCACGGGAAATTCTTGATGATCTCGGGCAGGAGTTCGGCGAGCACGTCGAGGGTCTCGCGGCCGGGGCGCTCGATCACCGCGAGGTAGAATTCGCCCTTCTTCGGGTCGGTGATCGTCCGGGCCTGATCGAGGCTCGTCAGCCCGGCGCCCTTCAGGAAGCCCTGCACGGCGGCCTCGGGTGCGCCGACGCGCGGTCCGCGGCGCTCCTCGCGCACGGCCTCGCCCCGGGGCGGGAGGCCGGCGACGTGGAGCGCGAGCCGCCGGGGCGTGGCGAAGGCCTTGGCGCCCTCGTAGAGGAAGCCGCGCTCGACCAGCGCGTCGGTGACGAGGCGCCGAAGATCCTCGGCCGCGCGCCGCTGCATGCGGGCGGGGATCTCTTCCGAGCGGAGTTCGAGCAGGAGGTCGGGCATGGCGCGGGCCTTATCGCCGCGCCGCTACCCTGTCGAGGGCGCTTCCGCCTCCCGTGCGGCTCAGCGCGCCTCGCCCTTGAGGATGGCGGAGAGCTGCCACTTGCGGTCGCCGATGGCGTGGGCGTCGTCCACCCGCCACGCCCCGCCCTCGCGCACGAGGTCGTAGACGATGGCGTTGGCCATGTTGCCGCCCTTGCGCTCCACGGTGACCTTCGCCTGGTCCTTGCCCTCGCTGGCCTCCTTGAAATTCAGGTCCTTCACCGTGTCGGGCTTCAGCGGCTCGCCGTTGAGCCGGAAATCGAAATCGAGGTTGCCGGTGGCGCCGTTGGCCTGCTTGGCGTCGGCGTCGAACAGGCTCTGGAGCCGCTTGGTGTAGACCGACGAGTGCTTCGGGTGCGGCTCAGCGTAGAGCTTCTTCACGACGGCCTCGGGACCCGGATCGGCGGCGAGCGCCGGTCCGAGGCCGAGGGCGAGGACGCCGAGGGCGAGGACGGTGCGTTTCATGGCGGGCTCCCGCTGCTGGTGGGGCGCCGCGGGATCCTTGTCCGGGGCGCCCGGTTCGGCGGTGGGAACGCGCGAGGGCCGAGGGGGCTCCCGGGGATCGCGGCAAACGATCCCGTGAGCAGGCGGTCGCGCGCTGTGGGCCTCATGCGGCCTGCGTCCTGGGAGTTACGGAGCCGGCAACGGAGAGGGAGGGATTATCACAAACCGCCCGTTTGTGATAATCCTGGTCCGTCGCATTGTAAGCCGTGACAATCCCGGCTCACGCGCCCCCGGCCGCCGTCCGCAGCCACGCCGCGCCGCAGGCCTTGGCGAGTTCGCGCACCCGCAGGATGTAGCTCTGGCGCTCGGTCACCGAGATGACCCCGCGCGCGTCGAGCAGGTTGAACACGTGGCTCGCCTTGATGCACTGGTCGTAGGCCGGCTGCACCATCCGGTGCCGGCCCTCGCCCTGCGCCGCGCCCGCGTCGAGGTAGGACCGGCAGGCGCCCTCCGCGTCGGCGAAGTGGCGGAACAGCATCGCCGTGTCGGCCGCCTCGAAGTTGTGGCGGGAATATTCCTGCTCGGCCTGGAGGAACACGTCGCCGTAGGTGACCCGGTCCGCGCCCGCGGCACCGTTGAAGTCGAGGTCGTAGACGTTCTCGACCCCCTGAACGTACATGGCGAGCCGCTCCAGGCCGTAGGTCAGCTCCCCCGCCACAGGCGCGCACTCGAAGCCCGCCACCTGCTGGAAGTAGGTGAACTGCGAGACCTCCATCCCGTCGCACCAGCACTCCCAGCCGAGCCCCCAGGCGCCGAGCGTCGGGCTCTCCCAATCGTCCTCGACGAAGCGGATGTCGTGCAGCTTGAGATCGACGCCGATCGCGTCGAGCGAGGCGAGGTAGAGTTCCTGGAGGTTCGGCGGGTTCGGCTTCAGGATCACCTGGAACTGGTAGTAGTGCTGGAGCCGGTTCGGGTTCTCGCCGTAGCGCCCGTCCTTGGGCCGGCGCGAGGGCTGGACGTAGGCGGCCTTCCACGGGCGCGGCCCGAGCGCCCGCAGGGTCGTGGCCGGATGGAAGGTGCCGGCGCCCACCTCCATGTCGTAGGGTTGCAGGATCACGCAGCCCTGCGCCGCCCAGAACTCTTGGAGCGTCAGGATCAGCCCCTGGAACGATTTCTTTTGGGACATGGTGCGGGGGCTCGGGAAACGGGCGGTCGTTCGGTCGTTCGGTCGTTCGGTCGTTCGGTCGGCGCCCGTTTAGGGGAAGGGCGGGCGGGCGTGCAAGGCGACCGCCGGAGCAGGGGGATGGGACATGGGCGGCGACGGCATCGCGATCCGGACAATCGGCGCGGGGGACCGGGCGGCGTGGCTGCCGCTGTGGCAAGGCTATCAGGCGTTCTACCGGGTCGACCTGCCGGAGGCGGCCACCGCCTGCACCTGGGAGCGCCTGCTCGACCCGGGCGAGCCGGTCGACGGGGCGCTGGCGTGGCGGGGGACGGAGGCGGTCGGGCTCGTCCACCACATCCGCCACCGCTCGTGCTGGACGGTCGGCGACTACTGCTACCTGCAAGACCTGTTCGTGGCCGGGACCGCGCGCGGTGCGGGCGTCGGCCGGGCGCTGATCGACCACGTCTACGCGGCGGCCCGGGCCGCCGGCTGCTCCCGGGTGCACTGGCTCACCCACGAAACCAACACCGACGCGATGGTCCTCTACGACCGGGTCGCCGAGAAGTCGGGCTTCGTCCAGTACCGCAAGATCTTCTGAGGTCCGTCGCCCGGCGTGCGGCGGAGCACGCACGGCGGCGCGATTCGGCGCGATACACGGAACCGCCGAGCCAACAGCCAAGTTATCGGCACAACCAGGGGAACAGCGGCGGCCTCGCAGCCGCCGAATGCTTCGGAAGACCAGTGATGACCAAGACTTCGTTCCGCACCGCCGGCCGCCGCAACGTCGCCGTCCTCGCCGCCCTGGCGATCTCGGCGCTCGCCGCCACCCCGCTGGTGAGCCGGGCGCTCGCCACCTCCGACGAGCCCGCCGCGATCACCGCCGGCCTGCGCGTCGAGCCGGTCGAGGTCGCCCCCGTGTCCGCCGCGCCGAAGGCCGAGCCCTGCCTGCGCAAGGTCCGCGTCGTCTACGGCGGCTACGGCACCCAGGACGGCTGCGCCCGGTAAGTCCAGGGCTGCGTCCGGGAAGGCGCTCCCCGCCGGCGCGGGTCCGGTCCGGCGCGAGAGGTCCGCGTCATCCGCCAGGGCTCCGAACTCGGGTTAACCCGACACAGCCGCAGCGTGTTTGTCGCCGGTTCTGACACGCACGCCGTCATCCCGGGGCGCCGGAGGCGAGCCCGGGATCCAGACACGCCGACGACAGCCATGCCCGGCACGCCCTGTGGTTCTGGATTCCGGGCTCCGCTGCGCGGCCCCGGAATGACGGGGGTGGGGGATCGCAGCCGAGGTGGCCCGGCGTTAACCCGAGTCTGGAGCCCTGCGTCACCCGCCGTGGCCGGCCGCCTCGCCGGCCATGCGCCGCAGGTGCAGTTCCTCGAGGTCGAGTTCCGCCTCCAGCGCCCGCAGGACCGAGCCGTGGATGCGGCTCTCCCGGTGCAGGCCGATCAGCGCCGCCCGCCCCGCCGCCACCGCGCCGAGCGCCGCCGCGAAATGGGCGTCGCGCTCGGCCTCGACCGCAGCGCCCTCGTCGCGCAGCCGCGACGTCGCCCGGACACGGCGGCGGTACTGCTCCAGCAGGACCGGGTGCCGCGGCTCGCCCGATTCGGGGTGCAGCAGGGTCGCGATGGCGGCGAGCCCCGCCTCGTTCACCACCACCCGGGCCATGACCGTGTCGAGCTGGCCGTCGGCGAGCGGCGCGGCCGGCCGGAAGCGCAGGCGGCGGATCAGCGGCCCGAGCGTCGTGCCCTGCACGAGCACGGTGAACAGGATCACCGCGAACGCGGCGAGCAGGATCGGGTCGCGGCCGGGGAAGCCGATCGGCAGGGCGAGCGCCGCGGCCAGCGTCACCACCCCGCGCATGCCGGCCCAGCCGACGATCAGCGGCACGGCCGGCAGGAACGGCGGTTCCCGCCGGGAGAACAGCCGCGACAGGTGGATGGCGGGATACACCCACAGGAACCGGGCGGCGACGCAGGCCGCCGTGACGGCGAGCGCCAGCGGCAGGGCGGCGGCGAGCCCGTGCCCGTCGCCCATGCGCGCCAGCACGCCGCGCAGCGCCAGCCCGATCAGCACGAAGACCAGCGCCTCCAGCACGAAGACGACGAACCCCCACACCGCCACCGCGTGGCGGCGCACCCCGGCCTGGAAGGTCTCGTGCTCGCGGCCGCCGAGCATCAGCCCGCAGACGACCACCGCGAGCACGCCCGAGGCGTGGACCGCCTCGGCGGTTAGGTAGGCGGCGTAGGCGGCGAGGAAGCTCGTCACCGTGATCGCGTTGGCGTCGTGCAGGCGCCGCAGCGCCGCGTTCACGGCGAAGCCGAGCACGAGGCCGATCGCCACCCCCGAAGCGGCGAGCCACGCGAAGGCCCCCGCCGCCTCCCAGGCGCTGAAGCCGCCGGTGAGCGCCGCGGCCACCGCGAGCCGGTAGAGCACGAGTCCCGAGGCGTCGTTGACGAGGCTCTCGCCCTCCAGCACCGTCGTCAGTCGCCGGGGCAGGGGCACGCGGGCGAGCACCGCCTTGGCCGCCACCGCGTCCGGCGGCGAGACGATCGCGCCGAGCGCGAAGCAGGCGGCCCAGGGCAGGTCGGGCATCACCGCCCGCGCGGCGAGCCCGACGACGGCGGTCGTGAACACCACCGCCCCGAGCGACAGGTACAGGATCGGCCGCAGGGCGGCGCGGAAGTCGCGCCAGACGGTGAAGTAGGCCGATTCGAGCAGCAGCGGCGGCAGGAACAGGACCATGATCAGGTCCGGGTCGAGGTCGAAGGCCGGCAGGCGCGGCGCCAGGGCGAGCGCCATGCCGCCGAGCACCAGCGCCGCCGCGGGCGGGAAGCCCAGCCGCCCGGCCACCAGCGACAGCGCCAGGGCCGCGGCGAGGAGGACGAGCACCAGCTCGAACAGGGCGACGGGGGTCATCGGGGCGGTCTGCCGGCAGTTCCAGGGACGTGGGGCCTCGTCGGAGCGTGGCGGCTTGCGACGGGAGACCGGAGGGCTTGCCATCCCCGGACGGGACGGCTCGGACGAGGCCGTCGGCATGGCCGGCACGTCGAGGCCGGCGCTGCTGCGATCCGGACCAGCGCGGCGGGCGAGAGATCTGCGCGTCAGAGACCCTGCGCGTCAGAGATCCTGCTCGTCCGGGGCGCGCCCGGTCGGAGCGATGGGCGAACCCTCTGCCTCCCAGGCGTCGTGCGCCGCGGGAGGCGTGCCGCCGCTGCGATTCATGAACCGATCGAATGCGACCAGATCGGCACGCGCCCCGCGCGCGTCGAGGAAGCCGGCCGACTGCAAGGCGGAGATCTTCTCCGCGACGGCGGCGGCGACGAACTGGTTGAGCGTTCCGCCGTCCTGCCGTGCAACCTGCTCGGCCGCCTCCCTCAGCGAGGCCGGCAGACGAAGAGCGTCGTCGCGGTCCATGGCCGTCATCCCCTCCTCAGAACTGCGGCCGGATCGACGACAGCGATCCCGAAGGCGCGCGGCACGGCTTTGAAATCCGCATGGTTGAACGTGACGATGGCCTCGGCCCGGCCGTTGACCGCCGCCTCCAGCACCATGTCGTCCGCCGGATCAGGCCGTTGCGGTCGCCACAGATAATGGATCTCGACGGGCTCCGCGAGCAAGGCGAGGACATCCAGCAGGTTTCGGACATCCGCCGGGGATGCCTGCGCCGCCTCCAGATGGCCGGGGCGCATCGCGACCGCCTCGTACTCCAGAAAGAGCGGAACGCTGGTCAACATCCGGAACCGCCCGGCTCGGATGCGGCGCAGCAGTTCGGCCGAGCCGCCGGCCGGGCTTCGCATGGCCGCCACGACGACGTTGGTGTCGAGGACGAGGCGCATGCGGCGTCGGGCTCACGGCTTCGGGATGAGGAAGCCGGTCCGCCCCCTGACCGTCACAGCGCCCCCTCGCGCACCGCGCCGGGATCGGCCAGGGCGTGGAGGGTGCGGGCGGCGCTGTGGGCGAAGCGCAGGGTCACCGCCTTGCGCCGGGGGCCGCTCAAGGGATGCTCCGGCGCCTCGCGCAGGATCATCGCCCCGTAGCCGTCGGCGACGATCAGCCCGCAGGCCTCGGGGATCAGGCTCTCGGGCACGCCCTCGGCGATCGCGAAGAAGAACCGGTCGCAGAAGTCGCGGTAGTCGGGCCATTTCCGGTCGGCGCGGAAGTCGGCGACGCTCGACTTGATCTCGACGATGGTCAGCCGCCCCGCCCCGCACAGGGCGATCACGTCGGCGCGCCGGCCGTTGACGAGGGAGAATTCCGGCAGGGTCACGCAGCCCATCTCGGAGAACAACCGGCGCACGCCGCGCTGGAGGCGCAGCGCGGTCGGCGACTGGCGCCGGTCGGGGGGCAGGACCGTGTCGGGAGGCAGGATCGGGGCGGCGGAGGCGAGGGCGGCGGGCATTCTTCAAAGGGCGGCGACTGTTCCGATTCGGGACATCCTGCCAAGCCCGGGGCCGTCCGTCACCTGCGGCGCGGCATCACGCGGGCGGTCCCGATCCGCGACGGGCGCCCGACGGTCCGCGGCTCCGCCGCCGATCACGGGGCCCGCCCCGTCTCGGCCGGAGGCACCGCGTCGGTTGCCGCCGGCCCCTCACCGACGAGCCGGTCGACGAGCGCGTCGACGGCGCGCTCCGCCGCCGCGATCGACGCTGCGAACCGCGCGTCGCCGAACTCGTCGTACTCGACGGCCACGGACCGCACGTCGCTCAGTCCGATATAGGCCATCGGCACGGCGATACCGCGCTCCACGAGGTTGGAGGCGTCGAGCCGGCCACCGGGATCGTACCCGTAATCCCCGCGGGACGAGAGGACGACGAGCCGCTTGCCGGGCGGCAGCAGGGGCCAGTACGGCACGTCCGCGCGCTTCCGGTCGAATCCGAACGTGAGGCCGACGCGCACCACGCTGTCGATCCAGGCCTTGAGCGGCGCCGGGACGCCGAAATTGTACATCGGGGCCCCGATCACCACGATGTCGGCGCCGATCAGCTCCGCGACGAGGCGGTCGCTCTCCGCGAGCCGCGCGCGCGCCTCCGCGTCCCGCCGCTCGGGCGGCGCGAAGGCGGCGGCGATCCACGCGCCCGTCACGGGCGCCGGCGGGGCACGGCCGACATCGCGAACGTCGACGACGTCGCCGGGCCGCGCGGAGCGCCAGCGTTCGACGAAGCGATGGGTCAGGCGGCGGGAGTGGGAACCGCGCGGATCGATCCCGGACCGTCCGGTCCGGGCACTGGCGTCGATGTGCAGGATACGGCGGGTCGTCACGGCGATCTCCCAGGCGATCCGGGCTCCCGTCGAACCCTTGCCTCGGCGCCGGTTTGCCTTCGGAACGCAACATCGACAAAGGCGAAAGCCTCATCCGACGGATCAGTCTGGCTCATCCATGCCCTACCCGAGGAAGCTGCCGCCGCTGGGGGCTCTGCGCGCCTTCGAGGCCGCCGCGCGGCACCTGAGCTTCCGCCGGGCTGCCGAGGAACTCGCGGTCACGCCGACGGCGATCAGCCATCAGGTCCGGCTTCTGGAGGCGATCCTCGGCCAGGACCTGTTCGTGCGTCACGTGCGCCGGATCTCGCTGACGCCCGCGGGGACGCACCTGTTTCCGACGCTGCAAGCCGGGCTCGACGCCTTCGCCCGCGCCATCGCCGAACTCGACGCGCGGGAGCGGCGCCGGGCCGTCACGGTCACGGCGACCACGCTGTTCACCGCGCGCCGCCTCATCCCGGCGATCGGGGCCTTCCGGACGCGCTGGCCGCACCACGACCTGAGGTTGCACGCGTCGGACGAGGCCGTCGATCTGACGCGCGGCGCGGCCGACATCGCCGTCCGATACGGCTCCGGTCCGTTCGGCGACCTCGTCGCCGAACCGCTCCTGCGGGAGCGCTTCGGCGTAGTGTGCAGCCCGTCGCTCGGGCTGTCGCGGCCGGAGCAGCTTCTGGAGGCCGCGCTGATCCATTGCGAGTGGCATCGCAGCGACCTCCAGCTAGGCTGGGAGCGCTGGCGGGCGCTGTCCGGCCTGACCGCGCTCGATACGCGCGCCGGCCACCACTTCACCGACGAGAGCCACGCCATCCAAGCCGCGGTCGCGGGCCACGGGGCGGCGATCTGCGGCCTCGCCCTGGTCGAGGACGAGTTGCGGCGCGGTCTCCTCGTCCACCCGTTCGGTCCGGTCATGGAGGGGCAGGTCTACCACCTGCTGATGACCGCCCGGACCATGGGCTGCGCCGACGTGCAGGCCGTGCGGGACTGGCTGAGGGCGACGGTGCGGGCATGAGCCGGCGCCGCCCCGAGGGCGGCCGGCTCCGGCCGGGGACCGGCACGCGTGAAGCTCGAAAGTCCCCCCGTCAGGCCAAGCAGGCGCGGATCGCGTCGAACCCGTCGGTGAGCGCCGCAGGTCCCGGCTGGAGGATCAGCGGCGCCTTGATCTCGTGGATGCGCCCGTCCCGCACCGCCGGGATCGCGTCCCAGCCGGGCCGCGCCCGGATGCGCGCGACGTTGACCCGCTTGCCGCACCAGGACGCGATGATCACGTCGGGCGCGGCCGCGATCACCTGCTCGGACGTGACGATCCGGTCCCGCGCCGCCGGCTCGCGGCTCAGGTCCGGAAAGACGTCCTGCCCGCCGGCATACCCGATCAGGTCGGAGACCCAGCCGATGCCGGAGATCATCGGCTCGTCCCACTCCTCGAAGTAGACCCTCGGGCGCGGCCGATCGGCGGTGTCGCGGGCGGTCTCCGCCAGCCGCGCCGCGCAGCCCGCGGCCAGGGCCTCGGCCCGCTCGGACGCCCCGACCAGGGCGCCGAGCGTGCGGATCATCGCGAGGCAGCCGTCCACGTCGCGCTGGTTGAACAGGTGCACGGCCACGCCCGCGCGGGCGAGGTCGGCGGCGATGCCGGCCTGGAGGTCGGAGAAGGCCAGCACGAGGTCGGGCGCGAGCGCCAGGATCTTGCCGATGTCCGCGCTGGTGAAGGCCGAGACCCGCGGCTTCTCCCGGCGCACCCGGGGCGGGCGCACCGCGTAGCCGGAGACGCCGACGATCCGGTCCTCCTCGCCCAGCAGGTACAGCGTCTCGACGGTCTCCTCGGTGAGGCAGACGATCCGCTCCGGGGGAAAGCGCCTCACCGCTCGAACCACGCCAGCAGCCCGGCCCCGGGCGCCAGCAGCACGAACGCCCAGACGAGGGCCGAGGTGATGTTGGCCGCCTGGAACGGCAGCCGCGGCAGGCCGAGGATGCCGGCCACCAGCGGCACCAGGGCGCGCGCCGGCCCGAAGAACCGCCCGATCGCCACCGCGGCGATGCCCCAGCGGGCGATGAAGCCCTCGGCCTTGAGGGTGAGTTCGGGGTAGCGCCGCAGCGGCCACTTGGTCTTGGCGCCCGGCCCCAGCCAGCGCCCGACCTCGTAGGACAGCCAGTCGCCGAGCGCCGCGCCGACGGCGGCCGCGATCACCACCGGCCAGAGCGGGATGCCGATCCCGCCGACCATCGCCCCGATCGCGACGAGGATCACGGTGGCCGGCACGAACAGCGACAGCACCGCCACCGATTCGCAGAAGGCGAGGCCGCCGGCGATGGCGGGGGTCCAGGCCTGATGGGCCTCGACGAAGGCGAGGGTCGAGGTCTTCAGGGCTTCGAGGTCCATCGGGGTCGCGCGCGCCTTCCGGTCGAGGGGGCTTCGGGGTCGGTCCCATCTGTGGGCGGCGGGGGCGGGGGGCAAGATGGGCGGTCGCGGCGAACAGCGCCCGCAGGTTGCAGTCCAGGCCAATGCAGCCCGTGCGGTGCCGGCGTAGCGCTATCCCACTCGTCCATACGCCATTGACCGACATACGCCAGTGGCCCAACATCGATCATGGACGGGCCGCTCCTCACCGTCGTCGAGACGGAAATCTACCTTCGCTCAGCCGAGCGGGTGATGGACGCGGCCGAGCGCGAGGCGGTGACCGACTACGTCGCCGCGCATCCGCAGGACGGCGACGTCATCCCCGGCAGTGGCGGCATCCGCAAGATACGCGTGCCGCTCTCGGGACGGGGCAAGCGTGGCGGCGGCCGAGTTCTGACGTTCTACGTGAAAGATCGAGCCGTCTACCTACTTCTGGTCTACGCGAAGGCCGATCAGGAGAACCCGACACCGGAACAGGCGCGGGTCCTCCGCCACTTGGTCAAGACTCTGTGAGAAGGCGAGGACGATGGACGAGGCTCTGTTCAAGGATCTCGTGCGCAGCCTGGAACAGGCCGCGGCCCACGCCCGCGGCGAGCCCGTGCCCGGCCTCGTGGTGCACGTGCCGCCCGCCCTCGACGTGGCCGCGATCCGGCGGCGCACCGGCGCCTCGCAGGCCCGGTTCGCGGCCAGCATCGGCGTGGCGGTGGCGACCCTGCGCAACTGGGAGCAGGGCCGGCGGCGCCCCGAGGGCCCGGCCCGGGTGCTGCTCGCGCTCCTCGACAAGAATCCGCGGGTGGTCCAGGAACTCCTCGGCGAGGCCGCTTGAGGCACGCTTCGCCGACGTGGGTGCCGGTTCGGCGTCGCAGGGCGTGTCGAACCGAAAGGCGCAAGCCCGGAGACGCGACGCGGTGAAGGTCCTCTCGATCCAGTCCCACGTCGCCTACGGCCATGTCGGCAACGCCGCCGCGGTGTTCCCCATGCAGCGGCTCGGCGTCGAGGTCTGGCCGGTCCACACCGTGCAGTTCTCCAACCACACCGGCTACGGCGCGTGGCGCGGCGAGGTCTTCTCCGCCGAGAGCGTGCGCGCCGTGGTGCGGGGCATGGACGAGCGCGGGGCGCTCGGGGCCTGCGACGCGGTGCTGTCGGGCTACATGGGCTCGGCCGAGATCGGCGCCGCGATCCTGGAGGCGGCGGAGCGCGTGCGCGCCGGGAACCCGGAGGCGCTGTACTGCTGCGACCCGGTGATCGGCGACACCGACGAGGGCGTCTACGTGCGGCCGGGCATCGAGGCGTTCCTGCGCGAGCGGGCGGTGCCGGCGGCCGACATCCTCACCCCGAACCAGTTCGAGCTCGACCGCCTCACCGGCCTGCCGAGCCGGACCCTGGCGGAGGCGCGCGCGGCGGTCGCGGCCCTGCGGGCGCGGGGACCGCGGGTGGTGCTCGTGACCTCCTTCGCGGGCGCGGACACGCCGGAGGACGCCATCGACCTGCTCGCCGGGACGGGGGAGGGGCTGTTCCGGGTGCGCACCCCGCGGCTGCCGATCGCCGTGAACGGGGCCGGGGACACGGTCGCCGCCCTGTTCCTCGTGCACTACGCCCGCGCGCGCTCGGCACCCGACGCCCTGGGCTCGACCGCCGCCTCGGTCTACGGGCTCCTGAAGCGTACCGCCGCCGCGGGGGCGCGCGAGATCCTGACGGTGGCCGCGCAGGACGAGTTCGTGGCCCCGAGCGAGATTTTCCCGGTCGAACGCCTCTGATCCCTGGACATCACGGCCGGGGCGACGACCTTGGGGCCTGATCCACGGAAAAAAGTCGGGACCAGAGATGCGCCGCTTCGCGACCCTCGACGTGTTCACCGAGCGGCGGCTGGCCGGCAACCCGCTCGCCGTCGTCCTCGACGCCGAGGGGCTCGATGCGGCGGCGATGCAGGCCATCGCCCGCGAGTTCAACCTGTCCGAGACGGTGTTCGTGCTGCCCCCGGCCGAGGCGCGCCACCGGGCGCATCTGCGCATCTTCACCCCCGCCCGGGAGCTGCCCTTCGCGGGCCACCCGACCGTCGGCACCGCGGTGCTGCTCGCCCTCCAGGATCCGGCGCTGGGCGATGCCCGCGCCTTCGGCCTGGAGGAGGCGGTCGGCGTCGTGCCCTGCGTGGTCGAGACGCTGCCCGACGGCGCGGGCGGCCGGGCGCGCTTCAAGCTGCCGGCCCTGCCCGAGTATCTCGGCCCCGGGCCGGAGCCCGAGGCGGTCGCGGCCCTGGTCGGGCTGGCGCCCGGCGATATCGGCCACGCGCGGCACCGCCCGAGCCGGCACGGGGTCGGCCCCCGCTTCACCTGCGTGCCCGTCGCCTCGGTCGAGCGCCTCGACGCCGCCCGGCCCGCCGCCGCCCCCGAGGCGGGCGACGGGCTCTACCTCTACGCGCCCGACCCGGAGCGGATGGGCCGGAGCTGGCAGGTGCGGATGTTCGCCCCGCGCCTCGGCGTGCCCGAGGACCCGGCCACCGGCTCGGCGGCCGCCGCCTTCGCCGGCGTGCTGATGCAGTTCGAGGCGCTCGGCGACGGGGTCCACGACGTGGCGATCCGCCAGGGGCTCGCCATGGGCCGCCCGAGCGAGATCGCCCTCCAGCTCACCGTGGAGGCCGGCGCCCTGCGCTCGGTGGAGATCGGCGGCGCGGCGGTGCTGGTCTCGGAAGGCACCCTGCGTGCCTGACGAGACGTTCCGCCTCACGCCGCTCACCGCGATCGAGGCCCGGCTGGTCCCCTACGACTGGCCCTGGGCCCGCGCGGCGTCCGCCGCGATCGAGGCCAACTGGGCGCGGCGCCGGGCCCGCCATCCGGGGATGTTCGACGGGACCGTGCTCCTGGCCTGCGCCTGCGCGGTCGCCGACGGCACGGCACGGCTCGACCTGTTCGCGGCGCGCTACTCGGCCTTCATCGCCTTCCGCGACGCGTGGGGGGCGGGGGCCGCCCCGGGCGGCGCGGTCCGCAACGCCTTCGCGGCGATCGTGCCCTGGAGCGCCGACGGCGCCGTGCTGCTCGGCGAGATGGGCGCCCACACCGCCAATGCCGGCCAGCTCTACTTCCCCTGCGGCACCCCCGACCCCGACGACGTGCGCGGCGCCGCGGTCGACCTCGCCGGCAGCGCCGCCCGGGAATTCCTGGAGGAGACCGGGCTGGCCGCGCCGGAGGGGACGGACGGGGACGCCTGGGTCCTCCTCGAAGGGGAGGGGCAGCTCGCCTTCCTGCGGCCGGTGCGCTTCCCCGAGCCCGCGGCGGCGCTGTGCGCGCGGATCGAGGACCACCGCCGGCGCGAGGCCGAGCCGGAGCTCGCCGGCATCCGCCTCGTGCGCCGCCGCGCCGACATCGACCCGCAGCGCGTGCCGGGCTTCGCGCGCGCCTACCTCGCACACGCGCTCCCTTAGAGCGCTCTCCGCCGAGGCGGACACCGGCTCGGCGCGAGAGAGCGCGTCAAAACAGAGGCTGAGAGCCGTGCACGCTCGCGACGCGATCGGGAACGGCTCTCGCGCGGCGCCGACGGCCCGGCGACGGGAACTCCCGCGGGCCGCGACGCGCTGAGTCGACGCGGTCCGCTCCTGCCGGAGGCGGCCGGCGGCGGCGTGCCGCCCCGTCCACGTGCGCCGCAAAAAATCGCCGCGCCACGGCGGAGCTTCGCCGTGGCCGGCACGTTCACGTCCGGGCTCCCGGCCCGGCCGCCGTCCCGCTCCCGCGGCGGCCGTCCCGGGCGCCCAGAAGCACCGGAGTCCCCATGCCCGATTCGTCCCGTCCGACCTCCGCCGCCCGCGCGGCCCGCTCGCGCATCCTGGAGGGGCTGCCCTACCCGCTCGGCGCCACCTGGGACGGGCTCGGCGTCAACTTCGCCCTGTTCTCGGCCTACGCCACCAAGGTCGAGCTGTGCCTGTTCGACGATGCGGGGGAGAAGGAGATCGAGCGGATCGAGCTGCCCGAGTACACGGACGAGATCTGGCACGGCTACCTGCCGGACGCGCGCCCCGGCACGATCTACGGCTACCGCGTGCACGGCCCCTACGAGCCGGCCGCCGGACACCGCTTCAACCCGAACAAGCTCCTGATCGACCCCTACGCCAAGGGCCTCGTCGGCTCGATCACCTGGAACCCGGCGCTGTTCGGCTACCAGATGGAGAGCGGCGACGACCTGAGCTTCGACGAGCGCGATTCCGCCCCCTTCACCCGCCGCTCGCGGGTGATCGACCCGGCCTTCACCTGGGGCCGCCACCGGAAGCCGCACGTGCCGTGGGAGAAGACCATCGTCTACGAGGCCCACGTGAAGGGCCTCACCAAGCTCCACCCCCGGGTGCCCGAGAAGCTGCGCGGCACCTATGCCGGCCTCGGCACGCCGGACGTTCTCGACTACATCAAGAGCCTCGGCGTGACCTCGGTCGAGCTGCTGCCGGTGCACTCCTTCGTGCAGGACGACTACCTCCAGCAGAAGGACCTGGTGAACTACTGGGGCTACAACACGATCTCGTTCTTCACCCCCGCGCGGCGCTACGCGGCGGTGCCGGACTTCGCCTTCTCCGAGTTCAAGGAGATGGTCTCGCGCCTGCACGGCGCCGGCCTCGAAGTGATCCTCGACGTGGTCTACAACCACACGGCGGAGGGCAACGAGAAGGGGCCGACCCTGTCGTTCAAGGGCATCGACAACGCCTCGTACTACCGCCTGCTGCCGAACGAGCCGCGCTACTACATCAACGACACCGGCACCGGGAACACCTTCAACCTCTCGCACCCGCGGGTGCTCCAGCTCGTCACGGACTCGCTCCGCTACTGGGCGACCGAGATGCAGGTCGACGGCTTCCGCTTCGACCTCGCCACCATCCTCGGCCGCGAGCCCTACGGGTTCGACGAGGGCGGCGGCTTCCTCGACACCTGCCGCCAGGACCCGGTGCTCAACTCGGTCAAGCTCATCGCCGAGCCGTGGGATTGCGGCCCCGGCGGCTACCAGGTCGGCGGCTTTCCGCCGGGCTGGGCCGAGTGGAACGACCGCTTCCGCGACGACGTGCGCGCCTACTGGAAGGGCGATGCCGGCCTGCTGCCGGATGTGGCCGCCCGCATCGCCGGCTCGGCCGACAAGTTCGACAAGCGCGGCCGCAAGCCCTGGGCCTCGGTCAACTTCCTGACCGCCCACGACGGCTTCACCCTGCACGACACGGTGGCCTACAACGACAAGCACAATATCGAGAACGGCGAGGACAACCGCGACGGCCACTCGCACAACCTCTCCTACAATTACGGCGTCGAGGGCCCGACCGACGACCCCGAGATCCGCGGCGTGCGCCTGCGCCAGATGCGCAACATGCTGGCCACGCTGTTCTTCTCGCGCGGCACCCCGATGCTGCTCGCGGGCGACGAGTTCGCCCGCACCCAGAAGGGCAACAACAACGCCTACTGCCAGGACAACGCGATCTCCTGGCTCGACTGGGGGGCGGTCGGCGCGGAGGAGCGGGACCTCGCCGAGTTCACCCAGCGCCTGATCATCCTGCGCAACGCCCTGCCGATCCTCAGCCGCGGCCGGTTCCTCAAGGGGCAGTACGACGAGGAGTTCGGCGTCAAGGACGTGGCGTGGCTGCGCCCGGACGGCGGCGAGATGACCCCCGAGAACTGGACCGACGGGGGCGCCCGCGCCTTCGCGGTCCAGCTCGACGGCCGCGCCCAGGCCACCGGCCTGCACCGCCGCGGCGGCGACGCGACCCTGCTGATCATGTTCAACGCCTACCACGACCTCGTGAGCTTCACGCTGCCCGAGGCGGTCGGCGGCGAGGCCTGGACGCGGCTCCTCGACACCAACCTGCCCGACAGCCAGGACGTCGAGAGCTTCCGCTTCGGCGAGCCCTACGACGTGACCGGCCGCTCGCTGCTGATGTTCGTCCTCAAGCCCGAGGACACGCCGGGCGACGACGCGACCGAGATGGAGCGCTCCTACCAGCACGTGATGCAGGCCTTCGAGCGGGCCAACGTCGAGCACGTGCGCTTCCACCTGGAGGCGGAGGGCTGAGACGCGGGGAACCGGGCCGCCCGCGTCGATTTTCGCGCGCGGCCCGGGCCGCCGCCTTGCGCCCGGGGGCGCGCGCGGATACAGCCCCTGCGCGGCCCCACCCGCCCGGCCCGGCCGGGCCCCGGGATCCGCGCCCGGAGGGGTGGCCGAGTGGTTGAAGGCGCACGCCTGGAAAGTGTGTATACCGGAAACGGTATCGCGGGTTCGAATCCCGCTCCCTCCGCCAGACCTTTTTGGGTTTCAAAACCCGTTTACATGCAGTAATTCAAGAAAGACGGGTCTGGGTCTGGCCTCCAACTTATCCCCTGGCTGCCCCCAATTATCACGGTTTCGTGATGCTGACGTTCAGCCAGCTCTAGGGCGTAGTGACGATTTCTGAGGGGGCGGGTTTTGCGAGGCATGAGGTCGTGATTCAAGGCTGATTTTGGAGATCGGCCTGGATGAGCCACGACCCGGATGGCCTGCGCGACGACCAGTGGGAGCGCCTGCGGGATCTGATCCCTGGCGGCCGGGCCGGGCAGCGCGGCCCACGATGCGACAACCGCCGCTTCGTCGAAGCGCTGCTGTGGATGGCCCGCTCGGGCGGGCGCTGGCGCGACTTGCCTGAGCGCCTGGGCGATCATCAGGCGGTCAAGCGGCGCTACTATCGCTGGATCGAGCGCGGCGTGCTGGACGGGGTCCTGGCCGCCTTGAGCGCCGAGGCCGATCTGGAGTGGCTGTTGATCGACTCCACCATCGTGCGCGCCCACCAGCACGCCGCCGGCGCGCGCCTGTCAAAAGGGGGGCGCATGCCCAGGGCCTGGGCCGCTCCCGCGGCGGCCTGAGCACCAAGATCCACGTCGCCTGCGACGCGCTCGGCGACCCCGTGCGCCTGCTGCTCGGCCCGGGCCAGCAGAACGACATGGCCCAGGCCCACGCCCTGATCGAGGGCCTGTCGCCCAAGGCCGTCATCGCCGACAAGGGCTACGGCGCCGATCCGCTGCACGACGCCATCCTGGACGCAGGCGCCGAGCCGGTGATCCCGCCCCGGCGTCACCGCCGCCGGCCGCACGCCTACGACCGCCATCTCTACACAGAGCGCAACCGCATCGAGCGCTTCTTTGCCAAGCTCAAGCAGTTCCGCCGCGTCGCAACCCGATACGACAAGCTCTTGGCCAACTTCCGCGGCTTCGTCCTCCTCGCCGCTATCGCCATCAGTCTCGCCTAAATCGTCACTA
>NZ_JAUYZI010000075.1 GCF_030700245.1 Methylobacterium amylolyticum
AGCTCATCTCCGACCAGAGCGCGCAGGCCGTGATCCCGAGCAATCCCTCGCGCGCCAGGAAGTACGACCTCGACAGGGTGCTCTACAGGGAGCGCCATCTGATCGAGTGCTGCTTTGCCAAGCTCAAACAGTTCCGGCGGGTGGCCACCCGCTACGAGAAGACCGCCCGCAACTACGCTGCCGTCGTCACCCTCGCCGCCATCGTCCTGTGGCTCCGGTAACTGTCCACACCGCCTAGAACCCCTGAAACCCCTATGGCTGCCAGCCCGCGAGGCATGGTCAGAATTCCGTCCGCGGTGCGGTGTAGGTGTCAGGGCCGATCAACCGGAGCGTGAAGCGGTTGCCGTTGCTGCCGTCAGCTTTCATCTCGATCCGGTGGCCATCGACGACGCGACCGCTGATCTTCGCGAGCCACTTGCCGAGGCGGCGGCTGTTCACCGCTCCGCCATCGCCGGCCTGCCGCAGCAGTAGGTCGCGGAATTCGGGCGCCCGGAAATCCTGCGTCCCGTAGTCGAAGCTCGCCCCCGGTCCCTTCTCGCAGGCGGTCTTGATGATGGCGTTGGTGGTGTAGCCGCTCGACAGGCTCAGGTGGTCGCGCCAGTGGCCGAACAGCTCGCGGATCGCAGACAGCTCCGGATCCTCCTCCCGGGCCTTCTCCATGCTGGCGCACGGGTCGGGCTGGCCGAGCCAGATCAGCGGAGCCCGCACCGCGGCCGTCCAGTCCTCGTAGGAGCCGACGGGACCGCACACTTTCGGTGCGCCCGCGGCGCGGTAGGCCCGGACGACCGTCAGCACGGCTGCGACGTACCGGCCGCGATCGACCTGCACCCGCTCGATCGGGTCGAAGTCGAAGTCACGCAGCTCGGGCCGCTCGGCTTGGGTGTCGAGGGTGCAGAGCAGGGTGCGCCGGGTCATGTCGCCGACGAGGATCAGGCCGTTTCCGGTGGCGAAGGTGGTCGCCCGGCACTCGGTCTCGGGTGCCTCGCTCTTGCCGAGCACCCGCACCCGTACGATCGGCATGTTGGTCATCTGGCACAGGGCGTCGCCGCCGAGTTCGCCGTTGACGTTGTCGATCGAGATGATCGGCACGCCCTCGCGCAGCAGGGCGCCCAGGCGCTTCTCCGTCTCCTCCTCGGTTCGGCCGGCGGCGATCACCGGGCAGCGCCGGCCGGTGGCGATCGTGCTGGCGAGGTCGACGAGGTAGCTCTTGCCCGTGCCCGGGGTGCTGGCGCGGATCGCGTGGAGCGGCGCGGTCGGCAGGGCACCGCGCACCACCGGCGTCATCAAGGCGGACAGGCCCACCGCGCGGTCGACATGCCCGACGAACGGGAACGAGACCAGCAGATCCTCAAGGAGTTGCAAGGCCTGCTCGGCCTCTTCGCGCCCCGGCCGCTCAGGGATCGCCGGCATCCGGAAGCCGGGGTCGAGGGAAAGGTACAGCCGGGTCTCGGGGTCGTAGCCGGGACGGTCGAGGATCGAGCCGTCGGGGCGCAGGGTCGGGGTGGTGATGACGCCGGCGATCGGGGGCAGGCGCCACTTGCCGTCGCGGGCGAGCAGGGCGTTCATCACCTCGGCGGGCGGGTTGATCGTGACCCAGTCCTTCGACCGGCCGTCGAACCGCTGATACCGAGCGACCTGAGCCGTGTGGTCAGCGAGGCTCGCGGCGCACATCGTCTTGAGGCGGGCGACCTGCGTCTGCCGCCCCCGCGCTGCCGGCACGCTCTCGATCACCGGCCGGACGAGGCTTCCGGAGCGGGTGAAGATCGGCATGGCCGCCGCCATGATGGCCTGCTCGGTCTCGGTGACGGCGCGGGGCACCTCGCCGTTGACGATGCGGATGTCCGGACGGTCGTCTTGGTTGTCATCGCTTCCGGGCGCAGCGGTCGCGCCGCCAGCCCCGCCGCCGCGGCGCTCCTCCCGCCCCTGCGTCGGCGCCCCGGACCGCGCCTTGCGCTCGGAGAAGTCGCGAGGGTGTGCCGCGCCCGACGTCAACCCGCTCTCGATGGTCGCGAGGGCTGCCGTCTGCCCGTCGTCACCCACGAGGCCACTGGTCGTCGCGGCGTCGAGAAGGCGGCGGGTCGCCACGCCCGCATCGAGGCGACCCGCGCCGACGAGAGTGCCGAGCTTGAACGCGGCCCGGTTCAGCGCCTCGTTGCGCTGGCCGCGGGGTGCTAGGGCGACGATGGCGCACTCCTCCTCGACGGCGCGGGCGATGTAGCTGTCCGGCACCTCGTCGTTGAAGATCCGGGAGCGAGCCCCGTTCGGGGCCGCCCTCTCGCTCGTCTTCTTCGGCTCGGGCTGCGGCGCGCCCGCGGGCTCGGGCTTCCGCAGCAGGTCGAGCAGGAAGGCCGGCGCGGGCTCGAACCGGAACGCGTGCTCGGGCTGGGCGAGGCGGTATTCCCGACCGTCGGCGGTCCGGCTCGGGGGTGCGATGACGTAGCCGCCGGCGCCCCGAACATCGATGCCGGGCGGTAGCTGCCCGGGACTGTTGGTGACGGTGAGGTCGGCCGGGTAGGCGAACAGCAGGTGCATCCCGCCGCGAGGGCTGACGTGCGCGTGCGTGGCCGGCGCGTAGCCGTGCGCCCGGATCATCTCGTCCCAGGCGGCGAGGCCGTCGGGCTCGCCGGGCTCCTTCGGCCGGTCGGGATCCAGCGCGAACACGCCGGCCTCGGGTCCCATGCGCAGGCCGATCATCGCGCGTGGGTAGCGGCTCCACCACTCCTGGATCTGCGCCTCATCGCGGGTCGCCTTGTGCAGGCCGCCCGTCTTCGGGATCGGCTTGCCCTCGGCATCCTTGTCGCGGCCGACGAGCGGCTGCTTCGTCGTCGGGTCGCACGGAAACACCGGGAAGCCGCGCCGGGCGTAGGCGAGGGCGTGCTGCGCCATGTCGGCGCCGTGGTTGGACGGCCGCGCGTTCATCGTGCCGGCACTCCATCGGGTCGGGGATGGGCGCGGCGATACTCGGCCGCGATGCGATACCCTTCGGCGGTGGCGAGGCGACGCAGCGCCTCGTCGAGGACCGCGTTGCGGGCGGCCTGGAGCGCGTCAGCAACGGCGTAGAGGTCGTCGTCGTCGACGTCGGCGGAGGCGAGGGCGTCGGCGATCCCGGACAGGGTGCCGAGCACGGAACGGGTGATGCCGGCGCTCATGCCGCCTCCCCGCGCTTCACGGTCTCGGGGCGGGTGAAGGCGGAGCACCAGTCGGATGCGACCACGTCGGGCCACACGGCGTCGCCGGTTTTCCGGTCGCGGGTCGGGGGCTTGGCGCGGCAGTCACCCCGGGCCTGCTCGCCGATCGCGCCGAGGATGCCCCGGCCGCCGTAGACGAAGGCGGTGCCGTTCGCGGCGAAGTGCTGGCAGTTGGCGCAGGCTCGGGCCTTGCGCGGCGGGCGGATGAGGCGGCTCATCGGCCACCCCCATCCCGGTGAGCGGGCCGGAGCGTCGCCGCGGCATCGACCGCGCTGGCGAGGGCGATGGCGGCCTGCCGCAAGGCGTAGCTCGCGCCCCGCCGGTCTCCGACCGACGCGAAGTCGGCCGCCGTCCGGGCGTAGGTTTCGGCGATGCCGGCCCGCTCCGCGATCTCGCCGAACGCGATGTTGAGGGGCGCGCCGTCTCCGGCGCGCGAGAGGATCGGGGCGGCCGTCATGCACGGACTCGCCAGTCGTCAAGGACGGGGTAGGCGAGACCGGCGACCGTTGCGGCTACGGCACGGGGGAGGCCGTATCGCCGGGCGAGGATCGACGCTTGAAAATCCGGGGTCGCTGGGGCAAGTATCTCGGTGTCGACCGCCAAGACGACATTTCGAGAGCCCGCCGTTGCAACCCGCGACGCGCGGGTTCTTCCGTTCATGGCCTGCTGTTCCTGCTGATCGCGCCGGCCGCATCGGCGCCGGGGTGAGCGGCCCGCGGGCCTCGCCCGCGGATGGCGGGGGCTTCAGGCGGCGACAGGCTCGGCCGCGCGCGCCGGCAGGCAGAGCAGCTCGCGGGCAATGTGCGGGGGGACCGTAACCCGCTGCCCGATGCGCGATGCGCGGATCTCTCCGGTCTTGATGGCTCTGTAGAGCAGGTGCTTCGACACCCCGAGCGCGCTGGCAAGGTCCGGCACGTCCACGCCGCGCTCTTCGGCGAGCGCCTTTCGCAGAGCTTCATTCATCCGAGACCTCCGAGCGATGCGCGTATCATGCGCTCAGAATGTTATCGGGCAGACTGTGCTTGCTTGTCAACTCAGCGAATGATAGGCGTAACGCTCGTTCATCAGAGAGACTGAGCGCCATGCCAAAGCGGGCGACCCCAGACGGCGAGGGTAAGCGCGTGCCGCTGATGGCGCGCACCACGATCGGCCTACGGAAAGCGCTTGAGGACGCGGCGGCAGCGAGTGGACGGTCTCTCGCGCAAGAAGTTGAGACACGGCTTGAGAATAGTTTTCAAGCCGACAATCTCTTGAATGCTTTCATCGGACCCGACACAACGTCGCACAATGCTATGCGTGCATTTGCATGCATGTTCAAATATACCCCCGAAATTACGGGCAAGAGGTGGGTAGAGGACTACGAAACTTTGTGGCTTCTCCGGCACGGCTTGAAAACGATGATGTTCGATGTGCTTGGGGCGGATGCCGGGTTGCCTGAAAAGCCGCAGGATCGTTCCGAAGAAGACCATCAAAGGCGCCTTCGAGAGGGTGAGAGGTTGGCCATTCAAGTCTTGCGCGACCTCGGCCTCACGTTGCCGACCCGCACGGCTGGCCTGCGCGACATGATGGTGAAGTTCAGGGACGAAAGTCGGCTTGCGCAGCAGAAAATTTCCGAACCCAGCAACCCGGGAGATACGAAATGATATTGTAGCAACTGCACAGACCGCGCAGCATATTCTAGCGTCTTACTTTAATTCTTTGCACGCGTTATTCAGGTCTCCGACACCGGAGGTCGCGCATGCGCCCGCTCAACTACGGCTCCACGATCACGATCCGCACCGACGCGGACCTGCGCCGCGCGATCGACGCCGCTGCTCGGCGTGAAGGGGCGTCCGCCTCCGATTGGGTGAGGCGCGCCCTGGCCGCGACGGTCCGCCCGGACGATCCGCCCCCACCCCCGTCCGCCGCGCCCGCGGCCGCCCTGCCGGTGGCGGCCTGAGCCGTGACCCTCTCCGTCGTCGCCCTCGACACAGCCACCGGACAGATCGGCGTCGTCACCGTGACGGCCATCCCGGGTGGGGCCGCGCTGGTGCCGCACGTCGCGGCCGATGCCGGGGCTATCGCCGCGCAGGGCCGGCCCGAAGCGTCATCCGGTGCCGATGGGCTCGCCATGCTTCGAGCGGGCAAGGGCGCCGAGGCGGTGGTCGCCGCGCTGATGCGGCGGGGAGAGGATCGCGGGCGCCGTCAGATCGTCGTCGCCGATGTTGCGGGGCAGCTCGCTGCGCGCTCCGGCTCCGACCTCCCGTCCTGGTCCGGCGATGCCGCCTTCCCCTTCGATCCGCGCGGCGGGTTCGCTCTCGCCGGCAACAGCCTCGCGGGATCCGAAGTGATGTCAGAGGCGGCGCGGACGTTCTCGGGCACCCCGGGAGCCCTGGCGCTGCGCTTCATCGCGGCGATGCGGGCCGCCGCGTTCGCCGGCGGTGACCGGCGCGGCCTCCGCTCCGCGGCCATGCTGATCCGGGACCGCTGGGGCGCGCCAGTGGTCGCCATGTCGGTCGATGACGATCCCAATCCGGTCGAGGCGCTGGCGCGGAGGATCACCGGTGAGCAGGGCGCCGCTCCTGCCCCGGCCGGCCTGGATGTGCGCCGGTTCTACGACCTCTTGGCGAGTGCCGGCCTGCCCCCCCCCCTTCAATCAGGAGCGCGCCCGTGACCGAGCCGCACGTCGCCGATCTCGACGAGGATGCGCCGCTAGGGCGTCCCCAGGCGTCCCCCGCGATGCAGGGGCAGATGGAAGCCTATCGCCGTGAGGCGGTGGAGACCTTCCGGGCGATCGAGGTTGCCGCCCGGGGCCTCGCTGCCGCGTTCGAGGCCAGCGACGTGCCGGCGATCGTCGACAACCTGCGGACCTTCGACCGCCTGAACGGCCATGCCGGCAATACCCTGGCGTGCCTCGGGCACCTCGGATCGAGCGCCGGGACCGCGTGATGCCCCGCCTCTCCTCTCCCGTCTCTCTCGCGTAGGAGCTCGCCGTGTCCGGTGGCCTCGCACCCTTCGGTCAATTGCCCGTCCTGGCCGATTTCTCGGCAGAGGACCTGGCTGATCTGTTCCGTCGCTTTCAATCCCCGGGCGGCCCCGAGGCGACGGGCTCGCTCGGCCAGCCCGTGCCTCCGGTCGCGATGGACGAGCGACAAACCCAGGCGCTCGAACGGGCCCTGGCCTCGCCGCAGGACCGGGCCGCGCTCGACGGGCCCTCGGCGATCGACCGCCTGCTGTTCGACCGCGGGGGGCTCGGCGGCGGGCGCAACGGCTTCTCGGGCACCTCTGGCGGCTCCCTGCCGGGCGCCTTCGAGCCGCGCGATGCCCCCCTGCCGCCGCAGCGCCCGTCCGCCGGGGCCCTGATGGTGCCGCAGCCGGAGCCCTCGACTACGGGCGCGGTCCTGCCGCCGCGTCAGATCGTCGGGAACGGCCCTGGCGGCTTGCCCGGGTCGGACCCAAACGCGGCCGCCGCCCGCCGGGGCACGGACGCTGGCCCCACAGCCCCGGGTCGCCCGGATATGGGGGCAGCCGAGGCACTGCCGGCCGACAGCTTCGATCCGCTCACGGGCGCCGTCACGGCAGGACGCCCACGGCCGCTGGGCCAGGCGCAACCGATGTCCGGCTGGCCCGGGGGGCAGGGCGGTGCAGGCTTCGGGGGGGCGAGTCCAGCGCAGGCCATTGCGGTCGGCGCCCAGGCCGCACGGGCCCAGCCCGGCCTCTTCGAGAAATTCGTGCAGGGGCTCGGCCGCCCCGACGTGTCCGACGCGCTCCTGGCGTTCGGCTCAGGCCTCCTGAGCGCGTCGGTGCGGCTGGATGGGCTGCGGCCGCGAGAGGTGTTGCAGCGGCGGGTTCGCAGAGCTCGGCCAACCAGCTTCAGCAGCTCCGCCTCGGGATGGAGTTGCAGAAGTACCAGCGGGAGCAGAACAGCTTCAACCAGACCGCTAAGCTGATCCAGGAACGCAACCCGGGCATGGGATCCGAGCAGGCGCAGGCCCTCGCGAGCAATCCGGCCTACGTCAACGCGATGCTGGCGCGCCTGCCGGGGGGTGACAAGGATCCGAGCATGATCCGGCAGGACGCGCTGGCCGGGCAGCTCCCGCAAGCCGGCTATCGGGACGCGCCCGGTGGTCAATCCTTCATCCCAGGCGGACCGGCAGACCCGGCGGTGCTGGAGCGCAACGCCCTCGCGGTCGCCACCGACAAGACACAGACCCCGCTCACCGACATCGAGGCCCGGCGCAAGGCCGGCATTCCCGATCACGACACGCGGACGGCCTGGGTGGACCCCTACGGCAAGGTCACGTTCAACGATGGCCCGCCGCCGCTCGCCGCGCGCCCCGGTCAGACCTTCTACGATCGCGGGACACTGAAGCCGATCCTGACCGCGCCGTCCGCGAAGCCCGACGGTTTCGAGGTGGAGGGCAAGCTGCGCGGGGAGTTCGCGAAGGGGCTCGGCACCTTCGGCGATGTGCACGACGGCTACGGCCGCGTCATCGCCGCCACGAAGCAGCGCCAGGAGAACCCGAATACGGTCTCGCCCGCCTCCGACATCAACCTGATTTTCGGCTTCATGAAGATGCTGGATCCAGGATCGGTGGTCAGAGAAGGTGAATACGCAACAGCAAAAAACGCGGCGGGAGTGCCCGAACGTGTATTGAATACTTACAACAAGGTGTTATCGGGCGAATTCCTCACAGATCGCCAGCGGCAGGATTTCATCGGGCAGGCGGGCCAGTTGTACGGCACCGCCCGCAAGACCGCCGAGGGCGTCGCAGACCGCTACCGCAGCCTCGCGAACTCCTACGGTGTCGATCCGGGACGGTCGGTCTACCTGCCCGACACCCCGGTCCCGCCGCGCCTGGGCGAGCCGCAGGCGCAGGCCTCACAGCAGACCCAGACGCCGGCTGCGATCCCGCAGGGCGCGCCTGACGGCACCCGCCTCGCCGCCGACGGGAAGTTCTATGCCCCCGATCCCAAGCGACCCGGCCGGTTCCTGGAGGTGCGGTGATGGTGCAGCTCGTCCCCGTCGATCACGACCCCTTCGCCGATGCAGCGGCCCCCGCGAGCCCGACGCTGATCCCCGTGGACCACGATCCGTTCGCGGACCGCGCCGGCCCCGGCCCGCAGTCGGCCGCGGACCTCGCGTTCGGCGGCGAGGATCCCGGCCGCGGTGTCCCGGCGACGGAGACCCCGATGGGACGGTTCCTCGGCATGCCGGCCGCAGCCTACGCCGCAGCGTCGGGCGCTCTCGATGGCGTGCCGGTGGTCGGCCCCACCCTCACCGGCGCCAGCAACCGCACGGCCGCCCTCATCCGCTCGATGCGCGACGGCACCGCCTACGCGGACGAGCTGAAGCGCGTCGAGGACTACGACACAGGCACCCGTGCCGCTCACCCCGTCGCGGCGACGGCCGGCGCGGTCGCTGGCGGGATCGGCGGCCTCGCCCCCGCCGTCATCGCGGCTCCCGCCCTGTTCGGCGCAGGCGCGGCCCCGCTCGCGGCGCGGGCGATGGCGTCCACCGTCTCGGGCGGCCTGATCGGCGGCGCGGACTCGGCGGTGCGGACCGGGGGCGACCCGCTTGAGGCGCTGAAGGGCGCAGGGACGGGGGCCGCCCTCGGCGCAGGCGCCCCCGCGCTCGGCGCCGCCGTCGGCGCGGGCGTGCGCAAGGTCGGCGATGTCGTCGCACAGCGCCTCGCCCCCACCGCGGGGTTCGGCTCGGCCGCCGCCGGCAAGCTGGCCGACGATCTCGCGGCCTCGGGCGGCGCCGATGCCATCCGGGCCCGGCTCGGGCAGCTCGGCCCCGAGGCGATGCTGATGGACGCCTCCCCGAGCCTCACAGGCCGGGCGCAGGGTCTCGCCGTCGAGCCCGCCACCCGCGGCGCGGTGGTGACGCCGCTGGAGACCCGGGCCGCCGGTGCGAACGCTCGGATCCGCGGCGATGTCGATGCCGCCCTCGGGCCTGCGGCCGAGCCCGCCACGGTGCGGGGTGCTCACCAGCAGAGCTACGACCAGGCGGTGCCGCCCCTGTACCGGGAGGCCGTGGCGCAGCCCGTCACGGTCGATACCTCCGACGTGCTCGGCATGGTCCGCGGGCTGCGGGCGCAGGAGAAGGGTCCGGCCGCCGACGCCTTGGATCGGGCGTGGAACCTGCTGCACCACGAGGGCGAGGTGCCCGGGGTGGGTCGGGCGGTGATCCCGGATCGTCGTCCCGAGGCGCTGCACAACGCGAAAGAGGCCCTGGATGCTGCCATCGCGCAGGCTCAGGGGCAGATGGGCTCGGCGGCGGCTAGCACGGTCAGCCGCCTCGGTCAGGTCCGCGGGGCGCTGAACAGTGCCCTTGAGTCCCAGGTGCCGGGCTACGCCAACGCGAACCGCACCGCGCAGCAGTACTTCGCGGGGGGTGACGCCTTCGAGCGCGGCCAGACCCTCCTCAACGGCGGGCGCGATGCCGTCCGGCCGGGGCAGCTCGCGGTAGAGACCGCGGGTATGAGCCCGATGGAGACCTTCATGCAGCGCCTCGGCCTGCGCACTGAGGTCGATCGTCATCTCGGCACGCAGCTCAACGACCGGATCGCCCTGCGCAACGCGGTCCTGGGGGAGGGCGACTTCAACCGCGCCAAGCTCGGCACCGTGTTCGGCGAGGAGCCGACCCAGCACCTCGTCTCGGCGGTGGATCGCGAGGGCGCGTTCGACCGGGTCCACCAGGACGTGGTCCGCAACAGTCAGACCGCCCAGCGCACTGCCTCCGCACGCGATATCGCCCCGCGGGAGGTGTCGGCGGGGTCGACCGACGTGCTGCCGGGGCTGGCGACGATCTTCGGCGGCGCTGATGCCGGTGTGAGCGCCCTGGCGACCAAGGGCGGGATGGGCGGCCTCAAGCTGGCGGCGAGCGCCGCCGGGCGGCAGGCCGATCTCGCCCGCAACCACGAGCTCGCCCGCGCCGTGACGATGCGTCAGGGCGAGCTGATGGACCAATTCCTCGCTGCGATCGGCGCGCGCTCGGCGCTCCAGCAGCGGGCGGCGGCCATCGGCAACATCGCTGGCGGCGGGGCCCAGGCCGCAGCGCTGTCCCAGGCCGACAGGGCGCGGGGCTACCTGCCTTCGACCCTGCCGCGGCTGCCCTTCACCGGGCGATGACCCCGCCACGCGAGGAAGGCGCAGACCGCCATGAGCAACAGGAACAGCGCCCAGGCGCTGACGATGCCGAGGCGGTCGGCAACCCAGTCTATGCCGGCCGGCACGGTCGCGTTCACGCCCCAGGACAGCGCCGTCATGCCCGCGGCGAACAGGACCAGGATCAGGGTGATTTCGAGCCAGCGGGGCATGGTCTACCGCATCATCGCCGAGAGGACGCTGAAGAATATCCCGAAGATCGTGCTCAAGACCCCAAGTAGGATGCCACCGCAGACCACGGCGGCCACAATCATGGACGCCTGCGGCGTGTCCAGACCGAACAGCCCGCTCCACCAGACCATGAAGTCTAAAAATGCATCCGAGAACCAACTCGCATTGAGCGGCGGGCGACTCAGCAGCGGCCCGATTTCAAGCCAACAGGGCATGCCCCTGAATGTGGCCCCGCCCCCGCCCTTCGTCCAGCGAGGTCGCTATGCCCGATGACTTCCATTGGTCGGACTGCGCGGTGCACAACGCACCCGCCTACGAGGCCGGGGTCTGCGATTGCCGCGGCTCAGAGCTGGCAGGTTATGGACCTGAACGTTTTCGGGTTGCGCTTGTAGCCGGATCGGGGCGCCTGGGATTTCTCGTCGATCTCGACGGCGCCGAGGGCTTCGTCGAGCCGCATCAGCTTCCAACCCGCACGCTCGCCGGAATTGCTGCCGCCGCGGACCTGCCAGACGCTCATGATCTCGTGGCCCGCTGTCGAGACGCCGACGGTGTGAACCTCGACGACGCGCGTGAAGCCGTCATAGCGCAGCTCCAGGCATCTGCCGTTGCGCAAGGCGGCACAGGCGGCGGTGGCCCACATCAGGTCAATCCTGTCGGGAGATCGGCGGCGTGAACGCGCAGACGCAACCAGCGCGGCAAAACAGGATGGTTCGCCGTCCCTCTTCTGTCGATAGCCGCCAGGATCGCCAGAACAGCCCCAGGACGGCTGTCGTTCTGAAATCGCATCGCTACAGCAGCCGGGCGGTTTTCGCCACTGGCGGACCATTTCTCGCAAAGGAAGAGGCTTCCCGATGAGCGGCGGTATCTTCAGCGCCCTTCCGATCTTCGCACAGGGCGACACCCCGACCTTCGGCCTGATGGATCTCCTGCGCATGCAGGACCCAGGGCAGGGCAGCATGGGTTCGGCACTGGGGCAGGAGAGTGCCCAAGATGTACCGGCAGCCACGCCGCCGGGCTTTACCGGGTTCCAGCCTCAGACCCCGCCGACGGGAGCGCCGACGGGCGTGGTGCAGCCAGGGGCTATGTTGGCTGTGGGTGGGCTGGCCTCGGCGCTGGGCCCGGGAAGCGCGCAGGCCGGAGAGATGCCGGCCGCGCGGGGAGGAGGGTTCACGGATCGCGTCGCGACCGTCGAGAGCGGCGGCAACAACTTCGCGAAGAACCCGCGCTCCTCGGCGACGGGCGCTGGGCAGTTCATCGACGGCACGTGGCTCGATCAGGTCCGGAAGAACCGCCCCGATCTCGCGGGGCTGCCGAACAACCAGATCCTGGCGATGCGCAGCGACCCGGAGCTGTCGCGTCAGATGATCGAAGCATACGGCAACGAGAATGGCGCTAAGCTCCAGTCCGCCGGCCTGCCGGTCAACGACGGGACGAAGTACCTCGCCCACTTCGCTGGGCCCCGCGGCGCCATCAGCCTGCTCTCGGCCGACCCCTCCGCGCCGGTCGGTCAGGTGCTCCAGCCCGGGCAGATCTCGGCCAACCCGTTCCTGAGGAACTGGACGGCGGGTCAGGTCGTGAACTGGGCGATCCAGAAGATGGGCGGTGGGGGAGGAGGCGGGAGCACTCCCGCACCCACTCCAGCCATCGCGGCGCCGGCGTCCACGTCCATGGGCTCGACTGCGACACGCGGCGGCTTCGGCCTCGGCGGCGTCCAGGCGCAGGGCTCGCCAATCGCGGGACAAGCCTCGCCGACGCCCGCCCTCCCCGCGTTGGCGGGGCAGCCGACATCACTGGAGCCCCCTCCCCCGCAGCAGGGCGTCGGTACCTACGGGGCGGTGCGGGAGGCGCTGCAAGGCCTGCTGCCGCAGGGCGGCCAGGGCCAGCAACGCGGGGGAAGCGGGCCGTCCGGCCTGCCGATGCCGGCCGCCGGCGGTGGGAGGGTGCCGAGCCTCCAGCAGGCGCGACAGGCTCTCGACCCGCGGTCATTCTTCCGGATGCTACAGGCACACGGGATCGGACGGTAGGCAGCCGCCGTCTACGGCAACACGTCGCCGATCAGGCCGGGGATGCCGATGCTATCGTAGTGCTCGCGCTGGGCCGGGCACCACGTTGCGGTGCCGCCCTCGCGGATCGCCTCTACGACCTCGGGCTCGACGGTGTTGACGGCCCGGTGCAACCGCTCCTTGCCGAACCGGCTGATCGCGTCCGTGAAGACCGGACGCTGGATCTCGTCGAGCTTCTTGATGTCGACGGCGTAGAACAGCGGACAGTTCTGCCGCACGGCTTCAAGACGGACCAGGGCGCGGGCGATCTGCATCAGCCTTTGTTGGTCTGGCGTCGACTTCAGCCCCGATGGGTCCGATGGTGCGGCGCTGACGCCGGATCCGGCGAGCACGGACAGGCCCACCGCCAGAGCGGCGAAAGAGGCCATGCGACGTGGTCGAAGCATTGGGGAGGGTCCGGCCGCGCCGTGGTCCCGAATACTGGACTGGCACGGCCTCAAGATGGTGGGCGGCGCCAAGCGGAGCAATAGGCGTGTGTCGAGGATGGTCTGATAAGGGGGCATTATCAGGCCTACGATCACGCTCGGACCGGAAATTGCCCATCCGGAGCCTCCAGCGCGACGCTACCCCGGATAACCGCGCCTTATCCGGGGTTGGCGGGCATCACGGCGCGCGTCACGAGGTTGCAAACGAAAAAGCGCCCCGTCACCGGAGCGCCTGAGTCGTGTTGAGGGCGGCTTGGGGGCCGCGCATTCGACTTTAGTACAAGGCCAAGCTCGATGCCAGCCGGTCCCTCCGTCGCCACCGGCCCAGTTGGTCGAGCGATACACAGGTCGGAGCCTGGGGCCCACAGACAGAAAAAAGGCCACTCCCGAAGGAGCGGCCCGAAGTCTAGGGAGGAAACGCCCAAGAAGGGCTGCGGAAGAGCGACGCCATCGCCATCCCGCATCGCAAACATACGATACCGCAGCGCAGCAATCAACGGCTCGGCCGCGGATAAATGCATACCGCGAACGTTCTTGCCGATTAGCCGCGCGTCTGCACCATAGCTGGCCTCCGAGATCCGGGCGTAGGGGCTCCCGCCCGTGAGTGGTCGGGGCGAGGCCGAGCCCTTCCGGTCAGTTGAACCTACGCCAGCGTTTCAACCTGTGCGCACCGTAATCCGCATCCGTCGCCTTATGGTCAAGCTCGTCTAGGGGCTTGTCCGGCAACGCACTACTCGCCGGACCTCCCGACCGATCGCCGCGTTGAGCGACATACGCGCGGAGGCCCCGATGACGACCTTGCCGGACATCACCCGCTTGGCCCTGACGGAAGCCGCGCTCGCATCCGCTGATCGCCTCTGGCGGGACGAGATGCGCCGGACCTACGGGCCGGACGCGGTGCTCACCTACGGGTACGCGCCGGAGGGGCAGGGTGGGCTCGGCACGCCGCTGCGGCGGAGCTATGAGGCTCGGCGGGTGGCGGTCGCGCTCTGGCGCCGAGAACGGCAGCAGGCGGCGGTCCAGTGATCGAGGAGGAAGCGATGTCCGACACCGACAAGCCCAAGGGCGAGAGCGTTCAGCCGCCCACGGTGCCGATCAAGGGCGTCAACGTTCCGGACCCGACCACCGGCAGCGAGCCTGAGGGCAAGGATCCGGTTAAGGAGGCGGAACGCCATCCCGAAGATCCAGACAAGGCCGCCAAGGACGGCCTCGCCTGAGCTATCGCGCAGCGCCTTCCTCGTCGAAGAGCTTCCGCGCGTACTGCCACCCGATCACCTCGATCAGCGGGGCAAACGGGCCGACCACCTCGGGCACCAGGGCCTCGAAGTGCAGGGCGTCGTCAGCTACTTGGATCGCCGCGCCCGCCGTCATGCCGTAGCCATGGGCTAGGAAGGCCCGGCGTTTCCCGAACCACTCGTCGGCTTCGATCGTGATCCGCTCCTTGGCGAACTGCTCGAAGGCCCAGGCGGTGTGAAGATCGAGCCGCCGCCGGACTTCGGCGGCCCCAAGTTTATGCGGGAACGTAAAAGTCAGCGTGACAGGCTTCGACATGGCGAGGACAGTCGTGGAAGATTGATGGCAAGCTACCACGCGGGGGACTCGGCTCACATCCCTGGCGGAAGCCCGGGGGCGTCGTTGATGGCGAAATGATTAGGTTGTCGAGGGCGTACAGCCCCAGCTACAGCCGCACTATGACCGACAAGCTCACCGCCCTCCTGAACCGTCTCAAGGGCCGCCAGCGCGATCTGATCTTGGAGGCTGCTCAGGTCGATGCCCTTCCGGCCCACAGCACGATCCGGCAAATTGCCGAACTCGAAAACGCCATCGCCGCAGTTGAGGCCGTGGCGGACGAAGAGGCCGCTCGGAAGCGGCGCGGCTGACACTCATCGGCACGGCGCGACGAGGTTCGCCTGCTCGTAGGCGATGACGGCGGCAGCCGTGATCCGGAGCATTTTCGGGCCGTACCTGACCGCCTCCAGTTCCTTGCGTTGGATCAGGTTGCGGACGAGGTTTCGGCTGCACTTCCATCTCTCGGCCAAGGTATCCGGGGTGTAGACGTTGTGGTAGCCCGGGTGATCCTCCGACATCAGCGTCCCGGAGGGCTTCTTGCTCGTGGCCTGATCGTCTGCCGTCGAGGACCTGAACGCCGCCTCCAACTCGATCCTATCCCAGACGGCCATGCCGCCGAGATCCTTCGCCTTGGGAAACCAGCCCGTCATCACCAGCATGTCGAAGACGGTGACGGTGACCCCGACATAGCGTGCCGCGGCTTCTCGGTTCATACCGATCGGCGGGTAGGCGTAGGGATCGAGGACGGTCGTTGTCATGCCCTCTCCTTCGGCGGCCGTCCCCGACGCCGAGCGGCCTTCCCCGTCTGACTATCGCCGGGAAGGGTATCGAACTCGGCCAGGATCTCCTCCACCGACTTGATGCGAGGTCCTCCGGTGTCCCAGTCCTCCCAACCGGTGAGGCTGGCGGTGTCCGGCCCGCTCAACTCGTCGAAGGCGGCGTCAAGCTTCCGGATGTCCCAGATCACCCGCGCGCCGATCCGGAACGGCTGGGGCATCTGTCCCTCGCGGACCAACGCATCGAATTTCGTGGTGCTGATACCGACGTAGCGGGCGGCTTCGATCCGGCTCAGCCCACGTCGGGGGACGACCTCGACCCGAATGGGTGCGACGGCGTCAGGATCCTCGGGGCGGCGCTTCGGCATGGCCTCGGTCCCCGGTGGCCAACGTCAACGATTTCGTCGCTTCTGCTGCGACGACAATTTCGGAATTTTCGACGTCGGCTGCTACGCCGCGTCCGACCTCGGCAGTCCCGCCTTCACGGCGGCGGCCAGGACCTCGTGCATCCGCGTCTGCCAGCCCGGACCGGTGTCCTTGAAGGCAGCCAGCACGTCGGGATCAACCCGGAGCGAGATCGGCACGCGCCGCACCTCGGCCTTCGGGCGCCCGCCCTTGTTGACCAGGGCCGCGTAGAGCGCGGGCGGCAGGACCTCGGCGGCCGGGCGCAGCTCGGCGATCTCCGCGTCCGTCAGCTCGGGGTTGTCGCAGACTTCGTCCCAGTCCTCTTGCGAGTAGTGGGGGTTCGGCACGTAGCCGGGGGCATGGTCAGGCTTCGGCATAGGCGGCCCTCTCCTTCGCGCTGGCGGGGCGGACGCTCACCACGTCGCACGCCTCGGTGCCGAGCGGCGAGATGATCACGGTGACGACGGTCTCCCCGAACCACGTCCCGGTGAGCAGGAACCGCTCCCGGCCCGTGCGGCTCGGCTTGGTCGGGCGGCTCAAGGCGCGGGCGATGTCGAAGGCATCCTCGAAGTCCGCCGGGTCGAAGCCGTGTTTGGCGATGTTCGCCGACCGCTTCGGCTCCGTCGCGTAGAACTTCATGGGTTGCCGTATATACGTAAAGCATCACCCTGGGAAGCACCGTCGCAACGCTGGACTGCCGTGAGGCATGCCAGCACGATCCCTTCTTCCGATGCCGCAAACGCTCTGCGCGCCCGCCGGGTGTTGATCGACAACGCGGCTCGGATCCGTGCCCTGATTGCCACCCGGATCGCGCGCTTGGAACGACAGCGACGCCGTGGGCTCGAGTCGATGGCCATTGGCAGCGACGGGCCGATCAGAGAGAGCGACGCTCGCCAGGTGATGTACCATAGGCGGCCCGGTAACCGCGGAAGAAGGTCGGCAGGCTCTCGAAGCCCGCGGCATGGGCGATCTCTGTCACGGACATCCGCGGCGCCTCGCGCAGCAGCCGGTCGGCCCGCTCCAGCCGCCGGGCGAGCACGTATCGGCTGAAGCTCACGCCGCCCGGCTCGAACACGAGGTGCAGCTTGCGCACCGAGATCCCGAGCCACGTCGCCACCTGGGCAGGGCTCAAATCGGTCCGATGCAGGTTCTGCTCGATCAGCCGGTGCGCCCGCGCCAGGAGGCCTGCGCGGATAGCCGCCGTGCTGGTTTCTTCGCGCAGATCGACGGCGCCGCGGGCGCAGACGGCGAGCTGAGCCAATGCGCGCACGGCGGCATCGGCGGCCGCGCCGGTGAGCCGGGGCGCCTGCTCGATGAACGCGTTGAGGTAGCCGCGCAGCAGCGCATCAAAGCCGGAAGGCTGCCTGTGCCGGTGCATGGCCAGCCGCACCGAGTCCCGCGACAGGTCCGGCAGGACGGCGAGCGGTATCTTGATGGCCCGGTAGACGCAGAGCGTCCCCGGCGCGGGCATGTCCGGATCGGGCGCGTTGCCGTAGGGGACGTCGCTCATGCCCGTGAAGAGCGCTCCGTCGCCGACGAGTTCTGCCCGGTCACCGACGATCATCAGTCCGCGACCGCGCACGAGATGGCGGACGTAGAAGCTGTCGTCCGGCGCCCGCTCGATCGCCCGCTCCGTGCGGCTCATCGTGTAGGAGGTGACCGCCACGTCGATCAGCTTCGCGCGACCCACCGCTCTGGCGGTCATCCGGCCCGTGAAGTGCGGCCGCCATTCGGGCGAGGTCTCGGCCTCGACGCCGAACATGCGCCGGGCTCGTTCCTCGCGCCAAAGCTCGAACCGGTCGCGTGGCGGAACATGATCGGTCGAGAAGGTGTGCATCGTCCTCGCGCGTCGTGGATGCCGGCACGGCCGTGCTTAGAACAAGTCTAAACGAGCCTTGCAAGGCAGGGACCGGCGTGCGCGTGGCCACCAATCGGGCGGTGCACACAGGCCCATCGTCGTCGCTATCCTGAGCCACGCGCGATCCCGCATGGCTCGCATCGAACGCCAGCCGAGCGAGCGGGCGCCCAGCGGCCCATTCCGAGGGAAATCTGGATTTCCCCATAAGTGCGCCCCCTCGTGGCCTCGGGCGACTTGGCGGCGGTGCCGCGTGGCGCGGTTCGGGATCGGTGGCAGCCGTATCGAGATGGGACGGTCCGGCTCGGGGCGCCGGCTGGGCGACCGGCAATCGCAGGGCTCACGGCGCCGGTCAGCGAGCGATAGGGCGACGCTGAGGCTGCCTCCAGATCGGCATGGGCGGGCAAGCGAGCCGGGCCGCAGACAGACCCCCGAAGCGGCTCCCTGCTGTGGGGAGCGGCGGCATGAGCACCGGCATTGCGCCAGCAATGCTAAAGTGCGCCCTTCCGATCCTCTCCAGGGTGACCGGCGCCGCCCCGTGAAGCCGGGCGCCGACCTCAACCGATCCGCCAGCAGCGCGTCCACCCAGCGGTGCCCCTGCCGCGATCGAGGCATGCGCAGTCCGGCACAACGCTTTGTTGACCGCAGGGTCGTAGGCTCATTCTCGCGACCGGGCCCACCAGTCCGCACGTCTCCTGAGCAGCGTCCCGTCCTTCCCAGGATCCGCGCGGCCTCGCCGGCGTCGTCGCAGTCGAGGCCCGCCCCCATCACCTGTCGGGGGCGGGCCTTCCACGTTCGAACTTCACCCTGATCATACGCCCGGCGGTCCCGCCATCGTACGCAGCAGATCCAGACATTGCCGGCGCTTCGATGGATCGCGGATTGATCGAAACAAGCCGATCAGTTCCTGCTCCTCCGCCTCGGATGGGCCCCGTCGCTCGGCACTGACCCGCGAGAAGAATGCCTCCAATGGCATGTCGAGGGCATGGGCGATCTCGCTCAGAACCCGGCGGGCACGCGCGGCTTCGTCATCGGTATCGGACATCGCGGCGCTTCCCCCGGTCTGAACTCATGCGAGCACGGTGAGTTGCCCCGTTAACCTGAGTTACAATGTGGCATCGGGCTTAGACCTGAACGACTGGGGCGGTGCGATGGCCGGAGATGAGGACCATCAGCCGACGGACGCCTGGGAGTGGCGCAAGGGGGCGCTCACGGCGGCCGGCGTGCTCGGGTTGTGGGAGTGGGACCACCGTCAGGGGACGGCCCGATACTGCCCGGGCGCGGCCGGGCTGCTGGCCGGCGACCCCGAGATGGCATGGCGCGACCTCAC
>NZ_JAUYZI010000076.1 GCF_030700245.1 Methylobacterium amylolyticum
CAGTACACGTCGCTGGCCTTCGGTAATCGCTGCCGGGAGGCGGGTGTGCGCCCGTCGATGGGTTCGGTCGGCGACGCCTACGACAACGCCATGGCCGAGAGCTTCTTCTCCACCCTCGAATGCGAACCGCTCGCCCGCCGCCGCTTCCGCTCGCAGGCAGAGGCGCGCATGGCGGTCTTCAGCTACATCGAGGCCTTCTACAATCCGCTGCGCCGCCACTCGGCGCTCGGCTACCGCTCGCCCATCGTCTACGAGCAGGAGACCGGGTCAAAACCGTCAATCGAGACCCTGCTCAGCCAAGCCCCCTGAACCGTCCACAAAAACGGGGCAATCCCAGTGCGCCAGGAACTCCTGGCCGAGAAGGGCATCGCGCTGAGCCTGCGCACGATCGAGCGGGCGGTGGCGCCCCTGCGGCGCGAGCTGGCCGCCGAGGCGCGGGCGACGGTCCGGTTCGAGACGCCGCCCGGCTACCAGCTGCAGATCGACTTCGGCGAGCGGCGCATCCGCATCGGCGAGGCGCCGACGAAGGTGTTCCTGTTCGTGGCGACGCTGGGCTTCTCGCGCCGGCTGCACGTGCGGGCCTTCCGCGACGAGCGCCAGGAGAGTTGGTTTGCGGGGCTGGAGAGCGCGTTCCGGCACTTCGGCGGGGTGACGGCCGAGATCCTGCTCGACAACGACCGGGGTCTGGTCAACCGCCACGACGTCGAGACCCGCACGGTAAGCTTCAACGCCAAGTTCCTGGCGTTTGCCCGGCACTGGGGTTTCCGGCCCCGGGCCTGCGCCCCGTACCGGGCGCGCACCAAAGGGAAGGACGAGCGCGGGGTCGGCTACGTCAAGAACAACGCGGTGGCCGGACGCAGCTTCGAGAGCTTCGCGGCGCTGGAGGCGCATCTGGACGCGTGGGTACCTGCCGTTCGAGCCGGACGCCGCACACCTGTTCTTCCAGCTCGTGTCGCGCCGCTACGAGCGTGGGGCGATGCTGATCACCTCGAACCGAGCGGTGGGCGAATGGGGGAGCGTCTTCGGAGATGCCGTGGTGGCGACCGCGATCCTCGATCGCCTTCTTCACCACAGCCACGTCGTCACCATCCGGGGTGACAGCTACCGGCTGCGCGAGAAGCGACGCAGCGGCCTCTTGAAGGCCGCCGCATCCCCTGCGGTCACCGCATCAGCGTGACGGAAGGGGTCCAGGTTTTGGTTCTGCGTCACTTTGTGTGGCGGGTCAGACAGCGCAGAGGACGCGCTGCCGTAGCAACTCGAAGCCGGCGCGTCCGTACATGCTGCGCTTGATCATCTTCAGGCGACTGATGTGGCCCTCCGCCGGGCCGGTCGACCACGGCAGCGCGATGGCGTTCGTGATGCCGGCGGCGTCGCGCTGCAAGCTGGCGGCGAAGCGCTTCAGCGCGCTTGATGGCCGCCCGAGGCCGCCCCATGCCCAAGCGCCTGCTCCCGTTCATCCCGCCCTCGCTGCGCGTCCTCGCCGTCACGGCCGAGCCCCAGCACGTGACGGTGCTGGCCGTGCCGCGGTCGACAGCACCGTGCTGTCCGGCCTGCCGTATTCGATCGGACAGCGTCCACGGCTCCTACGAGCGTCACGTCGCCGACCTGCCCTGGCAGGGCCGCTCCGTCGGCCTGCGCGTGCGCTTGCGCCGCCTGCGATGCCGCGATCCCGCCTGCCCCCGCCGTACCTTCAGCGAGACCCCGCCGGACGTCGCCGCGCCGCACGCCCGGCGCTCGCGGCGCCCCCATGACCTGCAGCGCCATCTCGGCCTCGCCCTCGGCGGAGCCCCGGCCGCGCGGCTCGCCCACCGCCTGGCCATCCCGGCTAAAGCTGTTCCCACCTATGTAGCGACGGCCAAGTCGTCCTCGTATCCGGCGGCGGTGAGGCAGTTGCGGCAGTCGTCTGGGGTGAAGCGAGTGAAGGCCTCGCGGATAGCAGCCCAGAGGTCGGGCACGGTGCGGGCGGTTGCGGTTCGCAGCAGGTGCTTGAGCTTGGCGAAGATCTGCTGAGGGGTCCCCGACCGACAGGTCGGTCGGGGCATCCCCTGATCGGATTGAACTCGGGACTGTAGGGCGGAAGGTACAGAACCCGCGCCCCCACCGCCTCGATGGCCTCGCGCACGCCGGCGACCTTGTGGGCCTGCAGGTTGTCGAGGATCACGGTGTCGCCGGGTCGCAGCACCGGGACGAGGCTGTCGGCGACGTAGCTGCGGAAGCGGGCGCCGTTGGTGGCACCATCGACGAGGCTGAGCGCGCACAGGCCAGTGCTGCGCAGGGCGGCTGTGACGGTGGTGGTTTTGTAGTGGCCCTGGGGCACAAGGAGCCGGCACCGTTCACCGCATGGGGCGCGTCCGTAACGGCGGGCCATGTTGGTGGCGGCTGCGGTCTCGTCGAGGAAGACGAGCGTGTCGGGGTCGAGGTCGGGCATGGTCTCGAACCAGGCTTGGCGGGCCTCCCTCACGTCGGCACGCTCCTGCTCAGCCGCATAGAGAGCCCCTTTTTGCGGGTGATGCCGTGGCGGGCGAAGAAGCGCGAGAGGCCGCTCGTGCTGGTCTGCACGCCCTGCGCGGCCAGAGCGTCGCGCAACTCGCGCAGGAAGATCTCGGGTCGGGCTTCGTAGGTGGCCAGGATCCGATCGGCCTGCCCCTCGATGGCCGGAAGACGATCGTCGCCGCGCGTCGGCTTGGGCGCGACGTGGTCTTCCTGCGCGAACCGCTCCGACCAGCGGCTGGCACTCGACACGCTTACACCGAACCGGGCCGCCGCTCGATGGAAGGAGGCGCCCTCGGCCACGGCCGCCACGACACGCTCGCGCAGATCGACAGACAACGGTAAAGGCATCGATGGCTCCTTCACCACTCAACGCTGCAAACCGCTAACCCGTCGCAACGCCGCCGGGAATGGCTCTAACTGCGAACCTGGGCCACCGAATGGGGGCAGGCCAGCTGCTCTGGGTGGCAACCGGACTTTGGCCTTTCGCCCCAAAGCCGACGTTCCGTCTCCGACTCTACCTCCCGGTAGCAGCCAGCCGAGCGGTTCTCGGAAGCGGACCTTTGTCCTGCCGTAATCGCGCTGCTGAACGCCCATTGTTGCCTTCCAGTGAAATTAGGAAGCCTCCTTGAGGCGGACTCTTTGGTAGCGAAACTTTCAGGTCGGGTTCGCGCTAATATCAACCGCTATAGCCAGGACGATCAGCATATTCGTAAGATAACGATGATCCATCGATCTAAATGCCTGCCTTATTCTTCAGCAACGCAATGATACCCTGGTCGGGTATGAGATGGCCGTCCGAGCCAACGTGGTACTCCTGCAGCCTCGTGCCGAAGCCCACCGTGTCGCCGACATTGCCGCCTAGCACCCGTACCGCATCGGGAGTTACCTCGACCACAATGTCCGAGTGACTCTCATACTGAACGTGGTTCTCGGCATACGAGAAGCTGAAGTTGTTGCCGCTCCGATTGCGCTGGATAATGTCGCCGAGGGCGGGCTTTTCCTCGTTGATCCGGAAACCCCAGAATGGCTTGTCCTTCCGCGCAGTATATCGAGCTTTGATGGCGTTGTTCACGAATATCGAATGGCTCGAAGCGAATTGAAAGTTGGTATAGGCGGGACCCGCGAGGCGCACCACCCAAGAAATGAAAGCCGCCGACCATGGGACATCCTTCCCGTTAGGATAGGTGCTGCGCCCGTCGTAGGGTTCGCCGATCGCAGCCCACATTTCGCGGACGAAGCCGCAGTATGGGTCTACCTTCTCGCTGCCCGCGCCTTTGTCGAACCGCAGCCATTCGTCGATGGCCGTCCGGAGCAATGCCTCGACTTCAGAACGGTCTGGGGTTCGCAAGTACTTGCCGAAGCAGAAGCCCTCCTGGGTGCCAGAGCGCACCTTCCGCCATCCCGCATTGTCGGCGGCACCGATGGCGATGAGTCGTTCGCCGATCGTGAGGTCACGTATGATCACACCGTCAGGAGCATCGCGCAGTCGGAGGCCTTCGGTCGTAACGAGCAGGTCTGTTGCAGCAGGCGCGGCGGGCACGACGGTCGTGACGCGTGCGGCCAGGGTCGCGTCTTCGGTCTCGTCCCAGGCCACCATGCCCTTGTCGTCCGCTCCCACTTGGAACGCACCTAGAGTCTTGCGGGAGATGCGTATGATGTTGCGGTCGTACCCGATCCCGCTTTCTGATTCGGTCCTCTCCGGTGGCACTTGGCGCAGCGCCCATTTGTTAGAGTAAAAGAACTGCTCCGTGCCAGTGAATGCTCGCGACATCGAGAGCCATGGCACCTCTATCAGTTTCTCGGAGAGCAGCTTACTCAGCGTCGCGCCACTGCCATAACAACCGATTTTGAAGTCCTGACCGATTGTAGACTTTACAGCCTTGAAGTAGTTGAGGATCGGACCGTCGATCTCGGCGACTTCGTATTCTTGATCAACAGCGAAAAGTATCGTGCTCCCCTTGCCGACGGGCTGTCCGACCGATTTGGCGAAGGCGATGGCGCTCCGGGCGTTCTTCTTGCCGGACGTGGTCGAGAAATGCGAAATGTTTCGGCTGCTGTCCTGGAAAACGGGGAGTATCGCGAAGCCTTCATTCGAAAGGAACTTCGCCTCGTCCAGCGTAAGCGTCTTTGGACGTTCCGTGCTTGCGTAATACCGTATTATCGTGTCCACGCCGTTCCGCTGCAGGAACCTGATGAAGATCTTTCCTGCGCTGGTGTTGAGACGCGTGCTGGCGTCGATCGCCGTCCAGCCCGTATCGTTGGCAAAGTCTTCCTTGTATCCCATGGCCGGTCCTCCCACCTCGAAGTTTGTTTACATTTAATCCTGTCATCCCGGCCGAGGCTCCCACCAGGCTTGCCCCCGCGTCCCGATGATAATTGTAGCGATCTGAGGCTTCGCCGGATTGGGTTCAAGTCTTCTTCCCTCGCCTGCGAGCCATTCAATCTCGCGCCTCATTTCGGAAAAGGGATCGTAACGGCTAACGGCGCTCCCTCTTCCGCGAGGTCGTACATGACAAGGATGCGAATGCCTGACGGGCCCTCGTCCAGCGGAAGGATCGCCTCCGCCTTCTTGTTTGCTCCCGCCGGGGGAGGCGGCAACGTGGCGAGCTTGGCGGGTGCCGATTCCCTATTCCACCAGAATATCTCGTAGGTGCCATCGATGTCTGCCGCCGGACCCGACAGAACGAGCAGACCGTCCTTGAACGGCGCGAGGTCGCGAATTCCCTGTTTGTCGCCAAGGTGAAGGTACGCGGGCTTCGGATCGAGCGCTCCGCCTTCGAACAATGCCTGGAGGCTGACCGAGAGAACGAGGGCGCAGGGGCGCCCGACCGCGGAGGACGGCTCACACGCGGTGTCCTTGGTCAGGCTGAAGGTAGGTGCCCGGAAGCCCGCGTACAGACGGTCCCCCACGACCGCGAGACCTTCGATTGTGACGCCGTCTAGTTCAAGGCGCCGGTCCACGTGAGGTGCCAGGGGCTTCACTGCCGCAATCGCGCCTCTGAGCGAGGCGACGGGCTGCGTCACGCGAAGCTCCTTGTCCCCCACGAGTTCCAGTCGGACGATCTGGCTCGAAGCTTTGATCTTGGCAGCGATCAGGTCGCTATCCTTCGTGGGGTCCAGTTTGTGCTTACGGTCGCGCGGATGCCCGTGCGATCCGAGCACGTAGAAGTACTTGCGGCCAGCCTTGTCTTCCGCGAAGGCGACGCCTTCACCGTCAAGCTCCAACGCTTTTGAAGCGAAACGATTGGAGATGAGCGGAACGACGGCACCCGCTTTGCCTCGTCCCTCAAAGAGCGTGATGCGTTGGGCCGACTGCAGGTTGTCGTCGATGACAAGGCAGTCTCTAGGAAATCCGATCGACGTGCTGCACGCAATGCCGCTAATATCCTCCGACTTCTCGTCGTCCTTGCCAAGCAGCTTACCATCGACGGGCCAGTGGCCCTCGTCCGAGAAAGCTGGCGCCTGGACGACTGCCGCCAGCAATGCAAGGCCCAGCGCGGCGGCGAGTCGATGGTGGACCATTATTGTGTTTCTCCCGATCCAAATTCGCTGCTGCCGCTATTAATGCAATCTCCAAGTGGCTTATGCAACAAAATTTAGCCCAGGGCCACGTCCATGAGTGAAATCGTGATGTGTGCGGCGTCGGCAGCCGGTCGCCGTAGCGAAGCGGGGATCGACCTTCGATCCTTTCAATCAAGAGTCGTCGGCTCGGATGTAGCGGTTATTCCAGCACTTCACGGTGATCGAGGTCGTCCGATTCGAGATCGGTCCGGCGCGCGGGGAAGGGCAATGGGGGCGCCAGCGCGCTCGACGTCAAAGCTGAGGCGAACACGCAAGGCGGAGCCGGGAACGACACCTTCGTGTTCTCGACGACGCTGGGTTCCGGCAACATCGATCACGTCGCCGACTTGACGGTGGTGAACCACACGATCCAGCTGCCCCGGGGCAAATTCTCCGCCCTCTCAGCGGGTGATTTCACTTCCAGCGGTTTTAAGGATCTGGGCAACACCCGAGCCATGGTCGGTGCCAATGACCACACCTACCTTTCTCAGACATTCTCAGCATCATTTCAGGCGGCGTAAGCGTGGTCTGGGTGCCACCTATCGGGTGGCATGACGGGTTGAGATGCTGATGCCCATCGCTGAGGGGCGTGGAGGATCGGCACGTGTCTGGACTTGAGCGTAGGTTTGAGCCGAGGCGGCTGGAGCTCGTCAACGGCGCGGGCGGCAGACGGATCTGGTCAGCGGACGCCAAGGCGGCGGTTTTGGACGAGACGCTCTGGCCCGGCGCGGTGGTCTCGGTGGTGGCCCGCCGCCATGGGCTGACCCCGCAGCAGTTGTTCGGCTGGCGTCGCGAGGCGCGTCGTGCACTCGAGGCTGGGCAGGTCCCTGTAGCGACCGGCTTCGCGACGCGCGTCGCGTCCGGATAGCCCGGCGGTCCCACCTCCGTGTTGAGGTAGGCGCCGGCCAGCTTCACCCAGGTCCGGCCCCTGTCCACCAGCCCGCCGATCGTCTTGAAGGCCGGGTCGTCCGGACCCTTCGACGGCGGTAGGCGCCCCATGTGGTCGAACACGATCCCGCACGGCAAGCGGTTCAGCAGGGCCGCGTTCTCGGCGATCTGCGCGGCCGACATGTGGAGTTGCACGTGCCAGCCGAGGTCGGCGATGCGCTTGGCCAGCGGCTCGATCATGTCGATCGAGGCCACGGCGTCGTTGGGGTTCCAGACGCTGAAGCGCAGGCCGCGCACATAGCCGGCGTCGAGACGCTTCAACTCGGCGTCCGTCACGTCCGGGTGCAGCACGGCGATGCCGCGGCCGTTCCCGTCGAAGCGCTGGAGCGCATCGAGCAGGCAGGTCGGGTCGGTGCCGTGGTTCTTCGGCTGCACCGGCACGGCGCGGGTCGTGCCGAGCCGCGCCTGGAGCAGGCGGTAGTCGTCGAAGGTCATGCCCGCGGGTTTGGCCGTCGCATCAGGCGGGAAGCGCGCGTCGATGATGTGGAAGTGGGCGTCGCAGGTGTTCGGCGGCGCCTTCGCGCGCGGTCGCTCAGTGCCGGACGAGTTCGGCACCGCACCGTCCTGGGCCGAAGCGGCGCCGATCGTCGATCCCGCGGTCGCAGCGACGGCCGCGGCGGTCGCGATGAGCCTACGCCGGGTGATCGTGGTCATGCTCTCGATTCTCCCGTGTCGTTTGTCGGTTCAGTCGATCAGCTTGTCCGGCATCGGTTGACTCGTCCCACCGCGGATGACCCCGGCCTGCGTCAGTTCCTCGAATGCCTGATCCGCGACGCCGATCCCGGCAAGCACTTCACGGTTGTGTTGCCCGAGCTGCGGCGCGGGGGTGCGGATCGAGCCGGGGGTGCCGAGGAAGCGGGGCACGACCGCGTGCATCGGAAGCTGCCCCATCTCCGGGTCAGGGTAGTCGGCGACCAGCTCCCGCTCGATCACGTGCGGGTCGGCCACGATCTGCGAGGCGTCGTAGATCGGCCCGATCGTCACCTCGGCCTTTTCGAAGAACGCGACCGTCTCGGCCTGGGTCATCTGGCCGATGAAGGCGCCGATGATCACTTCGAGTTCGTCCGCGTGGGCGAGCCGGTCCGCGTTGGTGCGGAAGCGCGGGTCGTCCACCAGCTCCGGCCGGCCGATCGCCCGGAACAGGCGCTCGGCCATCTTCTGGATCGAGCCCGAGAGCCCGACATAGGAGCCGTCGCTGCACCGGTAGGCGTTGCGCGGCGCCGAGTTCGTCGAGCGCGAGCCGGTGCGCGGCTTGACCTTGCCGGTGAGCCGGTAGTTGGCCACCTGCGGGCTGAGGATGGCGAATAACGGGTCGAGCAAGGGCAGGTCGATCACCTGCCCCCGGCCGCCGTTCACCTCGACCTCGCGCAGGGCGATCATCGCGGCGGATGACCCATAGAGGCCCGCCACCCCGTCGGCGAGGTACATCGGCGGCAGCACCGGCTCGCGGTCGGCGAAGCCGTTCATCGACGCGAAGCCGGAGAAGCCCTCGATCACCGTACCGAAGCCCGGCCGCTGGCTATAGGGGCCGTCCTGCCCCCAGCCTGAGATGCGCACGAGCACGAGGCCTGGATTGAGTTCGAGCAGCGCCTCGGGCGACAGCCCCATCTTCTCCAGCACGCCCGGCCGGAAGCTCTCGACGAAAATCCGGCAGGACGGCACGAGCTTGCGGATCAAATCGACCGCGCGCGGATCGCGCATCGACAGGCACAGGCTCTTCTTGTTACGGGCGTAGATCTTCCAGTGGGTCTCGATGCCTTCGCTCTTCCAGGCGCGCAGGGTGTCGCCCTCCGGCGGCTCAACCTTGATCACCTCGGCGCCGAAGTCGCCTAGGATCTGCGTCAGCACGTTGCCGGCGAACAGGCGCGAGAGGTCGAGGACGCGCACGCCGTCGAGGATACCCCTGGCACCGGGCTGATAGTCGCGTTGGGCGAGATCGCTCATGGGTTCATGCCTCCGTGCCGGGATGCAGGTCGGCCAGCGCCACGGTGGCGCGGGCGCGGCTGAGGAAGGGCGGGTCGATCATCTGCCCATCGACGAGGATCGCGCCGAGCCCACGCGCTTCGGCATCCGCTGCCGCTTCCAGGATGCGGCGCGCCCACGCGACCTCGGCCGGGCTCGGCAGGAAAGCGGCGTTGGCGATGCCGATCTGGGTCGGGTGTATGCAGCTCTTGCCGGCGAACCCGTGCCGGCGAGCGGCCTCGCACTCGGCGCGGTAGGCCTCCGGGTCCTTCACGCCGGCGAACGCGCCGTCGTAGGCGGGGAGTCCGGCCTCTGCCGCGGCGAGGCGGACGACGAGGCGGATGTGGGCCAGCGCCGCCTGATCTGACCGTTGGATGCCGCAGGGCTCCAGCAGGTCGGCGTAGCCGATCTGCAGGCCCGCCACCCGGGGATGGGCGCCGGCCAGCTCCGCCGCGCGGCGCAGGCCGCTCGGGCTCTCGATGTTGACGAGCAACCGTATGTAGCCGGTGTCCGGCAGGTGGTCGAGGTGCGCGGCGGCTTCGGTGACGGCCGCGGGATCCTCGACCATCGGCAGGTTGATCATGTCCGTGCGGGGCAGCGCCACCGCCGCGAGATCCGCGGCGAAGTGCTCGGTGCCGACCGCGTTGACCCGCACGACCACGACCTTGCCGAGATCGCCCGGCGCCTCGCGCAGGTAGGCGGCGAGGTTGTTCCGCGCCTCGGCCTTGCGTGCGGCCGGCACGGAGTCCTCCAGGTCGAAGGAGAGCGCATCGGCCGCGCCCGCGGCGGCCTTGGCGAACAGCTCCGGGCGCGATCCCGGCACGAACAGCTTGCTGCGCATCAGCATGGCGGCGCTCCTCCCGATCTCGTCACAGGACCTTGAAGTGGGCCATCGCGACGATGGCGGCGGTGACGGTGAGCGCACCGCCGATGCGGGTGGCGACCTGGGCGAACGGCATCAGCTCCATGCGCTCGGCGGCGGTGAGGATCATCACGTCGCCGGTGCCGCCCAGCCCGCTGTGGCAGGCGTTCACGATCGCGGTCTCGATCGGATACATCTTCAGGAGCTGTCCGACGTAGTAGCCGGTGGCGACCAGCGCGATCACGGTGGCGACGATGGTGACGAGGTTGGCCGGGTGGAACGCCTCGACCAGCTCGTGCCAGGGGGTGAGCGCCACGGCCGTGCAGAACAGCAGCGGGTAGGTCACCGCGATCACGAAGAACCGGAACACAACCCGTGCGCCCTCCGCCAGCGGTGCAGGCACGCCTTTGAAGATCTTCACCATCACGACGAGGAACAGCATGGCGACCGGCGCCGGCAGACCGACGACGGAGTGGATCAGCGTGCCGAAGACGTAGATGGCAATCCCGGTGATCCCGCCGGCCGCGATGGTGGCCACGTCGATGTGGGTCGTGTTGCTGTGCGCCGCGTCGTGGCTGTCAGCTTCCCCCGCCTCGCCCGAGCCGGGCTGGAGCTGTCCGTTGCCGGTCAGGTCCGGCCGGCGCTTGCCGAGCGTGTTGAGGGCACCGCAGATCACGATTGCCACGAGGTTGCCGAAGAACACCAGCGGCAGGATTTGGCCCAGCATCTTGCCCTGGTCGGCGCCGATCGCCTCGGCGTAGCCGACCGACAGCGGGATCGCGCCCTCGCCGACGCCGCCGGCCATCACCGGCACGACGACGTAGAGGATCGAGCGCCAGAACCCGATGCCGACGAGCCAGCCGACGCTGCCGCCGACCACGGTCCCGGCGAGCGAGCCGAGGGCGAGCGGGATGAAGATCTTGGCGAAGCCTTGGATCAGTACGCGGCGGTCCATGCTCAGGATCGAGCCGACAACCACAGCGGTGATGAACAGGTAGATGAAGTTCGTGGACTTCGTGAAGGCCGTGACCGACTGGACCAGCGGTGTCGGCAGGAGCTGGTGGGCGACGAGGAACGAGGGCAGGAAGATCGTCACGAGCGAGGAGCCGCCGATCGCCCGCAGGAACGGGATGCGCTTGCCGATCTCGGCGCAGGTGAAGCCGCCCACGACGATCACCGCGATCATCACTGTGACCTCGCCGGAGATCTTGCCCTTGATCGAGAAGGCGGCGATCAGGCCGAGCAGCAGGACGTAGACGGGCAGCGGGATGATGCCGACCCGCGTCTCCATCGCCCGCGTCCAGAAGAGCTTCTGTGGTGCGGCGGGGCGCGCGGCGGCGGGCGCAGCCGAGGGCTCGGCGACGGCGTGCAGGCTCATGGTTTCCTCCGAAGGGTGCGCTCTTCTTGTTGTTGGGCCGGGTTCTCCCGCGGCCGTCGCGTCCGGATCGTTGTCCAAACCGCACCGGACCACGACGCGCTCCGGCCCCCCTTGTCACCGGCACGATAGTGCGAGTAAAATGAATTTATCGCATTAATTCATGATTTTCTGACATGAGATTGCCGACCGATGGCGTCCAGGCGTTCGTGCTGATCGCGGAACTCGGCAGCTATCACCGGGCTGCCGAGGCGCTCGGCCTGACGCAGACGGCGCTGACCCGGCGCATCCAGAAGCTCGAAGGCTTCCTCGGTCTGACGCTGCTCGACCGCACCACACGCACGGTGCGGCTCAGCTCGGTCGGGAGCGAGTTCCTGCCGTTGGCCACCCGCCTCATCGCCGATTTCACGCAAGGCATCGAGCGCCTACGTACGACCTCGCGCCTCTCGGTCGGCGACGTGACGGTGGCCACCCTCCAGTCGGTCGCGTTCCGCCAATTGCCGGACGTGCTGCACGCCTACGCGCGCGACTACCCCCAGAACCGGGTGCAGATCCTCGAACGCTCGGGCGGGCTCGTGACCGAGGCCGTGCGCCAGGGCGAGGCGGATTTCGGCATCCACATCCAGCAGGAGGATGACGCAGATCTCGTCGAGGACAGGCTGATGCGCGACCCACTCGTTCTGATCTGCCACCGGGGCCATGCGCTCGCGAGTGCGGGGGCGATCCGATGGGCGGACTTGAGCGGTGTCGATCTCATCACGCTGGGCGGCGCCAGCGGTAACAGGCGCCTCATCGAAGCGGAGCTGACGACTGCCGGTCTGCCGGGGCGCGGGCGGTTTGTCGTAGAGAGCACGCCAACGGCGATCGCTCTCGTCTCGGCTGGGGTTGGCGCGGCAATCCTACCGGCGGCCTCGCGGGCTACCTCGATCGTCGAAGAGCTGGTCGAAGTGCTGCTGACCGAACCCGTGATCCACCGCACAATCAGCCTCGTGCGCCGCCGCAATGTGTCCCTGACCCCGGCGGCCTCGGCCTTCTACACGGTGTTGAAGACCCGTCTGTCCGTCGCAACTGCCTGAAACGACTCCTGCGCGTGATAACGTCTCATATGGGTACACCCGGGCGAGGCGGTGCCTTGAGACGCTTTCGACGTCTCGCACAGTTCCGATCAGAGTTTCGAGGCGCCCGCAGATGAGGGTCTAGACCCACTTGAGACATCTACAAGCAGACCTCCCGCGGATCCGAGTAGGGTCGAAACCGGAAGTGTCCGCTCGACCACCCCCTTCCGGACGCGCGAAGTGACGGATCAGAATTCGATCGAGTCGCTCGGATGGGCGACGCGCTCCTTCAGGACCTCGGACATCGGGAAGTTCAGGTTCTCGTCACGAGGCGGGATCGGGCTCTCGAACCACTTGGTGTAGAGCGTGGCGAAGGCCCCCGAGGCCATCATGCCCTTCAGGACGTCGTCCGCGAGCGCCTTGAACTCCGGATCCTCCCTGCGCAGCATCAGGCCGTAGGCCACCAGGTCGTAGGTCTCCGGCAGGAAGGTGAGGGCTGCTGGATCGGGCGCGCGGGACTTTAGGCTGGCGAGCAGGATGTCGTCCTCCATGAAGGCCGCGGCGCGCCCGCTCTGGAGCACCAGCATCGACTCGCCATGGTCCTTGGCCTGGATGATGTTGAAGGTGCCGCCCTTGGCCTTGATGCCGAACGCGAAGCCCACCGCGTTCGAGCCCTGCGTGACGACCACGGTCTTGCCGTCGAGGCCCTTCACGTCGTGGATGCCGGACGCGGCCTTGGTCAGCCACCGGGCCGAGGACACGAAGGTCGCGACCGTGAAGGCGACTTGCTTGAGCCGGGCGGCGCTGCTGGACGTGCCGCCGCACTCGATGTCGATCGTCCCGTTCTGCATGAGCGGGATGCGATTGGCGGAGTCCACCGGTTGGAGCTTGACCGCGAGGGTGTCGAGCTTGAGATCGCTCTTGATCTTGTCCACGACCTGCGCGCACAGGTCCATCGAGAAACCGACCGGCTTCTGATCGCCACCGAGATACGAGAACGGGATCGACGCCTCACGATAGCCGAGGGTTATGGCCCCCGTGCGCTTGATCTTGTCCAGCGTCGGGCTCTCGGCGCAGGCTGTCGTCGCCATGAAACCGAGCGCCAGGGCGCCGGAGAGTCGTATGAACGCTCGATACGGGGACATCGGTCTTCTCCTCTCGGTAGTTGCGGCCGTAATTCGAGTCTCACCCGGCTCAGTCGCGCGGGTGCCGTCAGTGATCAGGGTGGGGAGCGGCTTCGGAGCCTACCCAAGCTTCGACAGCACGGCCGTGCGAGCCTGCGTAGACGGCACGTTGCGGGCGCGGATGGCCTCGATCAGCCGGTCGATGTCCGCGGTAGTGTTGAACATACCGAGCGACACGCGGATGCCGTCGCGCTCGGGCGAGACGCGGATGCCGTTCTGCGTGAAATAGTCCAGCCACTCGGTCGCCGGCAGGGCGACCACATAGATGTGCGGCGCACGGTGCTGCCGGTCGCGCGGACCGACCAGGCCCACATCGAGCTGGTCGAGGCGCTCGATCAGATAGTCGCCGAGATCGAAGCAGTGGGCCTCGACGTTCCCGATGCCCACGGCGTTGATCAGGTCGATGGCCGCGTCGAGGCCCTGGATGGCCGGAAGGTTGAAGTTGCCGAGTTCGAACCGGCCGGCGGTGGCCGGCAGGGCCATGTTGTCCGGCCGGGCGATGAAATCGAGCGGCGGCTCGGCGAGACTGGCGGCGGCGAGGTAGGCCGGCTCCAACTCGACTCTGGTCGCGTCCCAGTAGAGCAGGCCGAGCCCCTGCGGCACGAGCAGGCCCTTGTGCGTACCCGAGCCGATGAAGGTGGCCTTCATAGCCTTGGCGTCGATCGGCGTCACGCCGATGCCCTGCATCACATCGACAACGAAGTAGAGGCCGTGCTGCTCGCAGAGCTGACCCACGCTCTCGACGTCAAACCGGTGGCCAGCGTGAAAGGTCACGTGCGACATGGAGATCGCGCGCGTTCTCTCGTCGATATGGGACCGGAAGCTGTCCGCGTTCACCACGTCGGTCATCGGGATGAACGCGACCTCCACGCCCTTCTTCGCGAGGTTGAGGAAGGCATAGGCGTTGTTGGGGTGGTCCCCGTGGATCATCAGCACCTTGTCGCCGGCGCGGAGCGGCAGCGCGTTGGCGGCGATGTTCATGCTCTCGGAGGTGTTCTTGGTGAAGGCGATCTCGTGCGGCTGTGCGCCGAGTAGAGCCGCGACCTTGGCGCGGGTCTCTTCAAGCCGGTTGAGCCAGATCTGCTTGGGGCCGGCGGTCTCGAAGCCCTCGCGCAGGAAGCGCTCGTACGCCTCCTTCACCGGACGCGAGAGCGGCGTCTGGAAGCCGCTGTCGAGGTAGACCACGTGCTCAGCGGCCGGGAACGCTCGACGGATGGCGGCGACGTCGTAGTGCTGGCTCATGGTTCCACCGATAGCGTGGGCGTGGCGAAGCATCGCGCCGGAAGATGCCGGCGGGTCCTTCGAGCCATCTCAATGTCTGCGTAACGCGAGTGCTGCGCGATCCGCCAAGCTTTGATTAAAAGCTATGCATCCCGGGTAAGCGGCTTGAAAATACACAACATCCGCCACACGTCGAGCTATCTCTTCACAGATCGGTATTTTTCATTCCGAAAATTGAGAATTATCTGAGTCTTCGTTGTCGCTTAGGATGGTGTTGGACAGAAGGGCCGCCGCCTCCTGCAAAGGACCGATGAACGCATCCAGCCCATCGAAGCCGACGCGTGCCATCGGCACCGAGACGCCGAGGCACGCGATGAGGTCGCCAGCCGGCGAGACGATGGGTACGGCGCAGCCCACCACGCCCGCGACGTATTCCTGGTTGGTCTTCGCCCAGCCCCTGCGCCGCGTCGCTTCGAGGTGCGCGAGCAGGGCGTCGGGATCGGCGATCGTCGTGGGGGTGTACCGGGCGAGCGGGAGTGCGTGGGCCAGTCGATGCCGGACTTTGGCGGGCAGACGGCTCATGTAGATCTTGCCCGTCGAGGTGCAGTGGAGCGGAGCGGCATCACCGGGGTTGAACTGCAATCCCTGCTGCTGCTTGGACCGGACGCTGTCGACGTAGACCACCGCGTTGTCACGGACGACACCGATCTCGCACTGCTCGCCGATCCGGTCGGCGACGGCACTGAGCACGGCATGGCGGCGCACGGTGCGGAACGCCGCGCCGATGGTTTTGGCCGACAGTGTGACCAGCCTGCTCCCGACGACGTAGCGCTTGGTGCCGAGGGCCTTCTGGACGAGGCCGCGGTCTTCGAGGTTGCCGATGAGGCGATGCGCCGTCGGGACTGGCAGGGCGAGCGCAACGGCAATCTCCGCGGCCGAGAGCGCCTTCTTCTGCTCGGCCACGAAGGTCAGGATGGCGATGGCGCGATCCAGCGGTCCGTCGCGGGACCTGTCGGGTTCATCGGCCACGATGGGTCTCTTGCATGAGTAGCGTCCGGCTCTGCCCGGCGGGAACGAACCTCGAAGGCTTCGTCTTCGGTAGCGATAACCCTAACGAGACGACAACGTGAGCCGCATCCGGTGGCCGATCGGCTTTCGCACAGCTCGGTCCGAGGTCGACCGGACTGCCGGATTGCAGACCTGCCGGAGGACAGAGATGGGTGGTTGAACGAACCCGCTCGCGCGGGATGGGTGGCAGCTCTGCGGTCCGCGGATTGATCCGAACGCCCTGCGCCGATTGAGCGTCGCCCGACCTGGGCGGACGATCCCGGCTCCCTTCATTCGAGCGGAGCCGTCCCATGACCATCCTTGCCGTTCCCGCCGCTGCCGGCGGCTCGCTGCGCCAGTGCCTGATCGACGACATGACCCTGCGCCGGTTCTCCCGGGAGACGCAGCGCAACTACATCCGCGACGTCGGGCGGTTGGCCACCTTCCTGCGGCGATCACCCGATACCGCGACCGACGACGACCTGCGCCGCTTCCAGATCGCCCAGCAGGAGGTCGGCCTCGGCGTGCCGACCATGAACGCCATCGTCTCCGCCCTGCGCTTCTTCTTCGTCCAGACGCTCAACCGCCCCGATCTCGCCCGCAGGCTGGTCCGCCTCAACCAGCCGCGCACCCTGCCCGACGTGCTGAGCGCCGACGAGGTCGGGCGTCTGCTCGATGCCACGGTCTGCCTGAAGCATCTCGCGGCCCTGTCGGTCCCCTACGGCGCGGGACTGCGCGTGGCTGAAGTCGCCGCGCTCAGGATCGGCGATATCGACTCGACCCGCATGCTCCTGCGGATCGAGCGCGGCAAGGGCGGCCGCGACCGCAACGCCATGCTGTCGGCCGATCTCTTGGACCTCCTGCGGCGCTGGTGGGTCGAAGGGCACCGGCAGGGCGTCGTGCAGCGCCAGGGCTGGCTGTTCCCCGGGCAGGACCGGGCACGGCCGATCAGCGCGCGCCAGCTTCACCGCATCGTCGTCGAGGCGGCGCGCGCGGCCGGGATCCCCAAGCGCGTCGGCCCCCATACCCTGCGCCACTCCTTCGCCACCCATCTCCTAGAGGACGGCGTCGACATCCGCGTCATCCAGGTCCTGCTCGGGCACAGCCGGCTCGACACCACCGCCCTCTACGCCAAGGTCCCCACCCGGACGGTGCGGGCCGTGACCAGCCCGCTCGACAGGCTCGCCCTGTTCCACAGGCAGGGACCCGCGCCGGGCTGAGGCGATGCCCGCCACGACGGACGCCACCATCGAGCTGGCCGACGTCTTCCGGGTCGCCGGTCCGGCCTACCGCGCCGAGCAGGCCGGGCATCTGAGCCTGGATACGCTGAAGGTGATGGCGGCGATCGAACGCTGCCGCACGGCCAGCCTCGGCGGCCATGTCGAGGGCTGCGACGCGTGCGGCCACCTGCGCGTCGCCTACAACTCCTGCCGCAATCGGCACTGCCCCCGCTGCCAGGGTGCGGCGGCCCGCGACTGGCTCGCCGCGCGCGAGGCTGACCTCCTGCCGGTCGGCTACTTCCACGTCGTCTTCACCCTGCCGGCCGAGATCGCCGCCATCGCGCTCCAGAACAAGGCCGCCGCCTACGACCTGCTGTTTCGGGCGGCGAGCACCACGATGGCGCGGATCGCCGCCGACCCCAAGCATCTCGGCGCCCGCATCGGCCTCACCGCCGTGCTCCACACCTGGGGCTCGGCCATGACCCACCATCCCCATGTCCACATGATCGTCCCCGGCGGCGGCCTCTCACCGGACGGGACCCGCTGGATCGCCGCGCGCTCCGGCTTCCTCCTGCCGGTGCGGGCCCTGGGCCTGCAGTTCCGCCGCCTGTTCCTGGACGGGCTCGCCGCCCTCCACACGGCCGGGGCGCTCACCTTCTTCGGCACCCTGGCCCCGCTCGCCGACGCTGAGGCCTTCGCCCGCGCACTCGCCCCGGTGCGCAGGAAACGCTGGGTGGTCTACGCCAAGCCGCCGTTTGCCGGGCCGAGAGCCGTGCTCGCCTACCTGGCGCGCTACACCCACCGCGTCGCCATCTCCACCCCGTTCTCGCGATGGCGGAAAGCGCTGAGCGCTTGGTACACCTGCAAACGGGCCCGCATGATCGAGCCGAGGGGGCGGTGGGCAACGAGGCTGTGCGCCGGGCGGAAGGTCATCACCTCGTCGAAGTAGCGGACTCGGTCCGGCCCGTAAGCCTCCTGGCGTGGCAAGCGAAGCGTCGCCACCGTGCGGTACGGACTGACCGAGGTGGGCCAATCGACCGAGGCGTCCTCGATGGGCTGCCGCTCCGCGTCGGCCCAGAGCTGCGCCTTCAGCTCGAAGACCACGTCGTTGTCCCGGAAGAACGCGACCGTTGCGTACCGGAAGCCTGGGATTGCCCCGTTTTTGTGGACGGTTCAGGGGGCTTGGCTGAGCAGGGTCTCGATTGACGGTTTTGACCCGGTCTCCTGCTCGTAGACGATGGGCGAGCGGTAGCCGAGCGCCGAGTGGCGGCGCAGCGGATTGTAGAAGGCCTCGATGTAGCTGAAGACCGCCATGCGCGCCTCTGCCTGCGAGCGGAAGCGGCGGCGGGCGAGCGGTTCGCATTCGAGGGTGGAGAAGAAGCTCTCGGCCATGGCGTTGTCGTAGGCGTCGCCGACCGAACCCATCGACGGGCGCACACCCGCCTCCCGGCAGCGATTACCGAAGGCCAGCGACGTGTACTG
>NZ_JAUYZI010000077.1 GCF_030700245.1 Methylobacterium amylolyticum
CGCGTCCACGCCGGTCGCCTTCCGGCCGTTGATCATCATCGCCCCGCAGCCATCGACGCGCAGGGTGCCGTGCTGGGGGTGAACGCCGAAGAGCTGTGACGCCGTCCATCCGAGCCGATGCGCCTCCGCGCCGTATCGGTCGCAGAAGTCGATGGCTGCCTCACGCAGGGCGGCCCACTTGGCCGGCGTCAGGTAGCGGCACGGCGGCTTGTCGGCCGGGATGCCCTCGATCGCGTGGCGCCAGACATCGACAGCGCTGGGGAGGAGGGTCGGAGCGGAGCAGGCGGCCATGCGCCGGACTACGGCAGCCCGCGGCGCAGGGCCATGCGGCCTGACGCACCCTCGCGCTGCGCCATAAGTCGCACTGAGTCCGGGGATCTGAACGAAGTCCGATGCGTCATCGGCCGGGCGGTCGCCCGCCGCATTCGCTATCCCAACAGGACCTCATGCACCCCTTCCGTTGGCTTGGCCGTCTCTTGTCGGGCGTCGGGCACATCGCCACCCGCGCCGTGATCGGATCGGTAGCTCTGTTCAGCGTCGTCCTCGATCTCCTGCTGGGCATCGTGGCCCGGCTCTACGATCGGTTCGATGCTGAATGGGCCCGCATGGCACGAGAAGCGGACGAGCGGCGCACGCGGGACGGTCGGGGTGTGATCGATCCGATCACGTTGGACCGCAATCGATAATTTTTCGCGGTCGGTTCAGCCCCGACCGATCTGCTCACGGGCTGGCGGGGGACATGCCGCTTTCGCGGCGGGGACCAAGTACGCAACACGGCCCGGGGTCAGGATAAGCGCTGGCGGTTGATCCATGATCAACGACAGCAGGCGGCAGGCTCTCATAGAGTGATGCGACCGGGGCAAGGCACCGCGGGCGCGCGGCACAGCGGCACTGGGCGATCCGAGGTCAGAAAAGGAGCTTTCTGGGTCCGCACAGATCGGCCCGTTCCCCTGCGGCCGACCTGAAGAGCGGTTTGACCGCACGGAATGAGGCGGTGGGAGAACGTTCGGTTCCACAACCCCCGGTAGACACGGTCCTCGTCTACTCAAGATCTAGTCTGACGTAAGACGTATTTTCATCGTAGCAACACGTATACGTTACCTGAAACGTCAATTGACCACTGATTAACAAAAGTCACGTACCAGCAGCGGACGATGTTAGCCGACGCATCGTGATGGACGCCTCATGCCACTCTTTGATGCCGACCTGCGTGCGCTGATGACGGCGATCGACCGATCTCGGGCCCGGGTCGAGTTCACCCCTGATGGTACGGTGCTGACCGCCAACCCTCTCTTCCTCGACCTGATGGGCTATACGCTCGCCGAGCTGAAGGGCGAGCACCATCGCCGGTTCGTCCGAGCGGATGAGCGCGACGGCCCCGCCTATCGGGCGTTCTGGGACGCCTTGCGCCGCGGCGAGGGGCAGACGCGCACGTTCCGGCGCTTGGCCAAGGACGGCCGGGAGGTGTGGATCCAGGCGACCTACAATCCCGTGCTCGGGCGTGGCGGGCGGGTGACCCGGGTCGTCAAGTTGGCCACCGACGTCACCGAGAAGACCGTCCAGGCCCTGGACCTCGATGGCCAGATCGCGGCACTTCACCGCTCGCAGGCGGTCATCGCCTTCGCCCCGGACGGCACGATCCTCGACGCCAACGCCAACTTCCTCGCCGCGGTCGGTTACACCCTCGACGAGATCAGGGGCCAGCACCACCGGCTGTTCGTCGACAGGGCCGAGCAAGCCGGGGAGGCTTACCAGAGCTTCTGGGCGGCGCTGGGCCGCGGAGAATACCAGTCGGCTGAGTTCCGACGCTTCGCGAAGGGTGGGCGCGAGATCTGGATCCAGGCGACCTACAATCCGATCACCGACGCCGACGGGCGTGTGGTCAAGGTGGTGAAATTCGCAGTCGACGTGACCGCGCAAAAGCTACAGACCGCCGACGCAGCCGGGCAGTTGACGGCCGTCAACCGCTCCCAGGCGGTGATCGAGTTTGCCCCCGATGGCACGGTCCTCGACGCCAACCCGAACTTCCTACAGGCGGTCGGCTATACGATTGAAGAGGTGAGGGGTCGGCCGCACGCCATGTTCGTCGAGCCCGGCTACGCGCGGACGCCGGAGTACGTGGCCTTCTGGGACCGTCTGCGCGGCGGCGATTTCGCTTCAGGCATGTTTCAGCGCTTTGGTAAGGACGGCCGCTCGGTATGGATCCAGGCGAGCTACAACCCAATCTTCGATCCCAGCGGTCGGCTGACCAAGATCGTCAAGTACGCCACCGATGTCACCGCGAACATGGAGGCGCGCGCGGTCGCGGTGGCGGCAGCCGAGCGGACGCTCGACAGCGTCCAAGTGGTCACCGACGCGGCGGAAACCATGAATGCTGCGGCCCAGGAGATCTCGCGCAGCATGACCGAGTCCAAGGCTAGCGTGGATGAGATCCACGGACGCGCCGGCGAGGCGGATGCCGCTACCGAGCGATTGCGCGCCGCGGCGGGCGCGATGAGCGGTGTCGTCGCGACGATCTCGTCGATCGCCCAGCAGATCAACCTGCTGGCGCTGAATGCTACTATTGAGGCGGCCCGGGCCGGGGCTGCCGGGCGCGGCTTCGCGGTCGTGGCGGCCGAGGTGAAGGATCTGGCCGGTCAGGCTGCTGCGGCTACGGGGCGGATCAACGGTGAGATCGTCGGCATGCAGACCGTGTCGGACGAGGTGGCTGGTACCCTAGCCTCAATCACCGCGGCGATTGGCGCGATCAGTGGGCATGTCGATGGGGTGAGCGCCTCGACCGACGAGCAGGCGCGGGCGACGGGGGAAATCCTGGTCAGCATGCGGCAGGCGGCCAGCGGTGTGTCGCGCATCAGCACCAGCCTGGATGATTGGACGGTGGGGATGGAGGAGCGGCGTACCGACAAGCGGACTCGCGTCCTGCTACCTGCCGAGATCCACCTGCCGGGTGGTGGGCGCGTCGCTTGTTCGGTCCGTGACCTGTCGGACGGGGGCGCGCGGCTGCATGTGCTCGGGCACGCTCAGATCCCAGAACGGTTCGTGATGACGATCGACGACGAAAGGCGACGTGTCACGTGTGAGATCCGCCACAGGGCCGGCGCGAGCTTGAATGTGCAGTTCGTGCAGCCCGTCGAGGGCAAGATCGCTCGTGCGGTCGGCCACTGAAGCCCGACGATGCGGGGATGTCTTCGCTTTCGAGTCCTGCGGTTCGGCCCCGCCCGATCTGCTCACGGGCGGGGGAACCCCGGATCTCACCAGCGCCGGGCCGATACGCAACGTGGCCCGGGCGCAGGATGAACGCGGGGCGGTTACCGGAGAGGCCGGGGCAGGGCGGCGGCCGGGTCCCGGTGCGGGACGCAAGGTGTCGCCTTCCCGTCAGCGGAGCGGTGCCTTGGGCTTCCACGTCGCCGCCGTCTTGGCGATGCAGTTCTCCGGCAGAGGCCCATCGCCGACCTTCTCGTACCCCAGATGCCGCATGACCTCTGCCGCCAGCGAGCCGGCGTTCATCGTGCCCTGCGCTTCCCGTCCGTAGCGGGAGCCCATCACCTCCTGGAGGATGGGGTCGACGCCGGCCAGCGCCGGGAGGCCGGCTTTGACCGCATCGAGGGCGGCCGCGCGCGCTCTGGCCGACCAGACGACCTCTTGCATCTCGCGATAGAGCGGATCGTCCAGCGACATGCCGCCGCTGCTCAGCGGAAGGTTGAGCGAGTCGATCAGCGCTACGGTCTCACGCCCGACCTCGTTATCGAGCTTTGACGCGCGGTCCCGCACCAAGGCGCGCCCCTCCGGTGTCATGCCACGCACGGTCATCTCCGATGGCACTTTCACGTCCTACCTCCGCACCGTCGCCTGCTCTTGCCCCCAGCCGCCGGGGCAAAGCACCCTGATCTGACCCTCGGCCCTGTAGGTGAACACCTTTCGGGAGGCGTCGAAGGGGCGCCAACTTAGGATCGTCCCGCCGTGCCAGGAACGCTCGCGCTGTTTCTCGTGAAGGTAGATGCGACCGCCCACTGCCTCGTCCGCCCGCTCGTCCGAGACGGCCCAGTTGCCACTCTCGTAGACGCTTTCCTCAACCCGACGATGGTTGAGGCCCTGCGGGCAGATGAAGTGCAGGTCGATCATCGGTCGTCTGCCTTACTCCGCGCACTTGGTTTACTCGGCTTCCGGCTGCGCCCTTTGAATGAGCGTGCACTGCTGAGACCAGCGGTAACCGCCTTCTGAGCGATGATGTCTGCCTGCCGCATGATCGGCGTGCCGTAGATCTCCAGCCACCCGTACTGCCGCATGTATGGGTGCGCGAGCGCCATCAACTCGACCTGCCTCTGATAGGTCAGGTTTACGGCGTCGCTGTGCGCCTTGAAGTGCGCCAGGGAGATCTCGGCGCTGCCTCGCTCCGGTCTGGTAACGCCGGACATGGCGTAGGTCTGCAACGCAGCCTCGACCCGACCGCAGGCAGCATCAACCTCCGGCGGAAACAGGAGCCCCATCTGCCGACGCAGGCGCCAGAACCGGCGCAGGGACTCGCCGCCGTCGCTGTCCTCGGGCGTTTCGGGTCGCATCTTCTGACAGACATCCCGGCGCGCATCGATCGCGTCGTTGATGGCCTCCCAGGTTTCAAACCGCTTGGCGAACAGGTCCAGCCGGAGCTTGCGCAGGGCAACAACGGCCTGGATCGCGGCGAAGACCACGGCCGCCGCTGCGATGATGGCCGCAGCCCAGGCGGCTGAGAACCCGCCGAGATCAGCGGGAGGGCTCACCCCTTCCGCTCCCGGAACCGGATGCCGGTGCTGCCGAGATCACAGGCGCGCGCCCGGCCCTCCAGGGCCGGCGCCGCCGATCTCTTCGATGATCTCTTACGAGATCTCTCAGAGGTATCTTCGTGCAACCCCATGAGGTTTCACCCCCTGCAACCTCTAGACGTTTCACCCCTGCAACCTCAGCGGTTGCACCCCCTGCAACCTAATTAGGTTGCACCCTACGGTACCACGTCTCCAGTTCGCTGTTCCCGACCGCCTCGTAGGCGACGCCCTGCTCGGCCTCGGCCGCCTCCATCGCGGCAGCGGCGTCGTCGGGGCTGCCGCCATCCCGTAGGGCTGCCACATAGGCCTTGTATCCGGCGCGCTTCTCGAACGGCACTTCACCCCTGCGCTCGCGACGCGCACGGTCCCGCCACTCCGGCACGTTGTCATCGCCAGCGCGAGCATCCTCCAGCCCGTGCGTGTTGATGACGTATCGGCGGGTCGCGCCGTCCGTACCCTCCGATTTCAGGGTGCCCCAGCTCTCCAGGATCTGGATCTGCTTGTTGACCGCCTGCCGGGTCACGCCGAGACGCGCCGCGAGCGTGTTCTGCCCGATCCGACAAACCCCATCCTGGCTCACGTACTCGGCAAGGACGCACAGCACCCGCAGCGCGGCGGGGTTGTCGGCGCCGACGACGATGGACGCGCGGGCGATGGCGCGCAGGATCAAGACATAGCCGTAGGGCTTCCGGGGCTCGGCACTCGCCCGCTGGCGACCCTGCGCCTCATCCTGCCGGCCTGCGCCAGACGATGCGCGACGCGGTGCCATCAGCGGCCCTCCGCGGCTCGGCGCGCTACGGCTTGCGGCGCGGGCGGACGCCGGCAAGCCCCCCGTTTTCTGGGATGAAGTCGATCCCCTCAGCCTCAAACGCCTGCCGGAGCTTGGCGAGGTTGTCCGCGAGGGAATTCGGCACGCCCTCCGCCTCCTCCATGCGCCTGATCGTAGCTGACGAAACGCCTGACGCCTTCGCAAGGTCGGCCACCGACCAACGCAGGAAGCCACGCGCCATCCGGATCTGACCCGCCGTCAGCATCATCGCCTCATGATAAAAATGTGCTCGCGAGTGAGCAGAATGTGTTGACGCCTCGCGGTCGGTGAGCAATATTAGCCCATCGCCGCGCGAAACGGAAGCGGCGCCGAGCAGAAACTAGGCGACTTCCATGCCCTTCGCCCAGCCCCGCCGCCTCCTCTGGTCCGCCGTCCTCCGCGAGGTGAAGGCCGACCGCACCCGCGTCGCCCCCGGCGTGGTCTCGGCCCGCTCGCTCATCCAGGCGCTCGCCCGCTCCCGCGGCACCAAGCTCGTCACCCCGGCCGGCGCCTACGACCGCTCCGCCATCATGGCCGCCGCCGTCGAGGCCGCGAAGGCCCACCAGACCCGCACTGGCGCCCCGTGGGCCGCCGCCATGTCCGTCGGCCTCAAGGCCGCGTGGCAGGCCGCCCGCGCCGCCCGCGCCGCCACCGCGCACTGAGGATCCGCAGATGACCGCCAGCCTCAACCGCCGCGCTCTCGCTGCGGGTCTCCTCGCCGCTGCCGCGGCGCCCGCCGCCGCCAGGGATCCGCACCTGACGCGGACCCTTCGCGGCGACGACACCCCGCGCCTGCCCGCCTACGCCGACCTGTGGGCCCGCATGCCGCTGCCGTTCACGCCCGCCCAGGCGTGGCGGCTTCTCAGCCCCGAGACCCAGGCCGAGATCGGCGCCGCCGCCATCGGCATGGCGCTGGCCGAGTACGTGTCCGGTCAACTGCACGAGGACGAGGCCGACCGCTTCCTTGACGAGAGCCTGACGAGCGCCGCCTACGACGCGCAGAGCGAGATCCTGAACGCGTTCAGCCCGCGCCTCTGGACCCTGTTCCCCGATCTGTACGGGCCCGAGGGCGACCACCCCCGCTGGGCGCTCGACAACGGCATGGTGCACGCGCTGGGCTCCGGGCCGGAGCGGCAGCCCGAGCCACCCGCGCCTGCTCATGCCGCCGATCCGATCTTCGCGACGATCAGCGCGGCGGACGCGGCTCGGCAGGCTCATCAGGGCATCTTCGACGCCGGACTCGACGAGAGCGACGACGCCCAGATGGCCCGCCTCGACACGCTGCGAGACGCGGACCGCGAGGCGTTCGCGGCGCTGGCCACCGTGATCCCGACGACGCGCGACGGCGACGTGGCGCTGGCCGACTTCTACCTGCGCACCCTCGACGACCGGGACGGGCAGGCCACCGCCTGTCTTAGGCACCTGCGGGGCGTGCTGGCGGGCGATCTCGACGACGACCCGCCCCTGACCTGACCCCGCGCCGGGTCCGCCCGGCCGGCGCTCCTACCCCTTCGCACCCGCCGACTTCCACGAGCCCATCACGGAGCCCGAACGATGACGCACGCCCGCATTCCCGATTTCAGCCAGCCCGCGCCGATCCAGCGCACCGCTGTGGAGCATGCCCCACCCCGCCAAGCCCCGGCCGACAGCCTCTACCTCAATCTCCCGAACGAGCCCCTGCCCGGCGAAGGCGACCTCTGGCACGTCGTCGCCCCGGTCCGCCCCGACACCGCCCACGTCCGCGCCCCGCGCTTCATCGACCTCGCGGGCGAGCTGCTGACCGCCATCGCCATCATCGCCGGGGGCGTGCTCGCCTACGGCAACTTCCCGTTCGCCTGAGGGGAGGGGACCATGAAGTTCTCCAGCATCCTCCGCCGCGATCCCGAGCCCCCGAGCCTGAAGGAGCGCGCCGCCAGTCTCAAGGCCGGGCTCGCAGCCACCCGCGAGAAGTACGCCCGCACCTTGCGCGTCCACCGTGCCCTAAACGACCCGCTGCCGCCCAAGCCCGAGCCCGTTGATCGCGTCGCCCTGGTGAACTACGCGACGTGGCTGTTCATGGAGCGGCGGCTGGTCTGCGACGAGCTGTACCCTCACATGGGCGGCCGGGGCGAGAGCTTCGTCCTCGCCAACTGCGCGGCCGACCGCTTCCACTTCCCCGGCAACCCGAACGGCTTCCCCCTCGCCAAGGCCAGCCCCTCCCGGCCCTCGACCCGAGCCGTGCAGGTCCTCGACATGGTGGGCGTGGACTGGCGCGCCGACCTGACCGACAGCGGTCGCCTGCACCTCGACCATCCCCGCATGCAGGATACCGGCGAACGGCCCGACACGCCGCACGGCTGGCCTCGCCTCGATGGTGCGCTTCTAACCGCCCTGGTGGACCTCCGGCGCGTGGATGCCGCGATCGAGGTGCTGATCGCCCACCTTCCGGCCGACCGGGATACCGAGACGTTGCCCGGCTACGGAGAGCTTCAGGACGCTCGCGCGGCAGTGCTCGACATCCTGACGGAGACCCGCGCGGACAGCCTGCCCGGCCTTCAGGCCAAGGCGCGGACGCTGCTGGTGGACAGCCTGCGCGGCGATCCCGACACGGTCGAGGCCCTGGCCCATTCCATCGCCAAGGATCTGATCGGCGCCGCCCCCGGGGCGCTCGCTCCGAAGCCCGACCCGATCCACGCCGTGCTGGCCGAGTCGAAGCGCTTGGAGGACGAGAGCGAGGCCCTGTTCGCGAAGGGCAACGACGGCAACGCGACCCCGGAGCAGGAAGACAGCGTCGGGCGCGTCGAGGACCACTGGTGCAACGTGGTCTTGAAGACCGTGCCGACCACGGCCCGCGGCTGCGCGGCGCTCGCCCGGGCGGCCCAGCAGCACTGCGAGCGATGGTGCATCAGCTCCGAGCACTACGGGGCGCCCGCCCTCGATCTCATCGCCCGCTCGCCCCTGCTCTGACCCGCCGCCCCCGCGCGGCGAGCCCTGCCGCGCCTCCCCGACATCCCGATTTCAGGAGGCCGCCGTGTCCCCGCTCCATCTGTCGAGCCTGTTCCGCCGTGATCCCGAGAAACCAACCCTGAAGGACCGCGGCGCTGCTCTGCGCGTCGGCATCGCCCGGGTCGCCCGGAAGGGGGGCGAGCCTGCCGCCCTGCCTGCGCCCGGCTCGGATGAGGCCGTGGCCGCCTTCGAGGCCGCCAGCCGTGAGTTCACCCGCCTGACGCCGCTCAGCAGCGAGGACTACGCCGCCCTGCGCATCGGCGACACCTTCACGCTCTGGACGACGGGGTGGATCAAGGCGGCCCGGCGGGGCGACTATTCCCGGTTCTCGCTGCGGGAATTCGAGGTCGCTCGGTCCAAGACACCCGCCGAGCTGTCCGCCCTCCTCGTGCTCACGACGCGCCGGGATCTCCAGTTCGCCGAGGCCGAGCATCGGACCAACATCAAGACGCTGTACGCACTGGCCTATCCGGATGGAGAAGATCCCGAGCCGCTGCCTGACGCCGAAGGTGATCACGCCCACGTCGCCATCGCCGAGCACCGGGAGGCTTACGCGGATTGGAAGCCGCTGGGCGACGCGTGGAACGAGATGCCGGGCGATCCGGGGTGGAAGGAGGCACAGGAGGCGCAGGCGGAGCCCTACCGCGTCCAGTCCGAGGCATTCCAGGAGCTGATCGACACCCGCGCCAGCACCGTGGCGGGCCTCGTAGCGCTCGCGGGCTACCTGCCTGGGGCGGTAATCGACGCCAACTGCATCGACGTCGAGGAGGACGCTCGGCGCGCCCTGCGCAGCGTGTGCAACAGCGTGCTCAGCCTGTTCGGCGCCGAGGCCGATGCTGCGCTCGTCGGGCTGGAGGCCGACTATCTGGCGGCCGATGCCGCCTACACGATCGCCACAAGCGCGATGCGCGAGGGTCGGAGCCGCTGCGTCGAGCCGCCGGTGCCGAGGGACCTCAAGGTCTGGTCGAACGACTGGGCCTACACCTCGATCCCCATACCGAAGGCCCGGCACGAGCGGTTCCACTACGACGAGTTCGAGGTCGAGATCCTGCGGACGCAGCCCTGTGTCGCGACCTTCATCGGCGGGGAGGGCGAGTTGCAGCCCGACGGCGTAGGCCGCGTCCGGCCAGACCCAAGGGCGCAGGCCCGTGCCGACGCGATCGTGGCGGCCTGGGACGGGTGGCAGGAGCAGATCCGGCAAGCTCGGGCTGCGGTGGACCTGGATGCCCTGGAGGCGGCCTGGGATGCGGCCACGGCTGCGCGCGACGCCGTGCTGCAACGGGTCCGCGAGACGACGGCGCGGGGTCTCGCCGGGCTTGCGGTCAAGGCGCGCATCGCCGCGAGCATGGCCGCGATAGACGACCCGAAGGCGCACGCGCTCGGGAGCTTCGATCCCGCCGACAGCGATGGGCTGCTCTACGATCTCGCGGGCGACGTGCTGGCCGCGACCGGCGGCCTCCCCGATGCGTTCCAGGCGGAGGGCTGATCGATGAGCAACGTCCTCACCTTCACGCCTCGCCCGCGCCCAGCCCCTCCGGAGGTCGTGGTGCCCCAGCCCGAGGCCAGCCTACGCGCTCGCGTCGAGGCTGCGGCCGAGATCGCCGTCGACACCGCCGAGCGGCTGATCGCCATCCTCGACGCCTGGGACGGCGACGCAGACCTCGAACCGGATGCCGACGCCGAGCCCTCGCTGGCGGCGCCGGAGAACGCCCACGGCTCGCAGGTGGTGTGGATGCGCGGCGGGGACGGGGACCGCGAGGCCCAGGCGCCGGAGACCGTGTTGCCCGAGGTGTCCCGCAGCCCCACGCCGCGAGTGCGGAGTGTACCGGCGCCTGCCTCCGCGCCCCTCGCCTGGGGCGGCAACGGCAACGTGGTCTCCGCGGCCGGCGTCGCCCTGTTCGGCCTGCTGGCAGGGGAGGCGTGATGCCGGGCGTCGTCCCTGCCGTGCCGCTGCGGGTCCGCCCGCGGCAGCTCCGGCTGACCCGAGCGCTGATCGCCTACGCGCAGATCCGGTTCGCGCTGTAGCGGCTACGGCGGGCGATACAGGGCGCCGGGAGGCGAGCAGGCGAGTGAGTGCTGTCCGCCTATCGACTTCGCGCTGCTCGTGGCAGCGTTGGCGGTCGGAGGGATCGCTCAGTACATGCCGCCAAACCTTGAGTGCGCCGACGTAATCACCGTTGGTACCCTGATCGTCTTTTCGTCGTCTCCGTTGTGCACGCCACCGCTTATGCTTAATCAACTGTGGCCCGACGCACACACTGTCAGAGATAAAGGCGCGCGTACCGATGTTCACCGATCATAGGGGTTATCGTCTATTATTTGTTGGGATACGATACATTGAAATTAAACCCTGGTCCGCGGATCGTAATCAAAATGTCTACAATCAGTTTTGATAATACTAGCGGCAGTGGGACTGGTGGGCAAGCAATTCCGAATGGCTATGGCGGCTTCAATTGGACAAATTTTAATGCACTTGATGGCACGCAAAATGCGTTTCAGGGAACTGGTTATAGAAACGGCATTGTAAGCAGTCCTAATGTTGCTTTCAATGCGGCAGGACTTTCCGGATCTTTTTCTTCAACTTCAAGTTTTACACTAAATGATTTCTATGCAACATCGGCCTTTCAAAACCCGGCCAGTATTCAAGTTACTGGATCGTTGAACGGGGTTCAGGTATATAACACCACAATTACACCGAATTCACAAGCTCCGACCTTATACAGTTTCAACTGGACTGGAATAAATCAAGTTACGATTGCACCGAACACTCCCGGTCAAGGCCAACAATTCGTTATCGACAACCTGCGAGTGAATGAGGCTGTTCCGGTCCAACCCGCCGCCCCCTGCTACGTGACCGGCACCCGCATTCGTGCCCTGCGCGGGCGGACACTCCAGGACGTGCCGGTCGAAACCCTGCGCGTGGGCGACCTCGCTCTGACCGCCTCGGGCAAACCCCGCCCCATCCGCTGGATCGGCACGCGCAGCTATCCCGGCCTCACCGCACCCAAGCACGATCGCCCCGTGCGCGTCCGGGCCGGGGCTCTGGCTGACGGCGTGCCCGCCCGCGACCTTCGGGTATCTCCCGACCACTGCCTGTTCCTTGACGGCCTGCTCGTCGCCGCAGGGCACCTCGTCAACGGCACGAGCATCACCCGCGGCGAGGCGGTGGCCGACCTCACCTACTGGCACGTCGAACTCGACAGCCACGACATGCTGATGGCCGAGAACATCCCGGCCGAGAGCTTCCTGGCCGCACCGGGCGTGCGCGCGGGCTTCGATGGCACCCATCGCCTCAACGTCCACGAAACGCCCGTCCCCTACGCTGAGCGGGTCGAGCATGGCCCTGAGCTAGCCGCGCTGCGCAGCCGTCTGATCGTCCGCGCCGGCCTGTCGGTCGAGCCCGTGCGCCACGGCGCGATGCGCGCGTGGTTCGACCGGTGCGACGGCCGACGTCTCGTCGGCTGGGTCCAGGACCTCGCCCACCCGAACGGCCGGGTCTGCCTCGACGTGGTGGTGGACGGTACGGTCGTCGCCCTGACGATGGCCGAAGCGTACCGCGCCGACATCGCCGCGGCCGGCGTGGGTGACGGCTGCCACGGCTTCGACTTCGACCTCGACGAGCCGCTGGCCCCCGGGATGGTCCACACCGTCGAGCTGCGCCGCTCGGCCGACGGCGTGGTGGTGTGCGCGATGGCGGTGGACGCGGCGGGGGCCTGGACGCCGTTGCTCGCGGCGTGAGCGGCCAGTGCCGCTGCTCGGGCACGTTGGGACGCTGACGCATCGACGCATCGCCGGTTGGGCGTGGGATCCTGGCGCACCGGATGAACGCGTGTGGCTCGTGGTGTCGATCGAACGGCGGGTGCTCGGGCGGTGCCGGGCGGATCAGTTCCGCGAGGACGTGGCGATCGAGGGCATGGGCGACGGTTGGTGCGGCTTTGCCCTCGACCTCCCCGCGGGCGTGCTGGCGGTGCGGCGGGGCTACGCGATCAGCGTGCGGCGGGACGGCGACAGCGAGCACCTGCCCGGCTCGCCCTACGTGCTCGAACCGGCGGTGCGGATCGTGGGGTAACCATCCCGTGACGCTGAACCAGCCTCTTATGCCGCATGGTGTTGCGCTCTCCAGTATCTGGCGTCCAGCACATCTGTGAAGTTTGATGCCCCCTGACCTGAAGGCGCATGCTCAGATCGAGGCCAGCATGACCGATGCGCGCTCAAGCTTTGCCAAACGCCAAGCCTCACAGAAAGCAGTCAGAGCCGAAGCGCGCGAACTGCGATCGGACAGCACTAGGCTCCTGCGGCAGATCTTGGTGACCACGGAGGGACCCGCAGAGACGCTGAACGAAGCTGACGCCATCCGTTCCCTCGTGCGCGATCACCTCGCGTCGATCCGATCCGCCATCGTCGTCAAAAGGGCCGCCGAGGCGCCCGATGCCCTGGCAGCAGCTCTCGCCGCCTCTGGCCTCGATCCGGATGAGGTGACCGAGATGACGGATGGGCTGATCGCCGCCTACCGGAGTGCCGTAGCCGCCGACGACAGCGAGATGATGCGACTGCTCGGGCATGCGCTGAGGATGATCGGTCGCGGTCTCGCCCAGCAAATCGGACCAAAGGCCGCCGGTGTCACCCTGAATTAGCGACGAAGCTGGTACAGCGGCTCATATGCGGGGGATGGAAGACGGTTCTGACCCCGCTCGTACCCTTCGTCGCATCGCGGACGCCCTGGGGCTGCCGCCGGACATATTCTTCGGGGACGGCGACCGGCAGACCGATGTCCTGGCCGACTTGGCGGCGATGGCCGAGCTGCTGAGGCTGTGGAGCACGCTCAGGAGCGACGTGGACCGGGCGAGGGTGTTGGTACAGATCCGGGATCTGGTGAAGCAGCGGGAGGAGTGACACTCATCCGTTCGGCGGTTTCGGATCCGCCTTGGGCGAACGCATGAGGGTCTGGATCGCCCGTGGCTCCCGGCCGGCCTTTCCTGCGATCTCCGCCTCCTGCTGTTCGATATGGCCGCGTGCCGGGTCGTCGCCGTCGAGGCCGCCCAGTATCTCGGCCGGCACCCGCCGGTTCGAGGCGCGACTGCCATCCTCGTAGACGACATCGAACAGGACGAAGCCCCGCTCCTGCGGGAGTTGGCGGACGCGCTTGGACATGCCGGGCTGATACGCCCGCAAGCTGAGCCGCACCAGCGCGCTCGTCGGTCGCGCCCTGTGGCTCGCCGCTCACGAAGCTATCCGGAGGAACCAGCAGATGGGGCCAACGCGTCGACCGGCCTACGTCCCGGCGCGGCGGTGTCGACGCGAATGGACGCGAAGCGGTAACAGTCCCGCCCTGCCGCCTTTGCCTCGTACAAGGCCACATCCGCCCGCTGTAGCGCCTCATCGAATGTCTCGTCGCGGCCGATGAAAGCCACGCCGAAGCTCGCTGTCGGCATCGCGTCGGCCGGCAGCCGTTCATGGCGGTTCTGCCGGCCGAGCCACCGCAGCGCTTCGAGATGGATGCGCGCGGCCGGAGGGCCGCAGTTCGGCACCAGGGCGCAGAACTCCTCGCCCCCGAGGCGACCGACCAGCACGCCGTCCTCGAAGTAGGCGCGCAGGTCCGCCGCAAAGACACGGATCACCTCATCGCCCGCGGCGTGCCCGAACCGGTCGTTGATCGACTTGAAGCGGTCGAGGTCGGCCAGGATCAGCGCCACCGGCATCGATCCGGATCGCCGCAACACCTCCGGCACGCGCTCCATGAAGGCTGCGCGGTTGAACAGGCCGGAGAGCCCGTCGCGCTGCAACCGTAGCTTGGCCTCGGTCATGACTTCGGTCACGACCAGCCCGACCAGGGCGAGGCCCAGCAGGAGCGAGAGGATGCCGCCCGCGGTCTGCGAGTAGAAGGCGTAAGCGCTGACGATGTAGTCGCGCACGCCCGGTCCGTGGCCCGCGAGGCCGGAGAGGACGGCTTTGGTGAGGAACTGCGCCGAGCTGAGCGCGAGAACGACGGCCAGGGCCACATCGACCGGACGCCGGGGTGATGTGACCAGCACCGCGCCGGCTGACGTGGCCAGCATCAGCGCGAACGGGCCCTGGTAGCCGAACGCCTGCTCCCAGGATCCGCGGGGAAGATCAAACACGACCAGGGCGTTGACGGCCGTCGCCGCGACGAAGCAGCCGAACAGCCAAGTGACCGGTGCGCACGGCCTGTAGTGCCTGATGAGGCCGGCAGCGGTCGTCGTCAGCGCGAGCATCAGCAGGCCGAACGACAGCGTCGAGGTCAACCGGGGCCAGGGGATCGTCGAGGCCAGTGCTTCGACGGTCACGGTGGCGGCTGCGGCCAGGAACCCTACTGCGCACCAACGGCCCAGACGGATGCCGGACCGCCACGTGAGCGCGACGAACGCGGTGGCGAAGGACAGGCCGATCGCACCGTTGATGGCCAGCAGGAACGCCGCGCTGTTCACTGCGACGTCCGCCCCGGGGCGGATCTTCTCACGCGATGACCTCGCCCTGGCAACAGACGGCTGTGGAGGCGCCTCCAGGATGCTCGGTCATAGCGCCAACCCTTGACGTTGACTTAACGGTTCGGCCCGGCCGACATGCCGTGTCCGGCCGCCCGTCGCCTCGCGCGAGTCGCCGGCGCCACCAGGAGACCACCGCCACCGCAGTAGGACCCTGAAAAGCCAACAGCCCCGACCCGGCAAGGTCGAGGCTGTCGAATTCGAGGTGGCCTGTGGGGCCGGTTTCCAACCCCCACAAGCCATAGAGCGCCCTCGGGCGTCAAGTCGGAACCCCGGTTCCGGCAACGAGATCGGCTTGTCTTGACCGGAGCGCACAGCCTGCGCCGCCGAATGCCCCGCTGCGGCCCCTTCATGAGGGCCGGGACCGATGTTTGCCGACGAGTTGAGGGCCGCGATCGAGCGTGCGCCCCGAATCACCCTGCCGTCCGTCACGGCGCTGCTCTGGCGCGCCTACGGGGACGGACAGGTGACGGAGGCCGAAGCCGAGGCGCTGTCCGCGCTGATTGAGACACGCCGTGCGCTGGATGGGAGTCGAGGGGCGGGACAGACCCCGAACTCAACCAGAACCGACGCAACCTCGGTTACGAACGACCATCAAGATCGCCAGAACAGCCCCAGGAGGCCCGGCGTCGGCTCCCGCCCCCGCACGGACGCCAGCATGGAACGCCGCCGCCGCTGGGCCGCCTCGGGCCGCCTGCCGCCCGCTCTCGCCGCCCGGTTCACCCTGGCCGAGCAGGCGGTGCTCGCCCTCGTGGCTTCCGAGGTCGCCCGGCGGAAGGACTGTCGGATGGCGATCGAGCACATGGCGGCGGTGGCGGGCGTGTGTCGCTCGACGGTGAAGAACGCGATCCGCGAGGCGCGCCGGCTCGGCCTGCTGACCGTCGAGGAGCGCCAGGTCACTGGCTTCCGCAACCTGCCGAACGTGGTCCGGGTGGTCTCGCCGGAGTGGACCGCGTGGCTGCGGCTGGGCCGGCGCACGCCTCCCCCCGCTGCGGGTGAGGGTGGTCGGCACCGAGACCCGCGCGCCTCCGCCTCTTCCTCTCAGGGGGGAGGGGTCAAAAGCGCAACCGGCACGCGTACTCAGGTTCTAGAATCGGGGACAACGAGGCCAGCGGATCCGAAGAAAGGCTGCCGGAGGGCAGCGGGCGACCCGCGATGCAGCGACCCCACGAGAATCCGCGCGGGTGGTGGGACGGGCGGAGCCATGCGGTAGACGCGGCATCGCGTCCGGAAGAACGGACGCCTCAGACTGATCCAAGTGATCCCGGGACACCCGGGCCTCGTCTAGCGCTGTCGTGCCGGAGGTTCTCCGGTCGGCCCCGCCGGTCCGTCTCGCCCCCCAGCCAACGCCGGCGGGGCCGTTCACGAATCGTGAGAAGCAGCACGATGGTTCATGGCCCTGCGCTGCCCTCAGACTTCTGGGGCACCGTCGCCGAGCATGTCACCGAAAAGGTCGAGCCCGTCCTGATGCAGGGCCAACGCGCTCGGACACCGGTGATCGCCTACCTGCGTGACCTGGAAGCCCTGGCGCGCCGCGAGTGCGACAGTCGGCAGGTGATTCAGATCATCGCTTCAGGTCGCCGCATCCTCGGGGATCACGTCGAGGTCGGCGCGAAGGACGGGCCGTTCTCGCGAACCTGACACATGTGATGGCGTCCTTCGCCTACCGCGTGCAGCGGGGCGGACAATCGCGGCGACGAATCTCGGCACCACCGCGAGTGAGGGCATCCCATGCCCCCGCCTCACCCAGGCGGGACGCCCGATGCCGCGCTTCCACTTCAACGTCCACGACGGCGTCAGTCGTCTCGACCTAGAGGGCACCGAGCTGCCCGACTGGCGCGCCGCACGCCTCGACGCGATCCGGCTGGCCGGCGAGATCCTGCGGGACGAAGCCGAACGGGTCGCCCTGGGCGAGGACTGGCGCATCGAGGTCACCGACCATACCGGCCTCGTCCTGTTCCAGATGGCGTTCCTCGTGATCGACGCGCCCGCTCTGCTCCGAGAGCAAGCCGTCGTGCCGAACCGGTGACCGCGACCCTGCATCCGTCCTGGGCGCGCGCGGCCCCTCTCTCCCCCGGAGCCGTTCGCACATGAACGACCACAGCCCGGGCTCGGGACGCAGCGACGGCCCGATCGGGCTCGACAGCCCGCTGGCGCGCAAGCTGCACCGCATGGCCGCCCTATCGGACGACGACCGGCAGCGGCTGGCGGTCGCCCTGTCCCGGGCCCGGCTCGTCGAAGCCCACGCCGACATCCTGGCGGAAGGTGACGACCCGCGCGCCGTCAACGTCGTCCTCGACGGCTGGGCCTGCCGCTACCGGCAGCTCGCGGATGGCCGCCGCCAGATCGTGACGCTGCTCCTGCCCGGCGACGTGTGCGATCCGCAGGTGTTCCGGAAGCGCCACGTTCACCACGCCCTCTGCGCCCTCACACCGATCACCCTCGCGCAGATCCCCGGGGGCGCCTTCCAGGAGCTGACAGCTCGCAGCGCGACGCTTGAAGCGGCGTTCCTGCACGAGCGCCTGACCACCACCGCGATCCAGCACGAATGGACGGTCAGCCTCGGCCGCCGCTCGGCGATTGAGCGGACCGCCCACCTGCTGTGCGAACTCCACGCACGGCTGGAGGCGGTCGGCCTCGCCGACGCGGTGAGCTGTCCGATGCCGCTGACGCAGATCGATCTCGCCGATGCGCTCGGCCAGACCCCGGTGCACATCAACCGGGTGTTGCGGGATCTGCGCAGCCAAGCCCTGCTCATCCTACGTCACCGGCGCCTGACGCTCGTCGACGGTGCGCGGCTGCGCGCCCTGGCGCTGTTCGACCCCGCATACCTGTTCGACGACGACATCACCGGTTCCGCCCAGGAAACATGAGACGATGCCGCTGTACCACTTCCATCTGCGGACCCCGGACGGGCTGGAGCGCGACGAGACCGGCCTCGTGCTGCGCGACCTCGACGCCGCCTACCTGGAGGCCTGCGCGACGATCCCCGGCCTCTCGGTCGACCTCCTGCGAGAGGGCCGCGATCCGATGGCCTGCACCTTCGTGATCACCGGCGCGCCCGATCCGGACCGCATTCTGCTGGAAGTGCCGTTCGACGAGCGGGTGCGTCACATCGGGCGGCCGACCACCCCTGCATCGCCCGCCGCCGCGACGGCGCTGACGCGGGCGCAGCGGCTGATCGTCGAGTTGCGGG